>CALHLD010000009.1 GCA_938034445.1 uncultured archaeon | reverse complement strand
TTGTAACTTTGCCAACCGCGTTTGAAGCTCTGACATGCTCAATGTAAACGGGAGCGTTGACAAGCTTGCCGGCGAAGGCTTCCAACTCCTCTGGAACGTAAATGTTCAGGTTTCGGCTCATGCCGGCGGTGAGGGCTACACCCCGAATCCTCAAAGGTTTGTCAACAATTTTCTCCAATACATGGAAGGGCATGACGGCTGCAAAGTGGCTTTTTACAAAGGCTTCGCGATTGTGCTTTTCAAACCAGTCTTTGGCTTTTTCAAGATTCCAACCTTTACCCTTATCAAAAAGGTAGCTTTGAATGGTTGTTTTATCCTCGCCCTTAAGTTTCCCTATAACGGCTTTAATGCCTTTCTCCTCGCTAAGCGTTATAGTTCGAAAACTGTCCGGTTCAAAATCCTCTGGGCTGCGATGCCCACTGCGAATATACTGGTCGGTTTCTTCCCAGGGCAGAGCAAACCCGCCCTTTTCCGCTGCTCTGCCCTAAACAAATATATGTTTCAAAAAATAAATTGAATTATACAATGGGATGGTCAAAAGGTGGCAAAAAAATATATTGTTAGGGTTGTTTTAAGCCCACAACACAAAGAGCTGTTGGATAGAATATGTCGGAAGCTTGGGCAGAGCGAAAGCGAAACCCTACGCATAGCATTCCTACAATATGCTGAAAAGTTAAGCCTAATAACGGAGAAAGTCCACAGCTGAAAGGGGTTAAACCAGAAAAATAAGGGATGTTTGAGTTATAAATATTGGATGAATCTTCCGCATCTTGGCATTGGCAAGATTATTTTGATTGTTGCGCTTCCTTGGAAAGGTGTTCCATCATTAAGATAGCCGGTTATGGTTAATGTTATGGCCATGAATCTTTCTTCGATAAGTTTTGCCATATCGACGTTTGCAAGTATGTAGGATGTGACCGCAGCTCTGCTGAATTTAACCATTAAATCAGAAACGCCATCACCATCATAGTCTCCGATTTCAATAGGCTTCAACTCTGCGGCAATAGTTTCATTTAACAATATCGAGGAAACGTTAATGTCGCTGACATCGTAGCCCTCTGGAAGCTCTATATAGGCTGTTATCCATTCACCCTTACTCCCTAAGTTCAAGGTGTCAGGGTCAATGTCTATGCTTGCAGTGACCATTGGGGGAGCATACAGGGGTGTTACTATTGCAAATATAGATAGGTGGGAAGTTTCGCCGAAGATGACGTTATTTTCTATATCCAAAGATGTTGTTATGTCTATCCATTGCTGTAGTGTTTCATCCCACTGCATCAAGCGAAGGCTACTTTCCTCCTCCAAAGTCATGTTAGAATCGTCATAAACAATCCTGATCCTAATGGTTCCAGAATAATTAGCGGTGGTTTTTATATCATAATATTTTTCAGCCAGTTTGAAACCGCGTGGAGGTTTAGGACCAACATCCGTTACGTCGACAGTTGTTAACCCCTCCGCGGTTACATTTTCAAAAATTAAGCAGACATTTGATGACGGGAAGGCTGTCGCGTTCCCTCCCTGTAACGTTAACCCTCCAAACAAACCCATTAAGGGATATCTATCTATGTTGCAACTGTATTCGTCGATAACATATGGCGTGTCACCTATACCATCACTTCCAAGCTTGTCCTGATTAGGTCCGCTTTTCTCATCTACGCCACTATAATCGCTCCAATAGTTCCCACCAAAAGGATAACCATCATCCCAAACATTTCGTTTCCACGCCGTTGCATAAACTTGTTGAGCGTTGTTTATGAAATTGTTATGCCAAAAAGCATTGCCATGGGGTACCATCAAAACTCCCCGCATGAGGATACCATACTCGTTGCTTGTTATGTTGTTTTTAGAGAAGACATTATAGTTAGAAGAATCCCTAAGAAAAATCGCAATACCGTTGCTTATTACGTCGTTTCCGGAAAAGACGTTATAGTTAGAGTCCCAAATAAGGATGCCATATGTGTTGTTTTTTATTTTGTTTCTTGAGATTATGGTGTTGTTTGTTTGCCACAGTTCTATGCCTACCGATGTGTTTGAGACGTTTAAGTCTTCAACTCGTATATTGTTGCATCTTATTAGTATTACTTGTCCGGCATCCTCGACTTTAAGGTCTGATGCCCCCTCCAAGTATACAAGCGGCTTACCATTAACCAAATTATCCACAACAACATTACCATAAGATTGTGCTACATACAACCCACTATTTGAAAACGTGTTTCCAGAAACATAATTGTAAGAAGAACCCGCGAGCTGAATGCCCAGTGCGCAGTTCGTTATACTGTTCCCAGAAATGATGTTATTGTCAGGACCCAGCATAAAAATGCCAAACAAGCATTTTTGCCTAACATGTGCAATTCTTACATTTTACCCCATTTAAACTTTGTTAATGTGGTATTCATGTTGTCAGTAGAGTAAAAAAGAAAGAGATGGAAGCGCAGATTGATAAAGAGACGTCTTTGGATAAAAACATATGAACCAAATTCTTATGGAAGACAACTAACCCGGGCGAAGAGCAAAATTTTTAAATAAAGGTGAAAAATATATCACTATGGACATTAGTGAGCAAAATGACCAAGCACATTAAAATCAGCGATGAAAATTACAAGGAACTGATGAGGCTCATTGGAGTGCTGCAGATGAAACAAAAGAGAAGAGTAACGATAAATGATGCGATAAATTTTCTTCTCGAGAAGGTGAAAACAGATGAGTGCTAAAAATTCCCTTTATCCGGAGCGTGTGTTGTCAGAGATTTCAAAGTCAAGAGGAATAGAACTCCCAAAGACTCAACATAAAATAGTGATTGGTGATAGTAGACAGATGGACGAAGTTGAGGATAACAGCGTGCATCTTATAGTTACATCACCGCCCTATCCAATGATAGAAATTTGGGATGACTTGTTCAGAAATTTAGGTTGTAAAACCTTTGATGACATGCATAATTACCTTAGCGAAGTTTGGAAAGAATGCAAACGTGTTTTAATAGACGGTGGCATAGCTTGTATAAATATAGGAGATGCCTTAAGAAAAGTTGACGGCATCTTTAGACTTTTCCCTAATCATTCAAGAATTATTGAAGAATTTGAGAGGCTTGGACTTATAACGCTGCCTTATATTCTCTGGAAAAAGCCTACTACAAAGCCAAATGCTTTTCTCGGCTCTGGATTTTTACCGACTAACGCGTACGTTACGTTAGACTGCGAGTATATTTTAATTTTTAGAAAAGGCAATTTGCGCAGGTTTAGTCCAAAAGACCCGTATAGGTATATTAGTTACTACACAAAGGATGAAAGAGATCTATGGTTCTCTCAAATATGGGATATTAAAGGCATTAAACAGGAAAGTGACGAAATTGATAGGAGAGTAGCAGCTTACCCAGAAGAGATAGTCTATAGACTGATCAGAATGTTTTCAATAGTGGGCGATACTGTTTTAGACCCTTTTTTGGGGACAGGCACTACCACTAAAGTTGCAATGAATCTATATAGAAACAGCATTGGATACGAAATTGACGAAAAACTGCTTAAAATAATAAAAAAGAGAATAGGCTATCAGGAAACACTACTGGAACCTAAACGTTTAAAGGTCGAGTTCATACTGAAGGAAAGTCGCATCAAAAAAGAGATATATTAGTTTCAAGGGAAAAATGAAATAAGGTGTGCTCATGGACAAAAAAACTGACAGAATAGAACATAAGCTAAAAGAATGGGAAAAGAAATACGGTTATATCGGGCTTTCACCGAAAGAGCGTGACTTCTTCGCTGCAGTTAAAGGGAAGCGTTTTATAATAAACATTTCGGGAAAAAATTTGTATGAAAGAAGGATTGATGATTTATGGCGAATATACGTGTCGGCAGGAGCATTAAAGGACTTTGAAGTTAATGATATTTTAATAATTCGTAGGGATGGAAAAGGCAAATATTACGTTGAAAAAGGGAAATGACATCTAAAATTCAAACTCTATTCCATCTTCGGTTTTTTCATAATAAATTATCTTTGCACGTATAGTTTCCAATAAACGGCCCTTTTCAACTTTATAAGTGCTCGGTTTAATTGAAACCGGCTCCTCTCCAATGAAACCGTCAATGCCTTTTGACTCTTCTTCAGGAGTTGCTAATCTATACTCTTTCCCTAAAGAAGCAGCAACCCTTTTTAAGATAGCCTCTTGAAATCGAAGCCCAATAAAAGTTTTAACTAATACCAGATCTTCAACCCAATCCCTTACTATGTTTTCATCAATTTTTCTCATAACATTCTCAAATTCTCTTAATTTGCTAACAATTTTTTCTGTCGCCTTGTCTATAGCATTTGGCATCACGCTTAAATACCATTTTTTCCAGCCTTCAAAAGTCTTGTAAGGACATTTTTGAATTAACTCACTCATCTGCCCAACAACTTCAGGTCGTGTGGCACCAGAGAAGCGATTTGCCAAATTTAAAATAGGAGAAACATATGTGGGAAAGATCTTCGACTCGCCAATTAGTTCATCCCTCAGCTCCTCATTTTTAAGTTTAAATTTCATTTCGCTCACAGTTTATAGATGTGGAACCGGTAAAATAATTTTCGACAAAATCAATTTCTAAAAAATGTTGAAAGTTCAGAGTTGGGAGTAAATTTTTGAAAGATTAGGCGTTTATCAGACGGCGCGTATCTAACGAGTTCCAAATTCATTAATCTGTGTTCATTTAAAAAATTTAAAACAGTATTTGGGAATTCCTTTGCACATAAAAAGCCATAAACTTTATTTAAATCGTTACCGCATAAAAACTCTGCTATCCAGGTTACATACTTGACAAGCTGCCTGATGTGTTCAAGAGATGCTTCCTTAGTTTTTAGCTCTATGATCTTATATGTTCTACAATTGTTCTTTTCCATGTAACCAAAGACATCCATGAACTTTATATAGAAAGAGCGAATAGTATTACCAATGAAGCTAAAGTCTCCAAAGATATTTTTAATATTTTCATGCGCCTTTAAATCCTCTGGCTTGATGGCGTTAGCCATAATCCACGCTTCCATCAATTTTTCATCTCTAACGATACCATTAATAGGAGCTAAAGGCAATTCTATTTTTTTAAAATTTGACATATTTTTTGGAAATACGCTTGAATTAGAAGGTCCCTTTGGATTATTCTTTCGGAGTAGTTCAATTAATTTTTCCCCTTCATCAGGTAATAGTGGCCTGACAGTTTTTTCTTTATCTTCATACTTCCATCTTTCTGGAATAGTCCATATGCCTTTACAAAGATCTTTTAACTTAAAAACTTCATTTGCATCAAAACCTTCATCAAAATAGAGGCTCTCATCAGACTTAATTGAGATTTGCCAAAGAAAGTCACTTTTAGATAATGGAGACAGCTTTTTATTAACTAACTTTTCTTTTAGTAGATTATTACTTCTATATTCTTCAGGAATATCCGGACTTTCTAAAAATATGCTACTAGCTCTAAAGACGCCAAAAATCTTTTGTTCGCCCTTTACATGTATAAAAATCTCATCATCAACCTTTACTCTTTTCAGATCGGCAAATATATCGTAGATGGTAGCAAGCAAAGCGTTTAATTTTTTTACGCTAAGAGCCCCTTCTTTTATATCTCTATAGTATTTTTGAGGAAGCCGGACGCCTATATATCCTTCACTTAGAAATTGTAAAAATGTTGATTTATCATCTACGCTTATTATGTGTGGCATAGCTCACAATGTAAAAAATTATAATTAATCGATAAATTTAATTTAAGATTTACTTAATAAATAGCTTTTTCGCCAAATGATAAAATAAAAAAGGGACCCCGTCTCAATTATTATATGATGCCCAAAACCATAGTTGGTGTTTTAGTTAAGTATCATCCATGTAGCGCTCTTGCCAGAGGCTCTGTCTGCCCATTTTTTAAAACTGGTTCAAGACGTTGTTCAAAACCGCTCGATCAATGTGATATGCCAGAATATGATAAATGGTTAAGGAGTGTTCTTTCCGGACAAATCCGATACTTTCACTCTACGCGTTACATATACATTTTCAGGATATCTGGTGTTCCGCTACTCATCTATCATTCACTTAAAAGGAAAATAATAGGTGAAGCTGCTATAAATAAAATGACAAAAGAAAACAACATTTATTATTACTGGTTCGATAACTTCATACCTTATGCAAATCATGTTGATCCAAGTAATATAGAAACGGATAGGAGCTTGCAACGGTTAACAAGTAAAGGGGTTTGGAATTTTAGATACCTTACAGAGGAAACACTGAATGAAATTCGTTTGCATGCTGGGTTATCCCCGAAAGTAAAAAATGAGTTGGATAGAAAACTTAAAGAAGTAAAAACGGCGATTAAAGAGCTTCCCATTCCAAGAGGTCGATATGAACAGGCGACTCGCTTTGGACAACACATACTCATAGAGGCGGGGTTAAAATACAATATAAATAAAACAATAATAGAGAGAGCGCAACAAATTTTTTTGGAAGCGAAGAAAAAAAGATTATTAAGAGGCAGATCAACTAAAAATGTTGCTTTTGCTTCGTTATTCATAGCTTATAGGGCTATGGGAATTTCCGATACAGTCAAAGAGTTTTCTGAAAAATACGGGTTACATCCAAGGAAAATATCAGTTATTTATCGTGATATTCTAAACCATTTAAGATTAACTATACCAATATTAGGAGCGAAAGATTATGTGCTAAAGTATTCCCAGCATTTACCTGTATCAAAAGAAACCGTGAAAAGTGCGCTATCATTTGTCGACTTTCTAAAAAAGTCTATTCATGGAAAAAACCCACGAGTCATTGCAGCGACTTCTCTTTATACTGCGTGTAAAGTAAGGAAAGAAGCATTGACACAAAAACAAATAGCAAAAGCCTTTGGAATATCCACACAGTCTATAAGAAAATATTCAAAAATATTGGAAAATCCAGAAAATAAAACGTGTTACAGAGTGTTAAGTTCTGAAAGATTCTCGTTTAAGAAGCGGCCTGAGTTACGCAAAAATAACACCAATTAGGCGAATCGAGCATAAGATGTTGGACATGAGAAGAAAAAGATGCATATATTGTGGTCGTGAAGCGTCATCATGGGAATTGGAACGATACAATGGAGTTTGCTCAAAATGCTTCGCGATAAAAGTCAATAAAATGAAACGTAAGCCAATCCTATAACACTTTGATATTGTAGGAATAAGTTCCTAAAGTATATAGCTGGGAAGCTTCTGCTGAAACCTTTAAGTAAAAAGAGATTAGGGTTTAGGCTATTATTCCTGCTTTTCGCCTTAATTCTGTTATGTATTCTGCATATCTTGGGTAGAACTGGTCTGCTTTACGCTTTAGCTGCATGTAATGTTTGGCTCCTATGCTTTTTGGAACCCTGCCCTGAATGAAGTCTGCAACGCTTTCCGGAATGTTTAGCCTTTCGCTTGTCATCGTGTCGTTGGCGAACTTTCTTAGGTATTTTGCTCTTGTATATTTGTGGAGTTGATGCCTTCTTTTCAG
>CALHLD010000008.1 GCA_938034445.1 uncultured archaeon | reverse complement strand
TTCATCGTTTGCCACAGCTCCTTCAACAAATGTTATGTCCACATTCTCTGGAAACTCTTTAATGTCGACTATCGGACTATATACCAGCTCTATTTTTTTAGACAATTCTATAAGCTTCTCGTCCTGGTCAAGGAATGACATGTGACAGCCTGAGCATCCACTTAACCAAACTGTCGCAACCTTAGCCTTTATCAACATATCACCTGCTTCTTCTTCTAACAATGAATTCTGGAAGCTCCTTTTTCTTTGTTTCAGACAAGTGTTTTCCCTTAATGTATATGGCTCCAACTGGGCATACTGCCGAACATTTTCCACATTCTGTACATGAATAGGATGCCGCCCATGGTTCATCTAGGTCTACAATGATCATTGAATCCTTTCCCCTCTTTTTTATGTCAAGTGTGTGAACGCCTTCTATCTCATCACATACTCTAATGCATCTTGTACATAATATGCACCTGTTATGGTCTAAAACAAATCGTTCATGTGACATGTCGAGTTCAAAACGTTCCCAGTTTCTTGAAACGCTTGTATGGTCTACTCCAAATTTTGATGCAAGTTCTTGGAGTTCACAGTTTCCATTTGCAACACATACTGAGCATGTGTGTATTCTTTCACTTAATAAAAGCTCTATTATCTGTTTGCGATATTTAACCAATTTCGGCGAATTTGTTGTTATCTCCATATTATTGCTTACTGGTGTTGTGCATGATGTCATAAGTTTGGGGTTGCCTTTTACTTCAACAACACAAAGTCTGCATCCTCCATGTGGTGTAAGACCTTCAAGGTAGCATAGTGTTGGAATATATATTCCATTGTCTGTTGCAGCCTTCAATATCGTGTCTGTTGGTTTTGCAAAAACTTCTTTACCATCAATTATAAGCTTAACAATTCTTTCACTCATTCTTTTATAACCTCCACTTTTTTAAGAACACATTTCCCAGCCGGGCATTTCCTTTCAACAATGTGTGTAAGATACTCTTGTTTGAAATATTTTAAAGTTGTTAGTACTGGGTTTGGTGCTGTCTGGCCTAAGCCGCATAAACTTGCATCTCTAATAAGATAGCTGAGATCCTCCAAAACATTAAGATCTTCTACTTTTCCTTCTCCTGTCATAATCTTGTCCAAGATCTCTTTAACTTTAGGTATTCCAGCCCGGCATGGCACACATTTTCCACATGATTCATCCATACAAAAGTCTATGAAAAATCGTGCTGTATCTACAATGCATGATTCATCATCTATTACAACAATTCCTCCTGAACCCATTATCGCTCCAGCTTGGGTAAGTGATTCATAGTCTATTGGAAGAGAAAGCATGTTCTCAGGAAGGCATCCTCCGGAGGGTCCACCTACTAGAACCGCCTTAAACTTTCTGCCTTCCGGTACACCTCCACCAATTTCATAAACAATCTCCTTTAACGTTATACCCATCGGCACCTCTATGAGGCCAGGATTCTTTACCTTACCAGTTAAGGAGAAGCATTTTGTTCCTGTGCACTTTGGTGTACCTATCTTAGAAAACCATGCTCCACCATTTAATATTATCAATGGAACATTAGCTAGGGTTTCAACATTATTTACCAATGTAGGCTTACCCCAGAGTCCTGAAACGGCAGGATATGGTGGTCTAGGTCTTGGTGTCGCCCTGAGCCCTTCTATAGAAGAAAGTATTGCTGTCTCTTCTCCTGCAACAAATGCTCCCGCTCCAAGTCTCAGCTCTATGTCAAAATTCAGTGTTGACCCAAGAATATTGTTTCCTAGAAGTCCATATGATTTAGCTTGCTCAATCGCCTTCTTTAAAGTCTGGATTGCGAGAGGATATTCGCTTCTAATGTAGATAAATCCTTTCTCTGCTCCCACAGCGTATGCTGCAATCACCATTCCTTCGACTATTGCATGAGGGTCTGCCTCTGCAAGTGTACGGTTTGCAAATACTCCTGGGTCTCCTTCGTCCAAGTTCGCTACAACATATTTTGGTTTTGCAGTCGATTTTGCCACAAAATTCCATTTTTGTCCTGTAGGAAATCCTGCACCACCACGTCCTCTAAGGCCGCTTAAACTTATTTCATAAATTACTTGTTCTGGCGTCATATGTGTTAGGGCCTTCGCTAACGCCGAATACCCTCCAACTGCAATATAATCTTCTATTCTTAGAGGGTCAATTTTTCCAGCATTCCTTAATATAAGCCTATACTGTTTACTAAAATATGCTTCATTTTTATAAACACACTCCTCTAGAACTCGTCCGTTAATAATATGTTCTTGAACAATCTTTTTTACATCTTCGGGTTTGACATTCTGATAAAGATGGTTTCCTGGGTCAATTAGAACCACTGGCGCAACGGAACATGTTCCAACACACCCTGTCCTCGCAACCTTACAGACTTTTTCTAGGCCAAGTTCCTTTACAGCATCCTCAAAAGCTTTCAAAAGCTTTTGCGCTCCAAAGGGAAGGCATCCACTTGAACAGCAAACATTAATACGGTACTTGTATGCCATTCTAAGGTCATGTTCAGTCTCAGCAATCTTTTGGATCTCTTCAGGTTTCACTCCTTTCCCCCTCCAAAAGCTTTCTTACTTTTTCTAGAACTTGTTCCTTTGTAGCCTTACCTATCATCTCATCATCAACTATAACATTTGGGGCCATTGCACAGGCTCCAACACATCGTGTAGCAAATACAGAAATTTTCCCGTCAGCAGATGTTTCCCCTCTTCTAATATTAAACTCCTTTTCTAATGCTGAAAGTATTTCTTCCGCGCCTTTAACATAACATGCAGTTCCAAGGCAAAAGGTTATTGCATGAGAGCCAGGTTTTTTTAACTTAAAATAGTTGTAGAAAGTTGCAACTCCATAAACTTGGCTTGGGGGAATATTTAATTTTTCCGAAATGTGTAAAAGTATCTTTTTGTCAAGATATCCGTATACATTATGTGCTATATGAAGAATTTCCAGTAGTGCATCTTTTCTGTTTCCGTAGGTGGTTATTGCTTTATCCACTAAAATTAACCTTTTATCTAAACTTGTCGAAGTTGTCAACCTTTCCGCCTCTTATTATGTTATTATCCATCAGATGCCATGCTTGAGTATATATTTTTTGCCATTATACTAATATAAACTGTATATAAATATAAAATACTGTATAAAATTATATACGTAAATATACTATTTTTTTGTTATAGCATATCTATTTATTGCTGCTTCAGCTATTCTTGAAGAACTAGCTATTATTGCTTGAATATTACTGTTTATGGTGCATGTTGCACAAACTATTACGGGATCCTGCTGTTTAATTAGACTCTCAAGTATTCTTGAATTTATCTCATTAAATATTGTACGTCTTTCCAAGATTTTATTTGAAAGTTCACTGTCAACTGTAATATATGCCTTAAAGGCTTCATCATAATATCTTATACTTTCCTCACACAGCTTTTTTAGAAGTTCTAAAAGTTCTTTTGGAAATTTCTTTTTTTCCTCAATTATACCTAAAATTATCTGGGCTACATTGACAATGTTGTCTGCAATATATTCTATATTCTGCACTACTATAAGCCCATCTAAGCAACTGTTCCTCGAAATCTTGAACTGCTCATATATTCTCGAATATGTTAACATTGTCCTAATAAGTCTTAATAGAAGATATGAAAAGTTATCCACTTCATCATCCAATGAAATGATTGCTACAGCTAGGTCGTGGTCATAGTTTTCTAAAGCTTTAACAAGGTCAGAGAACATAGAATATGCTATAGTATGCATTCTTGTCAAGCTTGTATCCAAAGGTATTTTTGAAAGATCTAGTAGACTTTGCATTACCATCTCATTTGAAGTAGCACTAATAATATTCATGTAAAGTTTTTGAGCAAGCTGTCGCACTAACCTTTGCTGCCTAACAGTAAGAACCTTACTTGCAACAACCTTTATAGTATTATATCCATTTAAATAGTAAGATAATATCTCTCTAGCAATTTCACTGTCTTTCTCAAATTGGTCAACATAAACTGTTATTTCACTATCCCTAAAAATTTTAGTTTCACTAGGATAAAGTAAAAGTGCACCATCATTTTGGACTTCTAAATTAACTATGTCACCCACCCCTAACCCATTAGTCTTAACCCACCCCGAAGGTAGAGAAATAACTAGTGTGGATCTTCCAAGACGTATTAATTTACGTTTTTCCAAGTTCCATCAAATATATATCCAAAATATTGTGTATATATGCTTATAGAGTTTTAGCTTACAAAATTATTGGAAAGATGGCGGGCCCGAGGGGATTTGAACCCCCGACCTACAGCTTAGGAGGCTGCCGCTCTATCCATGCTGAGCTACGAGCCCAATCATAACCTTTATTATAAGACTTTAAATCTTTTGCCTTGAAAATTTAAATAGAAGATTTTGGCTAAATTTTTTCATAGATGATTTTTATGGATAGGAATCTAATTGAAGGGCTAAGGTGGGTTGACCAGGCTGAAGCTGACCTTAAAACAGCTAAAGATTGTATTAAGGACGGTAACTATTATGCTTCGTCCTTTTTTTCGCAGCAGGCTGCTGAAAAGGCTCTTAAAGGTTTTCTTTACTCTAAGGGTTTTAGGGCTTTAATAACGCATTCTGTTCTAGATTTAGTTGGTGAAGCTTCAAAGTTTGATGCAAGATTTAATGTGTTCATGGATTTTGCTAGAGAATTGGATAGGCATTATATTGGTTCAAGGTATCCAAATGCTTATCCTTCAGGTGCACCCTACAGGTACTATACGAGTGAGGTGGCTGAAAAATGTGTAAGTTACGCAGAGTCGATATTAGTAGAAGTAAAGAATTGTTTGAAAGTATAGAAAGGTATAAGGCTGTTCTTGTTGAAAGGTTAAAGCCGAAAAAGGTCATTCTTTTCGGCTCCTTTGCTAGAGGTGACTTTAATGAGGGCTCTGACATAGATTTGATTGTAATATGTGATTGGAGCGTAAGTTTTCTTGATAGGATTAAAGTTTTGCTTGAACTTAATTATCAGAATCTTCCTATAGAACCCTTTGGATATACTGAAGAAGAATTTAGTAAAATGGTTGAGGAAGAAAATCCTTTCATATTGAACGTTTTAAAGGAAGGAGTAGTTCTCTATGATGGAAATTAGTTTAATTTCCTCTTAAAACAGAATCTAACTCAATATCTAAGACTTTATATTTATCTTTTCCAAATATACGTTGAGCTATTATGCTTGCCTCTAGTCTGCCCATAGATTATGCTTTCTGGTTTAGGTCTGTTCCAATAAAGTTTGGATTAGGTGTTTTGAAGGAAATAGGATATGATGCTTCTAAACTTGGCGTAAAAAATGCTTTAATTGTTACAGACAGTTTTTTGAAAGAAAATACTAAGGTTGTTGAAGAAGCTGCTTCCAGTTTACAAGACAAAAACATTGCAGTGGATGTTTGGGATGGTGTTGAACCCGAACCATCCCACAATTCTATTCTGAAAGGTATAGATTTTGCAAAGAAAAAATCCTATGATTGTTTTATTGGTTTGGGTGGTGGGAGTGCAATAGATACAGCTAAAGCAATAAACCTTTATACAACATATCCTGCAGACTTTCTAGACTATTTTGCGCAACCCTTGGGTAAAGGCTTAAAGGTTCCTGGACCCTTAAAGCCTCTTATCGCGGTTCCAACAACATCTGGAACTGGAAGTGAAACTACAAGTGTTACTGTAGTGTCTTTTCCTGAAAAGAAGGTTAAATTCGGTATCTCCGACAATTATTTGAGGCCTTCATTGGCCATCTTGGATCCTTTGGTGACGTTCACTATGCCCCAAAAGGTCACTGCAAATACTGGCATGGATGCTTTAATGCATGCATTAGAAGCCTATACAACAATATCATATAATTCTAAGCCTCTGCCTCCAAGTATTGCTGAAAGGCCTGCATACTGCGGCTCAAACCCTCTAACTGATGCTTTAGCCGAGTCCGCTATAAGCCTTATATCAAGATATCTTCCCAAAGCATATTCTAACGGTAATGATATTGAAGCCCGGTCAAACATGCATATTGCTGCAACAATAGCTGGTTTAGCTTTTGGTAATGCTGGTGTACACATATGTCATGCTCTATCATATCCTATTGCTGGTGAAGCTTTAGAAAAAAATGTTAAGGTTCCTCATGGCCTCGCTGTTTCTATAACTGCCCCTGCAACCTTCAGATTGCTGACACCTTATTTGGTTGAAAAAATTAGTAATATATGCTATCTTTTCGGCTACAAGGAATACGATTTAGACATTTACGAAATTATCACAAATTTAATGCGAATATTAGATTTTCCAAACGGTTTAAGTGAGCTTGGCTTTAGAAGGTCAGACTTGCATGTTTTAGCTGAAAAGGCTCTCCTACAAAAGAGGCTTATTTCACTTAGTCCTATAGCTGTTAATGAAAAGTTTTTGGAAAGAATTCTAGAAGAGAGTCTGGTTCTCTGGTAATCTCCCAAAATCTCTTTCATTTTTTAAAATGTGTGCTTATAGTATATACTCTTTATATGCTATATTCTTTTAGAAAAAGTAAACTTTAAAATTTAATGGTTTAGGTAATATTTGTAGTGTTAGCTTTAGGCGTGGATTTTTATAGACTTTAGAAAGGTTAATAGTTCATCCTCCGTCTATTGGAGGTAATATCCATATTTCATCCCCGTCTTCTACTTCTGTTTCAGGTGAAACAACCTTCACCTTGTTTAATGAAATAACATATTCCTCAAGCTTAATGGTTGACAGTTCTGGAATATCTTTTATTCTAACCTTTTCACATAATCTTATCTCCTTTTCTTTGAATCCTAAGGTTTCAGAAAGTGGGCTAAAGATTTTGAGCTTCATGCCCGTCAATTAAATTCTTTTTTGGGTAAATAATCTTTTCTAAATTTTTCTTTTTGGAATATTATTGTTTATAAGTGAGTGGTAGTAACCGGTTGTGGAGTAAATTGAGTGGTAATCTTTCCTGTAAGGATGCTGTTAAATTGCATGAATATTTTCAGGGTAAAATTGAAACTATTCCTAAGTGCTGGGTTTCTGGTTTAGAGGATTTTGCAATATGGTATACTCCTGGTGTCGCTGAAGCATGTAAAGCAATATTGGATGAAAGGGATAGGGTGTTTGACCTTACACTAAAATGGAATACCATAGCAGTGGTATCTGATGGTACTAGGGTTCTTGGTTTAGGAAACATTGGGCCTGAAGCCGCACTTCCTGTAATGGAGGGTAAGGCTCTACTATTCAAATACTTGGGTGGTGTTGATGCTGTACCCTTATGCCTTAATACTAAGGATGAGGGAAAGATTGTTGAAATTGTTAAAGCTGTTGAGCCATCGTTTGGTGGCATAAATTTGGAGGATATAGAAAAGCCAAAATGCTTTTCTCTGCTTGAAAGGTTGAAGAACGAGCTTTCGATACCTGTTTGGCATGATGATCAGCAGGGTACTGCTACAATTGTGTGTGCGGGTCTAATTAATGCTTTAAAGGTTGTTGGAAAAAAGTTGAATGACGTTAATGTTGCAATGATAGGTGTTGGTGCTGCAAATGTTAGTGTTGAAAGGCTTATCGTTAAAGCTGGTGTTGATGAAAGAAAAATTGTGATGGTTGACAGTAAAGGAATATTAAGCAGAAGCAGAAGAGATCTTGAAAAGAGTGAACCTTACAAGTGGTCTCTATGTTTAAGAACGAATTTTGAGGGAAAGGATGGAGGTATTGCTGAAGCGTTAGAGGGTGCAGATGTATGTATTGCAATGTCAAGGCAAGGTCCAGGTGTTATCAAGAAGGAGTGGGTGAAGAAAATGAATGATAAGCCTATAGTATTCTCTTGCGCGAACCCTATACCCGAAATATGGCCTTATGAAGCTAAAGATGCTGGAGCTAAAGTTGTAGCAACAGCGAGGTCTGACTTTCCTAACCAGTTAAACAATTCGCTAGTGTTTCCGGGAATATTTAGGGGTGCACTGGATGTTAGGGCAAAGGGAATTTCTGATGAAATGTGCCTTGCAGCCGCATATGAGATAGCCAAAATGGCTGAAGAGAAGGGTTTAAGTGAAGAATATATTGTTCCAACAATGGAGGAATGGGATGTTTATCCTAGGGAGGCTGCTGCGGCAGCCTATCAGGCAAGCTTAGAAGGTCTTGCTAGAAAAAAGACGAGTAAGCAGAAAGAATACGAGTACGCTAAAGAGATAATATTTAATGCTAGGAGAAAGTTTGAACAATTAAAGCTTTCAGGCTTAATACCTCGTCCCTAAAAAAATTTTGGTGACGTGAAGGGTCCGCTGGAACCCAATATTATATTCTTTCAACTTGGTCTAGATAGAGTGCCAAATTTGATTTTCTAAAACTTTTTGAAAGTTTCTCTTTTTACACCGCAGATTGGACATTTTTCTGGAGGCTCCCCTTCCACTGTGTATCCGCATACTGGGCAAATGTATATGTCTCCGATTTCAGCGTCAACATTCCTTTCAATAGAAACCTTTGCGTTTTCGTACATTTTCGCATGCACCTTTTCAGCATTATATGCCCAATCAAATGACTTTAAGGCTGAATTTTCTTTTTGAAGTTCCGCAACAGCCTTGAACGCTGGATACATTTCTTCAACCTCGTATGTTTCGCCTTCAATTGCAGAATCCAAATTTTCTTTTGACTTTTTAACTTTTCCTAAAACATTTAGATGGTTTTTTGCGTGAACATATTCTGCGTAAGCTATTGCCTTAAAGAGTCTTGCAACATTAGGGAAACCTTCTTTCTCCGCGACTTCAGAAAATATTAGATATCTCATGTGAGCCATGCTTTCTCCAGCGAACCCTTCACTAAGACTTTTTTCGGTCATCTTTCTAACCATATTTTATCAAAAAACATTAAATTACATTCATTATATATACTTTATCAAAATTTTGCTAATCTTTAGAACTTTTTGCAGGAGACATCATTTTTTTAATTTCTAAAACTGTTTCTATAAACCCTGTTTCTGTAGAAATATAGTCGATTCCAATATTCTCATACATTCTTTTTACTATCGCCTTTATAAGGTATGCTGCTCCTAAGCCAAAAACTGTTTTTAGAAACTCTTCAAATTCTCTTGAATATTCTGCTACTTCCTCTAATGACCTTAAATTATGTCTCTTTAGAAAATGTGCTATTATAGCATTTTTTGGACCTTCCCCTAACACTGAAAGGCCTGCTTCAACTGAATCCTTGACAATTTTTCTGAACGCCTTATACTCCATAGTTTTCTCCTCCAATTTTCCTGCCATTATCTGACACCTTATATGATAAGATTTTCTTATTTAAAAATATTTTATAAATAGAAAATTTTAGCAAAATTGTAAGTTTATCTTTCTTCATTTGCAGCACATATACTGATGCTATTATATATGTTTTTTAAAGGTGATGTGGTTTCCCCTTCTTAAGCACATCGTCTGGTATTTGTTTCTCGAACATTTTTAGGAAGCCTATGTCATCGTCTGCCTTTCTAATTTCATCCGGTAACATTATCGGAATGTCCTCTGATATTGGATACCATCTTCCACATTTTTCACAGACTATTATACCCCATTTTATATTATATGCTAAACATTTTATGCAATCTTTTAGAAGGCTATCTTTTTCCACATTCTCTAGCTTAATGTTCTTGTATGCGCAGAATAGTTCGCAAGTAGTTTTTGGTGCTTCTGTAATCTTTAGCTCTTCTTGTTCGAATATGTACAGTTTTAGGGGGAAGTTTTTGCATATTGGGCATGCTAGGATATCCATTAGCCTGTATCTCATGTTATAGACACCCTCTTAAATTCCACTTTTGCTTTTCTGTCTACTTTTCTAGCCTCATTTACTGACTCGCTTACTAGACTTATTACCTCATTTTCTAGTTTTGATAGGCTTTTATCATCTTCTGCCTCTATTGTCGCCTTTATCTGTGGTAATGTATTTGATGCTCTCACAATAAACCATCCTTTCTCCAAATTTACTCTCACACCATCCAATGTTATTGGAACAAACCCTTTTTCGATAATTTTAGAGTTTAACTTTGCTATGGCAGAAAATTTTATTTCATCAGGTACACTGAATACTATTCTTGTAGTTTTATATTTTGGTAGATGGTTAACCATTTCTGCAAGATTTTCGTTTGAACTTGAAAGCATTTCCGCAACCTTTAATGTCGCATATATTGCATCGTCTGCACCGTATACGTCTCTAAAGTATAGGTGGCTTGCAATTTCTCCTCCAAATATGGCCTTCTCTAAAATCATTTTCTCAAGTATAAATGAGTGTCCAACTTTAGATATTATTGGGGTGATACCTTTTTCTTTGACGACATCGTCAAGCAATTTTGAGCAGCTTACTTCATAAACAACTTTTTCACCAGGCTCCTTTATAAAATGTCTTATTAGGAGGGCTAGCATTTTGTCTCCTTCAACAATTCTTCCGATGTTGTCTAAGAAGACTGCACGGTCTCCGTCTCCATCATATGCTACTGCAAAATCGAACCCGTTTTCTGCAACCATTTCCTTAACATTCTTTAGTGACTCGTCTGTTGGCTCTGGTGAACGTGCTGGAAAACTTCCGTCTGGAAAATTGTTTATAGCAACAACCTCTAATCCTGCCTTTTCAAGAATCTTGTCAGCATATTGTGAACATGAGCCATTACCTGGGTCAACTAGAACCTTTAACTTTCTTCTAATGTTTGTCTTTTTAAGCAAAAACTTTTGGTAAATTTCGTTTACTTCGTCTGCCTTCTCCAACACATTTCCAGCTTCTCCACCAATGTAGGCTTTTGTGTATATTATCTCCCTTATTTTTTCTAAACCCATACCCAAGCCACATAACATTGCCTTCTCCTTACAAAGTTTGAATCCGTTCCATTCTGGTGGATTATGGCTTGCGCTTACGATAGCTCCTCCATCTAACCCAAAATGTGATATGGTAAAGTATACTGTTGGTGTTGGCACCAACCCTATATCCCATACATTTACACCAGTTGAAGTAAGCCCTTCAACTAATGCTTTTTTAAGTGTTGGACTGCTTTTTCTCACATCATATCCTACTGCAGCATTTTTACCTTTTCCACCGAGAAATGTTCCAAGAGCCTTTCCAACATTTTTCGCAACATTCTCGTCTATGTCGATACCATATATTCCCCTAATGTCATATGCTCTAAAGATACTTTCTTTAATCATCGAATAAAATTCGATCTAATGCTATAAAAGTTTTTCAAAAAATTAGTCAATCTCCAAACATTCTATTCCGGATAGAAATCTTAAATAGTGGTTTTAGAGCGTGTTGGCTTCCGTAAGCGAGTGAAGGTTATGAGGGTTGGTATTGTAGGATATGGTGTGTATATTCCAAGGTATAGGATAAGGGTTGAGGATATTGCAAGGGTATGGGGGCATGATGCTGGATCGATTAAAAGTGGTCTTGATGTTATAGAAAAGTCTGTACCCTCACTGGATGAAGACACGGCAACATTGGCTGTTGAGGCTGCAAGAAACGCCTTAAAGAGGGCTAAAGACGTTAAACCATCTGAAATTGGTGCAGTATACGTTGGTTCAGAATCGCACCCGTATGCGGTTAAACCTACGGCTGCGACGGTTGCAGAAGCATTAGGTATAGTACCAAATACTACTGCCGCTGACCTTGAATTTGCCTGTAAGGCTGCTACTGCAGGCATCCAAGCCTGTATGGGCCTTGTTAGGGGAGGGTACATAAAATATGGTATGAGTGTTGGCGCTGACACTGCACAGTGTGCTCCAGGAGATGCTCTAGAATATACTGCTTCAGCTGGGGCTGCAGCATACATTATTGGTGGCGAAAATTTGGTCGCAGAAATTGAAGACACCTTCTCTTACACACAGGATGTTCCAGACTTTTGGAGGAGGGAGGGTTCACTGTATCCAAGACATGGTGGAAGGTTTACTGGTGAGCCAGCATACTTTGAGCATGTGATAAAAGCTAGTAAGGGTCTTATGGAAAAGCTTGGAACAAATGTCTCAGACTACAATTATGTAGTATTCCATATGCCTAACGGAAAGTTTCCTTTGAGGGCTGCAAAAATTTTAGGTTTTACCACAGAACATATTCAACCTAGCCTTGTTGTGGAAGTGATTGGGAACACGTATTCTGGTTCATCTCTTTTAGGTTTAGCGGCTGTCTTGGATGTTGCAAAGGCTGGTGAAAGAATTCTTTTAACATCATACGGTTCTGGAGCTGGCTCAGATTCTTTCAGCATAAGGGTAACAGACCTTATAGAAGAGAGGAGGAATCTGGCTCCACCTGTAAAATATTATGTTGAAAGAAAGGAGTACATAGACTATGCATTGTATGCAAGAAACAGGTGTCTCTATAGAGGTTGATGAAATTGTATAAGAAAAGAGATGTTGCCATAATATCTGCTGCTGCAACAAAATGTGGTGAGCATTGGGATAAGGGGCTGAAGGATTTAGCTTGGGAGGCTGGAGTGAAGGCTGTTGAAGAAGCCGGTATAAGTGGAAAGGATATCGAGTACCTTGTTGTAGGAAATATGTCTGGTGGAATGTTCGTCGGCCAAGAACATATTGGTGCGCTTGTAGCGGACTTTCTAGGTTTAAACCCTATTCCATCGTTAAGGGTTGAAGGCGCCTGTGCTTCTGGAGGGATTGCCTTCTTTCAAGGATACATGGCCGTAGCCTCGGGACTTTATGACATTGTGGCTGTTGGCGGTGTTGAAAAGATGACTGATGTTGAACAGGAGCATGCTACAACAGCACTTTCTGGTGCAATGGACTTTGAATGGGAAGCATATTTTGGAGCAACTTTTCCAGGAATATATGCTCTTATGGCCAGAAGATACATGCACGAATACGGTTTAAAGAAGGAAACTTTAGCAAAGGTTGCCGTAAAAAACCATTATCATGGAAGCATGAATTTCCTAGCACATTTTAGAAATAGGATAAGTTTGGATGAAGCATTGTATGCGCCGATGGTCGCTGACCCTCTTGGAAAATACGATTGTTGCCCAATATCTGATGGTGCAGCATTGGTAATACTTGCACCACTAGAAATAGCAAGAAAATATACAGATACACCAATAATAGTAAAATCTTCTGCAATGGCTTCAGACACATTAAGTCTACTTAAAAGAAGAGACATATGTACATTAGATGCCACAGTGCATGCTGCAGAAAAGGCTTTTAGGCTAGCGCATATAGAAAGAAGTCAAGTGAACTTGATAGAAGTGCATGACTGCTTCACTATTGCAGAAATACTTGCAATAGAAGACTTGGGTTTTGCGAAAAAGGGTGAAGGGTGGAAAATGTGTGATGAAGGGCAAACGTATGTTGGAGGAAATCTTCCAGTAAACACTGACGGAGGCCTAAAGGCTTCAGGGCATCCTGTTGGAGCAACGGGTGTTAAGCAGATAGTGGAAATCGTTAAACAGTTAAGGGGTGAAGTTGAAAGAGGACGGCAAGTGAATAATGCAGAAGTAGGCTTAGCGCACAATGTTGGCGGTTCAGGTGCGACAGCTGTAGTAACCATATTGGCTAGAGGGTGAAAAAGATTGAGTCACATCGCACCACCTGCACATTGGAGGAGGGCAAAGGAAAGGTACCGCCTACTGGGGTCAAAATGTGAAAACTGTGGAAGCACTTTCTTTCCCCCAACAAAAGTTTGTCCAAAATGTAGAAGGAAAGGAAAGATCGCTCAAACAGAATTTTCTGGAAAAGGAAAAATATACTCTTATACAATAATTCATTCGGCGCCGAAGATGTTCGAAAAATATACACCATACATTCTAGCGCTAGTGGAACTAGAGGAGGGACCAAAGGTTATGTCACAGATAGTGGACTGTAAGCCTGAAGAAGTTAAAATAGGAATGGATGTGGAAGCATGCTTTAGAAAACTTTTTGAACAAGATGGGGAAGGTGTAATAAGCTACGGCTTCAAATTTAGGCCAGCCGACAACAGCTGGAAAACTTCATACTAGGCCAAAAATATTTTCTAGTCTACTATGCCTCTAATATTTCCCTAACCTTCTGAAGTAGGCTTTCCCCCTTCCACCTTCTTATCAGAACACATTTTATGTTAAGGTCTTCGCAGCTATCAATATTTCTCTGCAGATCATCTATAAAATAAATATTTTTACCCCTTTCCCTTTCAAGAATATACTCTAGCTGTCTTCTTTTCACTCCAAATCTTTCCCTTCCCAAAACTTCTTTAAAGTATGCTTTTAACCCATTTTTCTCCAGAAAACTTTCTAAAACCTTCTGAGACTGCATTGAAGCAAGATAAATTGTTCCATTAAAAATTTTTAGTGCTTCATGGACGTCAGGATAGACTATGCTCCTTGAAAGAGCCAAAATCTCATACTCTTCAATAACCTTGTTTGCTTTATCATATAATTCTGTTCCAAAAGTGTTTTTCCAGAATGTTATAAGGTCCGTAACATTGTAGCCTGCCAACTCTGAAACCTTACTGTACACTTTAGGCCATTCCACATTAAGTTTCACTATAACGCCATCAAAGTCTAAGACTAAAACCTTTTCCCTCATCTTTCTCCAACTTTCCAGTCCTATTCTATTAAAAAAGTTTTTGGAAAAAGCTTATTTTTTATAAAAATCTAACCACTATCATGGGCTATAAGGCTATAGTTGTAGGCGCCGGTCCAGCCGGATATGTTGCAGCAATTAGGCTTGCTCAGCTTGGCTTAAAGACTGCTTTAGTTGAAAAGCATTATTTTGGTGGAGAGTGCACAAACTATGGATGTATTCCTACTAAAGCTTTGATCGAATCCGCTAACATGTTCTGGAAGGCTAAACGTGGTAAAGAGCTTGGTGTCTTGGCTGAACCAAAATACAGTTTTCAAGCATTTAGTCTCTGGAAGGATAAGATTGTTTCACAGCTTAGAAATGGTATACGTTTTCTTTGTGAAAAAAATGGTATTAACATTTTTGAAGGTGACGCATTCTTAAAGTCAAAAAATGTTGTTTCTTTAAAGGTTAACGATCAACTTTCTGAGCTTGAAGCTGAAAATGTTGTTATAGCATCAGGTTCTGTACCAATGCAGTTACCTAATGTGCCCTTTGATGGTAAAAGAATTATTTCTTCTAGAGACTTCTTTAACCTAGACAGTATGCCTGAAAGTATTCTTATAGTTGGAGGAGGTGCTATTGGTGTAGAATTTGCTTCAGCCCTATCTAAGCTTGGTGTTAAAGTAATCTTGGTCGAGATTATGAATCAGCTTCTTCCAGGTTTTGACAAGGACGTGTCAAGGTACCTCTCACGTTCTCTTACGAGGCTTGGTGTTAAAGTTTACACTAGCGCCTCATTATCAAAAGTATCTTGTGTGGACGGTAATGTTGAGGCAAAGGTTAGCTACCCCGGTGGAGAAGATGTTTTCGAGGTTGAAAAGGTTCTTGTTGCTGCTGGAAGAAGGCCTTCTCCAATAGCTGGCTCAAGAGAGGCTGGAATACTACTTGATGGTAGGGGCCATATTGTAGTGGACGAATTTTTAAGGTCTAACATTCCGAACATTTATGCAGTTGGAGATGTTGCTGGACCACCATATCTTGCTCACAAAGCTTTTAAGCAAGGTCTTGTTGCTGCTGAGGTTATAAGTGGAAAGGATGCTAGATACAATTTTAGGGCTGTGCCTAATGTGATATTTTCTGAGCCAGAAGTTGTTTCTGTAGGCTTCTGTGAAGATGATGCGAGAAAGAATGGTTTTGACGTCATAGTAGGTAGGTTCCCATTGCATGTTTCAGGAAGGGCTCTTACAGAAGCTTCTCCAGAAGGTTTTGTAAAAGTTGTTGTAAGCAAAAATGATTTTAGAATTGTTGGTGTGCAGATGGTGGGTGCTAATGTTTCCGAGTTAGCCGGTGAAGCTTCTCTCGCTATAGAATTGGGTTTAAATGCTGGTGAACTGGCTTCAATAATGCATCCTCATCCAACAATTTCTGAAGCATTGATGGAGGCTGCCGAAGACGCTATAGGAAAGCCTATTCACATTTTCAAGGAAAAGAGTTTTTAGGTAAAAGATTTTAGCTTGCTTAAAATTTCCACAAAATCCTGTTCCGGCTCTATTCGAATTCTAACTCCAATCTTGTTCTGAATGCAGCTATAGATATGTTTTTCAATAATGTTTGCACCTATTCCAAAAAGTAGGTGTAGTCCATCATGAAAGCCTTTTAGGTTTGATGGAATATCCTCTTTTTTAAGCCCACATTCGCTCTCTAGAAAATAGTATACCATCATTTTTGCATTGTTCCCTAATATGGATAAAGCTTCATCTATAGCCTCTATTAACATTTTATCTGCTTTATCCATCTTCATGTTACGACATTACCAGTAGTTTCAAACTACTTATTATATTTTATTTAATTTTAAAATTCTTTTAGCTAAAGTGTGCTAAAAGTGCCTGCATACCCTTTGATGTAAGAAATATTCTACCATCTGAAAGCTCCATGATATAGCCTTTTTCTTTAAAAAACTCTAGTTTACTCAATTTCGATATAAGGTTTTCTTTGGAAACAGCATTCTTTTCTGATGTCGCATTATACGAAAACATTAGTTCTTCAAGCAGCCTATACTCTCTTTCTTCTATATCATTTTCCATTTCGATCAAAATAATATAATCTAGCATGATTTATATTTTTTATTCTTTAACATGTCCTTCTAATGGAATTTTTATCGTAAACTTTGTTCCAGAACCAACCTTGCTTTCTACAAAAATGTGTCCACCATGCAATTCTACAAACCTTCTACATATTGCAAGCCCTAATCCTGTACCCTTATCTTTTGTTGTAAAGAATGGTTTGAAAAGTTTTCCTAAATTTTCTCCAGATATTCCTACACCAGTATCCTCTACACTTATCACTATATGCTCACCTTCAATTTTTGCCTCAAGATATATGTTTCCTCCATGAGGTAGGGCGTCTATAGCGTTGGATATAAGGTTAGAGAGCACTCTCCTTATCATCATAGGGTCTATGAGAAGTCTTGGAAAACCTTCCTGTATTAAAATCTTCACTTTAACGTTTTCTGGCAGTATAAATGTTGCTAGGACTTCCTCAATAAGCTTTTTCAAGTCTATTTCAAGTTTTTCTGGTTTAATGTTTCTTGCATAGTCTTTGAAGTCTGAAATCATCTTGTTCATGTATTCAACCTGCTCGTTAATAGAATCCAGCATCTCTTTAAAACTCTTTTTCTCGTATGATGGTATTGGTAAATGTTTAAGTTTCTCCTTTAAAAGAAACGTCTTGTAAAGTATCACTTGCAAGGGTGAGCGTAGGTCATGCACTATCATGGAAATAACCTCGCCTATGGCTGCAAGTCTTTCCGTCTCCAAAAGTGCTTTCGTCCTTTCTTCAACAAGCTTTTCTAGTTGCTCACTATAACTTTTTAGTGCTTCCTCCATACGCTTTAACTCAGTAATGTCTCTTGAGATGCCGACTATTCCAGTAACTTTACCATCTTTGTCCACAATAGGCACTTTTGTTGCAGAAACCCAATGTACTGTCCCATCTTTTTTAATAACCTTTTCAACCTTGTTTATTAGAGGTTTCCTTGTCCTAATTATCTCCTGCTCATCTTCATAGGCTTGTCTCGCAAACTCTTCACTGTAGAAGTCGAAGTCTGTTTTTCCAACAGCCTCCTCAGGGTCCTTTAAACCCATTCTTTCAGCATGGGGTCTATTCACTTTAATAAAACGTGATAAATTGTCTTTAAAATATATTGCATCTGGCATTGTCTCCATTAGGATATTTAGAAGTTCTCTTGCACGGTAAAGTTCCTTTTCCACCATCCTGTGTTCTGTCACATCTGAAACTGTTAGTATAATTTGGAAGGGGTTTCCATTTACATCTTTTGCCGGGTTAGCGTAAACTTCTGCCTCAAATGTTTTTCCACTACTTTTATAGAATGTCAATGAACCTGAAATTGGTTCATCTCGGATTCTAAGCTGCTCTAAATCTGCTAAAACCTTGTCCTTTAAACTTTCATGGACTATTCCTAGAAAATTTTTTCCAATAAATTCTTCTTTAGAAGTTTCAAAAAGTTTTAGTGTACAGTCCGTGCATTCAACAACATTTCCCTTCATGTCCAAAAATATTATTGCTGTGGGAGAATATTTTATTAGTGCAGTAAAAAGCTCTTTAATTTTCTCTTCACCGGTATTCTTTTGCATGATTGAAGTCATTGTTAGGACAATCAATTTTGGTTAATAAATCTTTAACAGTATTCTCTCATACCATATCATGGGCCCCATTATTGTTTTAAAGAGTTTATGCCTTTTAACTAGAGTTTCTATATTTTCTATGTCTGATGATGATATTGCTTTAGAAAGGGGTAAGAGTGTTAAGTATACTATAAAATATGTGGTCCCTCGTACGATTAGGTTAACTATCCAGTATGGGAAAGAAAGTGTTTCTGAAAATAAAATTAATGGCGCTGCTGCAATGAATGAAACTAAATAAATTTTTGCTGATGAAATTGTCTCAAATTTTAGGCTTAATACTTTTTTTGAAGCCCAAATACTGTATGCTAAAGAAAGGGTTTGTGAGATTATTATAGCATATAATGTTCCTAGAACGCTATACTCTGATGTTAGAATGTAAACTAGTGGCATGAACGTGATAAAGTTTACTAGTGTACTGTAGAGGGATAGTCTTGTGTACCCTAGTCCATTGAACATGTGCCCAAAAACTATTGACCCAAATCCAGCATACAAGTTAGTTAGAACGTATAATGTAAGATATTCTGGTGCAAGCGTATAACTTCTACCATAGAATGCGTAAACTACATCCTTTGAAAGCACTATCACTAGAACTGTTGCAGGTATTATGGCTAATGAAGTGTATTTTGTTGAAAGCCTGAATAATGTTTGTAGTTCTTTTGTGCCTACTTTAACTTTAGAGAATGCTGGAAATAGTGCTGAAAAGGGATATGCTAGAACACTTACAAGTGCAAGAAGCCTTGCTGCAACATAAAAGTTTCCGATCTCACTATTTGATGCAAAATATGCTAGAACTAGAACCTGAAACTGTGAAGATATTGTGTTAAGAAAGTTTGCAGCGTACAATGGAAAACCATATGAGACCATAATCTTAATGTTCTCTAAAAAACTGTTTTCCACATGCTTCCCCATCATTTTATAGAATCTTATAAAGAATATTGCACCAACTACAACCGCTATCATATAACTTGCTACATGTCCTAATATTGCTCCAGTAACCCCTAAACCTAAAACTATGAGTATTGGTGAGAGAAAAGTTTTGGCTACAGCTTCAACGTTCAAGATTAGCGCGTTACCCTCCATCCTATCTAAGCCTGAAAATGCTTCTCCAAGGTAGTTGAATATTGTCTGAAAAAATATTATTATAGACGCTATTTTAACAAAGTTTCCCAGCTCAGGCCTATTAAGAAGTACTGTTGCAAAGGTTTCTGAAAATGTTATACAAAATATTGTGGCTATTGCGCTTACGGTAGCCTTATAAAATAGGGCTGTTCTCATAATACTTTTTGCAAAATCCAGCCTTTTTTCTATCCTATATTTTGCTGTATACCTTGTTAGTGCTGCGCCAACTCCAGGGTCAAGAAATCCCAGTATTAAACTTGGAACAACAAATGCTAGGGAAAATATTCCAAAACCTTCTGGTCCAAGTAGTCTTCCAACTATCATTGAGCCTAGTGCAAGAATAGCTAGTGATGTAAAATAGCCAATAAAGAGAAAAAATCCTCCTTTCACAGACTCTTCAATAATGTTCGAAAGGTTTTCACTCATTTAGGCCACTATCTTTTGCCAGCAAAGTATCTTTTTGCATCCTCATAAGATTTTACAGTCCCAATATCCCACCACATCCCATGCATTATGTACCCGTAGACTGGGATTTCCTTGCACAGCCATTCGATGAACTTTCCAGGTGCATCACAATCTCTACCCATGCTAACATACTCGTTCAATTTTCCAAAAACTTCTTTTGGAAAAATGTATAAGCATGTTCCTATTAGTGTAGTTTTAGGCTCCTTCGGCTTTTCAACAAAATCTAATATCTTACCATCATCTTCTAAAATTGCTGTAGAATAATTTTTTGCAAGCTCAACCTCCCTCACATCATATAAGCATACTATAGGCGACTTTAGTTTATCAAACATTTTTTTAAATCCTATAAGGCTTTCTGTGAAAATATTGTCTCCAGCTGCAATGATGCAGTCTTCAATAACTTCATTCGATAACCTTGCAAGGGCTTTTATTGCGCCAAGCTTCTCCTCCTCTCTTGTCGACTCCTCAGCTATAATTCTAACATTTTTTCTGCCAGTTGAAGTGAGCCATTTTTCAAAATTTTTCTTAAACTTCATGTTCGTTGACAAAATAATATCTTTGACGTCAAGTTCCTCTATCTTTTCAAGCAAATATTCTATAATCGGTTTATCGTTTACTGGAAGTAGGGGTTTTGGCTTTTCTAGAGTTAGAGGCCACAGTCTTTTTGCAAAGCCTCCTGCAAGGATAATGGCCTGCATAATCATGTAAATGCAATCATATTATAAAAATTTTACAAAGATTAAAAATTATAAAGTAGTTTTTGAAATATAGATGATGGTGTTAGGAAATTTGATGTTTGGCTGTGATTTTCTAAGTTATAGGGTTGTTGAGGGCTGGGGTAAGCATTTCTATTCACCTTTTGTTGAAGTTACTGGTGTAGCTGTTGATAGTGGAAACAATGTTTACGTATTCATTAGAGGTGTTGACCCTCTTCTTGTCTTCAATGAGGACGGTGATTTTATCACATGCTGGGGTAGAGGTCTCTTTAGCTGGCCTCATGGACTATATGTTGCTCAAGACAATACAATCTTTTGCACAGACGGTGACCATACAGTGAAAAGGTTCACTAGAGACGGCCAACTTTTAATGGTACTTGGTAGAAGGGGCTGTCCATCTGATAGTGGTTGTGTGAACAAGGATTATAGGACTATTAAGCGTGGCGCTGAACCATTTAATCTTCCAACTGATGTGTTTGTGGACAGGGATGGGACAATATATGTTTCCGACGGCTACGGTAATGCTAGGGTCCACAAGTTTTCAAAGGATGGTGAGCTGCTTCTTTCTTGGGGTGAGCCTGGCAGGGGTCCTGGGCAGTTTAATCTTCCACATGGCATATATGTTCATGATGGAATTGTCTATGTTGCTGATAGAGAAAATTGTAGGATACAATTGTTTGATACTGGAGGCAAGTATTTAGGTGATTGGTATGCTAATAGGCCAACTGACGTTTATGTTTATGACAAGTATGTTTTTGTAACTGAGCTTGGATATAATGTTGGACATAGTCTAATTTCCACTACGCCAAAGGATGGCGTTAAGGCTGCAAGGTTAACAATATTCGATTTAAACGGTGAAATTGTTGCAAGATGGGGTTCAGATGAAGGCTGCAGACCTGGATTTTTTAGAGCCCCTCATGCCCTTTGTGTTGACTTGAAAGGAAACATATACGTTGGCGAGGTTGTTATTTCTTCTGCTGAATTCAAGAATGTTCCAAACGGTTGTCATGCTCTTCAAAAGTTTGAGAGAATAAAATAGTTTGGTGCTGCTACCTATGGTTTTGTTAACTGACCCTCTACATGTTAAAGGCTTTATTTTAAGAAATCGTCTTGTGCTACCTCCTATGGTAACAAATCTTGCATCATATGATGGGTGTGTAACTGACTCTCTTATAGAACATTATGTAAATAGGGCTGCGTATGTAGGTCTAGTTATTGTTGAAGCCTCATATGTTTCTGAAGCTGGAAAGTATGTTGAAAGGCAGCTCGGTGCACACTGTGATGAAATGGTTCACGGCCTTAAACGGCTTGTGGAAAGAGTTCATGAAAAGGGTGCCTGTATTGTATTACAGATAGTGCATGCAGGTTCAAAATCTACTCTACAAAATATTACACCTTTAGCCCCATCCCCTGATGGGCGATCGAAGGAGCTTTCTAAAGAAGAAATAAGGGTTATAGTTGAAGAGTTTGCGAAGGCTGCTGAAAGAGCTGTATTGGCTGGCTTTGATGGTGTTGAAGTTCATGGTGCACATGGTTTTTTGGTGAACCAGTTCTTTTCTCCCCTTACTAACAAGAGGCTTGACGAATATGGTGGTGTGCTTGAGAATAGAATGCGTTTTCCATTGGAGGTTGTTGAAGCGGTTAAGAATGAGGTTGGTGACAGACTTTTGCTATATCGTATTGGTGCAGACGACTTGATTTATGGAGGTAGTACTGTTGAGGATGCTAAGGTTTTAGCTAAGAGGCTCGAAGAGAAGGGTGTGAACATTATAGATGTTAGTGGTGGCGTTTGTGGTAGTAGGCCTTCCTGTTTCGAAGGTGTTGAAGGGTACTTTATTCCATATGCTCGTGAAATAAAGAAGGTTGTTAGTGTTCCAGTTATAGGTGTTGGTGGAATAAGAAGCTTCGAATACGCTAACAGGGTTTTAGAAGAAGGCTATGTTGACTTGGTTGCTGTTGGAAGAGAACTTTTAAATGACCCTCTTTGGGCTAAGAGGGCTCTTGATAGTGCAAATTTTGCTAAAAGAATTTGATTTCCTATAAATTTAGGCCCAGTAGTATTGATGCTAGTGTTGCTGCCAAAATTATTGCTAAAGTTTCTAGTAAGGTTATTTTTAAAGGAACTTTTGTCATATTTGAACGGTATCTTGCAAGCAATAGGATAACGA
>CALHLD010000007.1 GCA_938034445.1 uncultured archaeon | reverse complement strand
TTGAATCTCAAGAGCTATTGTATATTAAAGACTATGTAGCTCAGAACCTTGTTTACAACTATCATGGCAATTGATCCACCTTAAAGAATTAAGAAGGAATTCTGTGAAAAGAATATATGATAATGTTGTTATTGGGACTTTTAGTGGAATTTAGTATGCGTGTTGTCGGTTTGGACCTATCGGGTTCTATCAATAGAGGGAGTGGATTATGTCTATTGGATGGTCCAAATGTTAAAACCTATACAGTCCATTATGATGAGGAAATTTTAGAAAAGGTGATTTCATTTAATGCCCGAATTGTTGCTATTGACGCGCCACTTTCATTACCAAGGGGTAGAAGGAGTTTAGAGGATAGGAGTGGACCGCATTTAAGAGAATGTGATAAAGAACTTTTGCGTAGAAAAATAAGATTTTTTCCACTAACTTTGGGGCCTATGAGGAAGCTTACTGAACGTGGTATTAGATTAAAGAACGCGTTTAAAGAAAGAGGTTTTGAAGTTTTTGAAGTTTATCCTGGGGGGGCACAGGATATATGGAAGATTCCGAGAAAAAATGAAAATTTGGAGAAATTGAGGAAAAGTCTTGAGAGTATTGGTCTTAAAGGAGATTTTGAGAAAATGGGACATGATGAACTTGATGCTGTCACTGCAGCCTTAGTTGGCCTACTATATTTAATTGGAGAGTATGATGAATATGGCGATAGAGGTGAGGGTACAATAATTATGCCCAAAAGTGGATCTCTAGAATTTTTGAAAAGGTATTTTAGGATTCAATTTCCCGATAAGGGGCCACTATTGTGACCTCTTATCGGGTGAGCCAAGAACCCAAGAAGGTGTATAAAGCACAAAAATTATGTGTATTTAAATTTTACTAAAATTTTATAAGGTTTATAAACAATTATAGAATAAATGTTTGTGCGATATATTTATATATAAGGAAAGAGTGTAATGATTTGAATGTTATGGCAAAAATATTGGTTTTCCATTTTACAGAAAAGGGAAGACTACCTAAACTAATTGACACTCTCCACGACTGAAGCCGGGAGATTCTCGGTTTTTTACCCTTAGGGGTTCATCATACCGAGTTTGGGCTGTGTCAAATCAGCCCTGACATGGAGACCAGCCCCATGCCCCGCTTCAATATGTTCATGGCTCAATTATAGTCTGCATGGCATTGGTATCCGCATTTTGGGCATTTGAAGAGGCTTCCGACTCGAAGCCCCCTATGTCCACATTTATGACATGTTTTAGAGGTGTCTCTTTCGCTTATCTTAAGCACTTTTATTCCAAGCCATCTTGCCTTATATTCCATATATTGGCTTAGCTTGTGGTATGGGAATCCGTTGTTAATTTTTCTCTTGAAGACTTTGCCCTTGCCGTTACGCCTAATTCCTTTAAGGTCTCCTAAAACAATCATTGAATCGCTCGTTGACGCCTCATTGACTATGGCTCTGCTCATCTTATGGAGAATATCGTCAACGACTCTTCTTTCTTTATGCCCAATCTTCTTTATAGCTTTATACGCTTTCTTTAGGGTTTGTGAAAGTTTTTGCTTTCTCATCCACTAATTGATTGCATTGATAATCGTATGCAGGTAAACCATGCTCGTCATAAAACCAGTTTCCAAAATATCCGGAACCATATACTTTATTATGCCTCAGTAGATATTACATTATATTCCTCATTTTAAACATTATTGTTAGAGGTTAAGATAATAGTTGCACATTTCCTATTCTAACATTCTTCAAATATCTTTTCGCTATTTCATAACATTCGTAGGCATGTTTGCTTCTAGTTGTCGGGAGGTCGTATAGCATATATTGTGGATAAAATGCTAATAATGTGTACGGGATATTTGGGTCTAATTCTGCAAGAAATTTTGAAATTTGTTCAACTTCAAAAGTGTCAATATATCCCGGTACCAGGAGCGTGCTTGCAGTTAATAGTGGAACTTCTGAACGAAGATGATAATATTTTTGAAAAATTTGTTTAAAGTTTTCTAACACTGGTTCATTTGATACGCCGCATAAGATTTCATGTAATATTGGATTCCATGCTTTTATATCAAATTTAATTATGCCACCACTTTTTAAGGAAAGTTCAGCCGCCTTTTTCGCAAGATTCCTATTCATGTATCCGTTAGTTTCCCAGCATATTCTTAAAATGCTGCCTCTTTCACGGGACCTTTTAAGTGCTATTTCGCTCACTCTTATTGCATGAAGCATTTGAGGAGAAGGGTCTCCACCGAAATAGCATATGCATGAAACTTTACTATCAACTTTCGAAGCAAGCTCTTCTGCACTAACGGTAGGCTGCCTTTTTGATGCAAGCTTTCTATAATGCCAATTTTGACAATAGAGGCAATCAAAGGAGCAGGCACCATAGAATACAGCTAGATTTTTGTACCCAATTTCTGCTGTAGGCATATTAGCATATTTTGGAAAACCTAAGCCTGTACACCCAGGACAAAACCATTCTGCAACACAATTTGTCGGTAGTGGATCATAATACCATTCAAGAACACCTTTTGAAGCGATCCCACCATACCTAATTAATCGGCCTCCAACATTTTCAACTAGACCACAGTATCCAATTTTTCCATTCGAAATTTTACATTCATTAGCGCATAAGGTGCATAATATGCCATCCTTATCCCTGGGAACACTAGTTGGAAGACCAAACAGTGAACGACTTTTTGCATGAACATTTTGAGAAAAATACAGGGCTTCCTCAGGCTTATTTCGTATACAGTCAAGACATAATCCTATCTCCTTAGAAATTGTTTCTGAAGACCTGTTGCATAATTTACATTTGCCCAAACAATACCATTATACTTTAACAATAACATTTTATAATCTTTCTTTCAACTAACGGAACAAGCTGATAGGAATTCTTTGTCTAGCCTAAATTTTACCGAAAAAGCGTTTCATTTTTATTACAAAAATTGCTATGCCTACTGTTCCCAGAAAACCCATTAGAATAAAGGCATGCAAGAATGAGTAATGGTCGATAACATATCCAATTACAGCCGTCCATAAGGAGACAACGGAAAATAGTAGAGTGAAATATATACCTACAACCAGGTCTCTTGAAGCTCCTTCAGTTAAATTAACAAGATAAGACTGTATTAGTGAGGTGAATGAGAAGCAGAAGAATCCTACAAGGAAAAGATGTAAGCCAAGCATTATGCTTGCGTAAGAATGTAGTGTAAGCAAGACAACACTTGTGACAGCTAGTGGCGTGGAAAAAATTATGGTTTTCAAATAACCTTTTCTTGCACCGATTCTACCCAACATTATTGGACCTAAAACTCCTCCAACAAGCTCAATAGTATAAAATACACTTCTATTAACTGCATCTAATTTAACCCACTTAGCTAAATATATTGGAGTATAGGTTGTTATCATCACAATGTCTATTGCAGCCGCGATAAAGACTTGAGCAAAGAGTATAGATAGAAAACCTTCTGTCTTAAGTATTTTAATAACATCCTCTTTTAATGAGGCTTCTGTAGTATTAGTTGAAACCTTTCTATCACCATTCAAAAATATGATCAGAACAATGCCCACAATTAGGGAAGGCAACGAGAATATTATGAGTGAGATTCTCCAAGTAAATAAGATGGCAAGTAAGGTTATAAATATTGGGCCTATAATGTTTCCTATATAGGCTAGACCGTAGTACATACCTAAGGCCCATCCAATCTTTCTTTGTTCAAACTTTGTTGACAAAATTGCAGTGCCCATAGGATGTGTTGGCGTAGTTCCAATATTTGAGACAATCCTTGCGACAAGGAAGTCAATAATGCCTCTTGATACGCCAGTAAGAAATGTTCCTAAAGATATTAGAATATTTCCAACACCAAGTATTATATGTCTAGCAAACCGTCTACTAAGCACACTTGGAGCAAGTTGAAGTAAGCCTCCAATCATAGATGAAATAGCTATAACTAAACCAAATTCGGTGTAGCTTAAGTTTAGTTCACTAACTATCGTAGGATACAGTACGGACATTCCAACAAATATATGCTGCATCATATGTGAAAGTGTTGTTATAGCAAGAACCCTATTTGCTGGAACAGCCTTCTGTATTAATGGAGAAGCCAAACCTTGTCATCAACACCTCCCTATACCTATAAAATAAATTTTTTAATTTTTTTCTTAAAAGCGATATCCACATTATATAAAATTTTAAGATATAATAGTTATATATGTTTAATTTTTAAGCTTGCATGAAGATGATAGAACTCCTACTTGGACTTTCTGCATCATTCTTTCTTGCTTTAGGCATTGTTGAGGCAAGAAGGAGTTTAGAAAATGCACATTATCAAGCTTGCATCCTTATTGTAACTGTAGTTGGGTTCATGATTTTTACACCAATCACAATTCTTACAACAAATTTTGGTAAAATAAATTTTGAAGGAGTTTTAATGTTCCTTTTGGCAGGAATGCTCAACCCCGGCCTCTCAAGAATATTTTTTATAAAAGTGTTGAGAAGGTTGGCGCAGTTCTAACTTCCTCTATTACACCATCCTCACCAATAATAAGTGCAATATTTGCTGTGATTTTATTGCAGGAGGAGCCTTGGATGGGCCTGTGGTTAGGTATAGCTTGTATTGTTGTAGGGTCAATATTAATTGAAATTGGATTTCATGGAAAAAATTTTAACATTAGAGCTAGCTCATGGTTGATATTGCCTATTCTCGCATCATTTGCTACAGGTTTAAATGATGTTGTTAGAAAACAGGCTTTAACTTTATTAAGTCAACCGCTTTTTGGAACAGCCTTAGCCTATATATCGACATTATCATTGTACATTACAACATTCTTTTTTAATGGAAAACTATTGTCATTAATAAATAAAAATAGTTTTAAACTTTTTTGGAAAAGCGGTATATTTTTGGCATTAGGACAACTTTCTAGTTTTTACGCATTAAATTTTGGAAAAGTTTTGATGGTTGCACCCCTAATATATACGCAACCATTATTCATTTTCCTTCTAACAATAACAACCTTAAAGATGATAGAAAATATTACATTTAAACCTCTTATTGGGTCAATTATAATGATATTAGGGATAGTGTTACTTTCAATAAGATAAAATGGTTTAACAGTCATGGTTACTCTTTATTCCCTTTTAAATTGTGACAATAAATTTAAATAGCATGTATTAATTAATTAAATATATGGGTATAATCACGGTTTCCCTTGATGATGATATAGAAAAAAAGCTTAGAGATTTTGTTAAACGAATGCACGGTTCAAGAAAGGGTGGGATCTCAAAGGTCATTGAGAGAGCTTTGGAAAACTATTTTGCCTTAATAGATAAGCCGATTAACAGCGGCAAAATCTCCTTCAAAGCACTAAAAGATGATACTATAGTTGCAGAGGCTAATACGTTGGATGAGTTAGCCTCTGTTCTTAGAAAGAAGGGAATTGAGCCTAGGGGGTTAAGGATAGTTTCTTCAAAACCTATTAGACCAGTTGTTCATGGAGGGTACAGGATCAAGCCATAGTTTCTTGTAAGTGGTTCTTCTATGGGGTCATATTTTCTTGAAGGTACTCCAGTGTTAGAGATAGTTATAAGGAATCCTATTATGAATAAAACTTTTCCAGTTGAAGATAAAGTTGTTGCCGTGATTGACACAGGATTTGAAGGTTTCCTATTGGTTCCTAAAGATATCTTTGAAAAACTTTCTTTTGACCAACTTGCAGTAGATGAAAGAAGACTCATTCTTGCTAACGGCCAGTATATTCGGTCTGTGGGAACATATGGTGAAGTAGTTGTTCCAAATCTTGGTATAAAGTTTGATGGATTTATTGAAACAATAGAAGGAGCTGAAGAAATAGTTGTAGGAACTAATTTGATAGAAAACTTAAAGCTTGTTCTAGACTATTGTGTAAGAAGAATGGAAGTGGGAGCCTGTAAAAAACCAGTTAGGCGTTAACATAATCTGTGTTCCTTTCAGCCAACTTGATGAAATAAAAGAAACTTTTTGAGCGAGCTTCTCTAAATAAAAAATTTAGATGATTTATTTAATAGGAGGCTATTGCATCAATTTCTACGTCTATATCTGCTGGTGGAATCGCTTGTACAGTAGTTCTTGCAGGAGGAACAGTTTTAAAATATTCTTTATAGACTTCATTCATTTTTGGAAAATCGCCTATATTTCTTAAATATACGTTGACCTTCACAACATTTTCTAATGTTAATCCAGCCGCTTCAAGTATGCTTTTTATATTTTCTAAAACTTGTTTTGTCTGCTCCTTTATATCACCAACTATCTTTTTTCCTGTTTTAGGGTCTATTGGACCCTGTCCTGAAATGAACAGAAGATTTCCAGCCTTTATTGCCTGAGAATATGGACCTATAGGTAGGGGAGCACGTTCTGTTTTTATAGCCTGCTTACTCATATTTTATCAATTTAGATTAGGGTTTTGTCAAATATAAGGCTTTAACTTACAAGTAAATTAGCAAATGATTTAACAATTTTTAGAATAGATTATATAGGGTGCGAATTGGCAACTTTAGGAGGAGTGGATAAATATGTCTTTGGAAGATAAGATTGTGGTTGAAGTCCTTAAAAGTGAGAAGCCCTTACGTGTACCTGCAGAGGTCCAAGAGGAATTGAAAGGCGCTGTTAGTGGAAAATTGCTTGCATCAATGAAGAAGGAGAAAGTATTTTGTCCTATAGAAAGGGTTGAAAAACCCTTTCTCGTCTGCTTTACATGTAAAAATTTTCATAGTAGAGTGAAAGGTAAAGTTTATTGTAATGGAGACAAGCGTTAACTTATAAACTGCTTATAAATAAATTTATAAAATTATATTTTAAAATCGTAATTGATGCTAACAAAGAAGCCTTTACCAAGGATGGGTAAACTTAGTCCACAATTATTTAATGAAATAATTTTTCCAAAAACTGGAGCGCCGGACAATAAACTGCTAGTAGGCCCAAGACATGGATTTGACGCTGCCATTATAGATGTTGGCAATCAAGTTATGATTGTTGCAGAAGACCCTACTTTTGGAGTCCCATCTTGGGGGTGGCGACATTTTGGTTGGGGTATAGTCAATATTTGTGCCAGTGATGTAGCTGTTTTTGGTGTAAAGCCGAAGTATATGACTATATGTCTCCTTCTCCCAATCGATACACCGAGAGAAGTTTTAGAGGAGATCTGGGACGCCATACATTCTGAATGCATAAAACTTGATATAACTGTTGTCGGTGGACATACAGGAGTATATGGTGGAATTTTATACCCATTAAATGGAGGATGTACTGTTTGGGGATTCGCTGATAAGGGCAAGTATGTTACACCAGGAGGGGCTAGAGTTGGAGATAAGCTTCTTATCACAAAAGGCGCAGCGATCGAGGCAACTGCTATACTCGCACTCCAGTACCCTAAGAGACTTTCGAGAGCCTTTGGAACTTCTTTTGTGTTGAAGGCGCAGGATCTATATTGGCAAATGTCTGTTGTAGAAGATGCTTTAACGGCATTTAATGTGGGAGGGGTTACAGCCATGCATGATGCAACTGAGGGAGGAGTTTTAGGCGGGATATATGAGATTGTGGAGGCAAGTAATGTTGGAGTTAAAGTTTACTTGGATAAGATTAAAGTTTTAGAAGAGACAAAAAGGGTATGCGAATTTTTCCATATCGACCCCTATACTTCAATAAGCGAGGGAACACTAGTTTTTACTGTCAAACCAAACATGGTTGAAGAAGTTGTGAGCAAATTGAGAAAAAAGAGTATAGAGGCGATGGTTGTAGGGGAGATTGTGGATTTGAAGGAGGGAAGGAAAGTGATATTAAATGATGGCAAGGAAGTTGAGCTCCAGTTTCCTGAAGAAGACCCATTCTGGAAAGCTTTTTTCGAAACTCTTGAAAAACCAGACTCGTGATATCAATGAATATGGGAGAGCTTGAGGTGGACAGAGTTTTAGGAAACCTTGTTAGGGCTGTACATATACTTGAATCCAGCGAACATTTTGGTTTACTAATTCCAGAGGTGAGAGTTAATATAGTGTATGCGATGGAGGATGCCACCAGACTAGAGGATGTGGCAGGAATAGATGGCCGCATAACATTAGTAAATGGCAGAGTAAAGGCTGCAGGATATCCGAGGTTTGGCGCATCAAGTCATATGGCGAGGCTGATAATTGAGGTTAGAAAGTACGATAAAAGCTATAGGGCGGGCATAAATTTTTCCTGGACGCCAAAAATATCAAAAATTTTGCAAGAATATGCAATGGAAAAGGGTTGGGAATATGTTGGAATAGACAGAGCCAAAGAGCCTGATGAAGTAAGGTTTGAGGAAGGGAAGAGTATGCCTTGGAAGGTTAGTGAGCTTGTAAAAAAATGCGGTGGAAGAGTTCCAAGACTTTTCTATGAGGGGCCAGGTTTTGGCAAAGAACCTCTTTCAGTTCTACTTGGAAAAGATGCGGTAGAAGTTGCAAGAGAATCTGTAGAAATAGCCAAAAGGTATGCATCAGTTATTTAACCCAAAATAGGAGCATAATTTTATTATAGTTGATATAAGAGTTATCGTTTATACGATCGCTTTACTATATGATAGAGCAATAATAAACCTGTAATAAGAAAAATAAGTGAAATGGCACCTAGTATACCAACTTGGACACCTATCCAAAAACATCTGAGTGTGTAGGAAACTTTATAGTCAATAAATAATAGATAGTGAAGACAGTTATAGAGATCAAAAATAATTTAACCAATGATATATGCGGATACAGTTAGAGAATTGAGACTAGGAAAAGTCAAATTTTTCATCAATTGAAAGTATTTCACTTAATATTAAAAAGTTTTCTTTTTCTTAGAGCATAAAAAACTTTCATATGTAGAATATCAGACTTGTCTAAATTTTCGATTAAGATTCTGTGCATGTTATTCTATTGTTCCTTTGGAAAATGCGAGAATTCTTCGTTCCATTTTCTGCATATATAGTATGCTAGCCTCCAGAAACCTATTGCTGGAGGCTTGTTTGGTATATCGAATATTTGTATTTGATACACTTTTAGGGTTCTTTTTAGGCGGTCATCCCATACTGGTGCATTTCTTTGTATAAAACCTAATTTTATAAGATTTTTTAATATTGTACCGTAAAGGTTTCTTCTACTATATTTGAATGGCATGTTGTTGTAGAGTATTTCTTTGTTTTCTAGTCTTTTTGCAAAATTGTTTAGTGCATTTTTTGTTATTAGCCCATTATTTTCTTTCATGTAATCGAGTAGTAGTTTTGCTGCAATCCTAGTCTTCCTATTGGGGAAGAGAATTTCTAGCACGCTTTTTGCGTTTATTACGTTTTCTTCAGAAATATTTAACCTCATCCTATCAATACTATATTCTATTGCAAAATAAGCTTTTCTACATACTGTATGTTTCGACTATTTTTCCAATACCTCTTGTCCTTCCTTCCCTGAACATGAAGGTTTCATTTTTTTCCAAATATTCTGGTCTTAGCTGGAATTCGAATGTTGCTTCAGATATGTCTCCTGTCCTTAGAAGCTCTTTATCCATTCTTATTATCTTTGCCGTCTGTCTTATTGTATGTGCGTGTATTACTGGAGAATAGCCTACTCTTATCGTTGTAGGATGATGCAAGATTTTTATTATTGCCTTAAAGACTTTTATTGGTTTTGGTGAAGATTTTTTATCTAATATTACTAGACCTCGTCTTATCTTTTCAAACTCTATATCCGGTATAGCGAAGGTTACACTTTGTCCGGCAAAGGCTCTGTTCACAAAAACTCTATTTATTTGTATTCCCTTTATCTTAACTTTCTTGAATGGAGACCTTTCTTCAAATGGGCCTATAAGGACTTCATCCTCTACGGATACCGTGCCTTCTTCTATTAAGCCGCTTACAACTGTACCAACGCCTGTGACGTTGAATATTTCGTCAACATAAAATTTTAGTGGCTTTTCAGAATAGTCTTTCCATGACATTCTTGGCGGTATTATGTTTAGGAACGTTTTTAATTCTTTAAGGCCGTCACCTCTTGTATTCGATATTAGGAAAATGGGAACTATTCTACCACTTCTAATATGTCTTGCTGCAACAACAATATCGTCATCACTTTTTATCATAAGAGGAATTTGATTAATTCCTGGAAGCTTTAAAATTTTCTGTATATCGTTTAATGTTTCTTTAAGTTTTGGCTCTGGAGCAATATCTATTTTTGTAACACATACTATCGCAGGTATTTTTAATGCAAGGGAAATTCCTAGATGCTCCTTAAATGTTCCAACTGTTCCAGCGTTTGCTGCAACAACAAGCATTGCATAGTCTGGAAGATTACCCATTATACCCTTTAATGTTGTCCGAAGATATTTTTCGTGACCTGCCAAGTCTATTAGATTAATTATTTTAGATGATCTAAGATATATTTCACTTTCACTATAGTTTAATAGTTTAGAGTTTATGTCCTCACCTTTCTCGTTGAAGCCGAGTATGTGGGTGTTTACTGCTGACGTTCTCCGCATTTTTATTTCATGAATATATCTAACCACCTTGCTCATTGCAAAACCGTTTCCATCATCCAATATATTATGGACAAGTGTGCTTTTGAGCGTAGATTTTCCAGCATCAACATTACCTAAAAGGACAATTGAAATGTTTAAAGGTAATGTTTCCGCTATCCTTCTAACTAGAAGTTCATAAACGAGCCCTCTCTGCCCATTTACTATTCTAACTATTTTATACGACGCATTAATCTTTTTACAGACCCTTTCAAAATTTTTGAAGGTTGTTTCAGATTCTTGTTGTGTAAGACCTAGAAGTTCGCCTTCGTCTGAGACACCGATTTCGTAGAATGCTTCACCTCCGCCTTCGTTTAGGCGATAGTTTAGTTGTGTAGCCAGCTCATTTAATCTTTCTTCATCATCGACAATAAGTTTAAGCTTATACTCAATATTTCCTTCATTATTCTCTGAACCTATCTGCATTTATACAAGTATACTGTACATTGGCTACTAATAAGTTTATCGAACCCAACTTTTATAAAATTTCAAAATCCTATCATTTAAATATCAATATTTTAGTACATTGTGCTAGACTCTCGATGTTCCAGGATTTCAGGAATATGCCTTTGGAGGCAAAATATCTTATTTTCGCCAGTTTCTTGCCATCGTTAGCTTTTGGCACATTCTATGTCGACTTATCCTACTTTCTTACTACAATACAAGGCTTATCTGACGTTTTTATGGGGTCGATTATCATGATTATGGGAATATCGATGGTTGCAACGAGTATACCATTGGGAATTTTAGCAGACAGATATGGCAGGAGAAAATTTCTTATTTTAGGAAATGTCCTTGCAAGCTTAACAATTGCAGTTTTTGCTCTAACAATAGATGCAAGCATACTAATTTTGGGTGCAATTATAGAGGGTATATCAGAGTCAGCTTTTACAGCATCATTTAGTGCCTTGATGTCTGAGAAGGCAGGAGACTTGAAAAGAACGTCTGCATTTTCACTGCTTGCATTCGTTAATAATATTGGATTTAGCTTAGGAGCATTCATTATACCATTCGTTTACCTGTTAGAAGGTTTTGGACTAGATAGTAGGGAAGCGCATGTTCTGCTTTTTGCTATACTCGCCTTACTTAGTTTTTCGGCAACGTTTATTTTTATTAAGGTTAAGGAGAAAAGAAACTTTAAGCCTATGGATAATAAGCCATGGGTGCCTAGAAAATCTTTAAACATCCTCTTAAAATATACACTAACAGGTGCTATTCTAGCTTTTGGAGCGGGATTATTTGTTCCTCTTATGACAAGATGGTTTTACCTAAAATATAGTATAACAGACGCCTACAGTGGGCCAATACTCGGAATATCTAATCTTTTAATGGGCTTCACTAACCTCGCAGTTCCTGCACTTGCAAGAAAAATGGGGGTTGTTAACGCCATTGTAGTAACACAGAGCGCTTCAACCATATTCATGTTTTCGATACCCTTTTCCCCAACATATATTGTGGCAAGTATTTTGTATATTGTTAGAACCCTTCTGATGAACATGGCGAATCCACTTCAACAGTCTCTTATCATGGGACTTGTAGCTGAAGATGAGAGGGGAGCTGCATCAGGTATAAGTTCGTCTTTGTGGAGATTGCCTAACTCAATAAGTGCAACCTTTGGAGCCATGTTATTGGGTGAAGGGTACTTGGATGAACCCTTTTATGCTGCAACAGTCCTTTACATAGTATCAATATTATTGTTTTGGATTCTGTTTAGAAGAATTAGGTTACCTGAGGAAATGGTTAGAATGTGAAAAATTCAAGTTCTTCTAGCATATAAGGCAAAAGCTAAACCGCCTATTAATGCTTCAATCCACATCATTATTATTCTAATCATCATTGTTGCAGCAACACTAATATTTAATGGAATTCCTGCCAACGTATATAAGCCGGACATTATCGTTTCAACAATACCGACCATTCCGGGCACGCCAACGGGGATTATTTGTACAGTTATACCTATGGTGTATACTGCTACGATGAGGATAAAGGGTATTTGGTAATTTAATGATTGGAAAACAAAGTATGCTACGGCAACATCAAACAGCCAGAAAAATATTGCAAAAATTAATGATAGGAGTAGCGAATACCTATTGTATCCTAATATTTTTAGAGAATTTTCAAATTCTTCAAAAGCTTTTTGAAGAAATTCCTTTAATCTTAAAGGATTCTTTTTATACACTATTTTTTCTAATGCTCCAGCTATTTTAAGAGCGATTTTCATTGTAATCTTTGGTTTAAACCATAACATAGTTAGTAGGAGAAAAGCAAAACTTATCAATGTAGAAACAAATATGAGTATACTTGATAGGTAAGCTGGAAGATTGTAGGCTATAAGGAAGTAAATGAATCCTAGAATTGAACCAAGCATGAATGGAATAAAGCATAGTATCCTATGTATGAATACTGTTGCAGCAACACTTCCGTAACCACTATTGGTTTCTTTGACAGTATACCATATTCTAAATACTTCACCACTTATTGATGCAGTTGGAACCATTACATTAAAGAAAACGCTAATCCATACACTTTCAAAAGCTTTCGTGAACTTCAATTTTATGTTAGATGACTTTAATAGGATAGACCATGAGATAGTGTAAAATATAACTCCAATAAACATTGATAAAAAGCCTAGAAAAAAGTTTGTTTTATCAGAAAGCAATATAACTTCTAACGTAGAAACAAAATCGGAAAGGAGCATGAAAATGGCAAGTATAATTAAGCCTACAAACAATAGTATAGCATGTTTTCTAGTAAATTTTGGTCTACTTTCAGCGGACGCACTTCTAGAGACCATCTAATCTGGAAAAAGTTTTATAGTATATAAAGAAAACTTAGGAAAATCGGGGAAATTTTATATAATATTTTTTAGAAGATGTGGATAATATGGTTTTAAAAATAATCGTTCTGATAAAACAGGTACCGGATATTGAGAGGGTTAGATTCGATGTAGAAACTGGAAGAATAGACAGAAGTTCGGCTCCAGCTGAAATAAACCCATTTGATTTAAACGCGCTTGAGGCAGCTGTTCAGATTAAGGAGAAACTTGGAGGCTATGTTATCGCATTAAGTATGGGCCCTCCTCAGGCGGTGAGTGCTCTAAAGGATGCTATGGCCAGAGGAGCTGATGAGGCAATATTGTTGGAGGATAAGAAGTTTGCTGGAGCGGATACGTGGGCTACATCGTATACGCTTGCCGGTGCAATTAAAAAGATTGGAGCATACGACCTAATTTTATGCGGTGAAAAGACTGTTGACGGAGATACTGGGCAAGTGGGTGCTGAAGTTGCAGAGCAACTTAACATACCACACATATATTATGTGTCTAGAATAGTTGACTTTAATGAAAGGAATGTTACCGTAGTTTCTGAAATGGATGACGCATCATATACTATAGAGGCGTCCTATCCTGTTCTAGTCAGTGTTACGAAGGATGTGAATAAGCCTAGGTTGCCTACGCTAAAAGACAAGCTTAGGGCAATGAAAAGTGAGGTTAAAGTTTGGCATGCTGCAGATTTGGAGGGTTTTGTTGATTTAAATTGTGTAGGGTACTTTGGTTCACCGACAAACGTTCATAAGGTTGTTATACCACAAGAAAGATGTAGGGAGGGAAAGATCTTTAGGAATGTTGAGGAGGGTTTAGAGAACATTTTGAATGTGCTTAAGGATAGGAGGTTAATCTAATCATGGATAAATTATCTTATAAGAACAAGATTTTTGTTTTAACGGAGTATAGAGGAGAAAAATTCCATCCAATTTCATTTGAACTTTTAGGTAAGGGTAAAGAGATTGCTGAAAGATTAGGTGGAGAACTGTGTGCAATCGTTATGGGAAGCCGAGTAAGTAGAGATTCTTGCATGAACCTCATATACTATGGTGCTGACAGAGTCTTCCTTTACGATAGCCAACTTTTTGCTGAACCAAACGTTATTAACTTTAAGCATAATCTTGTTAAATTGGTTGAGGAAGAGAAGCCTGACATAATATTGATTGGTGCGACACATTTTGGAAGATCTTTAGCTCCTAGAGTTGCGGCAACACTTAAAACAGGATTGACTGCGGACTGCATTGATTTAGAAGTTGATGAGAAAGGTGAGCTTATACAGATTAGGCCAGCGTTTACTGGAAACATTCTTGCCCACATTAAGACTAAAACTAAGCCTGTGATGACAACAGTAAGGTATAAGGTAATGAGCGCTGGAAGAATGGATTTAGAGAGAAAAGGTTTAATCGTATTTAAGGATGCTGAAGAGCCAAAAGAAAGGAACGTGAAAATTGTTGGAAAATATGAGGCGAGAAAACTAAACATTGCCGATGCTGAAGTTATCGTTTCTGGAGGAAGAGGCTTAGGGTCACCAGAAGGATTTAATCTTCTAAAGGAGCTTGCTGACCTACTGGGTGGAGTTGTAGGTTCTAGCAGGACACCGGTTGATGAGGGATGGATTAGTAAAGAGCATCAGGTTGGATTTAGTGGAAATACAGTTAAACCTAAGCTTTATATAGCATGCGGAATTTCTGGATCACCCCAACATCTTGCTGGAATGAAAGATTCTGAGACAATTATTGCAGTAAATGTTGATCCTTCAGCACCAATATTTAAGGTTGCCGACTACGGTATAGTTGGAGACCTATACCAAATTATACCACTTATGATAAAAGAGATAAAGGCTAGAAAGGTGAACAAAGGTTGATGGAGGAAATTGTTAGAAATCTAGCCGATATAGTTGGAAAGGATGCGGTCATTGACAGGAGAGAGCTTATGGAAAGCTACCTTTTTGACGAAACATGTCTGCCCGTAAGACCAAAGCCTGCATCAAACTGTATACTAGTTAGACCGAGCACAAGCGAACAGATTTCAGAAATCTTGAAACTTGCAAACGAGAAAAAGATTCCAGTCTACCCTAGAGGTGGTGGAACAGGGCTTGTTGGAGGAGCGATACCAACAAGAGACGGTATAATAGTTTCATTAGAGAAACTTGATTCAATTGAAGTTGATAAAGAAAATTTGATGGCGACAGTAGGTGCTGGAGCAACATTGGGCAAACTACTCAAAGCAGCCGAAGAAGCTGGACTCTCATTTCCACCACATCCTGGTGACGAGGGAGCGCAGATAGGTGGGCTCATTGTATGCAATGCTGGTGGAGCTAGAGCCGTTAAACATGGTATCATGAGAAACTTTGTTAAAGGGTTAGAGGTGGTGCTTCCCACCGGTGAAATTGTAAACTTTGGAGGAAAACTTTTAAAAGATAATATGGGCTACAGCCTCCTAAACCTAATCATAGGCAGCGAGGGAACTTTGGGAATTGTTACAAAAGCGGTTATAAAACTTACTCCAAGGGCACCATATACTCTAACACTTCTTTTACCATTTAATACAAGACATGATGCATTAAATACAGTTCCAAAGATATTGTATGCTGGAATAATTCCACTCGCACTAGAGTATGTTGAAAGCGAGGTCATGAGGATATCCGCTGAACATTTGGGAGAAAAATGGAATGTTGAAGGAAACGTCTTCCTCTTAGCAATATTGTCTGGTGAAGAGGGGACAGTATATTCTGAGGCGGAGAAGATTTCGCAAATATGTATGGAAAATGGGGGGCTTGAACCAGTAATTGCAGAAAGACGAGACGAGCAGGAAGCGATTTTAAAGATTAGAAGCAACATATTTACAGCACTCAAAAAAGATTACATGGATATCTTTGATACAACAGTCCCCCCATCATACATAGGTAAACTGGCAGACGAAATAGACAAGATAGCTGAAAAATATAATGCTTACATACCAGTATACGGGCACGCAGCAGACGGAAACGTACACTCACATGTCATGAAAAAGGATGCTGAAAAATATGAGCAGATAAAAAATGAAATATATGAAGCCGCAGTAAAGCTTGGCGGAGTCATCACTGGAGAGCATGGTATAGGAAAAATAAGGGTTAAAGAGCTTTCAAAACTCGTGCATCCGAGAAGCCTAGAAATTATGAAGGGAATAAAGAGACTGTTTGACCCAAACAATATACTTAATCCTTCAACAGTAGTAGAAATATAAGTTAAAGTATCTCGACATTCGGAAGATTTTTGAAGTGCAAGTCGCCGGTAACCAATAATAGGTTCTTGTTCTTAGCAGTAGCATAAATTATTGCATCCACAGTATGAAGCTTGAATTCATGTTTTATGTCTGCCGCCAAAAGTGCTATTCCCTCATCTAAAGGTATTATGAAACTTCTTTCAACAACAAATTTTATTCTAGCCGTCGGATCTCTTCCATCCCTTAAATATCTTGACCTAATCTCAGTGAGACAAATAGAAGGAGTATACAAAGGTTCTGATCCATCAACATAATTTCTAACCTTGGCACCCTTTTCCGAACCCATAAAGTATTCAATCCACGCGAAGGAATCAAGAAGCCTCATGGGCTTCATCCTCATCTCTAAGTCCTTCTGTTGTAATCCAAGGGTCAACTCCAAACATACTTTCAACAGGCTTGAAAAGATTTTTCATCAATAACTGGTTAATAGCTTCTGATATTTTTCGTCTACCAAACTTTTTAACCAAGTACTCGTAAATTTCATCTTTCAATATTATAGTCGTCTTAACAGGCAAGCTTTTCACCGTAAATGTAAACCGTATACGTACTATTTATAGTTTATGTGGTCAAAACAGCCATACTAGAAAATTCAAACATTGAACAAATAATGTAAGTAAACTACTTTACACCCTTTATTCTAGTGGAGTGTCCAGGTTTTATTTAAGAGGTTCAAATTTTTTTAACAATACTACCTTTAGGTGTTTCTTCAACAACCAGCCTCTGTTCAAATTCTTCCTTAACCTGCTCTATATGTGTGATTATAAATATTTGTTCGAACACGCTCTTAAGCTCCTTTATCCCGTCCACCAAAGCTTTCATGTTCTCTAAATCTAGTGGACCGAAACCTTCATCAACAATCAATATGTTCGGCATACTTTTCCCCTTGTACGATGATATTGCTTTCATCGTCGCAAGCCTTATCGCAAACCCTAAAATTGTCCTCTCACCTTGAGAAAAATCCTTTATTGACCTGAACATATTATCAAGTTTTGACCTATCCCTTGCCCTAACTTCAACATCACCTTCATTTGTTAGACTAATGTCTATCTCATACCTTCCACCCTTGAACCTTGAAATAAAGTCTGAAAGGTTCATTTGAACATGTTTTACAAACTCTTCCAAGAATACGGTGGGGAAAGCGTTATCTTTAAAGACCTGTTCCTTAATTATCGTAAATATTTCCTTCCTCTTTAAAAGCTCATTTTCCTCCTCCTGCTTCCTCTTTAGCAGCCTTTCCTTATCTTCCAGCTCCCTTAATCTCGTCCTTAGTATTCCAACTTCTGACTCAAGATTTCCTCTACTTTTATAAAGATTTCTGATCTCCAGCTCTTTCTGTTCCACTAAAAGTTCTATTTGACGAATTTTGCTTTCTACATACCTTTTCTCGCTTTCTAGTGGCAAAAGAGTTTTTATTTGGTCTTCTATGCTTTCTAATGTTGAAATGTTTTCTTCATATTTTTCGTATAAGGATAATGCTTTATTCAATTCCTCAATATCTTTGTTTGCCCTATTCTGAAATTGGATAAGTTTCTGTACATTTATGGCCGCCAAATCTACTTCAATTTCTGTAGCATTCTTTTCAAGCAGTCCTCTTATCCCATCCAGTTCTGTCTTAAGTTTGTTTAAACCTTCCTTCGGATCACCAACAAGCTCCTGCGGAACTTCTTTTATAAGTGCTTCAAACTTTTTATAAGCTTCAGAAGAACGACCATATTCCCTCATTATCTCATTAATCTTCTTCTTTAACGATTCTACCTCATTTGACAATTCAGTTACCCTTGAATTGATTTTTTCAATAGTTTCAGGATATTCTTTAATTTCATGCTCAATTTCCTCTATCAACAATATTCTCCTTTCTTCACTTAATTCTGTCTTACATAATGGACATTTTATATTCTCTTGTAAATCTTTTATGTAAAGTTTTGAGGCACTATTTTTTGTCTCTATCTCCATCCTAAGTTTTTTGCATTCTTCAATTTCCGCCTCTATTTCATTGATCTTCGCCTTTAGAAGATTCTCCTCCCTTTTTATCTCTTCAGGCCTTCTGTATTCGTCAAGTATTTTAACCATTTCCATTAAACTTTTTGTGTATGCTTCAATCGTGTTCCTTTTTTCTAGAAGGGTTAACATCGTACCTATTTTCTGTAGTTTGAGATTGATATTTTCTATTTGATTCACTATATCCATCTTTTTTAATCCTCCAGCCTTCTTTTCGAACTCTCTTATTTCTTTATCCAGCCTCTCCTTCTGTTCCCTTAACAGTTGGAGTTTCGCCAACGATTCCTGTATGCTGTTTAATGTGTTTTGCAGATTCTCTTTTTCTATTAAAAGGCTACCTTTTTCTTTCTCCTTATCTTTTAAGGTTAGATCCAATTTTTTGATTTCTTCTTCCATTTCTGGAATCCTTTTTTCGATATTAGGCTTTTCTTTAACGTCCTTTTCAAGACTAATTTTTTCTATGCCTATTTGCTGTATCCTATTTTCTAGATTCTTTATCTCATCACTTGCCTTCTCATATGCTTTCTTGAAGTCTATTCCAAGAAATTTTAGGAAAAGTTCTCTCCTCTCCCTAGGACTCCTTTCGCTTAATGTTTCAACCTCCCCCTGCGCTACAACTATTGTGTTCAAAAAAGTTTTCGCATCCATTCCAAAAAGTCTTTCTATTTCATGCTGAATTTCTCTTGCCTTCGAAATTTTTTTCCTTTCTACTACATCAGTGAATATTGATTGTGTACTTCCATCTGAATATTGTCTCAAGATAATGTATTTTTTCCCCTCATGCTCAAACTCTATACCGATCTTTGCAACCCTATTTTCTAAAGAATAGTCTTTAAGGCTTCTTCCATTAAACTCGTTATAGAATGCTATTACGGGTATTGCGACAAATGCTGTTGTCTTCCCAGCCCCATTTGGGCCTGTTATTAAAGTTAGATCATAGTCTTCTAGATATAGTTCAAGCTTTGGGAAAGTCTTCAAGTTTTCTGCAAAGATCTTAGAAATCTTCATTTTCACATAACCTCCTTCAATATTTTCAAGGATTCTTCAAGAACCTGCTTTTTTAGTTGAGGATCTATTTGAAGACTTTCGATGTACCTTTTTAACGCCTCCTCAACAGGCATGTTTGCAGTCTTTAAGCTCACCTGCTCAGTCTGCTCCGTAACTATCTCGAATTTTATGTCAAGGTAGCCTTTTTCTAAAAGCAACTCTCTTATCTTGTACTCATTTAACATTTTTCTCTGAGTATCCAAAATTTTTACGAAAACCTTCACACATGGTGGTAAACTCTTTTCCTTTATTGGACACCTTGCAGCTATATATTCAACTATTTCTCCAACATTTTGTGGTAATGGCGTAATTTTTGGGTTCGAATAATTCAAGTGTACGACACAGAGGTCCCTTGTTTTAATATATATTGGCTTTGGGACAAGCCTTCCATTATCTTCGGAAACAAATATTATACCCTTATTGCTTCTGCTAACTTCTCTACCATCCAGGTATGAGGATTCATCAAATGTTAGTCTAAATATTGATCCACTATACCAGCACTTTTCCAACCCTATCTGTTGCATTACATGAAAGTGGCCTAAGGCTATGTAATCAAATGGCAGCCTACATATTTCGTTAACTTCATAAACTATTTCATATTTTGAGCCATAAAATATTCTTTCTGAGCCAGGTATAGCGCCCAAGATTGGAACATGCGCTACTAGAACATGATAGTCTGCAGCCGCACTATTTTTTAGCTCATTAACTTTTCTTAAGCTTTCTTCCTTCAACTTTCTCATAAACTCCTGCCTATTTTCGACCCTAGATTTTTGAAAAGCTTCCTCCACACTTTCAACATCCTTAAACTCTAGCTCGCTCGGATAATATGGTAATGCTGTAAAAGAAATCCTTTTACCGTCTTTAGCTTCTATAACAACATTTTCTATCTTACTCAGATAATGGAAGTATTCCTCCTGTTTTGTTGACAAAAGTATATTATATGTTTTCAGAAGCTCCGATGTGCCTTCAGTATATGGCCTATCGTGGTTACCTCTAACAACAATAGTATGTATTCTATTTTCTAGAAGCTGTTTTAGGAACCTGGAAAAATGATATGATGAATTTCCTGAAGGAATTATCCTATTAAATACGTCGCCTGCAATAACAACAGCGTCAACATCATTTTCTAAAGCAATATTTTTTATCTGATCAAGAGAAGATATGATATCATTGAACCTTTCTGAGGCAGCTTTTGTACTATACTGTGAAAAGATGTCTTCACCAATATGGAGGTCGGCTGTATGCAATATTTTAACCAATCTAATCTTCCTCCAAAAACCTCTTCACATACTCGTCGCTTACATTAACTTTAAATTTGCGCTCATACTCTTCCCTTATCTTTTCAACAATACTATGGTAGTCGACCACCTTTATAACAGCAGGATACTTTAATGCACTACCGTATACTAGAAACTCTTGCCTTCTTAAAGCACTGACAAGAGGTTTAAAAAGTTGTGTAAGTTTCAGGCTTGATGTCACTACATCAACATCTCTTTCTATGCTTGTGGCTCCTACAAAAAAGTTCCAGATCATTCCAAAAACGTTTTCGTCAATTTGGGAGGGTGTTTGGTCTATTATGCCCAACACAATCCCCCTCTTCCTCAATTCTCTAGCTATCAATCCAAGTGGACTGCTTTCCCTTACACCTGGATTTAAAAACTTATGCGCTTCCTCAACAAATATTACAATCCTATTCTTTACACCCTCACCCACACTTTTTCCAACATAAGCTTCTCTTAACCTTCTCGAAATATAGTTTACAATAAACATGTAAAGCGCTTCTAGGTCACCATATTTTCCGAACGATACTACAACATTCTTTCCATTTTCTAGATCATGCAAAAGCTCTTGACATGTATCCTCTGTTTCTGAGAACTGTGGCAGGTTTTTGAATGTTGAAAGCCTACGTGAGAGAGCCCTTAAACTTGTTATAGTCTGTACATCAAAACCCCTATCTTTAAGCTCCTGGTTCGTGTAATTGTTAAAGTTTATTATGGCATCAAACCAGTTTCCACCAATTTCATCAAGCCTATCCTTGAGCGATTGAAGGTTTAATGCTCCAACACCAGACATTTTCAGCAGCTCACTTAAAGCTATAATGTCCTCAACTTCAATCTTGTCCTTTCTTATCTTAAATTCTCTGGCTAAAGTGCCCCTCTTAAACTCTTTCTCAATTTCTTCAACAAGTTCGTGGTCAACACAATAGACTTTGAACTCTTCTGGAAAACATTGGGCTACGCCTGGTGCCAGAACCGCTTGCGTAGGTGTCTTCAACTTTAGCCCATACTCAGAATGCATATCAAATATAAGTTGTGTTGTAGGTATATCGTCACCATTTAATATAGAATTTTTTGAGTATAAGAGTATGTATGCCGCCAACAGGTTTCCTAGAACACTCTTTCCAGTGCCAGACTTTCCAAATATTCCAAAGGAATTTTGGACCATAACACTAACATCTAATGGTATATTATACTCTGAGGGTTTAACGGTGCCCAAAGGATAACTTTTTTGCCAATCTATTTTGCCATAAAATGTTTCTGCAGTATCTTCAGTCAAAAGCCTACACTTTGAAAGATAGTCTGGGACTGTTAGAGACTCATCGATCCTACCGTTTAAAGCACATGCTACTGGTACACAGTTGAGCTTGGATGTTAAAAGTATATCCGAAAGTAGACGCTTTGTAAACAATGGTTTTCTCGACATGTTTACCGATACAGCCGTGTCAGGTGAGTCTGCTATAACATCATTAACTATCATAAGATACTTTCCTCTTTCGCTTTCAGCAACCAGACCGTAGCCAACCTCAACTTCCTCGTGCACTATATTCTGCAGTTGAACCAAAATACCCCTAGAATATGAGCCTCCAACAACAAAACCAATAATATCATTTCCCCTACTCAATGACGCTCGCCACCAAACGTATAAGCTCATCATCACCTCTAACATGGAGCATTTTCACCGCACCCTTCAAGAAATCAAAAAACTCATTTTCATCCAATAGAGTTTTAACTTTCATTAGATGGCTTAAAACAGCTTCAACACCATCCTCATTATAAATTAGGTGCAGGTAGTCGCATGGAATCTTAAGAAAGTCTTTAACATCGTCAGGGTGCATTTCGTAAACTTGTGCATGAACTATCGCATGATGCAAATTCGAGGCATGAACAAATTTTCCTTCAAAAAATTCTCCAACAATCACAGCCTCATACGAGTTATATACTCTATCCTTTAATTCAGGTAATGTCCTATCAATTTCTTCCGGTCCAATCTTAAGCCTAGAAGGCCTAGTGGAACCAGTTCCAACAACCACAAGCTTTGTGCTTGTAACAACCCCAACCAACAGGCTTCCAACACTATTAACAACGATAAAAGTCCCCCTTTCAACAGACTGGGTTATAGAATTCCTATAAAGCTCAAACTCCAGCCTCTGATATGTTGAAGAAATAACTTCTCCTATAGAATTTTCTATTAGAAAGTAGTTTCCCTTAAGCGCACACATTATACAACACCTCTAACCTTTAACTCATTCTTCCTAGAAAACTTTAACTCAAGATTACGTCCATACTTTTTGCAAAGTTCGAGAGCCTTATTATACACGATCTCGTGAATCACGTTCCTATCTCTTCCAGAAAGGACAGCGAGCTCATGAGCCCTAGACAATGTTAAAGGATAGCCTCCGGAAATGATAGAGTCGGCGACAACAGCCCTATGTATCAAGTCAACAACCTCTCTTTTTTCATCAAAGAAAATCTTCGGAAACTCAACCCTCAATATACTTTCATCAACTCTAACATAAAATGCTATAAGGTCAACGTTCAACCTTTCAACAGATTCAGCGACAACAGGATTCAGTGGCCTAAAATATGGAGTCCTAGAATAATTTTTAGTTAGAATATTGTAGAGGAAATGTTTGTCACAAAACGTTTTAAACAAAATTTCTTGCTCCGACATTTTATGGCAACTAGAACATCTAATATTCTTACACAAAGTGCACTTCAAACCACAGTTGACGAGACCCCTATCAAGGCTAAAGTATACCGCTACTGGAACTATATTAAGCTCAAAAAGTTTTCCAAGATAATTTTTTAGCGATTCAACAAGAAGCCTTCTCCTTTCAACAGTATAGTTTCTGGCATAAGATATGGAAAGAGATTCGTCAAGAAATAGTATAAACGGCGTATAGTTGGAAAACCTTTCTTCTAAAAGTTTTAAGGTTAGATTCCAGTCCCAAATCTGATAATGTTCATCTTCAAAAAGCTTCAGTCCATCACTTTCAAAATATAGTTCATCTCCAACTTTAATATCGTCCACAACCTCCTCAAAACATTCACCATATCTCCTCAAAAATACTGCAACCTGAGTGTAAGCATATAGTAGGTTAAGATGAAGATTATGCCTTACTGTACTCGCATCAGTGGCACCAACACCTACACCATCCAAAACCCTATTAACCCACTCAATTTTTTCACCCATATTTTCGTCAGGACCGTCCTCTAAAACAATCTGCCCCCTATTCCATAAATCATCTTCCAAAGGATAAGCAATACTCCCTAAAACGCTTACACAGCTTAAATCATTAGAGATAACCGTCCTAATCTCTTGTGGGTCAAGATTAAATGGATTATATGGCACAAACTTTTCATTCAAATTCTTGTACCCGGAAAGACTTTCAAAAATTTTTTCCTCTTTCAACGCCAGCTTTTGACTCAACCTCTGAATAGAAAGTTCCTGGAGCATATACTATGGTTTGCTAAAATAAGCTTATAAAAACGTTTAACACCATTCCTACTTGGAAAAAATTCAATATAAAGAACCTTTTCTCAAATATCCTCTAACACTCTTTACAAAAATGTATGCGATCAAAGCCTGTCTTATTATTGCGGACCACTGGACCGGACTCTCAATACTCCAAGGGTTGTTGAAATTAAACATTGGTGTAAACCACCAAAGTATTATCATTACATTAAAAATGTGTGAAAGAATGTATGGGACATAGTCTTTGCAAGAAAGTGCAAAAAGGGGCATTAACATGATCATATATTGTGGTGGAAACTTAAAACTTGATATCACAAAAGCGGTTAAAACAAGCCAACATTTGTCTACAACATCAACCTTCACTAAACAGAAAATTAGGTATGCGAGGATGAACATTAATCCTGCTGAAACACCCTTATTGTATTGCTGGAAAATTGCAAGCCAACTATCTTCAACAATCCATCCAGCTTGAAAAACATATGGATATAGGAAGCCTTCAAAGTTTACAACCATAAAATAAATGTTTGGAAAAAGCCAACCCAAAAACGTAAAAAAAGTAAAAACCATCCTATCTTTTTTCCCCTTAAGATATTGCAGCATGTAAGGAAAGGCTAGAATAGGTATAAGCCTAGCAGCAGCACTGAGACCAAGAAAAATGCCAGAGTAGTTAACAAAACCCTTCAACAACAAAAATAATGAGGCAAGTAAAAAGAAAATTCCAAACCAGTCAAAGCTGTATACACTATAAAATATGAAGGTTGGAGTAAAAACAGTATAAAAACATATTTTATATACATCCACATTCCTTTCAACACCTATCCTATAGACAATATAAAGACTTCCAACCATAAAAACAAAAGAGACAATAGCTAAGACCAGATAATATCCATAAACATTTCCAGTCAATGTCGCAATATAAAGAACAATCCCAGAAAGCGCAGGATACTCAAGATCATATTCAACATAAGGTATTCTCCCCATCCTAACATCATATCTGTTCCAAAGAACATCTATAATATCACTATAATAGTTAGGCCTTAAACCAGGAAAATGAATCCAAAAACTTAAAATAAAAAAGGTTATCGCCGAAGATAAAAGGACAGCCAGTCCTTTACCCTCTACCTCAAAGGCTTTACCCATAAGCTTTCAATATTTTATAATCTTATTTAAAGCTTAAGGAACTTTTAAACTATATTAAGAAGATTCATGGTTTTCAATGAATTGTCGCATAAGTTGCGTTGCAAATTTTTTGTCCTGAAAAGCCTTTAACCTCTTTACTGTTGTATCGTATGCGTCTATAACTTCCTCTTCTAAGGTTTGAGCATAGTTTGCTTTCGGATCTATTTCATCAAGTCTATGAATGAGAATTTCCCTCTCCTCTTTTGACATTATCCTGCCATCCGTCATCGCAGCCGCTCTCGCATATATTCCCTCGTCCAGAAGATATTTTAAAGCCTTGAAGGGAAGCTCATAGTATTCTCCAATCGCTCCAGTTCTTTGAGTGAAACCTTCTGGTGTTGCAGCCTTAAAAGAAACTCTTACATAAATGAATCTCGAAAATTGCGAAAGTTTTCTCACATAGTCCCTATCTGAGCCAAAAAGTATTCCATTAGTTTCGAGATAAAATGGATACCTTGATCTTTCCACATGCTCTAAAACTGAGAGGAGATGCTCCTTTCCTAACGTTGGTTCACATCCGGATAATCTAAGCTTATTTACTTTCGGAATAAGCCTCCTCCAATAATCTGAATAAACTATTCCCTCCTCAGCAGCCCTAAAAAGATTTTGTGCAACCTGCTTAGGAGAATAAAACTTTCCAAACTTTTCTGGAAAGTCCCTAGACCAATTTGACCAACAATAAACGCACCTCAAGCAACAGCCGACAGCATAACCAGTAGCTATCCCACCATAGACTGGAACAGAATAAAAATCAGTGTACTTCCTTTCAAGCCCTTCATCACCCTGCCTCGTCACAATCTTTTCAGTCACCTTTGCCAATTCCAGCGGATTAAAGGGCTTAAAGCCTTGAGTCAAGAACCTTGGATATTCCTCCATCAGCCTAACCATATATTAATATCCTACTTTAACTACTTTTCCATTCAACTTAAGATGTACATACACCAACGTTAGGCTTAAGTGAACAATTCCTGCGTTTTATCGTGTCTGCTATGAGTGGGACAGAGATTCGAAGTTTTAAGGAAATTACTTTGCATCCGAGTTCAAGACTATAACAAGATTGCCAAGAGCAACAGGCCATGTATTTATTCCCTACTGGTATCTAAAGCCATTCTCCATAAAGAATAAACTTATGGTCTGATAGTAAATGTTTCTATTTTATCTTAAAGGTGACTAAATGTACTTAGAGCGGTTCAGCACAGCCTTAAGGGAGAAGTGGAAAGGAAGCTTATTTACGGTTAGCGAAGCCAGGCAAGTCGATTCCAGGGCGAAGGAATACTTGCATAGGTTAAGAAGGTTAGGTGAGGTTAAGGGAGTCTATTGGGGGTGGTACTACATACCAGAAGAACAGGATGTTTGGGATTTTTTAGTCAGTGATAAAAGACTTACGTTTGAGAAAAATTTAAATGTTAAAAAGTTCTAAAAATTTTTGGTTCTAGACCACACAAAATTTAGTATTGATTACGTTACCATAATATTAATTTTATAAACAGGTTAAAATCTGTTAGCTTTTTGTCAAATTTATTGCAAAATTAACATTGTTTGGAAAAAGTTATATTATAGTAAATTTTTGCTTGTTATGATGAGTTGGAAAGAGTTTCTGGATGAGCTGGAGAAAGATGATAAAGCTAGGAAAAGACTTGCGGAAATCATTGTTACCGATTATGATGTTAGAATTGCTCTAATAAATGCCGTCCTAAGGGATGTTGCAACAAAACAGGATATTGTAGAATTAAGAAACGATGTGAAAGAGGAAGTTACAAGATTAGAGAGAGAGTTTAAAAATTATGTTGATAAGAGTGTTGACGACCTAAATACAAGACTTGATGACGTAAACAAGAGAATCGATGACGTAAACAAAAGAATTGATGACGTAAATAAAAGAATTGATGACGTAAACAAAAGAATCGATGATTTAAATCATCTTGTAAGAACAAGTCTTATAGCAATTGTAGTCACTTTAGCCACAACTATACTTGTACCGTTTATATTGAAATTTTTAGCTTTGTAGTATAAAAATATTTAATGGTAATATAGGGTTAAAAATTTTTTACGCTACTATAAAATTAAATTTCGTAAAAATGTTTACCCTACCAAAATTAGCCGAAAGCCCAGAGCCGGTATAATAAAAAATTCAAGTTCAAAGAACTGAGAATCTCCAGGCTTAAGCCGTTAAGGGTATCAACGAACATCTAATTACCTCCTCCATATTAGACAGACTCCATTAAAAATCTATTTTTTCATCCGATTACAGTTGACACGATCAGTTTCATTCACTAATTCATCAAGCTTTATATCTTGTCTGAACTCTGCCGAATCTATATATTCAGAGGACATAAAAATTTTTCTAGGTTTACATTTTATAAAAATTGTGTACCATAAGTACTTCTACATTCACTTTAACCAACATGTTCTTAGACCAAATTTTATTTTTCATTAGATGAAAATTAAGATGGTGTAGCCAAATACGGTGACATTGACAATTTATGTTAGGTTCTCATAAAATTCTATAGGTTTGAGTTCAGGGAATTTTCCGCCTTTTTCGATTATATGTTTTCTTATATCTATGCACAGGTGGCATTTTGAAATATATCCTTCTGCATCTTCTTTGTAATCGAAATCTTTTACTCCTATATTGTATAATGTTTTAATGTCTGTGATTAAGGCGTTGATTATTGGGTGTTCGTCTAAAATTATGCCGTTGAAAAGTTTTTCGAAATCTTTTATGCTTCCTAGGGATATGCCGCCACAGTATCCTGGAACGTAGTTTCCGTAGTTGTCTATGTGAATGTGCCAGTCTCTGGTAAGTTCGTGGTAGCATGATTGGTTGAAGAAGTATTTTGTAGGATATTTTTTGAATAGCATGTTAAGTTTGTATACTGTGCGTCCCATTGGCAGGAGTTCTATGTAGTGAGTCCATGTTGGTTCAGCCTTTTTCAAGAATTCTTCGAATGGTAGTGTTGATTTTATGTTCATTTTTTTGAATAATATCCTATAATATTCTTGGTAAACTATGAGGTTTTGTATGAATGTTCTGTAGCCTATGTCTATTGCCCTCTCTGTTCTCTCAAATGGAACATATTCTAGAAGGAATGGGTTAACACTAACAAGCATGCAATCTAAGCCAAAATTTTTTAATTCCGTAAAACGTTCTCTAACAACATTTTCATCAGTACACCAGAAACAGTTTGTTTCAACAAAAACAGATGGGACACCATATTTTCTAGCAATTTTTACAGCGTTCGATAAAAGATTGTAGTTTAGGAACGGCTCTCCTCCAGTAAAATGTAGTCCAACATTGACGCCAACATTTCTTGAACCGAATATACTTGGAATTATTGTTTCTGATAATTTAGAAATTATTTGTTCAAGCTGGTTTGAGCTCATCCAGTCACCTTGCCAATGGGGTGAGGAGGCGTACATGCAATGTCTGCAACTGCTTGTACATTTGTAAGATAATATTATGCCCGCTGATTTTGGCTTTGGTATTAGGAGCTTATCCATCAAACCCTACATGATTAGGTTATGAATTAAAAATGTTATTATATTCTCTTTAGGTAAGCTAGATGAATGATACGAGAAAGTTTTGAGGCTATCCAGAGAGAGTATTCGGGGGAAAGGGCTAAAAATTTTGTTAGTGAACTGATAAATTTTCATAGAATACAGGGGAGTCCAGGATATAGGAGGGCAGCGGAATACGTGTATAATCTTTTAAAAAAGAATGGGTTGGAGTGTGAGATATTAAGATTTCCAGCCTCCGAAGATGTAACCTTTTGGAATTATGGATCATTTCAAGAAAGTGAGGTGGAGGATGCTAAACTTTTTCTTTTAACAGAAGAAGGCGAAGAAAAGATTGCAGACTATTCGGTGAACAAGTTTTCTATAGTACAGCGTAGTGCACCTACGCCAGCTGATGGGATAGTTGTAGACCTTGCGGTTTTAGATAAGGGTGATGTAGAAGAGGAATATGAGGATGTTGATGTTAGAGGAAAGGTTGTTTTTGCTTCAGGAGATTTAAATGATGTATATTCTTTAGCTGTTGAGAAGGGGGGTGCGATAGGAATAGTTACAGATAGATTAAGAGAATGGCCTCCTGTTAGAAGTAAGATGGATTTGCCTGATGCACTACAATATTGCAGTTTTTGGTGGCATCGGGGAAAGAGGAGATGTTTTGGGTTTGTTGTTTCACCACGCATTGGAGCTAGAATTAGGGAGCTTGCTTTAAAGAAGAGGTTGAAGGTTAAGGCTATAGTTAAAAGTAGAATGTATGATGGAACGTTTGAGGTTGTTTCTGCAAAAATTAGAGGTGAAGAGGATAAGGAGGTTATTGTCGTAGCGCATTTATGTCATCCTCAGCCTTCTGCAAACGATAATGCATCAGGTGTAGCTGCAGCAATAGAGTCAGCGCTCACTCTAAATAGATTAATTGGCGAAGGAAAATTGAATAGGCCGAGGAAGACTATAAGGTTCCTGTTTGTTCCAGAAATAACTGGGACAGTAGCATTCTTGAACATGAATAAGGATTGCTTAGATTCGTTTGTGGCAGGAATAAACCTTGACATGGTTGGAGAAGATCAGAAGATTTGTGAAAGCATTTTGATGGTAGATAGCACACCCTATTCGCTTCCAAGCTTCATCAACCCCTACATAGAGTATCTGTTCAACTATATTCCAAAAAAGATATCCTCATTTTCAGAAAAAGACCATTTTCCCCTAATAAGGTATGAGTTCATTAACTTTTCAGGAGGAAGCGACCACGAAGTCTTATCTGATCCAAGTATTGGAGTGCCTACAGTGTCTTTCACAAACTGGCCTGACAAATTCTATCACACATCAGAAGACACATTAGATAAGGTTGACCCGAACATGCTATGGTATGTTGGAGCCATATCGTCTACCTTAGCATATACCATCGCAAACTTAAGTAGAAGAGACTATGAATTTCTTGGACTATTGATTGAAAGGTACTGTGAAAAGAAGATTGATAACATAATAGAGAAAGTCTTTCACGAAATATCCAACATGAATAAAGATGAGTTAAGAAAATATAGTGAAGAAAAAATTACCTTTCTAAAAGAATGTGAAGAATTTTGGAGAGAATGGCTTATAAAGGCAATAGAGGCTTTAAGCAAAATAGATGGCGAAGACAATTTAGGAGAATTGTGCAAATATTATGAGAAAAAATTTTCAGAATCCGTTAACGTAAAGGAGGAAATGTTCAAAGAATACCTCAAAAGACTCGCACCAGACACTCAAACAAAAACAGAAGTAGCTAAGAAAAAAAGTAGAATAGAAAAGGAGGCAGAAAAGCTAATACCAAAAAGAAAGCATCCAGGACCAGTAGACATAAAACTAAAGATAAACAGTTTAGACGATAAAATGAAGAAGAGAGTTAAAATTTTAATGAAAGTTCGAGGATGGAGGACAATTTCAACCCTAGCACTATTCTGGGCTGATGGGAAAAAAAGCGTTTTGGAAATATGGAAAAAGCTTAAAATAGAATACGGGCATGTAAACTTGAGAGAATTAATTGAATGGTTCCGTTTACTTGAAAAGATGGATTTTATCACATTAGAAAAAATATAGGCTCATAAAAGCTCCTTAATTACCTTTATTGGGCTACTTCTTTTTCCTTTTACGCGGCATACTTATCACCTTTCAATTTTTTATGATTTTATATTAGGAAACAATTTAGAAGAAAGAATCGTATTACTGCCCGTGGCACTAAAAGGGATTCAAGAAAGCCGCTAAACTGGCTTAAGGTGGATAGGAAAAGAGAAAAGAAAATAAGGACTTAAACATCTCTCAAAAGCTTGCTCGTGTGAGTGGTTGTTCCGTTCAAAAGTTATTTTTATAAAAAATTTCATTTATTTTCAAATAAGATGGTGTAGTGTTATTGTAGCACAAATGTAAAAATTTAAATAAAAATTGGTATGAGTAATATTAATTAGAGGGATAAGACTAATGAAAGTTTTAGTTGTAAATTGTGGAAGCTCGTCTGTTAAATATAAACTATTTTCATATGAAAAAGAAAAATTAGAGTTAATTGTTTCCGGTGCTGTTGAAAAGATTGGTGAAGAAATTTCTTATTTTGATTACGACTCAGTAAAAGGAAAAGTTAGTTATAAGAAAACTATCAATGATCTTAATGAGGCATTCAATGAAATACTTAAAAATATTTGTCATGAGAAACATGGTGTCTTAGAATGTCTTGATGAAGTAAAAATAGTTGGGCATAGAGTAGTACATGGTGGTGAAGAAATAACCAATCCTGTAATAATCGACAATAATGTTATTGAAATAATAAAAAAATATTCATCTATGGCACCCCTCCATAATCCTGCCAATTTAACAGGTATAATTGTATTACGTCAATTAATACCTACTGCACTTCATATTGCAGTTTTTGATACAGCATTCCATCAAACAATTCCTGAACATGCATACATTTATGCTATACCATACGAATATTATGAAAAATATAGAATAAGACGTTATGGTTTCCATGGAACGTCGCATGCGTATGTTTCAAAAAAAGTGGCAGAACTTATGAAAAAGTCTGTTGAGGAACTAAAGATAATTACATGCCATTTAGGTGCTGGATCAAGCATTGCTGCTATAAAAAATGGTTTATGCATAGAAACCAGTATGGGGTTAACGCCTTTAGAAGGCCTTGTTATGGGAACTAGGTCAGGTGATATAGATCCTTCGATATTCTATTTTCTCTGTAAGTGGGAAGATAAAAGTGTCGACGAAGTATACAATATTTTGAATGAGAAAAGTGGATTACTCGGTTTGTCAGGAATAAGTAAGGACCTTAGATTGATCAAAGAAAAAGCAGATCAAGGAGATTACAGAGCGAACTTGGCCATAAATGTTTTTGTTCATAGGATCAAAAAGTATATTGGAGCCTATACAGCCATTATGAATGGAGTTGATGTTATAGTTTTTACTGCTGGTATAGGAGAAAAAGCACATTGGTTACGTGAAATGATTCTTGAAGGATTCGATTTCCTTGGTTTAAAAATTGATAAAATTAAAAATTTGGAACCAGAAAAATATGAAGGTGAAATATCAAGTTATGATTCTAGGGTTAAAGTGTTTGTAATACCTACTGACGAAGAAAAAGTTATAGCTGAAACATCTTTATCACTTGCTATGAGCAAATAATCTTATCCTATATTTTTCTGAGATTTTACTGCGCAAATTGCTATAACCCCTAATATATCTTTAACAGTTGCACCTCTTGATAAATCACTGGCAGGTTTATTGAAGCCCTGTAGTATTGGACCATATGCACCCGCGTTAGTGGTCCATTGAGTCAGCTTGTAAGCTATGTTTGCTGAGTCGAGGTCAGGGAAAATTAATATATTAGCCTTACCTGCTACAGCACTTTCCCCCTTTATCTTCTTTTTGGCAACTTCTGATACTAAAGCTGCATCAGCTTGTAGTTCACCATCGATGTCTATACCTGGAGGAGCCTTAGATTTTGCTATTTCAGTAGCTCTAATTACCTTATCAACTTTTGGATGGGCAGCACTACCCTTTGTAGAAAAAGAAAGCATAGCTACTCTCGGATGCCAGCCAAGAAGCATCTTTGCAGACAATGCTGTCATTATAGCTATATCAGCTAATTCCTCCGAATTTGGGTCAGGATTAAAGGCTGCATCCGCATAAATTAATTTACCATTCTCTCCACCCTTAAAACCAGGTATATCCATTATAAAAAAGCTCGAGGGTACACTTACTCCTTTCCTCACTCCTATGACAAGTTGAATCGCGGCTATAAATTCGGCACTAGTATATATTGCCCCACCTACTATACCGTCAGCATCACCAGCCTGGACCATAAGTGCACCAAATATTAAGGGCTTCTTCACAATCTTCTCCGCCAATAGGCTACTTATTCCCCTAATTCCTGAATAAAGTTTCGAGTAATAGGATAATCTGTTTGAGGCGATTGGTTCCACTATTTCTATTCCATTTAAATCAACACCAATTTGTTTAGCCTTATCCATTATTCTCTCTTTTTTGCCAATTAAAATAGGTTGAGCAATATTATCGCTAAGCGCCAAATGAGAAGCTTGAATTACCCTTTCATCTTCTCCATCAAGGAGAACAATCCTTTTAATTTCCTTTTTTGCTTCATTTAAGAAAAAATCTAACACATCTTCTTTCTCCAAGTACTATCACTTGCTCGAAATTTTTCTCTCTATATATTTCCATGCATCGCCTACTGTCTTATTCCTTATTGCCTCTGCAAGAGGAATCTCAATCTTAAATTCATCTTCGAGTAGAGCTAATAATTCTACTATATCAGCGGACTTCGCATGTAAATCCAATACAAAATTTGTATCGTCTCTTAAATCTTCACGCTTAACATTAAAAACTTGGGAAACAATTTCTTTAACCCTTTCTTCAACTTGGTTCATAACATCATCAAACATTATATTATTTATTTGCTATATAAAGCTATCGCACAGGCAACAGCAACATCACAATCATACGACAAACTTAATATTACATTCTCTATCCCTTTTTTTGAGGCTAAATCCTTGATTTTACCATGCAAGACAACTATTGGTTCACCAACTTCGCCTCTAAGAATCTCTATATCCTTTAGGCTTGCATTTTCTTCCCATTTAATTCTGAGAGCCTTAAAAACAGCTTCTTTACCTGCAAAACGTGCAGCAATTCCTTCGACACTGTTTTCTAACTCCAATTCTTTCTCTGTATAAACCTTTTTTAAAAATTTTTCACCACTCCTTTCAACTGCCCTTTTAATTCTTGATATTTGAATTATATCAATTCCTATAGCTATCAAATTTTACACCAAAAAAAGGGGGGAGGGGTTGCTTAATTTTTTACTCCTTTTTTATTTTGAATATCAGGATATCTAGTCCACCCATCTTCTTAATTTCAGCTGTAACATCAAGTGGTAGTTTATCAAAAATAGCCTTTAAAGCTTCTGGCTTTGGCTCAATACCATCTATTAGTGTTGCAAAAAATGGCCCTTCCTTCAATTTAACAAGACCATAGACGTAGGGTGCATATTCTGCAAATCTTTTAGCTGGCAATATGCTTGTTGATACATAAAGTACTTTACCTTCTCCACTTAACTTGTACCATTCTACATTTCTGCTATAGCAATAAGAACATGCAGTTTTAGGTGGAAAAGTTATACTATCACAATCCTTGCATTTCATACCCCATATTTCGCCTTTGCTTAACAGCTCATAAAATTTTGTTATAATTGGCTCCATACCATCTACCTCCTCTTTAAGACCGTTACAGCTGAATGCATTCCATAACCGTGATTGTGTATTACTGCAATTTCTGGTTCAGGTACTATTTGACGACGACCAACTTCACCACGCATTTGTTTAACAGCTTCATATATTTCAGCACCAGCGGACGCGCCAAAAGCATGACCCTTTCCATGTCTGCCTCCACTTGTAGTCATAGGTCTGTCACCATCATACCTAAATCTTCCCTCGATAGCGGCTTTCCAAGCTTGGCCCTTTGGCACATAACCTGAAAGTTCACTTAGAAGAAGCCAATAAGTTTGCATACAATCATGAACATGTAAATAGTCTATATCCTTAGGTTCGATACCACTTATTTGAAAAGCCTTCTGAAAAGCTATTTTATCGGAGTGCCATGTAGTAGGGTCACCATACCATGGATAATTTTTTACAGACCAATAGAAACCCAGTATATCGATAGGAGTATCAGTAAAACATTTTGCTTCCTCCGGAGTTGTTATAATATATGCTGAGGCACCGTCCACAGGATTCAAAGCATTTTTCACTCTTATAGGCCAAGCAAGATACGGATTATACTTTGAAACCCAAAACTCGAATACATCTCTAAACCCCAATTCTTTTGCCTCATCCTCCAAACTCTTCTTTATGTAAGCTTTCGGATTCATTGAAGAATGAAGTCTAACAGTGGAAGCGATGTTGAAGAGAGCCTCCTCGAGCTTTTCTATGGTCAGACCGTACTTTTTAGCATAAGCAAGAGCGGGTATAGCACCATATGCAGTTGCTATATCGTAGGCATGAGTATAGGAATATGCTTGATCAACACCAAAATCTGTCGTAAACCAAAGATCTAAGGCATCGACTGGCCGTCTTTTACCTGGATGTTCTAAAGGCTCAGAACTTAGAACTTCACAGCCTAAAACTAAAACTCTATTAAATGTACCAGATTTAACTGCCATAGTAGCTAAACCTAAACCAGTATTCGTGGTGGAACAGGCTGTTTCAAAGTGTATACCTGGTTTAAGTTCCATTCCAAGCCAATCACATAACTGAGAGTACCAACTGTATAATCCTGAAGTATGAGTTTGCATGCTTCCAATAAAAAATGCATCTAGATCCTTCGGCTCAAGGCCAGCATCATCTAGTGCTTCAAATGCTGCTTTGACAGCAAGCTCGTATGGACTTAGACCCTTAATTTCCGGTGTTTCTAGAACACTTCCAAAATGGGTACACCCCACACCAACTATAGATGCCTTTGCCTCCATCTTTTTTACCTCCTTAAATTTCTTGTACAATTATTTATACATATTGTGTATATAAGTTTTTAGTGAATTAATCCATTGCCAGCTAAGTTTATTATAGAGCTGGTTATTTCAACAAATTACCCTCATTCTTAGGTTCTGTATCAATATTCTGGCGCCAACCCTTTATAGATCGATTAGATAGATATATGTATGTTGTTAAAATACATTGTGACATCTAGTTTATGATGGTGTCTGTTTCTTTCTTGAAGCTAAAAATTGAGGTTTGGTCAAATCTTTCGTGTATTCCTCTATTGCTTCTATGCTTTCTAAGATGTGCTTAATGAAGATTGTCGGATCCTTTTTCATAGAATTGTCTTCTGTTCCTGCAAAATCCTATCTTTTAAAAGAGGGTGTAAAGAATTATAGGTTAAAACATCAACCTTTCTTCCCAAAGCCTCTTCTAAATCTATTTTTAATCCTGCAAGGTCAAGAAGGCTTTTCTCCCTTTCAAATTCGACTAGGATATCTATGTCACTATCTTCCTTTTCTTCTCCTCTCACAAAAGAGCCGAAAACGGACGCTTTCTTGACGCCATAGCGTCTTAATACGGGAATTATCTTATCTTTGATCTGCTCTAATTCCATAATTTGTATTTGTCTAGCCTTTATTTTAACCTTTTGAACTCAAGCCTCTTTCTCATAAAGATAGAGTATGGGAAGAGGTCTGACCTATAACTCCAGGGCAGTTATCAATGGCAATATTGTATATTTGTTGTAAAAGAAAAAAAAATTTAAAATTTTTTTGCAGTAAAAATTTATAAATACCAATATTATATTGACAGAAAGACTTCGATAAACTTTCTATATCCAAATTCATCCACCTTTCTTAATACTTAAAAACAACGTTACAATTAATCCGAGAATCAGTAGAGCGTATCCTATCCAAGAAGGTATAAGTTGCGGTAGTATCGAGGATATGATTATTACCATTAACCCTAATATCATAACCCAAACGGGTAAAGGGATTTCCAACTTCACTCACCCCCTTTATTATAAGATTTCATAGACTATTAGAGGTTATCTTGAAGGAGGCACTCCGTCATTTTAACGTATCCTATATTACTTCAAATCCTTATGATGTCCTTTTCAAACTTATTATTAAAGTACAATATGTAAATCGAAAAAATAAAAATGACAATTCCAACAAAAATTAAAGTAATTGGGAGAACTTCTATTCCAAAAAACATTTCGCCTACACCATACCATATGAATACAAAAGATAAAGTGAAAAAGAATGGTAACATAATACGAGGAAAGATGTATATCATTATCTTATTAATTCCTTTTTGTGTAATCTTAATTCTATTTTCCTTAATTTGTAAACATTTTTCTCCAATCAAATCGTTGACCATATTGCGAACAGGCTGGTCGTCTAAATAACCTAATGCTCTACTTAAAGCTGAAATGTTATCTTCAACACCACCCTTTCTCCAAATATAGTATAGGATACGCTGTTTCGGTTTAATAGTCTCTAATGACCAACGCTTATGCATAAAAAATAATTAATTAAGAAACTTTATTTAAGGCTTTTTGAACAAAGTTTTTCTATTATCCTCTAATCTGCAAAGGGATATATAAGGGTAGAAAATTTAATTTTCATATAAGGGGGTTAAATCTCTAAGAAATTTAACATATTCTAAGGTATTTTTGTTAATTTAGTTGATATTACTTTGATATTATATAGTATGTTGGAATGTTTATGTTTAATTCGTTTTTTAGTCTTTCCATTGCTTGGTTTACGTTGATGACTGTGAATATTCCGGAGAGAGTTGCACCACTCTTGTTTACTAGTGTGATTAGGGCTTTGATTGTGTTGCCGGTTCTTATTAGGTCGTCTACGATTAAAATTTTGTCGCTTTTTTTTAACGCGTTTTTGGGGATGTATAGGGATTTTATGGTTGGTGGGGTTAGTGTGTAGGATGTTTCGATGTATTTTTCGAATCCTATTTGGCGTTCTTTTCTTGCGATGATTACGTCGACGACTAGTTCGTTTCCGATTTGGAGGGCTATTGGGATACCGTTTGTTTCGACTGTAAGAATCTTTGTTACTTCAACATTTTTGAGGAAGTTTAGGGCCTGTTTTGCTATCACACGCTGTAGGACGGTGTCGTATGTTAGGAAGGAGACGTCGATTATGCCGCCTTCTTTGACTTGAATTTCGTCTTGTAACATTTTTCTGAAGTAGGATTCTTCGAACCATTTTATTATTTCTTGGGCTCTGTCAAGGCTTGGGAGTACGTGTCCTTTGATGTATCTGCTTATGACTGGTGCTGACATTTTAAGTTCATTTGAGAGCATTTTGTATGTCATGTTCTTTTTTACATGGTTTAATATTTCTATTGCATATATTCTGATCTTTATTTCAGACAGTTTATTCATGTGTCACCGAAGGTATGGTTTAGTGGGTTTATTTATTCTTTTTTCATTTTAGAGTACTTCTTTTACTACTATTTGAACGTATTCAATTAAATCTGAGGAAGTATAATGTTTTCCCCTTTCTTGGTAGGCGAGGGTGTGGATTTTTCCATTAATGTATGATGATATGGCAGCCGATTCTATTGAATTAAGGCCTATGGTGGAATAGGCAACTGCGATTCCAGCTAATACGCTTAAACTTCCATACAGGATTGGCTGTGGAAGGGGTGGGTTGTAGGTGAATGTTGTTTCTCCATCGCTAATTATGTCTAAGTTATCTTTTAAGTATATGGTTATGTTAACTTCTTTCGCTTTTGAGTTCACGATGTTAATTTTTCCTTCAAAATCTTCTGGCAAAGTTGTATTAAATAGTCTTGGAAAATCTTTTGCTGTCAAAATTATTAAATGTTTTCTATTATTTAGTAGTCTGATGGTATCGTAATGTAATGCATCGTCAACAAGTATAAGTGGAGTGTTTTTGGTCTCTTTCAAAAAGACTTCTAGACCTTCTCTACAGCCTTTACCAAGTCCTGGACCCAATAATATTGCGCCAACAGTAGGCATCCACTTTAGCAGCCGCCTCGCACAGCCTTTAGTAAACTTCATGTCAGGTAAAGGTAACACGATTATGTCTGGGGACATTATCCTAAAGACTGTCGACAATGTTTTTGGAGCTGCCAAGTATACTTTTACGATACCGGTCTTGAGGGCGGAGGAGGCTGCGAGGAAGGGTGGGCCGTGGTGTAGCCAGCTTCCTCCTACGATGAGTATGGGATTGTCTTCGATGATGTTTGGAAATTTAACTTTGCTTATGAGGTCTTTTACGAGTTCTTTGGTTACTTCTCTAACGTTCTCCATAGCTTTCTTTAGAGAAGATTTATGTTTTAAAAGCTTTTTGTGTAAGCTATATGTTCCTGTATCATGAGTTTTGATAGTGCATGCTTTGGACATAGTTTTATACAAAGGAAGCTTTGATTGCATGTATCGCATACTACTATTTCCTCTTTTGTGCTGTCATAATGTAGTCCACTAGATTCGCATGAGATAAAACATTTCATGCATTTACTGCATAAGTCTAGAGATATGGTTGGTGTGCCTGTGTACTTGTCTATAAATAGTGCACTGTTACCGCAGACTTTAACACATTTCTGATCCTCGCATTGGGTGCATAGTAGTGCATCAAAATTTTCTAATGTGCTAATAATTTTTATTCTTGAAACACCTTTGTGGGTTATAGAGCAAACGTGCTCACATATTTTGCAGCCGTTGCAAAGTTCTCTAGAAAAATGTATTTTGTAGTTCACACAATTTTTTGCTAAAAACATTATATAAGCACCGACAAAATATTATTTATCCCTTTATACGAATATATGTATGATGCCAGAGGGCTATGATAGCGGTTTCCTAGCATTTGCTGAAACATGTGAGAATGTTAGAGGTACTTCAAGCAAAAACATGAAGATTGAAATAGTTTCCAAGTATTTGAGAGGCTTAGAAGATGGGGACCTTAAAATAGCATGTAACCTACTATCTGGACAGATCTTTCCACCATGGGAGAATATAGAACTTCAGGTAGGATACTCTACACTCTTAGATATTTTAAAAGAAGTCAGCGGATTAAACGGTAACATTTTAAGGGATATTATAATAAAGCATGGTGATTTGGGTGATGCTTCAGAAGAGATATTGGGGAGGCGGGTTATTAAGCCCCTTGTTGAGGAAAAATATGATCTAAGCAAAATTTATTCACTTCTTAGAAAGGTCGCCGAGTCTACAGGTAAGGGCTCATTTTTAGAGAAGAAGAGGATTTTGACAGGAATCTACTTGAACATGACACCATTGGAGGCAAAGTATTTCACAAAGATTTTAACGGGGGAAATGAGAATAGGCTTAGTCGGTGGGCTTATTATTGAAAGTATTTCAGAAGCGTTTGGTAGAAGATTTGATGAAGTTAACGAAGCCTTCCTTTTAATAAACGATGTAGGAGAAACAGCAATCTTAGCCAAGTATGGGAGGCTTTCTGAGGCAAAACTTGAACTTTTGCATCCAACCAATTTTATGCTCGCGGAATCTATGCAAAGTGCAGAGGAGGTTATAAAATATTTTAGGAAAGAGTTAGTTTGCGAGTTTAAGCTTGATGGCGTTAGAGTCCAATGCCATAAAAAGGGAAATGTAGTAAGGATATTTTCGAGGAAAGGGAACGAGGTTAGTAAACAGTTTCCGGAAATAGTTGGAGACCTGTTAAAGATAGGCAATGATTTTATATTGGATGGCGAGATTATAGCCTTCAAGGATGAGAAACCATTACCCTTTTCAAAGCTTCAGCAGAGGCTGCAGAGGAAATATGTTGACGAAAAACTTGTTGAAGAAATACCTTTAGCCCTTTTCGTATATGATATACTATATTTTGATAATGAACCATGTTACAAGAAAGCTCTTATTGAAAGAAAGAAGATTATTGATAAAATTAAGTTTGTTGAGAGAATAAAATGTTTGGAGTACAAGCTTGTTTCAAAAAAGGAGGAAATCGAAAGAATGTTTCAAGAGAGTATAGGGCTTGGATATGAGGGGCTAATGTTAAAGGATCCATCCTCCTTCTATACTGTAGGAAAACGTGGAAAATATTGGATAAAATTGAAGAAGGAGTTGGACACTATAGACGCTGTAGTCGTTGCAGCAGAAAGGGGGCATGGTAAAAGGGCTGAAATATTTTCAGACTACGTTTTTTCAATCTGGGATGATAATGTTTTGAAGACCATTGGGAAAGCATATTCTGGGCTTACAGACAGGGAACTTTTAGAAATGAATGAACGTTTGAAAGAGTTGACAGTTAAAGATGAGGGGTGGAGACTCATTGTTAGACCAGAAATTGTAATAGAGGTCGCATTTAATGGTATACAGAAATCTAGCAGACATGAAAGTGGTTTTGCGTTAAGGTTTCCGAGAATAAAGAGGATAAGAGATGATAAGAGTATTGAGGAAGCTGACACAATTGAAAAGGTTAAAGCCATATACGAGAGACAAAAGAATTTGAGAAGTGAAAGGCTAAATATTTGAAAAATGATGTGGTGTGGTAATGAACATAGTTTCTGTACTGGTATCATTGAGCTTTATCGCGGGAGCTGTACAAGATTATAGGAAAAATGAGGTCAGCGACTACACGTGGATACCTGCAGCTCTGGCTACAGCGATCATGGTATATCAGAACCTTGACAACATAACATTGCTTACCACAAGACTTGTTATTATAGCATCAATAATCATAGTATGCTACGTTATTGGAGGGGGTTTAGCTGACTTAATAGGCTTCGCTTTTATGGTAGTGGACGATGACATACTTGCACCTGTAGGAAGCATGCTAATATTTCTTTTCGTAACCTTACCCTACGCAATATGGACCCTGTTTAAAAGGGATAGAAGGTTATTGATACCATTAAAAGAGTTCATGAGTAGAAGAAACGTTTATCCTAGAAAAGTTTATGTTGAAGGGAAAGAGGAAGGGCTTTCAAGAATAGCTGACGAAGCTTACAGGAGACTTGAAAATCTTTTGAAGGAGGGAAAAGAGGCTGTCGTGGAAGCTGAAGTAGGTTTACCGTCGATAGTTCCCATGTGTGTCGGCTACATTACTAACATGATATTATATTCCTATTTTGGAAGACCATGGATCCTCATATTATTAGGCTTATTTTAGAAGAAGCATATAATGTGAGAGTTTTACTAATTTATTGTCCTCTTGCCTCTTTTATCCATTTTATGCAATCTTCCACCATCTTTTTGATTTCGTCAAACTTTTTTTCTTTAACCAAATCTTTTCGTATAAGGTTTGAGCCAATATTCAATGCTGCTGCACCAGCCTTTATCCAAGTTGTAACACTTTCTTTTGTAGGCTCCACTCCCCCTGAAGGCATAAGTTTTGACCATGGCATTGGACCTAAAACGTCTTTTATAAACTGTGGACCTAGAACATCTGCCGGAAATACTTTTATTATTTCTGCACCCATCTCTTCTGCTAATGTGATTTCGGTTGGTGTAGAGCATCCTGGAACATAAAGTACTTTATACCTATTACAAACTTTCGCTACATTTCTATTGAAGGTTGGACTGACTATAAAGTCGGCTCCACAGTTTATGTAAAGGGATGCGATCGAAGGCTCGATTATTGTTCCAGCACCAAAGACAATTTCTGGAAACTCTCTGTTTCTCCATCTTATAAGTTCGCTAAACTTTTGATATGCTTGTGAGCCACGGTTTGTGAACTCTACAACCTTAGCACCGCCTTCAGCGCATGCTTCAACTATCTTCTTAGCTGCTTCAACATCGTCTTCATAGAATGTTGGTATCAACCCTATCTCTAATATCCTGGAGATAACTTCATGCCTCAAAAACTTAGCCATATTACATCCATTCGGATATCGATTAAACAAGCTAATAACCTTTTATTATAGAATATTAGAAAAATTTTTTAACATCTAAGCAAAAAATATTATGATGACTTCAGATAGTATAGAAAGGCTTTCAACGGGAATAAAAGAATTAGATGAACTATTAGACGGAGGAATCCCTAAAGGCTTTTTTGTAGCATTAACCGGAGAACCTGGAACAGGTAAAACAGTTCTCTGCATAACCTATATTAATGAAGGTATAAGGGAGGGGGACAAGTGTGTTTATGTTACAACTGAGGAGAGCAGAAAGTCTATTATTACGCAAGCGAAGATGTTTAACATGGATTTTGAGAAGGCAATAAGTGAAAAGAAGCTGGTTTTAGCTGACGCTTTAATGGGAGATGACGACCCATGGAGTTTAAAAAGTTTAGAAATCGATGAACTTGTAGGAAAGATTATTGAGGCTAAAAAGTATCTTGGCTATGGTAGGGCAAGGCTTGTTATAGACTCTCTATCGGCCTTTTGGCTTGACAAGCCAGCTATGGCAAGAAGACACTCGTATCTAGTAAAGAAGGTGCTTTCAAAGTGGGATTTCACAATCTTTGCAACATCCCAGTATGCTATAACAACATCATATGCCTTCGGCTGGGGGGTTGAACATATAGCTGACGGCATAATAAGATTCCGTAGAATCATACGCAATGGGCAACTGAAAAGATATATTTTGATAGAGAAGATGAGGCAGACAAACCACAGCCTAAGGCTGCATGAAATAGAGATCAAGCCTAATACTGGTTTAACTATAGTTGGAGCAAGCGAGATGAGGGTGGAAGATATAAGGTTGCCTAAAAGTGTAGTCAATAAAATCGTTAAAGCAAGACAAGAGGAGGAAATGGAATACGACAATAAGAGAACATGAGATGATTAGAGAACATTATTCTAAGAAGGAAGTGGCTAACGAGATTGTGAAATACTGTAGTGGTAGATGGTGTGCTTTTCTAATAGAAACTGGAGAAGGTTCAAAAATTATAAGATATGATAGGAAAACTTTTAAACCCATTGTATTAGACGATGTTAAAAAGCTTAGAAATTATATTGAAACCTTTCCTATAAGAACAGTCTATGGAACAATACACTTTTACAGGAAAATTGAGGAAAAGGATGATGTTAAAGACCTGACAAACATAATTGCATCCGAACCAGTCTGGGACATAGACAATAAAATCTTGGACTGGAAAAAGACAGTTCAAGCAGCAAAAATCATACACGAATTTTTAGAAAACAAGGGTATAACTAAATCAGTTTATATAAAATGGTCTGGTGAAGGAATACACATACATTTGAATAGCAATTCTATTTCAAAAGAAGTTTATAAGAGAATACATCCTCTCGATGCAGCATACTCGGTTGTCGAATATGTTATAGGGAAGGTTAAAGAAAAAATTTTCGAGTTAAAAAGTGATGGTTTAAAGGTTGAGAATAAGATTGACCCTCAAAGGCTCTTTACTGCACCATTAACATTCCATAAAAGTTTGGATATTGTCACCGTATGCATTGATCCTGAAAGATTAGATGAGTTTACAATAGAGTATGTGAAACCACAAGATTATGTACACTACTATAGCTGGGATAAGTTCGTGGAAGGTGAAGCAGACCAGCTTGTTTTAGAAGCATATAACACTGTAGGCGCCTACCCAAAAGAGTATTCTATAAAGAAGAGGAAAAAGAGAAAACTTGACGAAGAAATAAGAAGATGGCAAAATTATATGATGTAGATAAATAGGAGGAGAAAGGTTACAGTTCTATTGAATAGAACCTAGAATAATGTAAAGCCTTCTTATTTAATCCACCTACAATATTTATCTTGTATCCGCAGAATTTGCACCTATTATCTTCGACAAGATTCCATTCAGTTATATCAAAACCATATCGTCCCACAACCTTCTTACCGCATGAGGGACAGTAGGTGCTCTCGTATTGGTGTCCTGGAACATTACCTAAGTACACATATTTTAATCCTAGATCCTTAGCAACCCTATAATGGGCTTCTAACGTCGCAAGTGGAGTGGATGGAAGATTTAGCATTCTATAGTCAGGATGGAATCTTAGAAAATGTATTGGAATTTCTTCTCCAAGATTATCTAATATCCATTTACAAAGCCTTTTTGCAGCCTCTATGTCATCACCCACTTTAGGAACTATCAGGTCAGTAACTTCTATATGAACCCTATTCTTTTTCAATTCTAAAAGGGTCTGGAATATTGGTTCAGGATCCAATACCATCGCATACTTTTGCAAAAACCTTTTTTCACCATTACCTTTAAAGTCAACGGTTATAGCGTCAAGAAAATCTAGCATAAGCTTAACACTTTCTGGAGAAGCATAGCCATTACTTACAAACACATTAAATAGACCCTTTTCTCTAGCAAGAACACCTGTATCATGAGCATATTCTACAAATATTGTTGGCTCATTATATGTGTACGCTATACCGTCAGCATCATATTCTAAAGCCAACTTAACCAACCTTTCAGGCATAAGGTCGACACCGTCAATGGCCCTCCTTTGACTTATATCATAATTTTGACAGTATTGGCAAGCCCAATCACATCCAACAGTACCTATACTTAGCACTTGAGATCCGGGCATATAATGTGAGAAAGGCTTCTTCTCTATAGGATCCATGTGTACAGCAATAGGCTTACCATAGACTAGAAGAATAAGCCTTCCTCCAAAATTCTTTCTAACACCACAAAATCCAACCTGACCTTCAGAAAGTTTACAGTACCTTGGACAGGCTAAACACTGTATCCTATCACCTTCAATCCTCCTATATAGAGTTGCCTCCCTCAACTATTATCACATAATATTTCTATATGGTTAAACTAATACTTTTCGATTTTAGAATAAGAGACAGTTTTAAAAATCTAATTTAAAGACTTCTAGCAGGTTATCATACAATAGCATTTTTGCAATACCTTTAGCCTCCTCCAAACTAAACCTTCCCCTATCAACCTTCTCCTGCAATACTTCAGCAACATTCCTTCTAGCCAGCTTAGAGTGGCCGTAGACTCCCTCCACATGCTTATAGTCTCCACCGAAGCCGATAATCTTGTTTGCGGGAACCATATCCAATAATTCGTTTAAAGCATACCTTGCAGAGGAAGAGGATACAGCGTGAAGCCAGCAAAGGTCTACATAAACGTTTGGAAAGTTTTTTGCTAGGACAGCAAGCTCGCGAACATACGGGTATGCTCCATGAAATACATCAAATTTTACATCATAGTATTCCATAAAAAGGTTTGCAAGATTTAGTGGGTTAGAGTTGCTTACTAAGTTAAGGTTACCCTCATGCAAACCTGTATGAACCTGTACAGGTAGCCTATATTTGCTTGCCATTTCAAGAATCCTGTGAACCATATAATTTTGTAGTGGACGAGCTTCTTCTACAGAAACTTCATCAGATACAGTCAACCTTATCCCCTCTGAGCTCGTGTATCTGATAAAGGTCCTTTCTGAACCCAATATTTTATTAAAAACCTTTTCCGCTTCATTAAATGTTGTCTTTTCAAAATGTATGTCTCTTCTGTAAGCTAAAGCTATTTTAAACCCCACTATCTTGTTTAAGATTGATTGGACTTTAGACTCCAAAGCACTTTCAAGACCCTTTAACGAGTGAATTGGAATTTTAATGGACTCACTTAACCTCCTCACATCCTCCCTACTTCTTATAAGAATAAAGTCTTCAAGCCTAACTACGGGTGCAAAAAATTCTCTATCTACATCAACTAGATCAGCTATGCCATCATATATTGAAACCCTAATTTTAGCCTTATCTTTTAAAACAAATCTGTAGAAGCCGACCTTGTTTAAAGACTTCATCTTATCAGACAACATTTCAATACTGTTTTCGTCCAACTCACTTATGCCATACAAGTCATTCAAAGCTACTTTAATAACCTCAAAATATGTTGTATTCTTTGCCTTAGCCCAAAATGGTTCTATGATCCTCCAACGTTCCTTCAAAGGAATATTTAGGTTGAGAGCTCGCACATAGTCTTCTAACGTAAGACCAGAAGATATCAGGTCTGAAGACGCATACTGTGATAAGAGAATTTGAAGAGGATCCGCCTCTGAAGAGACACGTTCAACCTCTTGAACAGTGTGCTCATGTGAATCAGCAATCCACAAGTCTTCTATAAACTCGTATAATCCAGTCATATTATCACCTTACCGTAGCTAAGGTAATAAATTTTAAAAAAACATTATAGGGGATGGTTGACCCACAAATAATTTTTTAAAATCGTTCTAATGGAGAACAAAATATTTATTAAACTGTTTTATTACAGTACAATTTATGAGAGAAGAGGACTTTAAGATAGTTCTTTCAGAATGGAAGATTAAAAGATTACCTGAACTTGTGGAAAGAGAGTTAAAGATTCCATTAGATCCTACAATGATAGTTGCAATTATTTGGCCAAGATAGGCTGGAAAAACTTTTAGAATGTTTCAGTTAATTAATGAAATTCTAAAAAATATTCCAAAAGATAATATTTTATATGTAAATTTTGAGCATGAGAGGTTGAGAAGACTTGATGCAAATAATTTGGAGGATATGATGAAAATTTTTTATCAAATTTTTTCTTCTGAAGAGCAATCGCCCATATACCTTTTACTTGACGAAATTCAAAATGTTGCAGATTGGGATAAATGGTTAAGGAGAATTTATGATACAGGAAAATTTAGAATTTTTATATCAGGATCGTCGTCTAAACTCTCCAGTAAAGAGATAGCTACGGCGTTAAGGGGGAGATGTATAGATTTTACGGTCTTCCCATTCAATTTTAGAGAATTTTTGAAAGCAAAAAAGGTTGTTTTAGAAGATGTCACCATTTTGGGATATTTAGAGGAGAGGGGGAAGGTTCTTAAGTTTGTTGAAGAATTTATCAGATTTGGGGGATATCCTAAAGTTGTTTTGACGGAAGATTATGAGCTAAAGGAGATGATACTTAAAACATACTATGAAACAATTTTTTACAAGGATCTTGTAGAAAGGTACAGGCTCGATCCAATCATACTAGACACGTTTCTAAGATATGCTGTATCATGCTTCACTAAACAAGTAAGTGTTTCCAAAATCTATAATTTCTTAAAAAGTTTAGGTTTAAAATGTGGTAAAGCAACCTTAATAAACTTTCTAAAATGTTCAGAAGAAGTCTTCTTTCTTTTCCCCTTCGAAATCTATTCCTATTCGATCAAGAAAAAATTACAGTATCCGAAAAAATTGTATGTGGTAGACAATGGTATAGCTAGAGTACTATTTCCAGATTCTTTAAAAAGTATTGGTAGACTGATGGAGAATTGTGTAGCAACAGAGCTTTTAAGAAGGGTCGGTAAAGATAACATTTCCTATTGGAAAGAGTATGGAAAAAGAGATGGAATGGAAGTAGATTTTGTTGTAAGGGACGGATTAATCGTAAAAGAACTTATTCAAGTATTCTACGCGTATGGAAAAGATGATATTGATAGGAGAGAGATAAGAGCCTTAGTTAAAGCTTCTGAAGAATTAAAATGCAATAATCTGTCGATTGTGACATGGGACTATGAGGGAGATTTGAAAATAGATGATAAAAATATAAAATGTACACCATTATGGAAGTGGCTCCTAACATCTTGAAATCGATTGTAGCATAGCTTACTTATGCCAGTCTATTGTTACAGCATATTTTCCCGACAGCCTTTGAACATACTCGTATGCTGAAAGAGCTGCTTTAGCCCCCTCTGCAGCCGATATTACAAGCTGTTTATAGGGTGTATCTGTTATGTCACCGCATGCAAAAACACCCGACGTTTTTGTCTCATTTTTATTGTTGACAATTATCTGTTTCCTATCATCGAAGGACACCAGATTTTTAAAGGGCTCTATATTAACTTCATACCCCAATTCCACAAACACACCATCAACTTGAAGTTCATACATTCCCTTTCCTAAAGTTTCCACCAAAACCTTTTCTACCTTAAATGTTCCAATAATTTCTTTAACAGAAGTTTCATATAAGACTTTAATGTTTGGAGCGTTTAAAACCATTTCAATAAGCTCTTTATCGCCAGAAAGAGAGTTTCTTTTTGTTATCAAGTTCACTTCTTTAGCATATTTTGTCAGAAGTAGTGAAGCATCAAGGGCAATATTACCCTCGCCCACTACTATAACATTCTTATTTTTAAAGAGGGGTGCATCACATGTGGCGCAATAGGATACGCCACCACCCTTAAACCTTTCTTCTCCAGGAACTTTAAGGTCTTTTGGAAGTTTTCCAGCGGCAATTATGATCGAACGTGAAACATATTCGCCCTTTAATGTTTTTACCCTAAAATTTCCTTCACCCAACTTTTCTACAGAGACTACTTCGTCTTGAATGATTTGTGCTCCGAAGTTTAAAGCTTGCTCATAAACTTTTTGAACAATTTCTGCACCACTAGTCCTTTCGACACCAGGATAGTTTTCTATTTCTTTAGCGATTAAGGCTTGTCCTCCAATATCCTTCGATATAATAAGAGTGTTCATCTTCCTGCGGCAGGCATATATTCCAGCTGTAAGACCTGAAATACCTGCACCAACTATTATGACATCGTATACTTCTTCCATAGTATTTTGGTACACCATTTTGTTTTAAAATGTTTTTTGTAAGATAATGTTCAGCCTTTTTAATGCATTTTTTCTATCGTCTAAGCCAATTTCAGAACCCTCTACTACATCTTTTAGAAACTTTATTGATTCTTCATAAGCTTTTTTGTCAACTGGATATGGTACACCATCCTTTCCTCCAACACAGAAACTGTATTTTATTGGATCCTCCCAGTCAATTTCAGCACCATATATTAGATTAGATATTAGGGCTAAAGCGCGAACGGTATTTGGGCCAACACCATATGTCATTAAAACTTCTTCAAAATTTTTTGGCTGAAATTCGTAAAGTCTCCTAACCGCGTTCCAGTCTACACTAACGGGCATTACAAGATTCTTAAAGGCCATTTTCTTTTGACCTGGAAATATCCAATCCATTAAAGTTATATTCAATTTATCATTTAATTCGCTAACCATACTCCTAACCTTTAAAGGCCCTTCTTTGGAAACGTCAACTATAACCTTCTGAGCGTCAACACTTTTATAAGATGTTAGATTTAAGACGATATCCTCTATTTTTTCGCCGAAAAGACCGCTATGTGGTTCCAAAACAAAACTTTGAACCTTTTCAGAAAGCCAATGGTATCTTCTCGCAAACCTATTTTCAGGGTTCATACCCTGTTGTACTACAGACCAGCAACCATCTTCTGAAATAAAGAAAGCATGGTGATAAAGATTATAGCCTGACTGTATTGCGGAAGTATCTACCTTCGCTACAATCCTACTACAATATTTTAGATCATCTATCTTTTTACTAGAAAAAGAAAATTTTGAACCATATTTTTCGATTTCATCAAGAGTTAACCTTGAAGCTTTACCCTTTCCACCGCATACAACAACACCATGTTCTTCAAGGCTTAAAGCCTCCTTCAATGCTCCAGTTAATGTAGTTGTTAAACCTGAACTATGATAATCAAATCCTACAGCACAACCAAAAGACTGGAAAAAGAATGGGTTAGAGAGGCGCTTAAGAAGCTCTCTTCGCCCAAAATCCTGCAATATTATTTCACAAATAGCCTTTGAAAGTCTAACCATTTTCCTGAATAGCCAAGGAGGACATCTTCCACCATGAAGGGGTAAATAGGCTACACCAGTTTTCTTCAAATCCATTATGCACCAAACATATTATTCAGACACTATTTTATGCACCATAAATAAAAATCTTTTTACACAACAAATGAAATCTTCTCATTCGTTAAACATGATTTGTAAAACACCTACCATTATAAAAATAATTGGTACAATTAACTTGATTTTTCTAATAGGAAAATTTTCCAAAAGCTTACGGCCTAAGAGTAAGGTTATTAAGGATATGCTCACTAAAGCAATCATTGCCCCCGAAATAACTTGAATAGGGTTATTGAAAGCTGCTGCAAGAGCAATAACCATAAGTTGAGTTTTGTCACCCATTTCCGTTGTAGAAATTAGTGTAAACGATGCAAGAAAAGGAGATTTTTGACTACTGTTTGGACAATATTCTTCATCTCTTTTAATATAAAAGTATATTCCAAAAATTATAAAGACAATACCAGCAAAAATTCTAACTAGGGTAAGAGGAATTATTGACGTTAAAAATAAGCCTAAAACTACAGCTATCGAGTCTACAAGTAGAAAACCTAAAATTGCACCCAATATTATTGGAAAGAAACTTTTATACCTCATATATAAAGCGAGAGTGCAGAGTTGTGTTTTATCCCCAAACTCAGCTAAGAAGACAGTCCCTAAAGTGAAGAACAAAGGATACAGGTCCGTATTACATCGTCATAGCTTCCATCTAAAACGGTTTAAAAAGTTTAAAATTACATAAAAAAGTAGATGATATGTGATATCTTGTCAAACGACCTTTGGATAGCCAGAGAACATTTACTCAAAAACAATCTATCATTTGTAATAGTAAAAAATGGGAAAATACTCTATGAAAGCTTTGAAAGTGGAATAAAAGGAATATTGGATGCTGTTAAAAGCTATGGAGAGAATTTTGTCGGATCCGCACTCGCAGACAAGGTTGTTGGAAAAGCGGTAGTACTTGTCTCACTGAAGGCTGGAGTCAAGTCAATATATGCGAAAGTTATAAGTGAAGGAGCTTTAGATCTGGCTTCAAAACATAGTATAAGCATATTATATGATGAAACAGTTAAAGCTATTATGAACAAGAGTGGGACAGACGTATGCCCCTTCGAAAAGGCTGTAGCCTCAGCAGATGATCCAGAAGAAGCGTATAAAATTCTATACAAGATGATATAAAATTTTTATAACATCTTTTTTATTGAGATTTCCAAAATACCATTCTTGTAAGATGATTTTAATGTTCTAGGGTCAACCTTTGAAGGTAATTGTATACTTTTAAAATATTTTTCTTCATCACCAACTTTAACCTTTATAGATAATATTCTTCCATTTAACTCCAATTTTATATCTTCTTCTGAAAAACCTGGAACCTCGGCTATAACCCTTACATCATCGTCTCTCTCGAATACGTCGACTATAGATTCCCTCTCTTTAATTCCACTAATCCTTCTCCTAGAATTCAAATTCCCAAATTCCTTGATAACAGGGTTACCGTCAGGGCCAATAGTAATACTGTAGCCATAAAAGAGCGGCCCAATTTCGGGAGGATTTTTTAAATCTTCATCAGTATCGTCTGGCTCATGTTGGTTATATGTTTCATCAAAAATTTTATCAATTGCTTTAAAAAAGTCTTCAAAATACTTTTTCCGCCTATTAAACCATATATCGAAATCGTCGCTCAAATTATCAAGTCTAGTAAAAGATTATCATTTAATAAACTTTTTTAAAATAGCCAATTCATAAGCCTTTTTCTATCCTACCCTCTTCTGGATTTCGTTAGCAACAATCAATCCTGAGGCAGCGGCTTGAACAAGCCCCCTTGATACACCCGCACCATCGCCTATAGTAAAAAGATTTTTAACCTCAGTTTCTAGACAATTAGAGAGTTTAAGTCTTGAAGAGTAAAATTTTACTTCAATACCATAGAGAAGAGTATGATTAGAGTACACGCCTGGCGCAAGCTTATCAAGCGCCTTTAACATTTCTCTTATATCAGTCAAGTATCTACCTGGTAAAACAAAACTTAGATCTCCAGGACGGGCGGTTTTTAAGGTGGGTGTTACGATGCTTCTTGAAATACGTTCTTCAGTTGACCTTCTTCCGATCTCAAGATCACCTAAACGTTGTATCATTACACCATTGACTAAGAGATTCGCTAACTTTGCAATATATTTTCCGTAGGCTATTGGGTCTCTGAATGGTTCAGTAAACTGTGTACTAACAAGAACTGCAAAGTTCGTGTTCTCAGACTTCTTTGTTTGATAACTATGGCCGTTTACTGTTATAAGATCGTTTATCTTTTCTTCCACAACATAACCGTATGGGTTAACACAGAATGTTCTAACTTTATCGTCAAACGACTTTGAGTAATATATAAGCTTTGGCTCATATAAGACTGAGGTTAAGGGTTCCAGAACTTCAGCTGGAACTTCAACTCTAACACCTAAGTCGACAGGATTAACACTCGAACTTAATCCAAGTCTTTCAGCCTCTCTCTTAAGCCAGTCGGCTCCACTTCTTCCAGGAGCAATTACAACAAAATCGGCATCAATTCTTTTATCGTCGACTGTTAAAACACCTTTGGCACACCCATTTTCTACAAGAACATTTTTAACTTCAGTTTCCATCATAATATTCACATTATTTTCTAGCTCAGCTCTAATGTTCTGGAGAATCCTATGGCAAAGGTCTGTGCCAAGATGGCGTAACTTGCTTGGGATAAGTCTAAAATCAGCTTTAGCAGCATCTCTCATTATTTTAAGTATCCTGTCTTCATCCACACCATAAACTTTTTCAGGAGCACCATATTTTAAGAAAATATTATCCACTTTTTCAATAATTTTAGATAGTTCCTTTTCTTCAACATAATCTGTCAGCCAACCTCCTGTTTCTGTTGAAAAATTAAGTTTCCCGTCACTGAAAGCGCCGGCACCACCCCAACCACAGTAGATACCGTTAGCTGAGGACTTTAACCTTTTATCCAAGTCTTTACCCTTATCAACGATTGTAACTTTAACTGAACTATTTTTTGAAAGTTCAAGTGCAGTAAATATTCCCGCGGGACCTGCACCAACAACAACCACATGCTTTTTAGTGGACAAATTCCAGCTTCTCCAAGGGCAGATTTTGATAAAAGCCTGTTTAAAAATCTTTCAAGAGTAACCTTTATTAAAATATTCTAGGAAAGGCAGAATATGCAAGACCTTGAGTATGAAATAAATCTTCTCAAAAAGATCGTCTCATACAATACTGATTCTTTAAAAAAATCATTTTACCGCGAATGCGCTGAAGCAATAGCGGATGAGGCTGAAAAGATTGGTTTAAAAGCTGAAATATTTGATGCAAAAGATAAAGCTAAAGACCATTCACCTAGACCAAATGTTGTCGCAACATTAGATGTTGGAGCGCCAAAGACACTATTATGCATAGCACACTACGATATTGTACCTGCAGGAAATGGATGGAAATATGACCCATTTACTTTAACATTAGAAAATGGTAAAGCCTACGGTAGAGGGGCTGCAGATGACAAAAGTGCGATAGCAACACTATTTGGTGCTGCAAGAAAAGTTGGTAAAAGTGCTAAAGTGAATATGAAGATATTAGCTACAGTTGATGAGGAGGTTGGAGGAGAGCTTGGGCTTGGATATTTAATCAATGATGTTGGAATAAAGGGTGATGAAGCTTTAATTGTTGATGCTGGAACAGAAATATTGTCCATTGGTGCAAGTGGAATAGTTTCAGGAACAATAACTGTTAGAGGTATACAAGGGCATGCTGGATACCCTCATAAGGCTTTAAACGCTTTAGAGGGAATGTGCAGACTTGTTGTGAAGCTTGAGGAGTTCAAGAATTTTAGAGAAAATAAGCTTTCTAAATTTGATGCACCACCAGGCTCATATAAGCCTAAGGTTTGGGGAAGATTTTCTGTAACAATGCTTGAGTCAGGAATTAAAAGCAATATAATACCTGGTGTCGCAAAAGCAACATTTGATATGAGACTCATACCTGAAGAAAACGAGTTTAACGCGAAAGAAGAGTTGGAAAGGTTCCTTTCAAATGTTGACCTTGGAGATCAAAGGTATAAAATTGAGTTAAACATTGACTTAAGTGGAGGGAACTATTACACAGACCCAAGCCTGCCGCTAGTTCAAAACTTTAAAAAGGCTATTGAAAGTGTGACGGGAAAAGTTATTCCAGTTGCAGCTGAACTTGGCGGAAATGATGGACGTTACACTAGCGCCAAAGGTATTCCGACAATATGCTATGGTCCAATAAGGAGTGATACAAACTTTCATGGCGTGAACGAGTTCGTGTGGCTCGAGGATATAAGAAGTGTTAGAGATGTTATATGCTGGTACCTTACACATTAACTAAAGTTTTAACATGACATTTTCTAGTGGCTTTATAGGCTTATCTGGATCATAGCCTTGGTTTATACCCCAACTTCTTATTGCTCTCAAAAGAACCCAAATTCCAAATTTAGCTATTGGTGGAAACAATATTCTGCCTATAGGATTGTTCTTCAATATCATTGGAAGGCTTGAGTTTAGCTCCTTTGCCAAATGCTTCCAGGCAGTGTAGATGAGTAGAAAACGTTCTTCCGTAAGAGAATTGACAACATTGAAGAACTTTTCGTTTCTTAAAAAGCCTAACGGTATAAAGGATAATGGTGTTACTGTAAAATGAGCTCTAGAACCAAGCCGCTCACTTAAGAACTTTTCCATAGCCAAAATCAAACCTGTGGTTTCAAGAGAATCTTCTCTAGACTCTCCTGGAAGACCGACTACGAGAGTGTATGCTGGAAACCAAAAGTTTTTATTAAGAACATATGTGCCCTCAAATATCACTTTTGGCCATTCTTCTACAGAAAATGGTTTAACCTTATTCGCCATATACTTTTTAATAAGCGTGGGCGAGGCGGTTTCAAGGCCAACCTGTATTCCAACCCACTTACTTGGGCCTGCATTCAAAACCTCACTAATTTGCTCGATCATTGAGGGAACAGCAACAACAGGTGCAATGCTACCATGTGTTGGATTAGTGTAAACCATACCCTTAAGATTCATAACATTTCTGAATAGGTTGACCACTTCATCCGAGTTTGGGTAGAAATTTTTATGATCCTCTAACTTATATAAGAAGATATCTTCACTATGAAGCCAACAGTGGCTTATACCATGTCTTAAGTTTAATTCAGCTTCACCAAGTATCCTTTCCTGAGGAATAAAGCGTACAAACCTCAAATTTGGTTCACAAAACTTACAGTTTCTTCCACATCCTCTCATAACTTCAACCATACCCTTGTAGGATGGGTTTACAATGGGTGATATTTCCTCAACCTTTGGAAAGCTTCTAACATATATGACTTCAGACAATTTGTCGTGAACTATTTGGTCAAAAAGGTCATTTATAATATGATCTGTTTCTCCAACCACAACATGGTCTATATTCAATTGCCTCCATTTTTCAGTTAAAGCAAGTTGCCAGCTTCCTGGACCGCCAACAACAATCTTATACCTGTAACCATTTTTTAACCGTATAGTATCCAACTTCTTGATAAGCTCAACAAAACTTTTCTTACTATATGGGGTTAGTAAGCCTCCAAACGTGAACATCATAGAAACTGGACCAAGTCCTAGCGGATCCATCGTAGACACTCCTACAACTTCAGTTTCTTCATCAATGAAATCTTGAACGTGAGATGAGTGTGCGACAACAACTTCAGAAGTACTTCTATGAGCTAAAAGTGACGCTTCAACCTTTCTTAAAGAATATGGTGCAACCTTCAAAACACCATTTTTATGCTCCAGTTGAGTGTCCAAAATATTGTAAATGAACGACGGAACCCTTTCTATAGGCGCACATGGCAAGAAGTCTAATAGTGGTATATCCCTATATGTTCCAGTTAACGTTTTATCACATGTTAAAACTATCTTCATTAGCATCGACCTCCCTTAAAAGTTATAAATTATTGAGGTAACAATTCTTGATAAACGAATCTTAAGATAGCTTCTTAAGAGCTCATCTTTAGTCTCCCTAATCTTCTTAAAATATTCTTGAAATAGGGTAGAGAAACTATTTATTGGATCACCTAAAGCCATCTCTTCATGCACACACATTTCCTCAATCATCTTAACAATCTTTAAATCTAGTTTGAAAATCTTCTTCTGCCTATGAGAACAGTCCCTTTCAACACTTATAAGATTATTTTCTATAAGCTTATTCAGTTCCCTAACTAATGTAACCCTTGAGATTTTACCACGCAAAATAGAAGCTAGCCTATTAAATGAGATACCGTCCACATTATTGGACAGTTCATCTAATATGATTGCTTGTAGACGATTCACCCGCATAAACTGGTATAAAATTATACTGGTATATTAGTTTATCGGAATCTTTTGCTAAAGATCATATAAAAAATCATATAATAGATTAAATGAGTGTAGTCTCCCATTATTAAATCCTTTAATAATGCATTTCTTTACACAGTTGTATTGAAACGCTAAAGTTTTACCACATACTTCTTATACCATATTGTCTTGTCAGGATAGTCTATCAATTCTATATTATTTTCCCTTAATTTTTCCCTTATAGCATCAGCCTCTTTAAAGTTACGACATTTTCTGAATTCATTCCTTTTTCTAACCAATTCCTCAATAGCCTTAGCTTCATCTTCAGACATGCTTACAAACTTTAATCCGAAAACATAGGATATCTTTTCAAAAGTTTCCTTAAATACCTTCGAATTCTCTCTATTTAACTTTCCTTCAGCCGCATACCTGTGTATCTCCTTAACCAATTTCATGAAAGCGGCTAACGCTATTGGTGTTTTAAAATCATCATCCATTGCTCTTTCAAATTCCTCTATTATGTTCTTGCAAAAATGTTTAACTTCATCAACAAAGTTACTCTCATGTTGGCTAAAGGAGTTTAGTTCAGCGAAAGCGGATTCTATGAGCTTAAGATTATCGACAGCATTTCTTACAATATTGTCGTCAAAGTCTAGGGGGGAGCGGTAGTGGCTGCCTATAAACATGAGTCTTAATGCGTTTGGGCCTACAAGATTTATCATGTCCCTAACTGGAATAAAGTTTCCTAAAGATTTGCCCATTCGCTCCCCTTTTACAGTAAGCAGTCCTGTATGCATCCAAATTTTTGCAAAACTTTTGCCCGTCAAAGCTTCAGACTGTGCTATTTCATTTTCATGATGGGGGAATATGAGGTCTGAACCACCACCATGTATATCTAAAGTCTCCTTTAATTCCGTCAAAGCCATAGTTGAACATTCTATATGCCAGCCAGGGCGACCCTCACCCCAAGGACTTTCCCATTTAGGCTCGCTTTTGGAAAACTTCCATAGAGCAAAGTCTAGAGGATTCCTTTTTGTTGGATCAACTTCAACCCTAGCCCCTGCCTGAAGTTGTTCAATACTATAGTGTGAAAGCTTCCCATATTCATTAAATTTTGAAACATCAAAGTATACACCAGTTTCAGTAACATAAGCGTAGCCTTTTTCAATCAATCTTTCTATAAATTCTATCATTTTTGGAATATATTCTGTCGCCCTAGGATAATGGTCTGCTGGAATTAGATTTAGAGCTTCAGAAACTTCCATAAAATCTTTTATGTACCTTTCAGCCAACTCTCTTGCTGAAATATTTAAAGCGTTAGCCCTATTTATTATCTTATCATCTACATCTGTAAAGTTTTGGACATGAAAGATCTTGTAGCCTTTATAGAGTAGATACCTTTTAATTATATCAAAGGACACATAAGTCCTTGCATGCCCAATATGTGTACTATCGTAGACGGTGACACCGCAAACGTACATTCTAACAATATTGTCTTCTAAGGGCTGGAGAGGCTCCTTCTTCCTAGTTAGAGTATTGTATACCATCACTGTATTTTTCATCGCCTATCACCACAGATTTGAAGAAAAGAATGATAAAAAGTTTAAAATCCGCTTATAGCAAATACTTTAAAGGCACAGATAATACTACCCCATACCATGTCTAAAAAGATTACAATGTTACATGGAGCAGGAGGAAGCGAATCTCAAGAACTAATTAAAGAGGCTATATTGAAAAGATTTTCTTATAATAAATTTGATGTACCTCTAGATGCATTAGATGACGCTTCTGTAGTTAATGGAATAGTTTTTAAAACGGACTCGCATGCCGTTTACCCCCTATTCTTTCCAGGCGGAGACATTGGTAGGCTAGCCGTATGTGGAACCGTTAACGACATATCTATGGTCGGCGGGGAACCGATTGCACTCTCACTAGCAATTGTTATGGAGGAAGGACTAGATTACAGTGTACTTGAAAAGATTTTAGATAGTATAAAAATCGCCAGTGATGAAGCAGATGTGAAGATTGTTACAGGAGACACTAAAGTTGTCGAACATGGTGGAGTAAAGGAGATGATATTAAATACTTCAGGAATAGGCATTAGAAGCCCATACCTTGACAAAAACTTTGAAACTGTAAAAAAATTTAGGAATATTAATGCAAGGTGGCTTCTTGACTCGAATGTACGGCCTGGAGATAAAATTATTCTATCAGGATATATTGGAGACCATGGAATTGCAGTAATGAGCGCAAGAGGACAGTATGGGCTTTTATCGGATATAGTTTCAGACATACAGCCATTAAACCATATGGTTGAAAAAGTTTTGAAAGTCGGTGGTGTTGTTGCAATGAAGGATCCAACAAGAGGGGGATTAAGTAACCTACTCTACGAATGGTGTGAGAAAAGTGGTGTTGGAATAGAGATTGATGAGTCAAAGATACCTTTAAGGGATGGAGTCAAAGCTGCATGCGAGATACTTGGAATAAGTCCCCTAGAAATAGGAAATGAAGGTAAAGCAGTATTGGCTGTAGTCCCTGAAATGGCTGATAAAATACTTTCTACATTAAGAGGAACTAAGGAGGGATCTGATGCGCAAGTAATTGGAGAGGCTGTAAGTGGACATAATAGGGTTGTTATGAAGACCGTTGTCGGTGGTAAAAGGATTGTTCCAAGGCCTAGAGGAGATCCAATTCCAAGAATATGCTAAACCATATATAATAGATTGCGGCGACTATATATGAAAATGTTTGAGTTTATTGAAAAAGAGTTTAACGAAAGTGTGCTTGAGAGAGAGAAAATTTTGGCTGTCGTATTTTATGCAAGATACTGTCCCTTCTGTCTAAAGTTTTCAAAAACTTTAGAAAAATACTATTCTAAGAAAAAAGTTGATTTTGCTAAAGCAGACATTTCAGACGACAACAGTCCATACTGGAGCAAGTATGGGATAGATGTTGTTCCAACAATTATAGTATTTAGGGGAAACACTATAGTTGATAGATGTGATGGTGTACTTGGAATAGGTATTGTCGAAAAAGACCTAGTTAGCTTACTAGAGAGAATAAACAGGTTATGATGCCCTTAAGGGAGTTCAGGATATTCGAGATAGATCCTGCATGCTCCTTCAACGGAAACCATGCATGCACCAACAGGATTTTCAAGATTACAAACTTTACCAAACAGTGGACAATCTTGAGGGTGAATAACACCTCTTAAGACTTCACCACATCTGCATCTCCTCTCCAATGGAGAAGGTTCATAATCGACTTTTGATATTATATCCTCAAACTGTTTAGATGCATCATGCGAAGAGTATTTGTCTCTTATTGCCATAAGAGATGATGGTACAATTGGAAAGCCTCTCCATTCAACATCCTTTGGATAAAACACCCTATTTATAAGAGAAAGTGCTATCTGATTTCCTTCTCTAGAAACAACCCTATTATATTCGTTTACAACCTTAACGTCATCCTCTATCACCTGTTTAACAAGATAGTATACGGAGAGAACAATATCTAATGGCTCAAACCCTGAAATCACTTGGGGGATTTTAAACCGTCTTCTAATTTCCTCATAAGGTTTACATCCTATAATAGCACTAACATGGCCAGGCTCTATTATACCATTAAGTTTAACTTCACCAAGTTCTAGAAGCTTTATCATTGCGGGAATAAAAAATCTGTGACAGCTTAGAACATAAAAGTTTTCTGGCAAATCATTTCCGACTAAAGTTGATGCCGTCGAAGGAGCGGTTGTCTCAAAACCTATTGCCATAAAGACTACATCATTTTTTAAACTTCGAGCAAGTTCAACAGCCTCATCTATGCTATAAACTACTCTAACATCATAGCCTTCTCCCCTAAGATGCATAAGTGATCTACCATTAACTGGAACTCGAAAACAGTCACCATATATTGCTATAGTCTTCCCCTTCTCAGCTAATGCCATCACCTGCAAAAATTCTTTGGCTGTTGTTATACAGACTGGGCAACCTGGACCAGATAAAATTGTTATACCGACTTTAGAGAAAAGACTTCCTAGACCGTATCTTGAAAGCGTTTCTTGATGGGTTCCACATGCGTGCATAAATGTAAGTTTTAGTTTATACTGGCCTATTTTTTCTATAACCCCATTTATTAGCCGACCATCCTTTAGCTCCTTCCACATAAAATCTACACTTTACTTTCAATAAGTTCTTTTACCAGCCTTATTGTCTTCAAAGCATCTCTTTTATTAACTTTTGAAATCGCAAAACCAGCGTGTACAATTACATAATCTCCAACCTTCGCATTAACAAGAGAAACATTAGCTTCCCTAATTAGACCTCCAAAGTCTATTTTAGCAATATTACCTCTTTTCTCAACAATCTTTCCCGGTATTCCCAGACACATCTTAATACAAGCAGTCTAAAGCATATAGGTTAATAAAATTTCCCAAATTTTTAAGAAAATTTATTTTATTCAAGCATCCATTTTCCTACCAAATAAGCTTGACCAAGTGATACACAGCCATCACCTGCTGGAGCGTAAACATTTCTATAAAGTTTAATATTATTCGAATCCACTATCCTCCTAATAGTTTTTGAAATATGTTCATTATAGGCAACACCACCTGAAAGAGATATATTATCGACACCATATTCTCTAGCCTTTTCAACAGCAATTTCAGCAACACCATGTGCAAGATATTCTTCAGCAGCGTATGCAAGTTCAACAGCAGGAACCCTGCCTAAGTTTTCTATAACATTTTCGAGAAGGGGGGTTGTCAAAAGTGTATCGTCATCTATTATAGGTTTAATGATATAGTGGCCAGCGGCTTTTTTTGCAAAACTTTCTAGCTTAATAGCCGGCTCACCCTCATATGTTCTAATATCACATACATTTAGAAGTGTTGAAACGGCATCGAGAACCCTTCCAAAACTTGATGTTAGAATATAGTTGCCAGATTCCAGCTGAAGCTTTAGAAACTCAATTTCTTTAGAACCGTGATGAAACTTTTGAGAATTAGATTTAAGCCACAAGTCTATTAGGCCAGTCTTATATAGGATGGAGAAGACCATTCTTGCAGGATATTTTGCAGCTAAATCGCCACCCAAATATGGATGCTCTTCCAAGTGGCCGACTCTTTCAAAACGTTCCTTTTCACAAAATAGTATTTCACCACCCCAAGCATTTCCATCTAACCCATAACCAAATCCGTCTACGGCTATACCTATCGTACTTTCAAGACCATGTTCAGCCATTACTGAGGCTATGTGTGCATGATGGTGTTGGACGGAAACATTTGGGACGTTAAGTTGGCCGGATAATTCTTTAGCGTAAACGGTAGTATTAAATGTTGGATGAAGGTCGTGAGCAACAGCTTTCGGTTTGCAGGCTGTTAACTTCATCATCCTCTTAAGCGCTGACTTCAAGTATTCAAGAGTTTCTATATTTTCAACATCACCAATATATTGTGTTAAATACATTTTATTATGGGAGACAACGCATCCTGCAACATTTTCTTCACCACCCAAAGCTATTACATCAACAACACCCTTTACAGGCAATGGTTCTGGAACAAAACCTCTAGACCTTCTAATAAAACATAGTGTATCATCCACCTTTCTTATTACAGAATCATCGCACCTATGTAAAATTCTCCTGTTATGAACAAGATAATAGTCTACGATACCTGAAAAACTTCTAACAGCATCTTTTTCGTCAACAATTATAGGCTCAGATGGAAGATTCCCACTTGTCATGATAAGGACATCAGTTTTAGACTCGCTAAAAAGGAGCAAATGAACTCCAGCATAAGGGAGCATAACACCTATATTATGTAATCCTGGATTCACAAACCTTGAAATATTAGAATCTTCTTTCATATTTAATAGTACAATTGGTTTAAATGGAGATAATAGAATTTTCTCCTCTATTTCATCAACGTATGCAAACTTCTTAGCAGTCCCAATATCTTTAGCCATTACAGCAAAAGGCTTCTGTTCACGACCCTTCCACCTCCTAAGCTTCAAAATAGCAGCATCATCATATGCTGAAAGAGCTATGTGGAAACCACCTACACCCTTAATGGCTAAAATCTTACCTTCATCTATGAAACTTGCAGACAATTTGATTGGGTCACCTTCTACCACCGAACCATACCTGTCAAGTAGCATAAGACTGGGACCACAATGTGGACAAGCTATAGTTTCTGCATGAAAACGTCTATCTAAAGGATTAGAATATTCTTCAGCACATAAATTGCACATTGGAAAATCTATCATTGAAGTATTGTGCCTATCATAGGGGAAACACTCTATTATAGTGAACCTTGGTCCACAATTTGTACACGTTATAAAATGGTATCTGTAGCGTCTATTTGTTGGATCAAAAAGTTCTCTAGAACATTCATCACAGATTCCAATGTCTGGAGGGATCAGTGATGCACTCTCTTTTTCTTCGAAATCACTTTTAAGGACAGTAAAAAAGCCGTAGCCTATATGGTCCTCAAAATCTGCTCTTTCAACTTTTTCAATTTTTGCCAAGGGAGGCTTTTTTGAAAAAAGTTCTAAAACAAATTTTTCAATATCAACCCTTGAGCCTTCAACTTCAATTTCTACAGTGCCATCTCCTACATTTTTAACATAACCTTTTAGATTGTTTCCGATTGCAATTCGGTATACGAATGGCCTAAATCCTACTCCCTGCACAATACCAGTAACCTTAAGCCTACTTCGCATCAGCTATGGCAACAATAATGCCATATAATAATCTAATTGTAAATTTTAAAAAATTAAGGTTTATATCCATAAAACGGATTACTTAATATATGGAATTATATGAAGTGAACGAGACTCTTATTGATGTTGCTATGGGCAGAGTAAATGCTGACGTTGTTTTAAAAAACGCTAATTTAGTAAACGTGTGTACAGGTGAAATAGTTAAGTCTGATATTGCAATAAAAGGTGAAAGAGTAGCTTTTGTGGGAGACGCGTCACATACGGTAGGAAATACAACCAGAGTCTTTAACATTGATGGAAAATATGTTTGCCCCGGATTTCTAGATGGACACGTACACGTTGAAAGTTCAATGGTTACGATTTCACAGTTCGCAAAAGGAGTACTCCCACATGGGACAACAGGAGTATTCATAGACCCACACGAGATAGCGAATGTTTTAGGTGTTGATGGTGTTAAACTAATGATAGAGGAAAGCCAGCATGTTCCATTAAGAGTTTACGTAACGGTACCATCTTGTGTTCCCGCATCTTTTCCAGAATTTGAGACAGCTGGTGCTGAAATAGGTCCAAAGGAGGTTGAAGAGCTTATGGAGTATAGGAATGTGGTTGCATTAGGAGAGATGATGAATTATCCAGGAATAATATACAAGGATAAGAAGATGATTGATGAAGTTAAGGTTACATTAAAAAATAATAAGGTTGTGGAAGGCCACTTTTATGGCGACATTAAGGAACTAAATGCATACATTTCTGCTGGAATTTCGTCAAGCCATGAGTCAACGTCCAAAGAAATCGGACTTGCAAAAGCAAGGTTAGGCATGCATGTTATGATCAGGGAAGGGTCGGCTTGGAAAGATTTAAAGGAGGTAATAAAGATTGTGACAGAAGAGAAAATAGATTCTAGGAGAGTCTGTCTTGTAAGCGATGATAGACATCCTGACGATATAGTTTACGAAGGACATTTAGACCATATTGTTAACAGGGCAATTGAGGAGGGAGTTGACCCTGTTGAAGCCATTCAGATGGTTACAATAAATACGGCGGAGCACTTTAATGTAGATAATGATGTTGGTATAATTGCACCAGGAAAACTTGCAGACATTCTCGTTTTAGAAAACATTAACCCATTGAAGGTTTCAATGACATTTGTTGGCGGGAAACTTGTTGCAAAAGATGGTAATATGTTGGAAAAGGTTATCGAATACAGTTATCCCCGTTATGCTAAAGAGACAATAAAACTTAAGCAGCCGCTAACCTACAACGACTTTAAAATTTACGCACCTAAAGGTACAGAAAAATTGAAAGTAAATGTTATAGAAGTAATTGAAGGGAGTGTTTTAACAAGAAAACGCGTACTTGATGCTTCAATAGAAAATGGCGAGGTAGTCCAAGACATGGATAGAGATATTTTGAAGGTTGCGACAATAGAAAGGCACAAGGGTTCAGGTGAGATTGGAATCGGACTAGTCACCGGATTCAAATTTAAGTCGGGTGCTGTAGCATCTACAGTAGCACATGATAGTCATAACCTACTTGTTGTAGGAACAAACGATAAAGATATGGCATACGCGTGTAATAAGCTTGCTGAAGTTGGAGGGGGCATGATCGCAGTAGATAAAGAGGAGGTTATAGCCTTGATAAAGCTTCCGATTGCCGGATTAATTTCAGATGAACCAATCGAAAACGTGTGCGCGCAAGTGAAATCATTATCAGACGCATGGAAAAGGCTAGGATGCACTATGATCAACCCATTCATGACAATGTCATTGCTCGCCCTATCAGTTCTACCAGAAATAAGGATCACGAATAAAGGTTTAATAGACACTGTAAACTTTAAGAAAATTAATATTTTTGTATAAACTAAAAATATTTTTCATAAATGTTTGAATTAATGTATTTTCAACTATCTAAACATCACCATATTTTACCTAGGAAAACTTCTAAGATTATGCCTGAGCTAAGTCATAATGGTTAGAGTTGGGCTTCTTTAATTATTATTTCTGATATCTTTTTAACATCCCCCATGTAAATGTCAAGTGTTGGGACCTTCTGCAAATATTTAGATATAATTATTTCATAGTCTATTTTCTTTCCAGCCTTTTCAAAAACTTTGGAAGCACATCTGTTTGCACAACCGTTTATTACTATGTTCTTTTTTGCTTTTTCAGCTATTTCTAAATGCGGCTTAGAACCTGCTGCGACAGCTGTCGTACAACACATACGTCCTTTACCCATGTTCGTAAGTAGGATACCAATATCATGTCCAACCTGTCCAACATTGGCTGCTCCATCGCAAACCCAAACCATATTTTCATTTTCAGCAGATTCGAGACAGCCTTTAAGTATTCTAATATCCTTTTTCTCTTCTGATTGCATAATTCTCACCTCCCTTAAATTAAGGTTATAAGCTGGTATTTATTTTTTTGCCAAACCTAGCTTTACTTTAGTAAAATGATAGTATTGCCAGTTTATTATTTTAGATCTAACTGTTCTTTTTAGTAGAAAAATTTAAAAAGTGCGGAGCACTTAGCGGGAGAGGGTTCACGACTTCCAAAACTAGAGCGTGGATAGTCCTAGAAGATGGGACTATTCATGAAGGGAGAGCATTTGGTTATCCAAAGAACACAATAGGAGAGGTTGTCTTCACAACTGGAATGGTTGGCTACCCACAGTCGTTAACAGACCCATCATATAGGGGACAAATTTTAATGTTCACATACCCACTTATAGGAAATTATGGAATACCAGATAAAGTGGTGGACGAGAATGGAATACCAGTATACTTTGAATCTAGTCAAGTTCAAGTCCAAGGTGTAATAGTCTATGAACACTGTGAGAAGCCATCACATTGGACTTCAATAAAAAGTTTACATGAATGGCTTTACGAAGAAGGGGTGCCCGGAGTCTATGACGTTGATACAAGAAGCCTTACACAAAAGATTAGAGTTAAAGGAGTTATGATGGGTGCAATAGTTGTAGATGAAGAACCTGAAAAGGGCTTTGAACTACTCTCTAAATCGAGAAAGTATGGGGAAATAAACTTTGTTGAACAAGTTAGTGTTAAAGAAAAGAAGGTTTACGGCAAAGGAGATAAGACAATAGTCTTAATAGACTATGGAGCAAAATATAATATTATAAGAAACTTAGTAAGAAGGGGGTTTAAAGTAATATGTGTACCATACAACTGTCATGCGGATGAAATATTAGGCTATAATCCTGATGGTATCGTATTAAGCAATGGACCAGGAGACCCAAAAATCTTAAATGAATCGATAAGGGAATTGGAAAAACTTCTTGAGGTGTTTGAGAAACCAATATTAGGCATCTGTCTAGGAAACCAGCTTATTGCACTCGCCTCTAGAGGAGACACCTATAAGCTAAAATTCGGCCACAGAGGACAAAATAAACCAGTTATAGACTTGAACACTGGACAATGCTATATTGTTAGTGAAAATCACGGGTATGCAATAAATTCTAACAGCATTGAAGGAACAGAATTCAATGTCTGGTTTAAAAACATTGATGATGGAACAGTTGAAGGAATAAGGCACAAGAGTAGGCCAATAATATCTGTACAATTTCATCCTGAAGCATATCCTGGACCATATGACACCATGTTTATCTTCGAACATTTTGCTAAGATGGTGAATTGCTAGATGCCAAAATATGATTTTATAAAAAAGGCTCTTGTAATAGGTTCTGGACCAATACAGATTTCCATGGCAGGAGAATTTGATTATTCTGGAACACAGGCAATAAAAGCGCTTAAAGAAGAGGGAATAGAAACAGTTTTGGTTAACTCAAACATTGCAACAATACAAACTGACCCCAAAATGGCTGACAAAGTATACTTGCTTCCAACAACAGCAGAGTTTGTTGAGAGGGTTATTGAAAGGGAAAGACCAGATGGTATTCTGTTAGGGTTTGGAGGACAAACAGCATTAAACTGCGGCTTCGAACTATATAATAAGGGTGTACTTGAAAAGTATGGTGTAAAAGTTCTTGGAACAACTGTTGAAAGTATAAACATAACATCTGATAGACAGCTTTTTAGAAAAACCATGGAAGAAAATGGCATACCAGTACTTCGAAGTGAGGCAGTAACAAATGTGGAAGACGCGCTTAAGGTTGCAGATAGGATAGGATATCCTGTCATCGTGAGAGTAGCATATAATCTTGGAGGACGTGGTGGAGGGGTAGCATACAATCAGATAGAATTGGATGAGATTGTAAGCAAAGGTATCGCGAACAGCTTCATCGGACAGGTTTTGATTGAAGAGTATATTGGAACATATAAGCAGATAGAGTATGAGGTTGTAAGAGACTACTACGATAATGCAGTAACAGTATGTAATATGGAAAACATACTTGGAATGAGAGTGCACACTGGAGACAACTTTGTCGTTTCACCCTCACAGACAATAACAAACGAGGAGTACCATATGCTAAGAGACGCTTCCATAAAGGCTACAAGAGCATGCAAGATAGTTGGAGAATGCAATGTACAACTTGCACTTGACCCAAAATCTCAGAAATATTATGTGATAGAAATTAATCCAAGACTTTCAAGGTCTTCTGCACTAGCCTCAAAGGCTACAGGATACCCGTTAGCGTATATAGCGGCAAAACTTGCTATAGGATACAGCTTGCCTGAAATCTTAAACAAGGTCACTAACGTTACAAGCTCATTCTTTGAACCAGCACTCGATTACGTTGTCGTTAAGGTTCCAAGATGGGATCTTGCAAAATTCGGGCAAGTTGATAGAAGACTAAGAACACAGATGAAGTCAGTTGGAGAGGTTATGGCCATAGGCAGAAACTTTGAGGAAGCATTACAAAAGGCGATGAGAATGCTTGACGTGGGACTAGATGGTCTAACAGCTGAAGTTGAGGGAGAAAGTGTAGAGGAAATCGAAAATATGCTTGCAATGCCAACAGATAACATACTACTACATATCGTCAAAGCATTAAAGGCAGGTTTTACAGTCGAAAAAATCTGTCAGCTTACATGGATAGACAGATGGTTTATTGAGAAAATAAAGAACATTGTGGAAGTGGAAAAGAAGATTAAGGAGATAAATGAACTTGATGAGAGATATGTTGAACTGATAAGGTACGCTAAAAAGGTTGGCTTCTCAGACTCCCAAATAGCAAGAATATTGAATGCTAACGAATTCTATGTTAGAGAATTTAGGAAGAAACATGGTATAGTCCCTGTTGTAAAACAAGTTGACACATTAGCTGCAGAATGGCCTGCAAAAACCAACTACTTGTATGTAACATATGGGGGAGTAAAGGACGACATAGAATTTTCTAGCGATAAAAAGAAGGTTATAGTATTGGGTGCAGGAACATATAGGATAGGAAGTTCAGTTGAATTCGACTGGTCCACAATGAATCTTGTATGGGCCTTAAAAAATTATGGTGTTGAAGAGACAATTGTAATAAACTGCAATCCTGAAACTGTTTCAACCGATTACGACATGAGTGACAAACTATACTTTGAAGAAATAACTTTAGAACGTGTCCTAGACATTTATGAAAAAGAAAATCCACATGGTATTGTAACATGTGTTGGTGGACAGACAGCAAACAACCTTGCACCAAAACTTGCAAAAGCAGGAGTAAGGATATTGGGAACAAAAGGGGAAGATGTTGATAGAGCAGAAGATAGAGTCAAATTCAGTTCTCTCCTTGACAACTTAAACATACCGCAACCGCCATGGGCAAAATTCACATCAATAGAAGAGGCAAAAAGGTTCGCTGAAAAAATAGGCTACCCTGTAATTGTGAGACCATCATATGTTTTAGGGGGAACCGTTATGAAAGTTGCCTGGAACCAGTGGCAGCTAGAAGAGTTTTTAAAAAGAGCTGCAAAGGTTTCAAAAGAGTATCCAGTTACAGTAAGCAAGTTCATTAGGGGGGCAATGGAAGTTGAAGTTGATGGAGTTTGTGACGGAGAACATGTTGTTATAGGCGCTATAATAGAACATCTAGAGCCTGCAGGAATACATTCCGGAGACGCTACAATGATAATACCCGCACAAAGGCTAACAAGACATCATATTGAAAAAATAAAAGATTATAGTAGGAGAATCGCACGTGAACTAAGAATAGTGGGACCATTCAACATACAATATCTTGTAAAAGGTTTAGAAGTAAGTGTTATAGAATGTAATTTAAGATCCAGTAGGTCGATGCCGTTTGTTTCAAAAGTTAAGGGAATAAACTTAATGGACTATGCGGCAAGAGCACTTCTAGGAATAAAGATAGAGGATGCCGATGAAAAGTTTGTTCCACATGTTGGTGTAAAAACACCACAATTTTCATTTATGCAAGTTGATGGAGCAGACCCAATACTTGGTGTTGAAATGAAGTCTACAGGTGAAGCGGCATGCTTGGGTGAGAACTTTTATGAAGCACTACTTTTAGCCTATACTGCCGTAGGGTTAAGGGCTATTAAACAGAACCCAGGTGGAAACATTTTCGTAAGTGTCGGAAACGATGCAGAAAGAGAGGCGATCGAACCATTAATAAGACAGCTTCTATGGCTTGGATTCAACATATACTGTACACCAGGAACTGCAAAATATTATAACAGTAGAGGATTAAATGTTAAAACACTGTATAAGGTTAGTGAAAAAGTTGAACCAAATGTACTTAGCTACATTATAGGTAGAAGACTAGATCTTATAATAAACATTCCTGAGACAGAAAAGCTGGAAAGCTTCCAAAGTGTATTGGATGACGAGTACGCTATAAGGAGGAAGTCGGTTGAAATGGGAATACCGGTCATCACGGTACCAAGAGTGCTTGAGGAAATTGTGAAGGGTATGAGGAGGGTTAGGGAATTTAATATTAAATCATTGCAAGAATATCATGGCAATTTGAGGTAGGAAAATAGTTTGTAATGTGAGCTTTTTGCCACAGCAAAGAGAGTATCGTGAACGAGTATATATTAGGGCTGAAATAATCATTAAGCTAACAGAATATGGCCCACTAACTTTAACAAACTTAATAAGCTATTGTGGACTTAATCTTTCTAAACATAGGGAGATTTTAGATGAAATGGAATCTAAAGGTCTTATTGAAAAGTATTATGAAGTTCAAGGTAAAAAGAATATAGTTAAGTATAAGGTTACAGAAAAGGGGCTAAAATTTTATGAAATTATATTGAAACCGTATATTGAAATGTTTCCCTTAAAGAGGTGATAACTTTGTTCCACAAAATATATTATTTTTCTAACATAAAGGATAGGTGTCCAATATGAGCGAAAACGAGAATGTTTCACTCTTAGAACTTTTAGATAATATAATTGATAGAGTTAATGGATTACGTTCCATGTTCATTTACCTTATTGTAGGCTCCCTAATCCTTTCCCCTGCAGCAATAATTCTTTCACTTATAGTAATATTCCATCCTCTGATCTTATTTCTTTTAATAAGACAGCAGCCTCTACTAGCATGGATTCTACTTTCAGCATCAATAGGCACAATGCTACTATCACTAATAACATTATACTTTTCCTTAAAAGAGTACAAGTTTTTCACAAAATGGAGCAAAAGATACTGCAACTATCTGTCTAGAAAGGAAAGGTTAGAGGAGGAACTTAAAAAAGAAAACCTATTATAGAATTTTTGCCCCTCATTTCTTTTTTGAACTTGCTGAAACAAGTGAGATTACGTCACGGTCCTTCAGTTTATAGGTAATAGGTAGTCTAAGCCCATCCCTACAATCAATTCCATAAAGCAGACCTTTCGCAAGTTCGGTATGAACTTCTCTAGCCAAGTCAGCTATTGTAGCCCCATAGGGCATTAAATGGACATCAGGTAAAACATTACCATTTTTATCTGTCAAAGACTTAGGATCGTAAACAGGATACACTGCGCTCATTCTAAGAAGTTTAAATACTGCAACATTCAACGCAAACTGGACCCCAGTGTGAAGATATTTGCTTAATATACTTTTTCGTATAAAGTTTAGAGCCCACTTCTGCCTGTCAGTCATCTTACTTGAGTCTATAACCCTAAACCTTTCTTCTCCAGGAATATATTTTATGTAACCTTTTTGCTCAGCCCTCCTCAATGTTAGTTCAGCCTCAGCACTAGTCGGTATAACGATCATATCCGAATACGCTTCCCTGATCCTCTCAAAATTTTCTTCAGCATAAGGAAGATCCATTTTGTTTGCGACAATTAATGTTGGCTTAGAAACGTCCCTTAATGTCCAAGTAAAATTCTTTAACTCTTCTTCACTCCAGTTTCTGAAATCTTTTTCAGCCAACCCAGACTTTTCCAAGGCAACTGCAACATGCTCTTTAGTTACGCCAACCCCTTGCATAAAATTATTAATAATCGTTGGAAGATCCATATTACGTTTAAGGTCTCTCTCAATTCTATCTTGATTCGTTAAAATCAATTTCATGTACCACATTACAAGCTCTTCCTCAATATCGCCAATATCTGCTACAGGATCTCCAGTTCCAGGCTCACATATCCGCCCCTCCGCGTCCACAGAACCAGAGGCGTCTACAACATGTATTAGGGCATCAGACTGTGCAGCAACCGACAAAAACTGGTTTCCGAGACCCTTCCCCATCCATGCACCCCTTATAAGCCCAGGGAGGTCTATTAACTCTATTGGAATAAAACGCCACCCATCATCACATATTGAATTTTGTGGATTATCCTTTACACCAAATTCCTTATGAACACATAGTGTTACCACGTGAGCAATACCCAAATTTGGAGTTTTTGTAGTAAAGGGGTACGTGGATATTTCAGCCGACTGCAAAGTTGCAGAATTAAAAAAGGTTGTCTTACCAGTGTTCGTTTTTCCTATCAAACCAATTTTTACACGCATTTCTACCCATAAGGATGATTACACCACTATTTTATTTTTTATTTTTTCCAAACTTAAGCAATATTTATATTACACAACTTTTAGAAGCTACTTGTGATTAAAAAATGATTTTAGACCCCCTCGCACTCCTTATTTCTCTTATTCTATATATTGCGGGGGCATACACGTTCTACATAATATTTTTGGGAATATATTATAAGAGGCAACTACACACAGAAAATTATTTTCAAAACATGTATTTTCCATACTATTCAATAATTGTTCCTGCAAAAAATGAGGAAAAAGTTATAGGAAGAGTTTTAGGTAAGCTTGTTTCACAAGACTATCCAAAAAACTTGTATGAGATTATTGTTGTAGAAGATGGTTCAAGGGATAGGACTCTAGAAATTGCTAAAGAGTATGAGAAAAAGTATAACAATGTTAGAGTAGCCCACTGCAAAGAAAGTAGGGGTAAACCACATTCAATAAACGTTGGTTTAGAGTATGCAAGAGGAGAGATTATAGGAATATTAGACGCTGACGCAATCCCGCCACCGGACATGCTTCTCAAAGCATCAAAATACCTTTATAATTCGGATGTTGACGCAATACAATGCATTTACCAATATGTTAACGGTAACGAGGGGATACTTGCCAAGGCAGGAATGTTCGAGGGACTACTTTGGCATGCTTTTGTGCTAAGGGTCAAGGACAAAGTTGGACTTTTTGTACCATTATGCGGTAGTGGAATGTTCATAAAAAGACATGTTTTTAACGTAGTAGGAGAATGGGATGAAAGGTCATTAACTGAAGACATCGATTTTTCTCTTAGAATGCTTAAGGCAGGTTTCAAAATAAAACATGCGTTAATCCCAATTGGACACGAGACACCAGCAAGATTAAGGGTGTTTTTTAAACAAAGGGTTAGATGGTACAGGGGATACTTTATTACTGGAATAAAACATATAGATGTTTGGAAAAAGCTAAGCAAAAAGCTTGCATTCGATATATCGTTTACACTATTAAGTCCACTCCTATCTGTTTTAACTGTTATAGCATACTTTTTTAACGTAATCTACTTTCTTAATGCGATGAAAATCTTTTCATTTCTAAGCCTACTTCTAGGATTATTCACATACCAGTTCCTTTACCTAGGCATAGCAGTCCTATGGATATTTTTAAGCAATATTAAGGATAAAATAACATATATTATGATGTCCTTCTTTTCAATACCCTACTTTTTCCTACTTTCAATGATAAATATCTATGTCCTATTTACCTTAATTTTTAGGAGACCATTAGAATGGACTAAGACAGAGAAGACAGGCGCATTTGACCAAAAATATTTTAAATCGTTCCCCTAAAAATAATTAAACACCTTTACAAATTTTATAATATTATATATTTGCTGCAATGGACTTATGGGTAGAATGACAGGAGCCGTAGAAGTTAAAATTAGGGGAGGAAGCATTATAGCAAAGTATAGGGATAAAACTTTTGCATTAGACCCTAAGGCTCCTGTCAACTCAGACTACTATTTTATATCACATGCTCACGTCGACCACGTCTGTGGAAGACTTAAAGGAAACATACTTTCATCAAGGGAGACAATAATCCTCGCTAAAGAAAGAGGATACAATTTACCAGATCCTATCATGTTAGAGGATGTCGAATTATATGATTCGGGCCATATCATTGGCTCAAGGTCAATATTAATTGATGATAAAATATTTTATACAGGAGACTTGGCAATGCGTCCTAGAGGCTTTTTAAAAGCTCCAAAACTTCCAAAAGCAAAGGTACTCATAATCGAGACAACATATGGACATCCCAAGTACCTGTTTCCAAACCCTGCAACGATTATTTCAAAAGTGAATAAGCTTATTTCTGAAATGTACGAAAGAGGGGTCCCTGTCGTATTATGTGGGTACCCTTTAGGAAAAGCACAACTGCTAACATACCTATTTTCTACATGGGAACCGATATATGCCCAAGAAAATATTTTGAAACTTAATGAAACATGCAGAATACTGGGTGTCCCATTGAAAAAACTCAAATCATATCATGAGGCAAAAAGAGAAGGTTTGCTGGAGAAAAGGCCATGGATACTATTAGCACCATCCTATTCATTGAGAAGCAATTTGATAAAAGTTTTGAAGAAAAAATATGAGGCTGTAACATTCTATTTCTCTGGATGGGTTTTAGATAAGAAAATTTATAACAATGGAGCAGACTATTCTTTTCCACTAAGCGACCACTGCGACTACAGTGACCTAATAAAAGTTGTAAATTTTGTTGAACCAGAAAAAATTTTCACAGTACATGGTTATGCGAAAGAATTTTCTATGGAACTTAGAAAAATGGGATATGATGCAGAAGCACTTTTTAGCAGCCAGCCTCTGCTAAAAGAATTTTATAAAAGTGACTAGTGATATAATATGGTACTAGAATATGCTCAAAAACGGTACACAATGGATGAGATTGTGAGCATACTTGAGCCTGAACTGGGTAAATGGTTCAGTAAGTTCAAAAAGCTTACACCACCTCAAGAATATTCGATAATCCCTATAATGGAGGGAAAAAACACATTAATCGCCGCACCAACAGGTTCGGGAAAAACTTTTGCAGTCTTCTTAAGCATAATAAATGAGCTTCTAAAGATGAGCAAAAATGGACAACTTGAGGACAAAGTCTACTGTGTTTATGTTTCACCACTAAAAGCTTTAGACTACGACATCGAAAAGAACCTAAACCAGCCACTTAACGAAATATTTCAAGATGAAGGGCTTAAAGAAAAGGTTACGAGAATAAGAGTTGGTGTTAGAACAGGAGATACTACACAGATTGAGAGGACAAGAATGCTTAAGAAGCCGCCTCACATACTTGTTACAACACCAGAAAGCATAGCGATACTTTTGGTTGCACCAAAATTTAGGGAGAAGATGAAGACAGTTAAGTGGGTTATTGTAGACGAAATACATGAAATATGTAGTAGTAAAAGGGGTGTCCACCTTTCACTAAGTTTAGAAAGATTACATCACTTAACTTTAGGCAAAATAGTTAGAATCGGCTTGTCAGCTACAATACATCCGATTGAAGAGGTGGCAAAATATCTTGTAGGATACAGTGATGATGGCATAGAAAGAGATTGCCTAATTGTGGACACAAGATTTGTTAAACCAATAGAGTTAAAGGTAGTATGTCCAGTAAACGACCTAGTTCACACACCAGCAGAGGAAACAACCTTAAGAATGTATAAGCTTATAAAGAATATTGTAAAAAGACATAAGACAACCCTAATTTTCACCAACACGAGATCAGGGACAGAAAGAGTTGTTTTCCAGCTTTCAAAGCTAAAGGTTGTGGACGGCGACGAACTCGCAGCACACCATGGATCGCTTTCAAGAGAAATAAGACATGACATAGAAGATAGGCTGAAACATGGGCTAATGAAGGCTGTCGTAACTAGCACATCACTTGAACTTGGAATTGACGTTGGAAGCATAGAGGCAGTGGTACAGATAGGGTCGCCAAAGTCTGTTTCAAAATGCCTGCAGAGAGTTGGAAGGTCAGGACATTCTCTAGAAAAACTTTCTAAAGGATATCTTATACCATTAGAAAGAGACGACCTAGTAGAGGATGCGGTCATTGTAAGTGAAGCAAAAAAGGGAGCCTTAGACAGGGTGCATATTCCCAAAAACTGTTTAGATGTTCTTGCACAACATATTGTGGGAATGGCGGTGGAACAAAAATGGGATGTGGAGGAAGCATATAAGCTCGTTAAAAGAAGTTACAACTACCATAACCTACCACTGGACATGTTCGAGAACGTCATAAAATACTTGAGTGGAGGATATCAGCAACTTGAAGGCTACAAGGTTTATGGCAAGATATGGTATGATGCTAATGAAAGAAAGTTTGGGAGAAGGGGGGCTCTTGTGAGGGTAATATATTCCACAAATATTGGAACGATCCCCGAAAACGTTCACGTCAAGGTTTTAACATTAAATAACAGGTGGGTTGGAATGATTGAGGAAGAATTTCTTGAAAGGCTAATACCTGGAGACATCTTCCTTTTAGGTGGAAGACCCTATGAGTTTAAGTATGCAAAAGGTTTAACAGCATACGTTTCTCCAGCCGAAGGCGAAAAACCGACCGTACCAACATGGTTTAGTGAAATGCTACCCTTAAGCTTTGATACAGCTGAAGCCATAGGACGGTTTAGAGAAAAACTCTTTAAAATGATAAGAGAAAGTGTTCCGAAAAAGGAGATAATAAAATTCATTAAAAGGGAAACATCTTCAGATCCAAAAGCATGTGAATCAATATACTCATATTTTATGGCACAGGAAGAATTTCTAAAACATATAAAGGTTGAAGATAGACATTCTGATAAGAATATAATAGTAGAAAATTATATTGACCCAAACAATAGACAAAATTTTATCTTTCACGCAGTATTTGGCAGAAGAGTTAATGAAGCACTATCAAGAATCTACGCGTATGTTATAATGAAGCATGCAAAAAGAAATGTTTCCGTGACCGTTACAGATTCAGGGTACATTCTAACAGTTCCAGGCTACATTCCACTTGACATAAAAAAGGTTTTAGAAATGGTTTCTAAAGAAAATGCTAGAACACTCCTTATTGAAGCAATAAAGAACACTGAGCTAGTTAGAAGAAGATTTAGACATTGTGCCACAAGATCATTAATGATCCTAAGAAACTATAAAGGGCATGAGATAACAGTAAATAGACAGCAAGTAAGTTCACAAACCCTAATGACACTAGTTGAAGAATTAAAAGACTTTCCAGTTTTAAATGAAACCTATAGGGAAATAGTTGAAGACTTAATGGACGTCGAGAACGCTACAAAAGTGATAGAGGAAATAGAAAAGGGTATTAGAAGATTTATTATACTAAAACCATATGACTTACCCTCACCATTCTCGCATGACATGCTATTAACAGGATACAGTGATATCGTTTTAATGGAAGACAAAAAAGCACTATTAAGAGACTTATACGATGAAGTTATTTCAAGAATAAGAGCAAGCGGCATAATGCTTACAGAAACCTAAATCTTATATGAAAGGCTGTAGAAGGTTATAGTATTTGTTTGACTTCCGAAATTAAATTGACAAAACGGTTGAAGATAGTAGAACCGTGGCCAGCCCTAATCTTAGACGACAGCATATTAGTGGTGTCAGACTTACACTTTGGTATAGAAGAAGAGTTAGAGGCAGAAGGAATACATTTACCATCATCACTAGCTCCAAAAATAATAAACTTTATCATAAAACCGGTAAAGGAAATGAGTTTAAAAGAGGTACTAATTTTAGGGGACGTAAAACATGAATTCGGCTACCCTTCACCAAGCGAATGGATTTCAACAAAAAAACTTATATCAAGCTTAAAAGAACTTAATGTAAAACTTAGAGTAGTACGAGGCAACCACGACAACTATATCATTACAATACTTAAAGAATTCAATATAGAACTAATACAGCCCAGTACCATAATAGGGGACATGACATTCACACACGGACATGTTTCAGAAGAAGAACTCGATACAACAAACTTTATCATATTAGGACACGAACATCCATCAATAGCAATAAGAGATAAATTGGGGTACATACACAGATTCAAATGCCTTTTACATGGAAAAATTGACAAAAAAACTCTCATAGTTTTACCCTCACTATCTCCTGCAGCATATGGAACCGATATAAACCTTAACCCTCCATCAACATTTCTATCACCTTTTTTGAGAAACAAAGACATATCCGAAATGATACCCTATGCAATAGAGCCTGGAAAAGGTGTCCAAAAATTTCCTAAGCTAAAGTACATTATTTGATTATTATCTTTAAATCCATCAATAAAATATCCCATGTTGCTGCCCAATATGCAAATAAATAATGAGAGAGAGAAGAAACTTGTAATATCATCTCTAGTGCAACTACTATACTATAAGAGGGTGATATCCTTCCAAGAGTCCTTAAGCCTCTTGAGAAAGATTAGAGCAAAAAAAGCTGAAAGAATGCTTGAGATGCTATATAATAATGAAAGGTTTAGGGAGCATATTTCTATTGGAGAGAAGAATATTAGATTCTGGCTATCAAATACAGCTTGGAAACTTAAAATGAGAAGAGAAATGACATCGGTTTTAGAGAGGGCATGCCATATTGTAGCCTTCTTTGCATCAAAATTAAAGGAAGACCAGAGTATAGACATAATCTATGCCAACTCCTATTCTTCAGAAGCATTAAGTTTAATGCTATCAATATATTCTGATGTAAACTATTTCAGTATAGGACCAGAATATGATATAAGTAGTCCAGAAAATCTTTTAGTTCCAGTAGTACTAGGTTTTGAGACAAACCTTGAGATTGAAAGGAGAGAAGAGATTCCATACTTTGGAGTAAATTTAATCTATAAGGTAAGTGAAGTAAAAAGAAAAATGGGATTAGTCTATAAAACATACTGTAAAATAGTACAGAAAAAGGATTCAGAAAAAAGATTTTGTAACAACTACGAGAAAAGGCTTCTTAAGAGAACATTAGATAAACCAAACATAATTTCAATAAAGAAATGGCAAAAGATTTGCATGAAAAGCATACACAGCCTAAACAGGGAACTCAAAAACTCTTTTAACGAAATGAAAGAAAAGGAATTAGATTTAGAGGGGGAAGCGCCAGCTCCATTAGCGTCCTCAATAACATGGCTACTAAATAGGAAAAGCCTAGAAGAAACAATAGATGTCATAACAAAAATTCCTATAGCACAAGAGGACTTTATGAATCATCAACCAATGTATGGATAAACGCTATTATAACATGAGATTATATTAGGTTAGACTTCAATTATGGCACAATTTTTATTCTAAGAACTTTATCGTCAAACTCTATTTTTTTAACATCTGCTCCAACTTCTTTTACTAACTCTATGTTTTCAGCCCTCACCAGAAACTTTAGATCATTTAAATAAGATTCTACAGTATTCAATACTTCTTCATCATCAGACCAAATATGAACGGATTTAACAATCTGTGCAGGATTAAGACCTAATTCTTTTCTATAGGCCTGTATTCTTCTCGCAACATCTCTTAGTATACCCTCTCTAATTAAGGTTTCATCCCTCACACTTTTTAATATGACCTTTCCAAAGGACGAATCTTGTAAAATGTAGCCTTCCAATGGAATTATAAGGTATTCAAAATCGTCTTTTAATAGATTGAAAACCTTTCCATCAACTTCTAATGAAACTTCCAAACTTTTTTGCAATTTTAGTGCAAGAGCGTTCCTATCAACCCTATTTAATGCTTCAAGCAAGAGTGGCAAATCTCTTTTGAACCTTTTACCTAAAACTTGCAAGTTTGGTCTAACATCAAGTTTAACTGGAGCAAAGCTCATATTATCGTATATTTCAATTTGCTTTGTGTTACAGAGCTCTCTAAGTAGTGAAAGCTCCTCTCCAGTGAAAGTGGTAGGCTTATCAAATATGAAAACAACTTTTTCAACAGGCCACCTTCTCTTTAGCTTAGCTTTCATTCTTAAAGCGTTAGTTTCAGATATCATTTCATCAACCAACTTGAATTTTGATTCAATTTCATCATCTACAAGCTCAATTCTAGACTTTGGAAGTCTTTCTAATAATATTGATTCCCTTCTTTCTCTAAAACATTCTAGGTACAACTTTTCTGTAATAAATGGACTTATAGGATGTAAGAGAATATCAACCGTTTTTAGACAATATGATAGGACAGCATATATTGCTAATCTCCTTGAAAGAGTTTTAGGGTCGTCTGTCCAAAGTTCCCTCCTGATGATTGGAACATATTTTTGGCTCAACTCTTCTATAATAAACCTTTCAAGCTCTCTGGCAGCTTCATTATATTCTGCACGCCTATAATAGCTTGTTACCGAGTCAATCAACTTTTGGCATCTTGACAAAACCCATTTATCAAAAAATGCTAGAAGATTGTTTGAAATACACCAGTCGATAGTATATATTCTGTCATCAAAATCGTCTAAAACACTATTTTGCTGAAAATATAGATGTAGATGATAAAGTGTATTCAGTACTTGAAAGGGTCGACCATAAATTTCTTCAGGCTTGAAGACTAGCGTTGATATTGGAGAATTCTTCCACACCAAATAGAACCTTGTAGCGTCAACTGAATTTTCTCTTAAAGTCTTATTTGCATCAATTATGTTTCCAAGACTCTTAGACATCTTTGATTCATCAGGCCCAAGAATATGTCCCTGGAAAAGGAAAGCTTTGTAGGGCGGATTCGGGCCTCTCGTAAGTATTACATTTAAAATTAGAAGACTATATGCCCAACCTCTTGTCTGGTCAATGCCTTCCGTCAAAAATTCGACTGGAACATACTTTTGATATTCTTCATCAGTGAATCCAGCATATGGAGAGGCACCTGAATTATGCCACGTGTCTAAGACGAATGGTTCACGATACGCTTTACCACCACACTTTTTACATTTTACAACAATTCTATCTATCCAAGGACGGTGAAGCTCAAAATTTTCGCCATCAGGAAGCTCAATAGCATTTTCTATAATCTCTTTTCTAGAAAATAGGCCAATTTTTTCCCCACAACCACTACAAACCCAAATTGGTAGAGGTGTACCCCAAACCCTTTCCCTAGAAATACACCATGGCTTCATTTCCTTAATTATATTAAGGAACCTGTTTTTAGGTGCCTCAAAAAAGTATTCTACCTTCTCAGCAGCCTTAAGAGCATGTTCACCAATCTTATCCACCCAATAAAAGTACTCTCTCCTCGCAAGCCATACAAGACGGTGATGAGACCTCCAGCATGTGGGATATTCGTGAACTATTTTTGAAAAATGAACAAGTAATCCTTTCCTTTTTAGATCTTCAACCACCATCTGATCAGTGTCCCTTGCAAAATAGCCAGCATATTTTCCAGCCTCTTGAGTA
>CALHLD010000006.1 GCA_938034445.1 uncultured archaeon | reverse complement strand
TTGTATATAGTATTTTAGGTATGCCTAAATTTTTTATAATATTTTTTGTATTAATTTTAGAGAGAAGATGTGGGATGGTATTCAAAAGCATAAGTGTGTGATATGTGTAATAAACAAGGTTGATACTACGAAGGTTTTTGAGAGGAGCGTTTACCACAATTATCCGATAATGACGATCCGTGAGCCATCCACTTTTCTTGAATTGTCTCATATCATGAGACTATGTAGGAGGGTTGCTGAAACAAGGTTGAAGAGAAGAAGGGAAGCAGTTCACGAGGTGATGAAGTTCTTTATAGTGAAGATAAGCAAGAGAGAAGGTTCTAGAAAATCTGATTTCGTAACATTGTATCCAGAAATTGGTGTAAACAGGAAAGGGGAAATAGAGTATATGGTTGCACCAAACAAGAGCTCTAACCCTTTAGCCCATCAAGTTTACCTAGAGTTCCAATTATACAGGTATTCCAAGACAAGAGACCAGAAACATCTCATGAAAGCAATAGGTGTCCCCATATATGATGGAAGGAGGCCCCAGTTCACGATAAAGCCTCCGCCAAAATGGCATGGCAAAGACATAACAGACCTTCTCGCAGAAGACATTGGATGGCTGTTTGGGCCTCCAAAAAAAGAAAAAAGCCCATTCGAATTCTAGAAAAACTGTGGGACAGACGATATGAACTGTTCAGATTTTTGTATACCATTTTTTGCCTATGATACCATGGTATCACAATATCCTTTATCCCTATTCTTCATATTGACAATAGAAAATATTTATTTAGAGAACAATGATATTTGAGAATAATGATGATTGCAATTAAATTAATTTGGCATGTATTTGCCTTTATTATCTTTGCTTGGTTAGCTTATGGGAGTTATAAGCAACTCCAAAATCTTCGAGAAATGATAAAGACGGGTGAGTCTAATGTGAAGAAAGTGTTGATAACCGAATACGGAGAACTTGTTTTTGAGCATTCTAACATACAAAAGATAATTGAGGAATTTCTTAAGATATTTAGAGGGTTAACGATTGGAGGGGTGATAGCTGCCATAATTTCTGCTCTTTCAGCTCTTCTGTCAATTTTTTTTACATTTTAATTAATTCCAGTAATTTCAGCCAAACAACATGAGATAATTCTAGAAAAAGATGGAATTATTAATCAGGCTGGAATTAAAATCGGACTAAATCAGAATGGTGGCTCGTACCAAAACTTTTTTTATTATGATAGTATTAATTTAGGGTGCATGGTTAAGAACAAGTTAAATGATCTTTCAGGGAAAGATTGGAGAAGCGAAAGTGAAGACGGGCTCCTGATAACATTATTATATAGTTGTGTAGAAGATTCTTAAAAATGATGGTCTCCTCTATTATGTATGTTTAACATATTTTGGAAGCTTACCGAATCTATTTAAATGTCTCCTATGCAGTTCTTCTTCAACAGCTGCAGGCCTGTCTGTGACAGCCCACCTTACAACTATCTTTGAAGTGTCTTCATAAGCATGTATCTTTTTTCCAGCCGAGTGCGGAATTTTTCCTTCTACCAATCCCCGTTTGATCCGCCTTCTTAAGTTGGATGCTTTCCCTATGGTTAATCGCTCATCGCAATCTCTATACTTCACCTCATAAACACCCGACTTTTTATTAGGAACTTTAACGCCCCCTATCCTCGCATTAAGTTTAAGAGAATCCCAAGGAGTCCATTCACTCCACTTAAGTTGAATAGGCGGAATCTCAATAATTTCTATTTCCATTTAACTTCCCCTCTATTCTTTAAGTGACTCTGCTCTAAAAACCTTGAATACATTATCCAAGTAAAAAGTATATGTCTATCCCGACTATAGTTTTCTTTTAACTTTTGAATGCTTCTCAATTAGTTTCTCTAACACCTTTTTAACTTCACTAGGTACTTCTACATCATTTTTGATCCTTGGAATGGGTCTAGGTGAATATCTTTCGGACATTATGGCTAAGAACAGATATATTAAAGATGTTGCAGTAATGAGGGCGGTTCCAATTATAAGTGATAAGTCACTCGATAACGTCAAAATAAGAGCAGCAATAAAAATAGAGAATAATAAAATTTTAAAAATGATTCTTTCCATCTTTTTCAAAAGATGGTATCCTGGTAAAGGCTCTGATTGCCTAATTTCTAAATATTCAAGGTAACTAGAAAGAATGTCCAACCTCTCACTAGAGCGACATAAAAAGTATGCAATAATTAAGAATGGGATCATAATAATAAAGGGGATCATAAAAAGAAAATTAGTTAGGAATTCAGTTGATAAGGAGAATTTGATTAAAGGAACCATTGGAAGAGCCAGTGAGAGAGATATAGCTGAAAAAAGCGTTTCTGAACTCATTTTATCTGTAACAAATGAGCTTTTCCTTCCACATAGATAAAAAATAAACCCCTCTAACTTTTGTTTAATTAATGCTATATCTAGGAATCCATAAAGTAGAGGCGCCATTGAAATTGTCAGCATGAAGTGAACAATTCCCGCAATGCCTATGGAGAAGTGTCCAATCTGTTTTTGGATAAGGAGGCTAAGAAGTGGTAAAGCATAAAAAGGAGAGCCGACTATGAGATAAAGCCAGCCTCTAACTCTATCCTCAGCTCTATCCTTTAGGGCTCCACGATAATACCCAAAATAAATAGGTAAGATCAACCCTGGAATCAGCAAGGGTATAAAGTAAACAATATCCTCTTTAGTGGTAAAGAAATACTGAATTAATGAGTATAGAAACCCAAATAAAGAGGTCAGATACAGAAGAAAACCATCTATTTTGCCTATTCTCATTTTCCTGTCAATATATCCCTTGAGTTCTTCACTCATTCCTTTCCTTCCTCTTAGAGAGTTTTCTGCTAGTTGCATTCTATGAAGCATTTATTAAACATTATTCGCAGTGTGTGTATCTAATATAACACTACCTTAAAATTTAGGGAATGTAAAATTACGGAAAAATCACACCTCAATTAAAACTATGCTCAAAACTTGTTACAACATTTTTGCGCCTTACGTTCTATGCATGAACTACGGAAGTATAAACTTGAATTCTTCTATTAGTAAGGGGAAGTTATTTTGACTTTTTAAGATGGTAAGTTTCATAAACTAGAGCGTCTTGAATAATTTAAGTAAAAAAATAAAATATAGAACGTTGAAAGATGATCTGATGAGCTCGTCTGATAGGTTCGTTCATTTCGGCTATGTTGAGGATTCTATAAGGCAAAGGGTCGTAGAATGGATAAACAAAATTATTGAAGACGAAAAATTGCCCTTTGATAGGGCTGACGCCCAAATCGAAATAAGTTTGCCTGATGGTTCTAAAAGGAAATTTCCTGACATTATAATTTGGGAAAAGAGGTTGAGAAAACCTGTATGTTTAATTGAATTGAAACAACCGTCTTGGGGTCCCACCGATTGGCATGTTATTAATGATGCCCAAAATAAGGCTTCTACAGCTTCTCCACAGGTTCCATATTTTGCCACATGCAATTTTAACGAACTTGTTTTATGGAAAACTTTTGAAGAAGGGGCAATGAATTGGGAGGAAAGAAGAAAGGGAATTTATCATCTTGCTAGAATCAAGAACTTGAGGGAGATAGACTATCCTGAGGTCGAAAATAAGTTCAGAGATTCTTTGAGAAGATTTCTAATAGAATTGGTTGAAATTTACATCGAAAAGAAGGTATTGCCGACCGTGCCTGTTGATGAATTCTTCATTTATTCTTTGAGAACTGTTGTAGATTCACTTTATTTCCCGATTACTGTTGAAATTAAAAGGCTGTTTGGAACAAACGAAAAGTTTAGAAAAGAATTGATTGAATGGTTTGTTTCCCAGGGCTGGAATCCTCCCTCTACGAATGAAGATTTTGAAAAAATAGCCAGACAATTTTTGTACCTGTTGATGAACAAGGTGGTGTTTTATAACACGTTAAGGAAGATAAAGAAAATTGAACCTCTCCAAATCTCAGAGACCATTAAGGATGGGGATAGATTAAAGCGAGAACTTCAAAAATATTTCGATATTGCAAAGGAAACTACTGGAGACTATGAAACGATTTTTGGGTTTGACTTTCTAGAGAAGATTCCAATACCTGATGATGTTGTCCCCAATTTAATTAGTTTTCTTAATGGTTTTTCTAGGTATGATTTCACTAAGCTTGGATACAAGGATTTGGGGCATATTTTTGATAGGCTAATACCCGATGATGAAAGACATACTCTTGGCCAATACTACACAAACCCTGATGTGGTTGATATTATCAACACCTTCTGCATAAGGGACGCGGATGGGAAGATTGCAGATTTTGGATGTGGTGCAGGTACCTTTTTGGTCAGAGCTTATGCGAGAATAAAGTATCTTAATTCCTCTAAAACTCATGATGAGATACTGAAACAAATAATCGGCGTGGATATCTCCAAGTTTGCAGCCCATTTATCGATGATCAACCTAGCGTCCAGAGAATTGAGCAAAGTTGAAAATTATCCTTTGGTTTTATGCAAAGATTTTTTTGATATAACACCTTCCACGGTTGCTAGGTGGCCAGAACCTTCTAAAGAAAGTATTGGGACGTTGAGTGGAAAGAAGATAAAAGTGGAGTTGCCACCAGAGTTAGATGTTGTTGTAGGCAATCCACCTTACACAAGACAAGAAGAACTGGAAACTTATGTGGAAGATTATAAAGAAAAATTGCAAAAAGCTCTAGCAAATGATTGGGGTAAAGATGTGAAATTAGGGTTAAGAGTCGGCCTTCATGGCTACTTCTTTTTCCATGGGCTAAGGTTCCTCAAAAATGGTGGGCGATTTGGCTATATCACATCTAACTCTTGGTTAGACGTGGACTATGGAAAATATTTTCAAGAATTTTTCTTGAAACACTGCAAAATTATAGCGATAATTGAGCCTAAAGAAAGAGTGTTTCCCGATGCTGACATCAACACAGTAATAACGATTTTGGAAAGATGTGGGGATAAGAAAGAGAGAGAAGAGAATTTAGTCAAATTTGTTCAGTTAAAAGTTCCATTAAAGGAATTGATACCAGAAAGTGAAGACGACAAAAGATTTAGAAATATTGAAGAATTGGTGAAACTAGTTGAAAGTACAAACAAACTGTATGAAGACGATAAATTAAGAATTTATCCAAAATCACAACTTGAACTTTGGAATGAAGGATACGATGAAGAAGAAAAACAATATGTTGGCTCCAAATGGGGCAAGTATCTTCGAGCTCCTGAAATATTCTACATAATTCTTGAAAAAGGTAAACACCTATTTGTTCCGTTGAAAGAAATTGCAGATGTAATGGGTGGCATTATTACTGGGAATAACGAGTTTTTCTATTTTGACGATATAAAAATAGAAATGGAAAGAATCGAAGATAAATTTTTAAGCCCGATTATTAAAAAAGGTAAGCATTTACTCATCCCATTAAAGGAAATAGCTGAGGTTAGGCGAGGGTATATCCCGTGGCCTTATGAGTTTTACGTACTTAAAGAAGAAGAAATCAAAAAATGGGGAATAGAGGAAAGATATTTAAATCCTGTATTTAGGAGCCCAAAAGAAAGCGACCAAATTCTCTTAGATGATATACGAAAATTCAGGAACAGAATACTGCTTGTTCATGAAGATAAAGAAAAACTTAGAACGACAAATGTTTTAAAATATATAAATTTTGGAGAAAGTAAGGGATACAGCGGAAGAATCTTAAAAGAAAAATGGTATGATTTGGGTAAAAGAAAAACCTGTGATATAATTTGGGTAAGGACACCGTATAACAAACACTGCGTTTATCTCAACAAGATAGGGTTATATGTTATCGACCATGTAGAAATTAAACCTAAAGAGAACCCTGAATTTTATTGTGCACTGCTCAACACCACGCTATACATGCTGTTTAGAGAAGGTGGAATCTATGGAAGAAGTACACTTGGTTTAGGAACACTAAAAACAGAAGTGATGGATGTAAAACAACTTCCTGTATTAGACATAGATAAATTGAATCCTAAATTTATTCAGCAGATTAAAGGTATTTTCCAATATTTTAGTAAGCGACAAATCGATACAGTTTTTGCAGAAATTGGTGCTAATTCTCCAGAAGAAGTTTCCTTGGATAAGGTGAAGCCTGACAGAAGGGAATTGGACAAAATTGTAATGGGTGAAATTCTAGGCTTATCTGAAAAAGAACAATTGGAAGTTTACAAGGCTGTCATAAAGCTTGTAAAGGATCGAATAGAAAGGGCGAAAAGTGTGGAAAAAAGAAAGAAAGTGAGTAGCGCAGACCCAGAAGCGTTAGCAGAAGGGATACTGAGAGAAATCAATGTAAGCGAACTTAAGAAGTTTCCAAACGACTATATAGGTGATTACGAATGTGAAACTATGGAAGTACCTGAAGGCCAGCCAGAATTAGGCTCCGATTTAGGAGGATTTTTTGTAAAAGTGGATGATGAAAGAATTAGTTGCTCTTCTTTAGAAGAGGCTCAATGGGTATACTATGCAATCCTTAACGGCTCCACTTTGGTCAAGATACCAAAAAATAAAAAGATAATGAAAGATATTCTAAAAGAATATACGGCAGCTTTTAAAAAGATAAACAAAGACATTGATGCCAAGCTAGAAAATTACATTCCAGATAGGAAGTTGAGGGAAAAAGTAAGAACAATCATATATAAAAAACTCTTTAAGCGATCACCATAGAAAAAAGAAGATTAAGGTCGGGTAAAAAAATACCATGATACTTTAAATACACAAATTCTATTATATTAAAATGCTCAATACGATTTTAACCCAAAAATTTATATTCTCGGCGGTCGCACCACTTTGTTAGAACAAGGTTCGTCAGCACTATCAATAGTACGAGCAACAGTAATATTGTTGGTCAAACATTCTGTTATAAGGCTAAAGAATATAATTGACAACTATATGAAAAAAAGTTTCTGGTCTAGGAGAGCATTGAAATAGATGCATTAGAACAGATAAATAAGGAGAAGTGTTGTTTTGGTGGTTGTTGATGCACCCTCATTTCTATAGGCTTAAATTATTTCACGGTAGTTGAAACAATATTTTTATCCTCATCAACTATATCATGGACCAGAACTCACTATCCTATAATAATCGAATAGGGTGGAGCTAAAGGTACGGATAGTGTTTAATAGGGTGAGAGGGATAAAAGTATTGTCTCATTTCTTTTATATTTTGTTTAAGGTTACTTGGATTATTGGCAACAGGTATCTGTTCTAAGACGTTGCACCAATTTTTTTCTTTTGAAAAGAGCCATCCACTGAGGATCAGGAGTATTATTTAATTTTCTTAATATATTTTGGATAGGTGTTATACACCTAAATCCTAATTTATTATAAGCTCCTGCGTATCCACTTATCCAAGAAGTTTGAAAGTTTGTAGGCTCTAATTCTTCTATAGCAAGCTTTTTCCCATTGCCAGTACTTGGATTTTTTCTAAAATCTTCATAGACATCATATTTTGGCACTATTTTGTTTATAAAATGTTCAACCATTTTCCTAAAATCATTTGACCACTTACTTGGATGAAAAAGCGGAGTTTCCGTATTAGGTTCCACAGGAACAAGCCATATATTATGCAAGTCTATAGATGGAGCTAAACCAGCTACAGGATACACGGAAAGATTATTGATTCCATTGTTCCATAGAGGCATGACTACTTGCTCCAGAAAATTTTTGTACCTCGTTAACTGATTACTTTAAAGTAAAGAATTATTGGAAGATTTAAAAGATATTTCAAACACCACTTTTTCCTTTTTTAAATTATTTAAGGAGTTTTCTAACTCTTTTCTAATCCATAACTAACTGGTTTTTTATTCAAAGTATTAAAGAGCCATCCATTGGTTTGTATGACTACTCGTGTCACTCTACAGTAATTTAACCCATTCTGATAGACAGTATCTAGAGCTGCCGCAGCAAACTTAATGGTTTTTAGCGTTCTGCTATAGGATAGACAGGGCTCACCTCCCTGAATTCTTATCCAAACTATTTTCTTTTTGACCATCGATGGAACATTATCTAAGGCCTTCAAACACCTTCTACTATATATTTATACCCTCCATTTTCGGCCCAAGCATACTTCCAAGCATAACATAAGGGGCACCTAAGATTGCAACCAGCATATCTTAAAACTAATGCCTGACCCCTTCCTTCATTATTCAACTCCCAAGGATGGATCTTTGTTTTTGAACGTATGAACCAATCAGATTCATCTTCTTCCAAAAAATTCACTAACTGTCAATTATTAGTTAATGATATTTATTCCTTTACAATATCTATAAGGAATTAAAACTATATATTAATTACTTCCTTTGGGGAATACAGAGAAGAAAAATTAGGAAATATACTATTAAAGAAATGACGCGTTTTTAGACGTATAATTTTATTTGGGATTTTAACCCAAAAATTTATATCTTAAGTGGTCGTATTTTTTCTCTAAAATTTTTTGAAAGAATCATTTAACATAAAAGTTATTAATGGGCTACTAGGGAATATTATTGTCATGTAAAGCCGAGGTAGCTCAGCCTGGGAGAGCACCCGGCTGAAGACCGGGCTGTCGCCGGTTCAAGTCCGGCCCTCGGCACTTATTTAATATGAAACTTCAATTTCTATTAATGGTCTTAGACTGCCTATATATTTATCATCTAAGTAGACGTCTATTGTATCTAATCCAATTTGGGCCATTCTAAAAACACATTTTCTTTCGCCTAGAACACGTTTTATTTCTATGATCAAATCTAGGTAATCTTGATCAGCGCTTGCACCTGATGGTCTATCCTCGAACCCTATTACAAACGTTTCAAAGATTGCACCGCTTAAATCATATGTTCCTCTTGTTGAACCTATAACTTTATAATCAGATATTTCTAAACCTGTATTCCTGTTTATGAATTTGAATCTCTTCAATTGTGAATTTATTTCTTCAGGTAATTCTTTCATACTGGTATTTTTAAGATATACTCCTATAAAAAAGCCTAAAGTAAATGAAATAAGTATTGCTAAAGCGAATAGAAAATGTTTGTTCTTATTTGATATATTCATCAATATAACCCTATATTATAGATAGCTATTCTATTAAAATAGTTTTCTTTTAGTCTAGCAGAAAAACTTAAGTTAAACCCTTTATAGTAGAATTTATGATGTCTTAAAGGTATACGGTTGCTTCGACGGGCGAACTGACCAAAAACGGGGATGAAGAATTAAACCGTATACCGAGAAAACTTGGGCCGATAGTACAGGCTGGTATGTACGCTCGCCTCGCACGCGAGAGGTCGCGGGTTCAAGTCCCGCTCGGTCCACTTTATTTTGGGTTTGAGCCGAAATGTTTATATTTGTGCTCTTTCAAGTTTTGTTTATGGGAAAAAAGTATGCTCGTCTGCTTGAGGATTCTGATGTTAGGAGGTGGTATAGTAATGTTGCTAGGGGTTCAAGGGTTACTGCTGACGTTTATTTGAGGAGGCTTGGGTTTTTTTGTGAGTTGAAGGGTGTTTCTCCTAGGGATTTTGTTTCCTTGGATGCTGGTAGGATTAAGAATATGCTTATGGATTTGGTTTCTGAGCTTGAGGCTAAAGGGTTTGCTGGAAGCTATATTGAGTCGATTGTTAAGGCTTTACGTTCTTGGCTTTCTTTTAATGACAAGGATATTAGGGTTAAGTTGAAGATAATGGGTGCAAGGGACACTCCTTCGTTGAAGGATGAACGTGTTCCCACTATAGAGGAGTTGAGAAAGATTTTCTTGTCTGGGGACAAGAAGGCTAGGACAGCGTGTGTTCTCATGGCACATTCTGGGTTGAGGATTGAGGTTTTAGGAAACTATTTGGGAGATGATGGCTTAAGGGTTAGAGATTTTCCTGAAATGAGGATAGAGGATGGTAGGGTAGATTTTGAAAAGATTCCAACGATGGTTATAGTGAGGAAGGAGCTTAGCAAGGCTCGGCACCAGTACTTCACGTTCTTAAGTGAGGAGGGGTGCGAGTACCTTAAAGACTATCTAGAAGAGCGTATAAGGCAGGGGGAAAAGTTGGGTCCAGATTCGGCAATAATAACCCCTAAAGTGGGGATGAAGCCTTTCATTAGAGCCGTAAACGTTGGAGACATAATTAGGGCTGCCATAAGAAGGGCCGGCTTCCCGTGGAGGCCGTATGTGCTGAGGTCATATTTCGATACACAGCTTATGCTTGCCGAGTCAAAGGGGCAAGTCTTAAGAGACTATCGCATCTTCTGGATGGGGCATAAGGGGGACATAGAAAACCGTTATACTACAAACAAGCAGAAGCTTCCAGAGCAGGTTATAGAGGATATGAGGGAAGCGTATAAGAGGTCTCAGAAGTATCTGCAGACAACTTCTGCTAAAGAGCAGATGAGCAGAGAAGAATTGCTTGCAACATTCAACAGACATTTTCTCACATTAGCAGGATACAGTGAAAAAGAGATAGAGGAACTCGGAGACCTATCAAAGCTGACAGCAGAACAGATGAAAGAGCTTATGAAAAGAAAATCAATGCAGGCTCTAGGATTAAACGGCAACACACAAAAGGTAGTGAAATTGAGTGAAGTAAAACAGTGGATAATGCAAGGATGGGAGTATGTTACAACACTGCCACCAGACGAGGCAATAATAAGACTACCAAAATATTAAAATAAGACTGAGCTGCTAACAAATTTGTGATAGAAATGCCTTTTTGCCCAAAATGTGGTAAAGAGGTTCCTGAAGAAGCGAGCTTCTGCTACTTTTGTGGATACAATTTAAGACAGGTTAAGGATAAACTTGAAGAAACAACCTTACCAGTCCAGCAAAAGCAAAAGGTTGACAAAAAGAGTGAGCAAGTATTAGTTACCACAAAAGTTAAACCTGAACCTAAAAAGAGCCGCATTCTTGGTAAAGCTATTCTTGCAATATTGATAATATTTTCATTGCTATTTTTAATTGGCCTTATGGCAGAAATTATGTATGGTGCACCCAAATCTGGAGTGGGAAAGCTAGGACTTACAGTAGAAGATTTTAAATTATCTGAAAAGGGTTATATAATGTATATCTACGACGAAAAAGCACCAATAGCAGGCGTACTTGTTAATTCTCCAATAAAAATGGGAAGCGATTATTATATTCTTTACGTAGGCTACGGTATTACACCAACTACTAATACGAAAATCAATAGCTTTAGTTTTATATTCAAGTTTGATGAAGCGTCTCAACCAGTCTATGTAGATATTTTTTCACAATCAGGAGACGCTGTCTTCCTTGATACAAAAAAGTATCTTACATCTGATGGAAAGGGTACAATATTTACTGTCAATAACTGGTATCTTATTGAATCGGGAAGTGGTGTTATTTCTTTCGCTATAAAGAAACCTTGTCCAAAAAACGTGACATTTATTGCCTCATTTGTTGCAGAAAAAAATGGTGTAAAAGTAACTGATTTAAGCAGTTCTGTTGCATTAACTTTGCCGTAGACCAATTCTAAAGGAACCAGTAGAAGAAGATACATTTTTATTAGTATGGACCCTATGAAGGAAATCGAATAGGCTTTGTAAACTTTCGCCATATACTCTACTTTGGATATCTTATTATGTGCTCCATCTTAGACTGCTTACTTCACGGTCGATGCTTGCCACAGTGTTTTCAATGTTACGGAGAATAAGTTCTATGTCATTGAATATTGCGAAACTGTCAAAAGAAAGCCTGCTGTTTGTTTCCTCTATCGCATCATGTATTGCAACAAGCTCTGCATGAACGTCACCTAACGATGTTGGCATCTTATCCAAGTTTTTGATGTAAGTGTCAAACCTTTCATTAGTCTTCTTCAACTCCTCCCTCAAACTTTCAAAAGAATTCTTTATCTCCTTCAACGACTCTTCATATGTTTTATGAAGAGATTGGACACTGCTATTAAGATATTGTGTTACCTGAACAAGATATTCTGATGCCTTTGAAAGCCTTTCAGAGGCTACACTAATCTTTTCAACTATTTTATCCAAATCCTTTTCCACCCTACTTCTTCTAAACCACATGTTTTTTCACTTTCCCATTTGTCTACACACTTTACAAGTTTTATACTTTTTTATATAGCATAAATCTATATTTCCAATTAAAATTTGGTCTCTTAAAATATATGGTGGAGGCTCATGTTTTATTGAGAGAATTTTTAGAAGTTCATCTTCTCCTTTTTTGCGCTAGAGTTTGATTCCAGAAAGTCCATTAAGTCTTTGAAACTCTAGTTATATTATCTGTTTTCTGGAAATTGAATAGGGCGTTTACTTCTGAGTTGGCGAAAATGTCTTCGTCGTGTGTTATTATTACTATCTGTTTTAAAGCTGTGCCCATATACCTGTGGTTGAGGTTGCTGATTAGCTCGACCAGAGACTTCCTTCTTTCAACGTCTAAGTGTGCTGTTGGCTCATCAAGGATTATGAAGTCGATTCTTCCTTTGCCCATCAAATCTGCCATCGAAAACCTGAGCGCTAATGCTATGGCAACCTGTTCTCCACCACTCATCGATTTAATTTCAGTTAATCCTCTGCTTCCATAGCATTCTATATCTATTCCCCTTCTCCTTTCTTCTATGCTTATTCTTGAAATACCGAGGCCAAATAATCTTATATACTCCGAAGCCCTAGAGGATATCTCCTTGAGCGCCCAAGATCTGAGGCTCATTGCAAGAACCCCGTCCCTGTTAAATATTTCAGCCCTTATCTTCTCACAAAATTTGAGGAAATTGCTTGCCTTTTCTATCTCTTTATAAACTTCCTCTAACTTCTTCAACTTCCTTTCGGCTGTATTTTTCTTTTCCTCAAATCTGCTTCTTTCTCCAATTTTTTCATTTATCCTAGGCTGAACCTTTTCTTCTAGCTCCTTTCTTAGAGAATTGTACTCTTCTTCGTCGAATGCTTTAACCTCCCCCTCAAGTGAGGTTATTTCCTTTACGATACTCTTTGAATAGTCGTCAAATACCATAAGTTGGAGGTTTGCTAAACTTAGGTTAGCGGGAATCTTGTTTAACCTTTCCATGATTCGATTTTTCTCTTCTTCGAATCGGGTTATTTGTTCAGTATTCTGTATACTATGGTCTTCTAACCAAACCTTAGATTTAATCAAATTCTTTTCTTGAGTATTGAGTTCCTCCTTTAACTTTTCTATCTGCTTCAATTCACTAGATATTTCTTTTAACCTTTTGGTTAACTCTTCTATATGTTTACTGATTTCTTTCTTGTCAAATATATCATTTATTTTTTCTACCCTGCTTCCGCATACAGGACATATGTTATCCTTAAACTCGAGTTTTTCTGCAAACTCCAACTGCCCCTTCCATGAGCCCAGTAATGAGTTTAGATTCCTCTCTTCTTCAACTAATTTATTTTCTCTTTCTATTATCTTCTTTTTCTCTTCTTCGAAACTTTCTTTTTCCTGCACTATGGCTAGATGTTTTTTCCCCTCTTTTATTATATTATCCATTTCCTTTATCTTTTGTCTCCAATCATTCACCTTTCCTTCCACGTATTTGAACAAGTTTTTTCTCTGAGTTTCTATTTTGGCCACCTTTTCCTTTAATGGTTCTAACTCCTTAAGCCTGTTCTTAATCTCACCCTCTTTCTTTAATAATTCTTGGTATTCTAAATTTATCCTGTCAAGGTTTTCCTTTGCACCCTCTTTTTCCTTCTGCAATTCCTTAATCTGGGATAGGATGGCTCCGAGGTTATTGTCATCGTATCCGTAGTTGTTTCTGAGCTTGGCTCTAAAAAGGTCTATTGCATCTTTGGCATTCGAGAAAGCTCTATCCAGTTTATCTAATCCAATTATCTTGTTTATAAGCTCCTTCAACTCACGGGGGTCACAGTTTATTATCGCATTCAGTTCACCCTGTTGCACGATTGCAGCTACCTTTATCCTCGAATAATCCATTTGAAGTATTTTTTCAACTTCCATTTTCATAGATTCTTCAAACTGCTTTCTCTCCCCAGCTACAATAAGGTGTTTGTCGCTTAAGTCCCTTAATGTTGCAGATTCAAGTTTGCCTCCTACAGTAAACCGTCTTTCAGCTAAGAACCTTCTTCCATCGACTGAAAACGTTACTGCTACAGCACCATTTGAGGCCCCTTGTCTTAGAAGGTTTCTGTTCTCGTTTCTTGTATGTTCGCCGAACAGTGCATATGTGATTGCGTCAATAACTGAAGATTTGCCGGCCCCGTTTGGTCCAATAAATACGTTAACACCTTCCTCAAGCACTATTTCGGTGTCTGCATGAGAAATAAAGTTTTTTAGGACTACCTTTTCAATCAAGCTTTAAAACACCTTCCCTGTAAGCCTTCCACATCAACTCAGCGGCTTCATTTTTTTTGTCAAAGGAGAGTAGTGGCAAAAGCTCTTCTAAAGCGAAGGTTGCTTTATCTGAATTTCCGAGGATGTTAACAGCTACCTTGAACATTTCTTCATCCAAGTCTGAGGGTTTACTTATGTAAGAATATTGTGTCTCTTCTTCAAAGATTGGCTCCCATTCAAGATGTAATGTGTATTGTCCGAGGGGCTCTAAGCTAATAGCTATTTTCTCACTAGTGAGATTCTTTCCTTTGACCTTAATTGAGAGTATGGGTTTCTTGGGTAAATTCTGTATCTTATTTATCAGCTCCTTTAAGGAGTCGCCTACTTTATCGTATTCTAGTTCAACACTCATCTGTTTCCTTAACGATTTGATTTCAATCCATTCGGGGTTAGCTTCCTCGCCTGAAATGTCGACTATGTAGAAGCCTTTCTTTGAGTCACTTATACCTTCCCCAGGCATGAGGTCAATAGAGCCTGGGTAGCATACTATCCCCTTAAGTCCTTCAAAGCGTTTTTCGCATCTATCGTGCAAGTGTCCTAGGGCATAGTAGTCAAAGTTCTTCGGTAAATCTGATACCGTGATTTCGCCAGCAAACTTGTGTAACTCGAATAGTCCCTGATGTAATACTAGAATCTTTTTTCCAGAATAGTTTGACATGATTGAATCCAGGTTCTTCAGCTCGCTAATCAGTTGATTTGATTCGGTTCTTCTACGCTTGTGCAAGCCTACAAGCGTTATGCCGTTTAGGGATAGAGGTTGCCCTTTGCCTATGTATTTTGCAACTCCGATTTTCTCAAAGAGTAATGATGATGGTGTCTCAGGTATTCTGCTGATGTCATGCTCCCCCAAAATAAAATAGAACTTGATTCCCTTCTCGCTTAATTGCCGTAGTCCACTGTAAAATTTTATGAGAGCAGTTCCATCAGGTCTGGGTAAATCAAACATGTCCCCTGAGTGAATGACTAATTCGACTCTATCCTTTATGACAGTCTGGATTATTTCATCGAAGGCTTCGTACACGTCTTCCTCCCTCTCTTTAAGGTTGAATTGGGATGCTCCAAGATGTGTGTCGGAAACGTGTGCAATCAGCATGTCCATTATTCCACTCCACAAATAAGTTCCGATGTATCCTCATAAGCCATTTTAGAAATTTCTACTTTACTCTTCCATTCGTTTACCGCGCTTATGTCTGCACCCATAACCTTCTCTTCAACCTTCTCTACTTTAACCAAAGATGGAAGATTCACCCACTGCCCCAGCAGCAGGGTTTCACCAACATTGAGAGATGGAAGATATTTCACAAGCTCTTCACTAATTGTTTCACAGACCTCACTTATATATTTCTGGTCTCGTGGCTGAATTAGCCTCATAACCGCAAAAGAACCCATTTGGCTCAGAACATCTTGGTCGACCCTACTCGGCCTCTGTGACACCACAATTAGGGAGACACCAAACTTTCTTCCTTCCCTAGCAATCTTGGAGGCAATATGTTTCGTTTCAGTATTTTTTTCTTTCCCCTCAGGTATGAATACATGCGCTTCCTCGATTGCGCATATGACTGGCGCCATGAACCTCACCGTCATCACAGTCTTTTCATCACGCGACACCTTCAGCCTTCTCGCCCTCTTTCTGTCTTCTAGAATTTCATCAAGATAAAATGCTAAAGCGATGTCAGCCTGCTTTTCTGTGAACTCGGACATGTCCAGTATATTAACATGATATGGTTTAATTTGGTCTAGAGGGTTGCTCATATCTGGGTCTAGAATAGGCTTCATTCGCCTTATAGTCATTTTTATTATTTCTTCAAGCCGCTCAGCAGCTCTTGCCTCCTGCCTCTTCTTTCGCGCCTCCATTTTGGCTTTTATTTCCTCCAAGCTTTTGAATAGGGCGTCCCAAAAGTTTTTTGAATTGACCACATTTTCTTTCAGAGCATAGGAAAGAACGGACCTTTGCACAGAGGCGTTTTCTCTGACTTCAAGCAGGTCGGCTAGCTTATCTGAATCCAATAGTCTAGGGTTGATTTTCGCAAGGTTATGTGTGACGTTTGGTATATCTAAGCCAGCATATTCTCCATGATAGTCGAAGATTATCATCGTCCCATTAAGTTCTGAAACCCTTTTCGCCAAAAGTGCGAGAAGATTAGATTTTCCACCTCCAGTTGTAGCCAATATAGCAAGATGTCTTGAGGCAATCTTGTCGACGTTAACGGAAACTGGCACTTCAGTGTTTCTAAGTAAGACTCCAACTTTCACCCACTCTTCTTCTTCTCTACAGAAGACTTCCTTAAGGTCATAATTCAAAGCCTCTAAGACATCGCTTCCAGGCTCTGGAGCTAAAGATGGAAGTGTTACTTTACATTTTTTTAGGTCCCGCAGTAACCCCATTGTCCTCACTAAAGCAATATATTTTTTGTCCCTCTTATTTGATGAAGCAACATGCTTTGCCTCTAATGCTGTATAATAGTCGCCAGCTGTATCCAGTAGGTTGCTGCTGACTAGAGAGGCTTCAACTAGACCTAATATCTGGCCTTCAGGAGATTCAACAGTAACATATTCGCCCACCCTCACTCCCCTCCTAGCTATAAAAGTGAATTTGTAGGGTTGGGCTTCTCCTGCCACTATACCTAATGGCTCATTCTCCAAGAACATTTCTCCCCCCTATCTCAATATTTAAACCAAGTATATTTGCCAATCTTTCCAGGTCCTCGTAGCTAACCTTACACTGTTCGTGAGCTAAGCGAAGCACGTAAGGATAACCTGAGACACTTGAAGCCTCGAGTATATCGATTAACGCTTCTGCCTCACCTTCGCTAATCTTTCCAGGAACTTCAACTCTTATGCATGGAGTATTATCTGATAACCTAGCATAGAAGATTGACACACCAATAGTATCGTAGTAGGGTTCAGAATATCCCGCTGACAAGCTTGCACGGTTAAAATAGAACATATCACCTAATATGCCTCCAAGTATAGCGTTGCTAGACGAATTTTTTGAAATGAAGGCCAGGTTTTCTTGCTCCATCAACTTTCTAGCATATTTGTAGAATTTTATCGGCTTCTTCCTTCTCCTATCATAGAATCGTGCGAGGACAGAGCCGTCAACGAGCACATAATCTGAACATTTAACACTCTCCATTGCCAGCTGATACTCAAATTCCATTCCCAAGCTTTGGAGTGTTGTGCGAGGGTCATAGATAGTTTCCTCATTTTCGTCAAAAGATAATGTGCTTAAGCCTAACTCGATAAGAGGTTCAACTACATGGGAACAATCGTCTAGAACAGAAACAGCCTCTACTACAAAAAGATAAAATCCCTGATATGGTATAAAATTCCAGCTACTGTCTATGCCTGCTAACTTCACTTTTTTTGGAGCAGGAGTATAGCTTTTCCACAGTTCTTTCGCTTCTTCTATTAATTTTCCACTAACCTTAAAGTCAATATTTTCAACAATTTTATCCCTCTTGCTTACAGCATACTCGTATGCTTTCATCAACATATCATTTCACCCACATCTACTTTATCACCAATCTTTTTCTGTATCGCGAACCAGTAAGCTAAAAGCGTCCTCTCCTTCCCCTTAAAGTCTGGAAACCTTTTTTCAACCATACTCCAGAACCTCATACTATGTCTTCTTTCAA
>CALHLD010000005.1 GCA_938034445.1 uncultured archaeon | reverse complement strand
TAATACTATATCATAGTTTAGTTTAACTGAAATAAGTTCGACAATACCTCGAATTAGGCCTTTAAGTAATCCTTTTTCTTTTAAAGAAAATTGTAGGCCGTATACGTCGTGGAATAATGCGATGATAGGTTTTCTTTTTATTTTTGAAACAACATATGATGGTAGAAGTGGAAATGTTTGACTTACGAGAAGAAGATCGAAATCTAATTTAAACCCTTCTAATATTATGCCGTATGCTTGTATGAGGGCTCTTTTAAAATAAGGCTGAATATCGTCTATTGGAAAGTGTCCAATCCTGAGAACCTTGATTCCTGACAAATTTTCATTCTCTAGATATTCAGAATGCTTAGAGGTTATAACTGTAACTTTATGACCTCTATTTACTAAAATTTTACTCAAGTTAAACGCCCATACTTCTCCGCCACCAACATGTGGGAAAAAGTATTCTGGACATAATAGGATTTTCATTATCTTTTAACTTTCTACTTTTGCCTTAAAAATTTTTAAATAGTTTAAAATTTGTCTGGAATTTTGTATGGGAAGACCAAGATATTCCATTTGCATGACTACATGTAATGCTAAAAATACTATTGAAAGGTGCTTTGAAAGTCTATTACGTCAAATTGATGATAGGTTTGAGATAATTGTTGTCGATAATTTGAGCTATGATGGTTCAGAAAAATATTTGGAGAAGCTTGCTGGAAAAGGTAAGATTCGACTTATAAGACATAAGTGTACTCGTGGTTTAGGTAGGCAGATTGCTGCTGAAAGTGCTTTAGGCGATGTTTTGATTCAGCAGGTTGATGCTGATCAAGTTTATGGAAAATTTCTAAATCACGTTGTTAAGGTTTTTGAAGAAGAAAGTGTTAATGATCCTGAAGTTTTGCTTTTTGTGAAAGAAGGAAGATCGATAGGTGTTTTTGAGCGTGAGCCTTCCACTCTGTCAATCGTATATAAGAAAACCTTTTTGGCTAAAACTAGGTGGCCTGATATCAATTATGGTGAAGATAGGCATGTTTATGATCCTTTTATTAGAGAAGGTCATGCTAAGTATGTTTTTGTACATGGTTATGCTGTTCAATTGAAAGGAAATATCTTCTCACAATTGGTTAATAGGGTTATGAGTTACAATCAGCTTTTTATATCAGGTTTTAGTCTTGCTGAAGTTACTTACTCTACTAGGTATAAGGGTGTTTTATTTTTTGTTAGAGCCTATCTTGTTCATATCACTTTTTTGTATATACAAATAAAGAAGAAATTAATTGATTTTGGAGTAAAGGATTTGGTTAGATAATTTATTTTTTAATATACTTTAAGGTTATTTTATAAAGATTATATTTGTTTACATGTTTGATGTTTGAATATATTGCATTATGTTTCAGATAGTTTGAGTCTATGAATATTGGATGCCCTGTAATTTTAACCACACTAACTTGATCGTTATGAAGTTAATTTAGCTGGATATGTTGTATTTAATAAAAAGCAAGCGTTGGATGCGGTTAAGGAGATAATAGGTAATAGAAGAGAATTCAAACCAGATATGGTTGCAGGAAAGTATACGCTTTCTAAATACTGCCAGAAGGTTATTGATTATGTTTATGTGAATATCTGAATTGCCTTTTGTGTCTTGTGGTGCTCTTCTCCATAAAGAGTTCATAACTTCTAGGAATAGTTTCCCCCTTTTTATGAAAAAATCGTTTACCCAGTCTTTTCCCATTCTGTCTTTGTATGGGATTAGTTGGTATATAATTGTTTTTGGGATAAACTGTGTATTTTTGATGCTATGGTTTTTGGATGTTAAAGGGTGGTTTGATTTTACTGTTAGCTAATTAAATTATGTGATGGAAATTTGTTATTTGGTTACTTTGTGTTGATGCCATTTTGCTATAATAATGTTTATAAATACAAAAATTGTATACATATTTTGTGTAAGATAGATGCGTACAGAAACTTTGAGCATTAGAATAAGGAAAGAGCTTAAGGAGAGGATGAATAGGTTGAAGAATGTTGATTGGAGGAGAGAGATAGAATGTTTTATTGAAATGAAGGTTAGGGAGGCTGAGTTTTTTAAAACACTTAACGCAATAGATGAAGCGCTTTCTGGAGTTGATGTTTCAAGGGAGCCTGCGTGGCAGACGATCAGAGAGTTTAGAGATAGGAGGTAAGCACTTTTTGTATGTTTTGGATTCGAGTATATTTGCAAGTGTAGTGGTGAAGGATGAATATTATGATGTTGCTGTTAACTTTATTAAGAGGCATTTTAAGGAGGAAAATGTTACTGTTGAATTGGCTTTTATTGAGGTCGCAAATGCTCTTTGGAAGCATACATACGTGTTGAAGAGGATACCGGAAGATAAGTATTTGATATTGAAGGGTAGTATAAAATCTTTGATAAGTAGTGTTGCAAAAATTTGTGGTTCAATAGAAATTCTTGAGGAAGCAGTAGATAATGCGATTAGGTTTGGAGTGTCGGTGTATGATTCGCTTTATCTTACTTTGGCTTTAAATAGAGGGGGCAAGTTGATTACTTTAGATGAGAGGCTTGCTAGGATGCTTGGTGAAAGGGGGTTAGGTGATATCGTAGGCATGCCTTAAAATTCGAAAAATAATTTTATGTTATTTATATTATTTGGTGTGTTTTTAGTGGTGTTAGGTCTTCTTTCCAGTTTAGTACCCATATGCCGTATTCTTTCGCTTGTTCTACTGCTTCTTGTGTAGCCATTATTGTGTAGATTAGTTTTATCATTTTTGGTTTTAGGAGTTCTGGCCTCAATTTTTTTATTTGCTGGATTTTTTCTTCTAGTTCATTTACTAGTTTTGTTCCTAGTCTTGTTGTTACTTCTCCTATTATGCATGTGTCTTCTGTTGTAGTATAGAGGTTTATTTCTTTGTCGTCTATGTATATTCGTTGGAATTTTATTTTGATGCCGTATTCTTTTTCTAGTCTGTAGCTTACTACTTCGCTTGCTTCTTCTTCCTCTGATATTGTTATTCTTTCTAGGGTTTTTTTCATGTTGTGGAAATCTTCTCTTAAGATCTTTACTTCGTTCCAAAGTCTTTTTTGTCCTTCTAGCAAGCTATTTTGTCCTTCTCTTAAACTTTTGACTTCTTCCCATAGCTTGTTCTGCCCCTCCCTTAAACTTTTAACTTCTTCCCAGAGTCTGTTTTGTCCTTCCATTAAGCCTCTAGCTCCTTCCCAAAGCCTATTTTGTGCTTCTCTTAAACTTTTAACCTCTTCCCAAAGCCTGTTTTGACCTTCCCTTAAACCTTTAACTTCCTCTAAAAGCTTATTTTGTGTCTCCCTTAAACCTTTAACCTCTTCCCAGAGTCTGTTTTGATCTTCTCTCAGATTTTTAACTTCCTCCCAAAGCCTGTTTTGATCTTCCCTTAAGCTTCTAACTTCTTCCCACAGTTTATTTTGTCCTTCCCTTAAACTTTTGACTTCCTCTAAAAGCTTGTTTTGCCCCTCCCTCAGATTTTTGATTTCCTCCCAAAGTTTGTTTTGTACTTCTTTTAAACTCTTAATTTCATCCCAAAGCCTATTTTGTGCTTCCCATAATTTGTTCTGTCCCTCCTCAAGCCTATCCAGTCTTTTGAGTATTTCCGATAATCCTAGATATCCTGCTACGGCGTATCTGAACTCTTTATCCTTCTCTAATAGTTTTAGGAATTCTTTTTTTAGTTCACTCATGTACATTATATTATTTAATTTGTAAGAGTATTTAAGGATAACTGTCCATTTTTGCTGCTGGATTTTGAGATATTATGGTTATTGGTTGTTGAATAGTGATTCTATGTCTTTTAGGATTGTCTTGAATGGTGGTGTGAATGTTGCTATTGGTTTTATTTCTGTTGTCCATATTTTTTCTATTTCTAGAATTTTTTTCTTGAATTCTTGTTTGTTGTATGTTAGTTTATAGTATTCTAGTTTTTTATTGATCAGGTTTGTGTCACATTTTATATTTTTCTTGATTAGAAACCATAGGTCATATAGGTCACGTGCTCTGCCTCGGTAGTAGATTGCTCTTATTTTTTCTGCTAGAATTTCTTCGAGCTTCATTATTATTGTAAGGTATGGTTTTATGTCTGGGTATATGGGGACTATTTCTTTTGTTTCTGGTTCTAGTTGTAGGTCTTTTCTATGGCTTATTTCTATTCTTAATGATGTTATACTTTTTTCTGTTCCGTCGTATAGTGGTCCTTTGATTTTTAGGATTAATGCTTTGCTCTTGTCCTCGAAATGCATTATTTTTGCTATTTCTGTTTGATATCCGAAATCTTTTATGTCTTTAGCGATTTTGTTCACAATCTCTTCCTCTTTATTATTTGTTGAGGTAAAGTCGAGATCTAGGCTGAATCTGTTTAATCCATAAACTTTTTGTAGTGCAGTACCGCCCTTGAAGACTAGTTCTCTTTTAGATTCTACTGAAAGGAATAGGAGGAAAATGTGCTGTAAGTAGTCTTTTTCTGTTTGCCATAGGTTGAATCCTGAAGCTTTAGTTAATTCTTGAAGTTGTCTTCTGTCTAGCATTATTCTAGCACTTCGTTAACTATTATTTTCCATTTTTTGTCTTTTTTGTCTGTTGGCGGTTTTATTGGATTGAGTAGTTCATAGTTTTTGTTAACCATTTTTTTGTATATGCTTGGAGCCTTTTTGCCCGCGGCTTCTAGTAGGAAGCCTAGCCTTTTTATTACTATTTTTGAATTAAATTTTTTAGAATAGTCTATGAGTTTCTCTTTTTCTAGGTCGGCTTCTTTTAGTACGTTAAAGGTTTCTGTTAGTGGAGTGTATTTTGGTAGGTATAGGCTGTCTAGTATTGCTTTTTCTAATTCTGCTACAAATACTGTTTTTCCTTCTAAATAATCTTTTTTGTAGCCGAAAAATCTTGTTTTCGTGAATTTGATAAATTTTAGCGTATAATTGTTGTATGAGAAATCTTTTTTCTGTTTAAGGCTTGCAATGTAGATTGTTGTAGGAATATGTGTTGTTAGGCTATAATATGAATAGGCTGAGATAAATGAAATGTATGAGGGGGTGGTTACTGATGATGCAATAGTGTATGGGTTTTGATTTGGTAATATGTATTTGTTTTTTCCTATCCTGTTTAATAGGTTTCTTTTTATAAGCCTGTGGAGTAAGAGTTTTACGTAATTTTCGTTTTTGTTTACTATTTTTATTATATCGCCTAGGGTGAAGATGCTGATTTTTGATTCCTTTAATGTTTCTATTAGCTCAAAACTTTTCATTCACATGCTATTAATTTTTTGTATATTTAAAGTTATCATTTTTGATAACTTAGAAAATATATTTTGTTAAATGTTTGTTCGTTACATTTAAATAATTTTCATATTAGATTTTTTGCAAATTTTAAGTTCATGATTATTGCTTTTAGCGTAAATATGATTATTTAAATTGTTAGCTTATACCAGTTTTTAGAGAAAAGATGTGTTAATTTATATGATTTTTATTCCTTCTTTTTCTATGGTTTTTATCCATTTTGATTCTCTTGCCATTATATAGTCTTTTTTTGTGAGGATATGTAATTCTATTCTTGGAATCTTTATGTTTTTTCTAAGAATCGTGTATACTTCATTTTCGCTATGTTTTGTTTCATCGAATACGATTAATATGTCGATGTCGCTTGCTACTGTATAACGTTTTTTCGCATATGAACCAAAGAGTATGGCTTTTTCTATACTTAGTTTATTTGATAACATTTGTATAGTGTTTTTAAATTCCTTAACTACTTCTTCTGGACTATATTTTGGATAATATATTTTTACAGAATGTGAGGATTTTTTCTGCATATTCTATCAACCTTTCAGCCTCTTTTTTTGTATATCTTCTTCTTGGAGAAGATGATGGATGTGCATTAGGATATCTCGTTGGAATATATGCTTTGTCAAGTTCCAGAGAATATTCTAACAATTCTTCACCCACATTTATTTTACTTTTTAATTCTAGTAGTAGATCGTATACCGAGTGACCCCATGCTTCAGCACCTAACCTTTGGAATACAGCTTTAACTGCCTTTTCAGCTGACTGTTGTGATGAGAAGCAGGCCCAGTCGTAGTGTCCATGCTTTAGGTCGCTTTTGGCATGTTCTAGATCCCCTTCTGCTTGGTCCATCCAATCTTTACTTCTTTCTACCATCACTTTCAATAGATCTAATCTATTATATGAACCTTAGGTATAATAAAAATTAGGAAAAAATTTATTTAATGGTGTATGTTGCTATTGTTTCTTTTTCCAACCATTGTTTATCATATTGATTGTAGTAAGGAAACTCAACCATAATAATCTTGGACATTAAGTAGGTTGAAGATTTGAAAATGTTTTCTTTCTCGTTTAATGATGTCAAAAGGTTATTAGTCACATGTATTCAAATATCTAATAATTGCTTCTTTATACTTAGAAAATTTTAAATATTTACGAATGATTTTATTTCGGACTCTCATGCTAGTTAATTTAGGTTGTGGTAATGAAGTGTTAGGTGATGTGAAGATTGACATTTATAGAAGTCCTTCGGTTGATGTTGTAGCTGATCTAGATTTTAGTATACCTATAAGGGATGGGTGCTGTGATGTTATTTATTCAAAGAATCTTCTTGAGCATTTAAAAAATCCATTTAATTTTATTAGAGAAATGTTTCGTGTTCTTAAGATGGACGGTGTTATTGTTTTGATTACTGATAATGCTGGTTATTGGCGTTTTCATTTATCAAATTATATGTTTGTTAAATCTGGTGTACATGTTGGTGGATATGAGGGTAAGTTGTTGGATAAGCATTATGCCTTATTTACTTCTGAGCATTTAAGAAATCTTTTTGAGGATGCAGGATTTAGGATTATCGATATAAGGTTTTGTGAAGCACCTGTTTTTGGACGTTTTTCTTTGCTGCGGATTATTATAGATAAGGTTTTGTCAGTTTTTCCTTTCTTTTATAATTTAGCCTTTCCTAGAATTTTTGTTAAAGCAAAGAAGATTTAGGTTCCTCTACGAAGAGGCAAACTGTGAAAAATACTGCGAGCAATCGCTTAATGTAAAACACTTCTTCACAGATCGCCCAGCATATCAAGCTAAAACTATTAAGCGTCCCCTATTATCTTCAAGAGCTTGAGCGATACGACCTAATCTACAGAAAAGAAGGAAAGTATTTTGATAACCGATAAGATAATAGAAGATTACTTTTTGCTTTTACATGAACGTAGCAGAAATCCCATGAAATTTATTCATGGGATGAATGCGTTTAAATAGTTGTTGATGCCATATTTATTGTGGAGTGAGTCACTCTAAAGGATAAAAAGACTGTTAAGGCTAAGATTCTTGAATTAAGGAAAGGCAAAGAAGAACTTTTAAGACGTGAATATGAGAACTTTCAACGTTATCTGCATGGAGGTGAGCCTCTCCACGGCTGAAGCCGGGAGATTCCAGCGTTCGCCTGAAGCTTTACGCTTTCAGCCACATCTGCTGGTTTGAGGGGCTCACTGCTCCTCCATCCCATAGAACCTATTATCCTATGGGCTATGTTTACGCATGCGTTTAATTTCTTCTTCAAGGGAACATCCCAAAGATACACTTGAATTTTACATATTTAAAATTTTGCTCTTTCATCCCAGAGTTAAAACTCTAGGTTTTCTTGGCAACCATTATTATTAGGATAAGGAGAAATGGGAAAGGCAGAGTCTTCAAAAGGAAGCCTTAACAATGGTTTCTCATACCATAGGCTAAACAGGTTCATAGAGTATAAGGCTAAATGGTTAGGAATAAAAGTCGTTAAACTTAGTGAAAGGAACACCTCTAAAACATGTCATAAATGTGGACATAGGGGGCTTCGAGTCGGAAGCTCCTTTAGGTGTCCTCACTGCGGATACCAATGCAACGCAGACTATAACGGAGCCATGAACATACTCAGGCGGGCTATGGGCTACATGTCCATAGCAGGGGCTGAATTGACACAGCCCATAACTCAGTAGGATGAAGCCATTAGGCTAACGAACTGAGAATCTCCCGACTTTAGTCGAGGAGAGTGTCAAATGAATAGAAACTTCTATATACAGGAAAATCTATACACCAATATTTTGAAACGTTTCAAAGCTTTTTTATAGATTCTTTTTAAATCGAAAATTGTACTGGATTTTGTTAAGGCTATAGCAGTCGATTTAAGGGTTATATGGGATATATAGGTTTTTAAGAGTCTAATGATTGTGTAACTTCTTTTGAAGGTAATTTTCCAGATTGTTGGGAAAAGGGTTATAAATATCGGGTTTTTCCTTATAATGTGGAATGTATATTTTAGATAAAGAGAGGGTTAAGGTTGCTTTGGATGTATGTAGGAGGATTTTAGATAGTGGTCTATGTGGGTTGGATGCTATTATACTGTTTGGTTCGGTTGCTAGGGGGGAAGAGCGTAGGGGAAGTGATATCGACCTACTGCTTTTGTACGAGAGTGAAGATTGGGCTATTAAAGCTGAGGATGTTACTGCAAGATTGGCGGCTGGAGTACATGATATGAATGTTTCAATAATTAATAAGGGTTATGAGGAGCTTTCTGGTAGCGCGCACTTTTCATTTGAGGTTGTTAGAGATGGTATAGTGTTATATAAGAGGCTAAGCGATGTTGCGTTAAAGTCTAATATTTTTCCTTTAAACTTGTATTATGTTTATGTTTTTGACTTGTCTAAGCTTGATTATAGTGTAAAGAATAGGGTTATTGTAGCACTTTATGGTAGGAGGAAGGGCAAGTATGTTTATAGTGGGTTACTTGGGAAGTGGAAAGGTTTTAAGCTTGGAAGGGGCGCTATCATGGTTCCAGCGGAAACATTTAGGAGTGTTGAAGATTTCTTTTCTAGGTATGGTGTAAACTATAGAAGGATTGCAGTAAATCTTCTTTTTGGGGATATGGGGTGAAGTCATTTGAGCTGGCAAGATTTTCTAAAGTCTTCTAGAGAATTTGCTAGAATAGCATTTGATGAGAATATTAGTCCTACTGTTAGGGTACAGAATGCTTTTAAAGCAGTTGAGTTTGCAATAGCAGCATATGCTGTTAAACATAGGAAAAGTAGGCCTGAAAGGGGGAAAGAAGTTCTATTTGTGGAACTGAATTTTGGAGTAAAGGCTGCTGATGATTTTAAAGCAGTAATGACATCGTATTATGATTCCTATGGACTAGTTTCTAAGCAGAGAGCGGAATATGTTTGTAGTAAGACACGTGTGCTTTTAGAAAAAATTTTTTCAGCTATAGATGAGACATTATAATCTTGTTGACGTGATTAGCCATATTTTTTATAATTTTAAATATTTTAGTGAATAGAAGTTAGTTGTTTGGAATCAATAGAATAGATTATTTTATTTTTATGTTGTTTGATGTGTTTTGGTTAGGTCTTCTTTCAGCATGTATTAAGATGCTGTATTCTTTTGCATATTCTATTGCTCCTTGTGTTGCCATGATTCTGGGCCTAGTTATTTATATTATTCCAGAATATCTGGTGGTTTTGACGTTTTCACTATCTGTCCTGATTTTTATAAGGTATGTTTCTGAAGTAATCGTTTGCGACAATTTTGGTTTATTTTTAAAATTGGTTAGTATTTGAGTAGTATTTGAATGTTGTATTCTGTTCCTGTTGTGGTTTTTAGTTTTACTTCAATTGTTTGGTTTGGTTTATAGTCTTTGGATGCTGGTATTTTGAGTGTTAGTGTGCCTGTGCTATCTTTTGTTATTGTTAGTGGTAGGTTTATTTGGTCTTCTATGGGGTATGATTTTATTGTATTGTTGTTTACTAGTATGTCTTCTACTGTTATATCTTTTGTTTCTTTATTTATATAGTTCAGTGTTATTTTCCATATGTTTGGGTCAGTTTCTTCTTTTACTATTCCATATTCTATTTTGTTTAATTTTATTTGAAATGGCCCCATACTTGTCATTTGTGTTGTAGTTTTAGTGGTTGTTGTGGATGTTGTGCTTGTTTGTGTTGTTTGGCTTGTTGTTGTAGTTGAATTCGTTGGCGTTTGCATGTAAAATGCTATTGCTAATGCTATTATGATTATTATTGCTGCAAGAATTATTGTCGATATTTTTGTGTTAAAACCTTTGCTTTTTGTACTCATATTTGGAGATATCTTAGGTTTTAATTTAAAGGTTTCTGTTCAAAAAAGGCCTATATTGTATATTTTTATACAATTTTATATGAGTAACTTATCCTAACATAAAGTTAATATTCTTGTTAAATTTATATTATCTGGGTTGAGGAAAAATAAAAATTTTTTTGGCGTTAGCCCTGTATTGGCTACTGTTATTTTGATTGCTATTGCTGTTACAGTTTCTTTAGCTGTTGCGTTCTGGGCTGCTGGTTTAACTGGTTCTTATACTGGGTTAGAAGAAATTAAGTCCCTTTCCTCTTACGTTGTTGTAGGGTATAGGATTTCAGGACCTTCTAGTATAAAATATTATAATGTTACATTTATATGGAAGAATTCTGGTACAGTTGATACTACAATAGTTGATATTCATTTAAATGGCAAAAGTTTAAAGCACTTTTGGCCTTCGGCTGAAGTTTATGTTAACAATAACCTTTGGGTTAGTGGTTCAGATACCAGTTTTAAAGAAGTTTTTTTTCCTTCTGGTAGTAAGTTGGATTTGGTTATAGTTTTTCCATCTGATCAAACTTTGGGTTCTCCTTTTATTTCGGGACAAACTATTGAAGTTGAGGCAGTTACATCACGTGGTATTTACTATGTTACATTGTTTAATATACCCTAATTTTTTGAATATAGTTAAATAAGAAATTTTATATACGGGTATATTTTAAATATGGTAGAATGGTTGATTTGAGTTTACCTTTTTTTAAACGTAAAAGTGAGAAGAGTGTCGTTGTTACAGATGAGGGAAAAGAAGTTTATATTGAACCCCTGTCCGAGAATGCTGAAATTTTGGATGAATATTGGGTTCGTGAAAAGTATGCAAGGGTTGTTATTGCTAAGGCTCCTGAAAGTTCTACGATAACATATTATGTGGATGAGGTTAAACTTAATGCTGACGAGAGAGCTGCTTATTTAAAAATTTCTGATATTATTGCAAGGGAGTTGAATCCTGCTGAAATTGGTAAGGAAGAGGATGTGAGAAAAGAGCTTTTACGTGAGGCTAAAAGACTTAGTATGAAGTATGAGAGGGCTTTTAAGACTGTGACCCGTACTGGATGGGAAAAGATTAACTATTATTTGGAAAGAGATCTTTTAGGTTTTGGCCCATTAAATGTTATTATCAGTGATTATAGGGTTGAGGATATCAGTTGTGATGGTGTCAATGTCCCAATTTTTGTTTGGCACAGAAGATTTGAGAGTATTCCAACAAATATTAAGTTTTTGGATAAGGATGCTTTAGACGACTATATTGTTAAGCTTGCCCATAAGTCAGGTAAGCATGTTAGTTCAGCTTTCCCTATTGTGGATGCAATGCTTTTTGGAAAACATAGGCTTGCGGCAAGTTTTAGAGATGAGGTTTCACCTAAAGGTTCCACATTTACTATTAGAAAGTTTAGAGAGGAACCATTCAGTATTGTCGACCTTGTACAAATGGGTACAATAAGTGATGAGATGGCAGCGTACTTTTGGATGTTGATTGAGAATAGGGCTACTATAATGGTTATAGGTGGGACAGGTAGTGGAAAAACAACTATACTAAACGCTCTAGCATCACTTATTAAGCCGGGTATGAAACTTGTTACTGTTGAAGAGACAGCCGAATTAAACCTTCCACACGAAAACTGGGTTCAGTTCGTTAGCAGAGAAAGCTATGGACTTACCGGTACAAAGGTGGGACAAATAAGCCTCTTTGACCTAGTAAAAACTTCACTAAGATATAGGCCAGATTACCTTATAGTTGGTGAGGTCAGAGGTGAAGAAGCTTATGTACTGTTCCAAGCTATGGCCAGTGTGTCTGGTGACACGCCAGTCTTGCTTAAATCTGGTGAAGAAGTCAAACTTGTTGAGATTGGAAAGTTTGTTGACAACTATTACTCCCATGGGGAAGAAAGGCTTGCCAAGCCCGTAAATGGAGTGTATGCTTTGACTCTCGAGGGGGGTAACATTAAATTTAAGCCGATCAAATATGTTCTTAGACATTCAACACCAACCATATATGACATAAAGTATGTGGGAGGCGAGGTTAAGGCTACAGCTTCTCATTCTGTGTTTGTTATGGACGAAGAAAGCATGGAAGTGAAGGAGAAGACTGTAGCGACACTCAAGGAAGGTGATTTACTAGTTTCTTTTACGTCATTGAAAGATCGCTTCGGAGAGGAACAGACACTTGATGTTATGGAGCTGTTAGCTAACTACAACTCTGTCTTTGTAACAGGAATACCTGCTGACATAAAGAATAGTTTAGGAATCCCCCATAACCCTCTCTTATTATCAGAATATATTGAAATCGAGAACAGGGCATCAGATAAAAGCCAAAGAGAAGTCTTAAGTCTGACGACTCTACACAGTAGAAAAACTATACCTGCACGTATACCTTTGAACGAGGATCTAGCTTTTGTTATTGGAGCGTATTTGGCTGATGGATGTGTGAAGGAGCACCGTGGAAAGAAACTTGTCTTCTGTTTTGGGAAAAACGAGAAAGAAGCTTTCCTAGCTAGAATAACCAAAACTATTAGAGAGATGTTTAGTGATGAACCATACATCGAAGATAGGGGAACATATATTCTAGTCGAATATAATAATACGGTTTTAGCGAACCTTTTTGAAGCGCTCTGCGGTGGACGTCGTGCAGAAAAACACATACCACCCCAGATTTGGAGCGCGCCAAACAAAATTGTTCACGCATTTTTTGATGGATTGAAAGCCGATGCTAGAAGGAGAAGTAAACGCCTCAATCAGGTACGTATAGTTCAGAAGAACTTTAGATTAATAGCGGAGTTAGCTTGGTTGGCAAGGTTAGCAGGATTAGACGCAAGAATAAGGGAAGAGGCACAAGGATGCTACAGTTTGACGCTTGTTCCACGTAAGGGTCGGAAGGGCGCATTAGGTGTAGGTGTTCCAATAAAGGCACTTAGAAGGTTGTATCGAAAGCTAAATCCTGCATCATTGCCTTATAAATACACATATCTATTTGGTAACAGAAAACGCTCTCAAAGATTCTGTAGCAGATCTATAGCAAAAGAGGTTCTTGACTGGATGTGGAGAAAAAGAAGAGTTGAACCTGACAAGGAAGCAACCAAACTCATGGCAAATATTCTTGCTTTCATAGACAGTGATATTACCCTTTTGCCTGTAAAAAGCGTTGAGAAGAAAGAAAACGTGGGATATGTGTACGACCTTTCAGTACCTGACAGTGAAGCCTTCTTTGGTGGTGCGAATCCAGTCCTACTACATAATACTGGGCATGGTGGTTTATCCACCTTACATGCTGAAACTATCGAGTACGCTATTAGAAGACTTGTTAGCCCGCCTATGAATGTTTCTGAAACATACATTCCTTTGATTAACGCTGTCATTTTAGTTGAACGTGTTACACTGCCTCAGCCTAGAATGGGTATGAGCATTGGAAGGAGAGCGCGTATGGTTTGGGAGGTTGAAGATTTTGAAAAATATGTTAACATTTTCAGTTGGGTGCCTCAAGATGACATATTTCTTTCTAGGGCAAGAGACAGCCTTGTGTTAATGAGAATTGCTGAAAGGTTAGGTAAAAGTAGGAGATGGATTATTAATGAGTTGGAGCGTAGGAAGACTGTTATTCGTTGGATGGCTGATAAAAGTATACATAATGTTAAGGATGTTGCACGTATAGTTTACCAGTACTATTCTAATCCAGATTTGCTTATGAGTAAGATTGAAGAGGAGGCTATAATAAAGAAGGAGGAAATACAGCCAATATTCGCTACTCCAACCTTAACTCAAACAGTTCCTTCAGCAGCATCAGTTTCTGAAACTCAGACGCCAGTAAGACTTATTGAAGAATCGCTTATGAAGATATACCAGATTCTTTCAACAAAAGGAGGAACAGCATCTCTTGAAACTTTAGCTAAAGAAACTGGCATGGATGATGTCAGCTTATGGAGGTACTTGAACATTTTGAAAGGATTTGGACATGTTCAGACAGTAGAGAAGAAGGAAGAGGACAAGTACACTACATTCTTTACACTAACAGAGAGAGGATTAAGTGCCTTCGAAACATTACGCTCTAGGCTTTCTCAAAAATAAAAAATTGATTGTGGCAGTTAAATTAATTCTACCATAATTTCTTTTGTAACTTCACCAGTCTTTTCAGGAACTATTCTCTTTATACCATAATAGTTTGCAAGATATTCTGCTTTTTGATCAAGTTTTGAGTAAGTTAGTATTACTATCTTTTTTGCACCCAAATCATATCCTAATGCCTGGAGACGAAGTATTTCATCAACACTTATGGTGTCTTCTAGGAGATATGTTTCAATAAGGATTGAATCCCTTTTTTCCGCATTTGTAGCCCACAAGTCTACATCATATGCAACCCCAGAAGATCCAGTAACTTGTGTACAATACTTTGTACTGTAACCATTTTCTCTTAGGTTCGCGTCAATTGATTCAAGCATTCTAAGCGTTGACTTTATACCCTCTAACTTACCATTCTTCACCTCATAGTGGAAGACTATGGTTTCTCCCAGTTCATCGATAGGAAAGTATTCTCCACATTTTTGACAATGATAATCGATTATTGGTGTATCAAATAGGTTTCCGCATGCATGACACTTGTACATTAGCTTACCTCTTGAATAGTCTTTGCCTTCAATAAGAAGCTGCTTATGACATCTTGGGCACTCTAAACCTGTATTCAGCAAGAAAACGGTTTCAAGATTTCTGTAACCGCAGCTAAAATGTTCTATAACTCTTCCTCTTGAAATGTTTGTTGAACTGCAGTTGGGACAGTGCTCGGTTGGAATTATCTCATATGAGAAGCATACTGGACAAAATCTTAATGTTTCAACAGCCTTCTTGTCCATAAACCCTGTTTGAACAATATAATCTAGAATTTCAATAACCTTTTCAACATTTAAATAAAGCATTTTATCTAAGGGTGGATAAAGAAACTTTTCACCCGTATTTTTTTGGAAAATTAGTCTGACAACTTGATCTTCCTGAGCAAGAACATTTTTAATAACGCTAATTAGTTCCGTATGTGGTACTTTAGTATGCTCTGATGACATGATATCACCTAAGACTTAGACAATCCTTTATATTTTATGTATATAAAGTTTTTGTAGAGAATTCATAAAATTTGAATCAAAAACTTGTGAAATATAAAACATTTAAAGTGATAAGATAAGTTCTTAAAAAGCTTAAAAAAACAATAATATTAAAAATATTATTAATCTAAAAAAATTTTGTTATTATTTATTATATAAAATTAGATTAAACAAAAAAAATTTAAAGACCAACTTGTTTTCATCTTTGCGATGAATATGACTCGTGAGGAAAAGATAAAGTTGGTTCTGCTATTGATTGCAATAGCAGCATACTTTGCAGGATTCCAACCATTGGGAGATAAGATAGGAGGAGACGCTGTAATTTAGATCTCTCCTCTCTCTATTCTTTTTATTTTTCAACATAATCGATCACATGTGAAGGAAATCTCGCTTTAATTCTTTCTCTAAAGACTTTTGTCAATTCATCTAGGTCTGTGAACCATCCAACGTTATCGTTATAGGATTCATAGGGTATAGTGTATGCTTCAGCTTTTTGATAATCTATTATGTGCATCTTAAACCTTTCTTTAAACATGTATAGTTTGTCTGAAAGAAATGTTAACGCGTCATAGTATTGGGTGGCTGGCATAAAGATTTGTGATACGAGCTTACTCCTATCAACTGATACAGATATCATCCAAGTGAATGGAAATCGTTCAAGAACATTGTTTATGTATGTGACATCATTTTTTGCAAGGTCTGTGAATTCGATGAAGCATGATATTATGTATTTATTCGTTAATTGGTATTTGTCAGCTTGCCATCTTACAACATAGTTTTCTATTATTTTTCCCTCTTCAATATGTTTCTTATAATGGTATCTTACTTGCTTTTCTGGAACATTAATTTTTTTAGCGATTGATGTGAGTGATTGTGAAGCATTTATTTGGAATTCTTTAAGTATTAGAAGATCTATCTTGTCGATTGGTACACGACTATAGTCCATCTGTATCTGTACAGGCTCCTTTTTCATTTCATAATCTAGTTTGCTCCAAGGTATATTCCAGGTTCTGGTTGTAAAATCGTAAAATTCTGGACGAAGTGAAAGATGTTTAAGATACTGTAAATCTGTCATCCTATATTCTTTTAAAATGTCCATACTTACAAGTTCATCAAGAAAACGCTTATATTTTTCTAGTGCAGAATAGGGTATAGTTGGAATCGCTATATAATATCCGTGTGGTATTACTCTAGCATAGTATGTTAGGTAACCTCTTTTAGCTAAAAGGTCCAAAATTTCTGGAACACTTTTCATGACGTGAACTGAAAAGTCTAGGAAAAGCCATGAACGTACTAGACCGAGTTTTAGATAATTAATGCTTAAGTGGAATCTTATTCCCATTTCTCTTAACTGGTTCCTTATCCTGTATCTTACTGTTTCTATTGGTAAACCTGTTGCTCTTGATATTGCAGAAATGTTTCTTGGCCCATATTTTTTTATGGCCTCCACTATAAGTTTCATTTCCTCGTCATAGGATATTATACGTTGGGGTGTCAAATCATCTATGCGCATTATACTTTTTGCACGCATGGCAATTTCCACAAACTTATTAAAAAACTTTTACCAAAAATTCCAGTAGTAGATTCATATTTGGAAGCGTTCCCATAATGGTATAAATTTTATGTTCTTACTGTAAATTTTATGCTATTCCTGTAATCCTATATGATTATTTGAAAATTGTTAAAGCTAATATTCTATTTCCGTGGTCGCCTAATTGCATCTAGAGAATATGAATTAACATATTTGACATATTGGATATAAGATTAAAATTGAAAATAAGTAAAATTTATATAATATCAGATTTTTAAAAAATCTAATGAAAAGGTTTGTGCTTTTTGTCTGTGTTGGAAATTCTGGAAGAAGCCAGATGGCTGAAGCGTTCTTTAATGCGAAGGCTCCTGAAGGCTTTTATGCTATTAGTGCTGGAACGAAACCTGAAAAAGAAGTTAATCCTTTAGTAGTTGAAGTCATGAAAGAAAAGGGTATTGATATTTCTTCTAAGAAGCCTAAGGCTGTTGAAGAGTGGATGTTTAGAGACGCATACAAGATTATTATTATGGGATGTGGTGATGATTCTTGTCCTGCTGTATTTTTGAAGAAGGTTGAAGATTGGCATCTTGATGATCCTAAGGGTAAGCCTATTGAGGAGGTTAGAAAAATCAGGGATATTATAGAAGGTAAGGTTGATGAACTTATTGGAAGTTTAGTGTGATAAAAGGATAAATAGGTCTATGAAGAAGATTATTGTATGTTTGGGACTACACTTCAGATTGGTATAGAGGCAACATTCTTTCTAATTGTACTACTGTTTTTCATTGTCTGGCTTATTGCTTCAATGATAAGGATTGTTAGAGAATATGAAAGGGTTGTGGTGTTTCGTCTTGGAAGACTTTTGGGCGCTAAGGGTCCTGGTGTCGTTTTTCTCGTCCCATTTGTTGATAAGCCTAGGATTGTTGACCTTCGTCTTGTAACATTTGATGTTCCTAAGCAGAGGATCATTACAAAAGATAATGTTACGGTCGATGTTGATGCTGTTGTATACTTTAGGGTCGCTGATGCTATAAATGCTGTTTTGAAGGTTAAGGATTATTCTCTTGCAACAAGCCTTCTTGCGCAAACAACATTAAGAGACGTAATTGGACAAGTAGAATTTGATGACCTTCTTATGAAAAGAGAAGAGTTAAATAAAAGGTTACAGACGATATTGGATGAAGCAACTGAACCTTGGGGTGTGAAGGTTACTGCAGTAGCAATACGTGATGCAGCAATACCTGAGAGCATGCAGAGGGCTATCGCAAAACAGGCTGAAGCAGAACGTGAAAGGAGAAGCAGGATTATTACGGCTGAAGGAGAGCTTATGGCAGCTCAAAAGATGTTTGAGGCTGCAGAATTTTATGCAAAGAATCCTGCTGCAATGAGGCTTAGAGAACTTCAGACTTGGACGGAGATTGCGAGAGAAAAGAATCTGATCATTGTTACAGAAGGAAATATCATGCAGGCACTTCCAGGGCTAGTTTTTTCAAAACAGCGTGAAAAAGGTTAGAAACATTTAATCGTATAGAGTACAAAGATTGTTTGATATGCCTGATGTAATTGGATTAGGGGAGGCTATAATAGATTTTATTTCACTAGATAAACTTAGCTTATGCGAGGGAAACAGGTTTTTAAAATCTTTTGGACATCCAGGCTACATTTGAGCGACACGCTCAAAACATAGCATGCATTAGAGCGTATTTAAAAGTTATCGACAGTTCATCCTAGAACTAAAGTTCTAGGCTTTCTTGTCGAGTTTATTGTAAAGGGGGCTAAAATATCGCATGTTTCTGGATTTTCTTTATCTTATAGTCCAACAAGGGAGAGTGTGTTTAAAATTATTGAGTTTGCTAGAGAAATTGGGGTTAAGGTTTTCTTTGACCCAACATTAAGAGTCGATGTATGGAATTCAGAAGATGATGTGAGGAATACTGTTTTTGCTGCACTAAAAAAATCTAATATAGCAGCATTTTCACTTGAAGAGGCAGAATTCTTTTTTAAAACATCTGACCCTGAAAAGGCTGCTAGAAGTGCATTGGATTTTGGTCTTGAAGTCGCTTGCACAAGATTGGGTTCAAGGGGAGCGTTTTTAATGACAGCTGATGATGTAAGGGTTTTTGAGCCAGCCTTCAAGGTTAAAGTTGTTGATACTACTGAAGCCTGTGATGGGTGGAACGTTGGATTTATTGTTGGAATGCTAAAAAATTTTGGATTAAGAGAGTATGTTAAGATAGCTAATGCTGTGGGGGCACTTGTTACTACAAGATATGGTGCGATAACAGCTTTACCATTTAAGGATGAACTAAATAGATTTTTAGAAGATAATAAAGTTGGTTTTAGAATTTAAAGCCTTAAATATTGGTTTATGACTTTAACTTGTGGTCTGATGGCTAACAAATGGATAAAATTATCTTACATAGTATTAATAATCGTTTATCTTGGATTATTTTTGCCCACATATGCGTTTAATGGTAGAAACCTGGTTGTTTACACAGATATTTCTGGATACATTTCTGTAGCAACAGTCGAGCATGTGAGAAGCACCTTAGCATATGCTGAAAATGTTGGAGCGAAGGCTGTAGTCTTTCAATTGAATACATTAGGTGGATCAGCTGACGCAATGATTGACATTGTTCAAGCGATTCTAGCTTCCAAGGTCCCCGTTATTGGATATGTTTATCCTCAGGCAGCACAGTCTCTTTCAGCTGGAACATACATTTTGGTTGCAACAGACTACGCTGCAATGGCACCATATTCTATCATCGGATCAGCCCAGCCTGTTGTAGGCTCTGAGCCGACAAAGGAATCAAAGTATATTAATGCGTTCAAACAGCAAATGGTATCTTATGCAGCACTACATGGTAGGAACACGACCGTCGCAGAAAAATTTGTTACAGAAAACTTGAACCTTTACGCACAGGAGGCTAAGGAATGTAATATTATTGATGCAGTTGAACCTTCTCTTGAAGAGCTTCTGAGAAATGCCGACGGCAAGAGTGTAAGGAGAGGTGATACAGTTTTTCAGCTTCAAACTTATCCTTTTGAGCTTAAATATTTTGATAAACCTATTAATGTAGAAATTTTAATATATCTTACTGACCCACTTCTTTCAAGCCTCCTTCTTTCTATAGGAATTCTAGTTCTATTAGTTGGACTTTCAACACCTGGTATGGGCGCTGAAATTGTTGGCGCGATGATGGTGATACTTGGGCTTGTGGGATTTGGAATTAACATTAATATTGTTTCAGCCGTCCTTGTTATTTTTGGTGCAGTACTTTTTGTTATAGAGCTTAAGAAGGGGGCACATGGTATTGCAGCATTAATTGGTACCGTCGCTATAGCGCTTGGTTTTGCACTAACAATTTCTAATCCATTTTCTCCAACCCTTATTCAGGCAGAATGGGTTTTTAGAACACTTTTAACAGTAGTTATAGCAACTCTTTCAGCAGGATTCATTTTAACGGTAATAATTGTAAAGGCTGTATCAATAGTCTTAAGGAGAAAGCCTGTTGACTGGCTTCCAACTGGAGAGGGTAGGGCGGCAGACGATATCTTGCCTGGAAAAAGAGGTTATGTTGTTGTTGGCGGAGAATATTGGCAGGCTACAAGTGATGAGGAAATAAAGAGTGGAGAAAGCGTTGTTGTAGTTGGAAGGGAAGGAAATGTTTTGAAGGTTAAGAGGAAAAGTTAGTAGACTAGGAGTATGGAGAGATCGTTTACATTGGTTCCAGTGGGCCCAGTATATATTAACGAGTTTACCTGTTTTAAGAAGGTGTTGGAATCATTGTTTTCTAAATATTTTATTGGAGAAAGGTTTTTCTGTAAAGCATCTTCTATTGTTTGGCCGTCAACTATTGCTCCAGCGGCATCACTGTTTCCGTCTATGCCATCACTTCCTATTGAAGCAAATACTGTGTTCGGCAAGCCTTTTATTGCGATTGCAACAGCTAACGCTATCTCCTGATTTCTTCCACCTCTACCATTACCTTTTAACGTTACTGTAGTTTCTCCTCCAAAGAATATTGCACACGGTGGATGAATTGGACCCCTCTGGTTTACTATCTGTTTAGCTATTGAGGCTATAACTCTGCCAACTTCTCTTGCCTCTCCTTCAAGATACGATGTTAGTATCATTGTGTTTAAGCCATAAGATTTCGCCTTTTCTTCCATAGCCTTTAATGCACCAATATTATTTGCTACAATAATATTTTTGACACGCTCAAATATTCTGTCACCAGGCTTTGGCGTATCCTGAACTTTTCCCTCAAGACCGTCCCTTACTCTTTTCATAATATTTTTGGGAACCTTATCAATTAAATGATATTTTTCGAATAATATGTATACGTCTTTAAATGTGTATGGATCAGGAGACGTTGGACCTGAAGCTATAGAGCTCAGATCGTCTCCGACAACATCAGACAATATTAAACTTATGAGGTTTGCGGGATAAACGTGTCTTGCGAGCTGTCCACCCTTAACACCAGAAATATGCTTCCGTATACAATTTATTTCCTGTATTGTTGAACCAGCAGCCAAAAGCAATCTTGTCATTTCCTGCTTATCCTCTAAAGTTATACCTTCAGCAGGATATGTAAAGAGAGCGGAGCCACCTCCAGAAATGAGGCAAATGACAAGGTCTTCAGATGTAAGACCCTTAGAGATTTCAAGTAAAGTTTTTGCAGAATTCACGTTTATTTCTGTGGGTACTGGATGTGTACCTTCAAGAATTCTAATCTTTTTCAATTCTGGAAATTTTATTGAACCCTTTGGAACAATAATAGCGCCGTCAAAAATTTTCTCACCCAAAATTTTTTCGCAGGCCAGAGCCATTTTATAGCTAGCCTTACCAAAGCCTATTACAACAATTTTTTTAAAACTTTCAATTTCTTTTGAAAGTGCTGTAAGAGTGTTGAGGACTGAAGAATATGGGTTTGCAGCCTCCAACCCTGTTTCAATAATATCTAGGGCAATGGCTTTTTCTTTTGTGCTTGAAATTTCATTAACATTTAAAATTTTTTTAGCGCCCATCACATTGTCTTCATAAGAAAGTCTTAAAAATATTTTATTTAAGTAACTTTATATAAAAGAAAAAGTTTAGAATTGATGTAATGTTTAGAAAGGGTCTTGAATACTTAGTGGAACCATACAGAAGTCTTATGAAAGATTTACTTAATGCACTCTTTTTTGTCTTTAAAGACGACCTTGTGTCAGTGATTGTTTACGGGAGTATAGCAAGAGGGCAGATGAGAAAAGACAGCGATTTTGATCTTCTCATAATAGTAAACAATTTACCTACCTCGAGGTTCGAGAGAACAGCCATGTTTAATGAGGCAGAAAAACTTCTTGAAAAAAGTTTGGATGAACTTTTTACAAAAGGATATATGGTCTCAATTTCACCCATAATCAAAACTCCTGAAGAAGCAAAGAGAATAAAACCATTATACTTGGATATGGTTGATGACTGTATAATAGTGTATGACAAAGAATACTTTTTCGAAAAAATTTTAGAAAGACTTTCGTTAAGACTAAAGGAACTAGGAGCCGAAAGGGTTTGGGTAGGTAGAAAGTGGTACTGGAGACTGAAAAAAGATTACAAGTTTGGAGAGGTAATTGTTATTGAATAGCCTAGATTTAGCAAAATCAAATATTAAGCAGGCTAAAGAAAGATTCAAACATGCTAAAGAAGCATTTTTAGACGGAAACTTTCCTTATGTTGTTAGACAATGTCAGGAGGCAGTTGAATTAGCTTTAAAGGCATCATTAAGGCTTGTTGGCGTTGAACCACCAAAATGGCATGACGTTGGACCAGTATTAAAAAGAGAAAAAGAAAAATTTCCTATATGGTTTCAGAAAAAAGTTGACGAACTTGCTTCAATATCCAGAAGCCTAAGAAAAGAGCGTGAATTAGCCATGTACGGAGATGAAGAGACTGGAGTTTCTCCTGAAGAATTGTATATTAGGTCTGATGCAGAATATGCCATAAAGTTAGCTGAAATTGTACTACTTACTACTGATGAACTTTTGGATGAAATGGTGAATAAAATTTTTTAGAGACATTTTGGCTCCGCTACATCATATTTTTTAGCTAACTTTATAAGCTCCGAAACTGTTTCATCATCAAGTGGTATTCCTTCCTTCATCCTCTTGCAAGTTAGTTCTTCTTCTATTTCATTTGGAAACAATATTCTTGTCCCCTCTGAAACTGGAGTCGACTTCATTTCTCTAATATACTCTTTTATGTCGTTCAAATATTCTTCATAGGGTCTTGCTATATCCAGCTTGGATACGAGTATAAGAAAACCACCTTGGGAAAACCAAGAACGCTGTATTTTTAAACCATATCCTCCACCTAAAACTATTCCACATAGGATGTCGATTACTATTGCTAAACCGAAGCCTTTGTAGCCTCCTATCGGCAAAAGCATCCCCTTTATCGCCTCATTCGCGTCTGTAGTTTCTTCTCCATTTTCATTTAGAGCCCAACCCTTTGGAATAGGCGCACCCTTTTTTGATGCAACAAGAAGCTTTCCTCTGGCGACAACACTCATTGCCATATCAAGTATTATAGGAGTTGAACCGTCAACAGGAAAGCCTATCGCTAGAGGATTAGTGCCTACAACAGGTTTTTTGAAACCGGGAAGAGCAATATTCGGTGAAGCATTCGCTATCGCAAGAGCAAACATTTTTTCTTCAACAGCCTGCATAACATATTTAGCCAACATACCAGAATGTTTTAGGTTCCTGACTCCAGAAATGCCTATTCCATATTCTTTAGCCTTTAAAATCGCCTTTTCTGTCGCAAGTGTTGCTGGAACATAGCCTAACGTATTATCGCCGTCTATCAAGGTAAAGTATTGATTTTCTTTTACAATTTTGATGTTTGGCTTCGGATTTATTGAACCCTTTTCAACACCATCAGAGTAATAGGCTAGCCTAACAACACCATGTGAGTCGACACCTCTTAAGTTTGCGAGCACAAGACTTTGGGATATTATTTCAGAATGTTGTGTTGGAAAGCCTAATTTGATCAAAAGCGCTTTCCCAAATCTTTCTAATTCTGTTGGAGAAAAGTGTACGGTCATACAAATTAGGCTTAGATATGAGGTTAATTTAACTTTACTATTAAGAAATTAAATAAAAATATGTGGGGGAGGTCTAGAGTAGTTTCTTTATTGCAAGAGAGTATGCTGTATATATTGCACCCTTAGCACTATTAACGACTTCCTCGGAAGTCTGCCCCTCCTGTGGCCTAATTTCAACTGTTACCGGACCACAGTATCCGATTTCAAGAAGAATGTTGAATAGTTGTGCAAGGTCGTTTTCGTCGTTTATTGCGCCTGGTGTATGGTATACTGGGTGCCAGTCTAGTAGGCCCTCTTTTGCCTTTAAGCCACAGCCTACATGGACGACTCCAAGGATGTCAGAATATTCTTTTAGGACATCCGGCTTTTCGTTTAAGAGTGGTGCATGACTTTGATCCCACATGAGGAAAACGTTAGGATATTCTTTTCTAATTTCCTTTACAAGCTTTGCAGCATCATGTACTGGGCCTATAACTTGTTTCTTATCCTTATCAATATCAAATGTTTCAATTGAGATTACCGCACAGTTCTTTAGTGCATATTCTGCAAGTTCCTTGATAGATTTGATAAACTGTTTTTTACCTTCCTCCATTGTTGCAGTTATATGCCCAGAGCATACTGCGAACTGGTTAACGCCTCTTTTAAGCCAGACATCCATTTCACTTTTAACATACTGGACTGCTTCCTGCCTTTTTGATTCATCTAAGGCGCTTAAGTTTTTTCCAGCCAATACATCTGGTTGGAAGGCTCTTGCAACTTCAACACTCTCAACATATTTTTTGATTTTGTTCCAGCCTTCATCACTTATTTTTTGAACCTCTAGCCTGTCAAAGAAATTATCTAATGTTAGAAACTTTATTGCCTTTTCAAGTTCTTCTTCACTTTTCTGTAGAGAAGGATATGCCATAAAAAGTACTATACCAAGTTTCCATGGAAAATCAGATGAAAGACATAAACCATCTTTTTTGACTTGTACTGTGAAGACCATTTTAGATCATCTTCACCTGCTCTGGGGGTCTAATCTTTTTCACATCAGGATTCACAAGTGCTGGTGGTTCTTCACCGCTTAGAACTTTTACTACATTTAATGCAGCAAGCTCCGACATCTTTGTTCTAGACTGTACAGTCGCACTTGCTATATGAGGCGCTACAACAACGTTTGGTAAGGTTAGTAGTGGATTATCTAATGGTGTTGGCTCCTTTTCGAAAACATCTAGACCGGCTGCAAATATCCAGCCTTCCTTTAATGCCTTATATAAGGCTCGCTCATCAACAATGCCTCCTCTTGATGTGTTAACAAGTACTGCCGTCTTCTTCATTAACTTGAGATTGTTTTCGTTAATTAAGCCTATGGTCTCCTTAGTTCTTGGAACATGTATTGTAACTATGTCAGCCCTTTTAAGAAGCTCGTTCAGTTCACAATATTCTATACCAAGCTGCTGCTCTAAATCCTGTCTCCTTACAATATCATAGTATATGATTTTCATGTTAAAGCCTCTAGCCCTTTCTATAACAGCCTGCCCTATTCTACCTACACCTACAACGCCAAGCGTAGCACCATATACATCGTAGCCAAGGAACATGTCAAGAGCCCATGGTATAACCCACTTGCCATCTCTAACATATTTGTCTGCTTCAACCACTCTTCTAGATGCAGCCATAATTAGAGTCCATGCAAAGTCAGCGGTAGCATTAGTTAACACGCCAGGAGTGTAGCAGACATAAATTCCTCTTTTTGTCGCTTCAGGAACATCTATATGATCGTAGCCTACACTTACTGTGCTGACAACACGCAAGTTTTTGCCAGCATCGTATATGTCCTTATCTATTTTTTCCGTAATCTGGCATACGAGAGCATCGGCATCCTTTACTAGTTCGATGATTTCCTGTTTTGTTGGAGGCTGTATCTTGTCTCTGACTATTACGTCACAATTTTCTTTTAGAATTGATAGACCGGGTTCAAGTATCTTTCTTGTTAAAACAACTTTAGGCTTGGAAATATTAATCACCCTCTTAATTCTCTTGTAATGATGGTAAATATATTTTTTGGAAAATGGTTATTAGAATGGACTTTAGAAAATAATTAGAACATTAATATGGAAAATAAGTTAATTGGAAGGCTTAGATTTTTTGCATTTTATTCTGCTATACCTTTAGAAGACCTTTTGTATAATTATGCAAATTTTACTACTATCTTAGTACCATCCCGGACCTTTGAAAGAAGTTCAATGTTCTTTGTAATCTTTCCGAAAACGTTAACTGGACTTGCTGCGACAGGTTCTGGGCCTGAGCTTGCTGGTGTTGGACCGAAGAACAAGCACATCGATCGTCCTGGAGGCCAATAGGCAATGTCGCCCACTTCAACCTTTCTTTTTCCATTCTCTATTGGAACGTTTACTGGTGTGTCGAAGTAGATTTCTTTACCCCAAGTGTTTGCTTCAGATTCGAATGGAATATTTTTTACGAAAGCTTCAAAAGTTTTAGGATTTATTTGATCAGAAATTTCTCCCTCAATTGCACCTACCTTTTCAAATTCTATTATAATCTTCTTTGACATCATATCCGTACTTCACTTATAAAATGGTAGCTGAGTTTGGATATTTTAAGTTTTCTAACCAAAAATTTATATTAAAAGAGTAACCACTTACTTTGGATTGCCAAAATTTGGTTTTGTAATTTCTGAAGATATTGGTTATGTTGTCAAAAACATTTTCAAAGATATTAATAATAGAAGAGATTTTGAGGAAGGATTAATGTTTCTTAAAAAAATAGGGTATGATGGGGCAGTTATACCTTTAATGTTTAGTATCGGTATCTTAGTTAAGCAGATAAATGAAATCTTCAAAAGCCATGGGATAGAGGTTGCTGGACTTTCAACAGACCATTACAGTACACATTTAGGCTATTCTTTTATAAGCCCTAATCCAGCTATTAGGGGAAGAACCTTAGATGTTATCATGTCAGGTTTACTAGTAGCACGGGAGCTTTCATCACCTCTTATTATTGGAAAAATTGTTGGAAAAGGTGTTAAGGATGAAAAGTCTGAAGTATGGTTACAGGCTTCGCTAAAGATATTAGATAAAAGGGCAAAGGATTTTAGCGTGAAGGTTCTGATAGAGCCTTTAAACAGCTATGAAACAAGCTTCTTAAACACCCTTTCAGAAGTCTATTCTCTAATAAAAAGACTATCTTTAGAAAGTACAGGTATACTAATAAATTCCTATAATATGGATATTGAAGAATTGAAAATAGACAATACAATAGAGAATGTTAGGGAAAAAATTTGGTCTGTAAAATTTTCTGACACGAAAAGGATGCCATTAGGTTATGGTCATATAAATTTTGGTAAGATTGTTAAAGGGTTAAAAAAAATTGGATACAATGACTGGTATATTGTTGAATGCCTACCTATCCCTAACTCTGAGGACGCAGCTAAGGCATCTTTAAATTACTTAAAACGTATACTTACTTTTTCATAGTACCTATAGCTTGACCTACCTTTTTAATATTCTGTTCAGGGCCAGCCGGACTATACACGAAAATAAATTGCAGCTTTTTATCGCTCGTATTTATTATCTGATGACCAACCTTTGGTGGAGCGAATAATATTGAGCCTTCACTTATCCTTTTTTCTGAATCACCAATTTTGAAAACACCTTCACCATCCAACACATACATTATTTCCTCCTCATTTTCATGAGTATGAAATGGTATCTTACTCTGTGGATCTATAATACACATGCCCATAGAGACATTTTTTACACCATCATCTTTATCGAGCAATATTGTCACAGTCCTATTACAGCCATCAGGTTTCGTCAACCGATAGACAGTAGTTTCATTTAAATCTTTTACAAAACAGTATTCTTCTGACATATCATTTGGTGAGAATAGCTATGGGTTATAAATTTTTTGTCCAGAGCAGAGGGCAGTCGATATTATTCACAAAAATAGATCGTGAATTAATAATAATGGCAATAAAATGTTGTGGATGTATACTTTAACCTAAAGTATGTAAAAAAGAATAATTTTATTTTATAGATATTTTTGCTCCCGCTAGCCTAGTACGGCTCTCTTGTATGACTCTATGTCCATGAAAGATTCTATTATTTTTGATATCCAGTCAAAGAATAGGAAAGGTGCTAGAGAAACTGCTATTGCTACCGATAGCAATAAAATTAGACCCAAAATCATAGTCGGTGGAGCTTCTCTCATAACATTTTTCACCTTCTCCGTTTCCTCAGACATCCATGTATATCTTACAAGTATTGCTATATAGTAGCCTATTGAGATAACGGCATTAACTACAAGTACTAATCCTGTCATCGCACCTAACACCTTTACGGCAACGGGCGCATTTTTAGTTAGCAAAGAAAAGCATGCAATTATTACAAGTAGTTTGCTGTAGAAAGTATTTAATGGTGGCAAACCTGCTAAAGAAAGACTGTTAAGTGAGAAAAGGACTCCACTTACTGGCATTTTTCTTGCAATACCCTTAAGTTCTAATAAGTTTCTTGTATGTGTTGTCACATAAAAGTCTCCAGCAGTCATCATGGCACCAGCTTTTACAATAGCGTGATTAATTATATGGAATAATGCCGCCGCTAAACCGAAAGGTGTGCCTACTGCTATACCGGCAACCACTACACCCATATTGTATATGCTTGAGTATGCAAGTAACCTCTTAACATCTGTCTGTCTTAGAGCGATTAAATTTGGCAAAGTTATTGTTGCCATGGCAATTAAAAAGAGGATAACACTTACATCAAGAGACCACTCCATCGAACTTGAGGTGAAAAAGTAGTAGCCGGTTCTAATGAAAGCATAAATTCCACTCTTAATAACTGCTCCAGAAAGAAAACCATGGATTGGGAAGGGGGCTGCGGGATGTGCATCAATAAGCCATGAATGCAATGGCACCATCGCTGATTCAACACCGAATCCTACCAGTAGAAGGCAAAATATTAATGTGAGGGTTGGAGCCATTAGTGGGTTTTTAGCAAGCTCTCTAAGTATTGAGGCGGCTAAAGCTATGTTAAGTGTTCCAGTCACGCCATATATAAGAGCAACAGCCATTAATATGCAGGCAGCACCTACACTACCCATAACAAGGTACTTAATTGAGGCTTCAACAGATTCCTTGCTCCTGTAAAATGCGACTAAAGTGACAGCTGACAACAGACACAGTTCAGTGAATATGAATAGGGTAAATAGGTCTCCACTGTACGCGATACCGTTTAAAGCGGTGGTTAAAACTTGTAGTGCTATATAATATTGGGTGATTCTTGTAGCATGAACTTCTTTTAAGTACCCGATACTGTATAGGGAGGCAGTAGAGGAGATAAAAGAGAAGACTACCGCTACAACTGCAGACAATCCATCAACTACGAAACAAGTAGCATTAGGAGTTCTCAGTGGGAATAAGACAATAGGTTTCCCTTCCTGAATGCCTATTACAAAATAGAGTAGATAAAATGCTAAACTTAAGGTTGTAAAGAGAAAGATAGAGGATATTGCGCCTATAACTTTAACGTTTTCCCTAATTTTTCCAACAACAGTGACAGAAACGGCACCGACTAAAGGTAAGAAAATCGCGCACACCAATATTAGATCATTTGATAGCATGATATGGCACCTCCTATAATATTATCAATATTATAAGGAACACGATGGCACCAGTAACCACATATGCAACATTAACATTTGAAACACCTGTTTGAATATATCTAATTCTTTCAGCAAACAGTTTAATCTTTTCAGCCAACCAGTAGTATACGTGGTTCCAGTACCATCTATTATATATTATGTTATATAGTTTGGGGACTGTTATTTTTTCTGGAATAATAGCTCTAGTAATATAGACTTTATAAGCCGGATATAGGCCTACGATGACCATTGCAATTGATATCATGAAGGATATAGAGGTAAAAGTCTTGTTGAGAAAACTTAGAAGGTCAATATGTAATGCTTCATCGTATCCGACAAGGAAGCCTATTATGTTAGGATAGAAAAGCCAAATAAACAGTGTTAGAAAGGCTAAAATTGTGAGTGGTATAATCATAATTGGTCCTGCCTCGTGAAGTTTTTTACCTTCTTCTTCAAGCTTTATTACATGTGGGCTTTTGTTTCCAAAAAATACAATTCCTACCATTCTAAATGTATAGAAAGTTGTTAAAGCTACAGTTAAAGCTAGAATAGCGTATACAATCCAGTTAAGGCCGGCCACAGTCGAAAGTATTTCGTCTTTGCTGAAGAAACCTGAAAATGGTGGAATACCGGAAAGTGAGAATGCGCCTATGAGCATTGTCAAGTAGGTAATAGGCATGACACCCTTTAGGCCTCCCATTTCATTCATATACTTTGTGTGAGTTACGTGTAAGATGGCTCCCGCACAAAGGAATAATAGGGCCTTAAATATTGCATGAGAAACTATATGCAGTATGCCAGCGGTGAAGGCTTCCCACGAAAGCAGAACGCCAGCGGCACCTAGTGCAACAAAAATGTAACCAAGCTGGCTGATCGTGGAAAAGGCAAGTACTTTTTTAAGCTCTTTAGCAACCATTCCTTGTGTAGCCGCTAAAAAAGCTGTGAAAGCACCTAAGCCTAAAGCTAGCCAGAAAAATATCTTGATTTCAGGGTAAACGGGTAAAGCTTCCCATACTATTGTAAAGAATCTTGCTACAAAATAGCATCCAGCCTTAACCATGGTAGCAGCATGTATTAGTGCGCTAACAGTTGTTGGACCCGCCATCGCTTCCGGCAACCATTCATTAAAGGGGAATTGAGCGCTTTTTCCAAGCGAACCTGATAGAAGGAAAAGAGCAAATATTGGTAGAATTCCAGCTGTATTGAGCACACCGATCCATGAAAAGTTTTCTGAAAGCTTAATAAAGTTAAACGTTACATTTCCTGTAGCTAAGTAGGTGGTCCAAGCGACCATAGCTATTGCAGCAATGAAAAAGAGATCGGCAAAGCTTGTGGTTATAAGCGCTTTAAGGCCACAGTGAGCATTATATTCACCTTCGGTCAAGAATCCCGGTTCAGGACTAGGAGCCCTAGACTTATACCAGAAAGATATCAAAGCCCAGCTACAAAGTCCAACCATTTCCCAGCCCATTAACATTTGGATAAAGTTGTTGGATATGATAAGCATTTGCATCGAACCTATAAAAAAGCACATCCAAAACCAGTATCTACCAATATCCTGTTCTTCCTTCATATAATCTACACTGAATATGAATATGAGAGTTGATATAAAGGCTACAACCAAAAGCATTATCAGACTTAACTGGTCCAGAAGAATTCCAATCTCAATGTATAATCCTTGCCCAGCAAGCCATCCAATGCTTTGTTCAAAAGGCAGTGAAAACGCTCCTGAAAGCACATTATTTAAGAGTAATAAAGCACAGACTAGAGAAGAAAATGGCGAAGCTATAGCCACAATATGTGAGGAAATTCTATTAACTTTTGAGATAAAAAAGGCTGCAAATGAGAGTGTCAGAGGCAAAATCCAAACAAGCCAACCTTCAAGTACTAGACCCATACAATTTCACCCCCTTAACTCACTTAATTTAGTTATATCTAACGTACCAAATCTCCTATATGCAAGAACTGAAAGAGACACTGCCAGAGCAACAACTCCTGCGCCAATAGCAATAGATATTATAACTATTGATTGCGCTAAAGGGTCAACTCCATTTTGAGCAAGCCTACTTCCAATCGAGATTATGGCAATGTTGCATCCAGAAAGCATAGTCTCAATCCCTAATATTATCCTCAATATATTCTTTTTAGCTAGAAGAATGTACAAGCCTATGATAAAGATTGAGAAGGCGACTCCCAATTGGAATGTTATGGGTATGGAACTCATTCCTTTAACCACCCCTTAAACACCAAAGAAACCGCGGAAACCGATGCGAAAACCAGAATTGACTGCACTAGTGTGTCTATTACACGTTCATTCCAGATCATATCAAGCGATTTTAGGTCTAGGTCTCCAAAACCTAATCTAGTCTTTAAATCATCTCTTTCTGTGATGCCTGCAGCAAAATCGTATCTGGAGAGTATAGAAAACAAAAGTAATATTAGGATCAGGGCAAGTAAACTTCCAACCAACCGTTCAGTCTCCAACATCTTCACCTCCTCTGGTCAATGCTACAGTAACTAAAATTATTATGGGAATAAAGCCAGCGTAAATCGCTAATTGAAAGACACCAGCATATGTTGCTGAAAGTGTTATGAACAAGATTGCTATTAAAGCACTCATTATAGAGAAAGACAACGCCATTCTAACCAATCCTCTCACTTCAGTCACCATTAATGCAGAAACTATTATTAGAAGGGAGACAATAATTTGAACCACTTCTAACATCATCTAGATCACCTTACCCATACGCAGAAAAATTAAGACGATCAAGTTAACAGCAGCTAAAGGAGTTATCTTGAACCAAAAGAACCTTATAACCTGGTCAATTCTGTATCTGGCCACAATCCCCCTCACATAACTCAATAGAATCGCTACAAACACTAACTTCACCAAAAACCAGAAGACGGATAATAATGGTTCAATACCACTAACTGTTGGACCCAATGGCCCTCCTAAGAAAAGCGTGACTATTAAAGCCGATAGTAAAAGATATTTTAAGTCAGTAACTATTCTAAATATAGCTAGCCTTCTACCACTTATTTCCGAAAGCCATCCACCCGCTATCTCCGTTTCAGCATCAGGCACACTGAATGGTGTCTTTTCAATCTTCGCTAAACTTGCAAAAACTGCTGCAATGAATGATAGTGGACTCAATAGTATAATTGGAAAACTATTTGATTGAAATGACACTATTTCTGACAAGGTTACCGAATTTGCAACGAGAGCTACAGAAGCAACAGATATCAAGAGTGGAATTTCGAACGATATAAGAAGCTGACCCCACCTCGCTGCACCGACTGACGCAAAAATACTCCGCTGAGAAAGACCTGTTACAATATAAAACAGATGAATTAATACGGAAAACGCCAATATTATTATTAAGTCGCCTTTGAAGCTAAGTAACCCCTCTACAGAGGCTACTGGAACAAAAAGTAGAGAAAACAGAACAAAAGTTAAAGACAAAATTGGCATAAGATGTAAAAGCTGCTCATCACTACCCTCAACTACAACTTCATCCTTATTCATCAATTTCAATAAGTCTGCTACTGGTTGAAGGATTCCGTGATAGCCTGCTACAAACGGGCCGACCCTATGCTGAACGTGAGCATACACTTTTCTATCCACCCACTCCAGTATCAATGAAAGTATCATAAAAAGGACGACTGCTAAAATAATATAGGCCGCCATCATATCATCTCTCACTCCAGGGAATTAATAAAAAGCTTAATACGACTAATGCTAGGCATGCTATTGTTACAATATTTACTGTAGAAGCCGAAACTACTATCAATAGCACAGTGGCATCAACTGCTATGAAAGCAATTAGTGAAAAGAGCCAAGGGAGTAGATATTGAACTCTTTGAGGGAAAACCATTTCCCCAGAAGCAAAAGGATTTTTATTCACCCTCTTTAACGATTTTCCAGAAAAGTATAGTAGTGATGAGAATATAAATAGTATTATTAGCGTGTAAAAGAGCTCAGCCATAGAGCTCATTCACTTTTCACCTCAGCTGAGACATCTCTTTTATCAAAACCATATAAATGGTAGTCTGTAGTTAATTTTATAGCGCCTGTTGGACAGTATTCGGCACATAAAGCACAGTAGCAGCAGTCAGCAAGTTTAAAATGAGGTCTCCTCTTAGCCGGCTTAACTCTTTCATCTGGAACCATTTCAATTGCACTTGCAGGACATACCCTAAAGCATAGACTACAGCCAGTGCATTTGTTTACATTAAGGGATATTTTTCCTCGATATCCTTCAAAGGCTTTAATATCAGTAAATGGATAATGGATTGTATAAGGTTTTCCAAATAAACGTTTAAGAGCCTCCTTATACGTATACCCCCACTTTTTCATTTTCTTCCCCTCTCAACTTTATATTTTTCCTCATACCATTTTTTCGCGTAAGATCTTAGCTGGTCCGCCGTTATCATTTTAACACCCTCTTTACCCTTATCAATAATGGTAATTCTTTCACAGCATGCTATACAAGGATCAATTGACGCAACAATAACAGGAATATCTGCAATATACTGGCCTTCCAGCATTTTTACAACTGGAAGAACATTAGCAAAGGTAGGTGTCCTAACCTTTACCCGACTTGGAGTTGTACCGCCTTCTGATTTAAAATAATAGAAGAGTTCTCCTCTTGGAGCTTCAATCCTACTTATAGCCTCATTTTCAGGTGCCTTTGTCATAGGCGAAAATTTTATCCTATAATCTCCAGATGGAATGTTGTCAGCAATCCATCTAAGAATGTCAAGGCTCACTTTCATTTCATCTATCCTAACAATAGTTTTAGCAAGAGCATCCCCTTCCTCGCCCAGCACGATTTGGTAAGGTGACTCGTCATAGACGGCATATGGTTCTTCATATCTAACATCCCTTTTAGCTCCAGAGGCCCTCGCAACCGGACCAACAGCTGAAAGGCTTATGGCATCATTTTTTGATAAAACACCTACATTCTGAAAACGGGCTAATATTGTTGAATCTTCCAATACAAGCTTTTTATAAAATTTAGTTCTTTCCTCCAAATAATCGCAATACTTTTTCAACTTCTGTAAAAATGAATCTGTGACATCCCTTCTTACACCACCAACAGTATTCATACTGTAAACAACTCTTCTACCACTCATTTCCTCGAATAGGTCTAAAGTTAGTTCACGGTCCCTCCAAGTATACATAAATAGTGTGTCAAATCCTGCTTCATGAAGCATTACACCAAGCCATAGTAAGTGGCTGTGGATCCTTTCAAGCTCCCAAACGAGTGTCCTAATATACAAACCTCTTTTTGGCGGCTCAATACCAAACACTCTTTCAACACCCTGATAGCAACATCCATTATGTGAACCCGAACAGATCCCGCAAATGTGTTCGGCTACAAAACCACTCTGAAGCCATGTTTTAGTTTCAAGAAGCTTTTCAAGACCTCTATGATTATAGCCGAGAGCAGGTTTCACGTTAACAATTTGTTCCCCTTCTACTTCAAAGGTGAAGTTTATAGGCTCCTTAAGGGCTGGATGAAATGGCCCAAAATAGAGGTTAAATGTCATTTTTTCATCCCCTCATAAACACTATCCTTAAAGTCTTTTTTAAGAGGGTGGACATCGCCTCTAACGTTTTCTGGTAAGAGTAACCTACCTAAGTTAGGATGCCCTATAAAATTTACACCAAACATGTCAAAAACTTCGTTTTCATGTAACAATGCTCCTGGCAGTATATCGTGGATTGAGCTTACTTTAGGGTCTTCTCGAGGTAATTCGATTCTAATTGTAATATATGGATATTCTCTTGGAGAATCATTCATTATATGATATAGGAGAAGTATCTTTCCATTTTGGATTTGATCTAAACCTGAGATAGCGGATATGTAGTTGTAGCCCTTATCTTTTAATCTTTCTAGTACTATTTTCAATTTATCTGATTCTATAGCTACCCATAAACGATTATCTTTACCGTCCTTAAATTTCGCATTAGAATCCAATGATAGGATTAATTCTTTAATTGACTCAGACATCATATTTTAACATCACCTTTTTCTATCTTCCCTATCAAGGCTGCTATAGCATCTATAATTGATTCAGGCCTTGCGGGACAGCCTATTACATAGGCATGAACAGGCACCAGATTGTCTACACCACCAACTATATTATATGCACCTTTGAAAATACCTCCCGTGGCAGCACAAGTTCCAACAGCAACTACAAACTTTGGGTCAGGTGTTTGATCGTAAACTGTTAGCAGCCTTTGGGCGGTTTTCGAATTTACAGGACCTGTAACAACTAAGACATCAGCATGTCTAGGTGTGCCCACGAGCCGTATACCAAAACGTTCAACATCATAGCGGGGAGTGAAAGCGTCTAGTATTTCAATATCACAGCCATTACATCCACCAGTGTTAACGTGGAAAGCCCAAAGTGAACGTTTTAATGACCAACATTTTAACGAGCAAAACATACTTGAATCCCCTGTACACCGATAGAACCATATTAGATACCAGTATATAAAATCTACATTTTTGTTAAAAATTTCCTACAATTTTAATAACATTCTATTAAAGGAAATAGTTTGATAACATCCATTCAATAGAGGGAATAAAGTTATTTTATCAAAAAATTGTGCACATACTCGAGTAAAGCTGCCTCAGATTCTATAATCTTTTCGAAACCAATTCTGTTATAAAATCGCACCTTTACCGGAACATTTTTGGGTGCCTTAGAGTAGGTGACTATTATTGAGGCAGCTCTTAAAAGTGAGCTTTCTTCTATATTTCCAAAATATAGTCCAACTGGACCCTTATAGTCTATGACTTCAAAAATAACATCTTCTGGACCAGCATGTTTAAGCATTTCTTCATTTTCATCTCTATTTCTTCCAATTACAGCTTTTACACTATCATTTAAACGAAAATGCCTTCCAAATTTTAATAGAATAACTTCCTTGAAACTAAAGTTTGGATTATGCCTTTTTAAATCATCAAACCTTCTTTTAAATGCTAGTTCGGTGAGTATACAGCCTCCTGCTGGTGAGGGGTAGCCAGTTATTTCAAATCTTTTAGCCAAATCTAGTTGAAACCTCCTAGATCTCCCCTTTATGCCAAACAATGCTTCTCTATTAACTAGACCCAATTTTTCTGGAATTGTTATTGGAAGAAGTTTTGCAGATAATGGTCTAAGGACAAGACCCTCTACTCCAGCTTCACTATCAATCTTTTTTAGCCATCTTATTGTTTGAGAGAATGGCCTTTGACCTAAAACTTCCCCGGTTGCTATAAAATCTGCCTTTTCTTCTTCCATAACCTTTTTTGCATACTTCATCATCAATATTCTGCAATCAATACATGGGTTTGCAGCACTTCCGAAACCATATTTCGGAGACTTTAGTAGAGGTAAATATTCTTCCTGCAAATCAATGGTCTTTAGCCTACATCCAAACTTGTTAACTGTAGCTATAATATTTTTGAAAATCTTTGACTCACGGTTATAGTTGTAGAATGGTGTAATGAACGTTAAAGCGGTAACATCAATATTTTGGGATACAAGTATATGTAATGCTAGAGTGCTGTCAAGTCCTCCAGAATATAGAAGTATAGCCTTCGGCTTATACACCATAAAATTATTTGATTCAAGATAGTATTCTTAAGCTTTTCTAAACCCTTTTTTATAGGTCGTATACAATTCCAGGTATTTTTGGAAATAGTTGAACTTCTCCCACATGCTTTGAGCCTACAATCCAGCACACCAGCCTTTCAACACCAATACCGGCTCCGGCTGAAGGCTTAATTTTGCCTTCTCTAGCAAGTTTAAGTAGAAGTAGATAATTTTCTTTTCTAACACCATCACGTTCCATCTTTTTTAAAAGTTTATCGTATTCCCATTCCCTTCTAGACCCCGAGAGTACTTCACCATATTTTGGTAGTATAAGGTCATAGTTATCCCACTGTCCTGTAGAAAAGTCTTCATAATCATAGAATTCTCTAGGAATGTTTATGATCCATGAAGGCTCACTAATTTCATGCTTGAAAATGGACTCCCATTCTTGTCCATACTTCTTCTCCAACCAAATTCGATCATAAACTTTCAAAGGCAGCTCTGGAACTCTTAAATTATCATAAACGTTAAGATATTTCAATTCTTCCCTAGCATTTTTCTTTAAATAGAATATTAAACCCTTTATTATAGAGTCTACAAAAGATATAACGTCAGAAGAGCTTGCACCCCGAATCTCAAAATCAAGTTGAGTGAATTCATAAAGATGCCACCCCGTAAAACGGCGCTCCCTCCTTTCAACTCTAACATTAGGTGAGAGAGTAAAAAGTTTTGGCATAACCAAAGACGAGGCTACAATCTTGTGAACAATCATGCTTAAAGTTGTCCTCACCGTCTCACCATAAACTTCTGTTTCAATACGTTTTTCTATCGAGGCACCAGGGTCTGGCCAAAGAGGGTCTGTAGATTTAGAAAATACTACAGGAAGTAGCCATTCAAAACCATTTTCTACGAAAGTTTGGGTAAGATAGCTTAAAGTTTTTGTCATAACCTTAGCAATATACATTTTTCTTTCAATTTCATTCCCAGAAATTTGTTCTAGGGGTTTAGGCAAATCTACTTCGCCAATTTCCAAATCTATTTCCCTCTTCTGCATGCAAGAGGATGCGGATTTAGTACTATTAAAAAACATTATGCTATAGTTTTTGGCATATAGTTGATAAAAAACTATATATACTATTATAATTTAGCATTATGCCATAATGTTGGACGAAAAAGATTGGAAAATTTTGTGGAAGCTGATAGAAAATGGAAGAAAGTCTGTAGTTGAGATCGCCTACGAGCTGGGCATTCCGAGGGCTACAGTTCAAGAGAGGATAAAAAAGTTGATGAAGGAGAAGGTTATAAGAAAGTTTGCTGCAATACCAGATTATTCGAAAATAGGTAAGGGTGTTACAGCATTTATCCTTGTAAGCTTTAGTGGAGAAAGTAACCTCTCTCAAAGGAATTTGGCTGAGGAAATAGCAAAAATACCTGAAGTTTATGAAGTATCTCTTATTTCTGGTGAATGGGATATTATTTTGAAGGTTAGAACAGCGTCTGTTGAAGAAATAGGAAAACTTGTGATAGACAGGTTAAGGATGATGAGGGGAATACAGAAGACTCAAACATGTGTAGTTTTCCAGACAATAAAGGAAAATTTCTAAACTTTTACCTTATTACTAGAACAGAGCATGTAGCATTTTTCACAACCTTTTCAGCAACATTTCCAAGCGACATTATAGGAGAGTGTATACTCCTGTAGCCTATAACTATTAGATCATAGGATTTTTGAGATTCCTTGATAATTTCTGAAGCTGGGTCGCCGAAGACTATTGCAAAATCCAGTTTATTCCACACCTTTTCAACATCCTCCTTTGTTTCAGAAAGTATTTTCATCGCCTCTTTAACCATCATATCCCTTATATGTTCAGGTAAAGGATAAATTGCACCCTGAGATTCACCCACATGGGATGATAGTGAAGACGGCACTATTGGAACAACAGATTGGCCTGCAACATTCAATATTGTAACATGACTATCGAAGAAAGATGCTAGCTTTAGCGCAATTGAGAGCGCTTTCTTACTTTCCTCTAAACCATCAAACGCAACCAGAATCTTTTCCATTTCTTTCTCCACAATATAGTCTATATTCTAGAATATAATTTTTCCTTAAACATGTATTCAAAAATGGTTTGGGGAATTAAATTTTTAAATAGACCATTAATGGGATGGTTTAAGAGAAAAGTATGGGTTTAAAAAAATGTAGGGGTATTGTTGTAGAGGCACCGGCTTCTTCAGCAAACGTTGGACCAGGATTCGACGTTTTCGCAATAGCGGTTGAGTTTCCAAAAGATATGGTCACAATTTATTTGAAAGAGGAGGGGGGGCTAAAAGTTTTTGTTGAAGGATTAGATAGCAGAAATATACCAGACATTGTTGACGGAAATACTGCTGGTGTTGTTGCAAAGAAGCTTGTTAAAGACTATAGTCTACCATATAATATTGAAATTAGGATTGTTAAGGGTGTGCCTGTTGGAATGGGACTAGGTAGCAGCGCTGCTTCTGCCGCTGCTGTGGCATATGGAATCAATGAACTATTTTCATTGAACTTAGATAGGAATAGCCTTGTAAAATATGCTGCTGAAGGAGAAGTCGCTTCCGCTGGAAAGCCTCATGCAGATAATGTTTCAGCATCACTTTTAGGAGGGTTTACGCTTATAAGGTCATATGATCCAATCGATGTTCTAAGGTTCGATCTTCCAGAAAATCTTGGAATATGTGTAGCTTCGCCGAAGATTTCTTACGGCCAAAAAAAGACTGAACAGTTTCGTGCAGTAATACCTAAGCTTATAGAATTGGATAAGCTTGTACATAATGTTGGCCATGCCTCAGCATTGGTTGCAGCAATTTTAACAAAGGACCTAAAACTTTTTGCACGTTCACTAAGCGATGCAGTTGTTGAACCAGCAAGGTCAAAACTTATTCCAGGATACGATTCTGTTAAAAAGTCTGCTTTAATGGCAGGGGCTTTAGGTGTAACAATTAGTGGAGCTGGACCAAGTATGATTGCATTCTACGATTTAACCAAAGTTGATGGAGATAACATTGGTGAAGAAATGTGTTCAGCATTTTCTAGAGAAGGCTATGAGGCTACGTACATTTGCACCAAACCTGGACAGGGTTGTAGAATAGTTAAGTATCTTTAAGTTATATCCTTACTATTTTAGGAGGATTAGAAAACCTGTTATTTCCAAGATGATATTTTATCATTGCATCCGGATCCTTTAGCCTTCCAGTCAATATTGCTACAACCTTATCATCCTTTTTTATTATCTCTTCTTCAACTAGCTTTTTTATTGCAGCTACACATGAGGCTGAAGCGTGTTCACAATCAAATCCATTACTTCCAACAACAGCTATACCGTCCTCCATATCCTTATCCTCAACTTGTACACTTATACCATTTGTGTACTCGAGACTCCTTAGCCCCTTCTTTATGTTTACCGGCCTACCAATTTGTATTGCTGTTGCAATAGTCTTAGGCTTTAAATTATTCTTGTCCAAGTAGGAATAATAATCTTTAATTAGGTCTTCATTAACATTGCCATTATTCCACCTTAATGGTTCACCATTATAGAGACCATTGTATAGAGTGTAGAAGGTGTTGGAGCCTTTAGCGTCTACTGCAACAAACCTTGGCTTCTTCTTTATCCAACCCCATTCATAAAGTTCCATTATTGCCTTTCCGAAGGCTGAACAGTTACCCATATTGCCTCTTGGAAAAACAAGCCAGTCCGGTGGATTCCAGTTAAGGTATTCAAGCATCCTGTATATCATGGTCTTTTGGCCTTCAAGCCTAAAGGGGTTAACAGAATTCATAATATATGCACCCTCCCGCCCCTTCTGTAAAACAACTTTTAGCGCGTCATCAAAATTACCTATAACCTGATACACGCATGCATTAAACTGGAAAGCTTGAGCCAACTTTCCCAATGCGATTTCATCCTTAGGAACATAAATGCTTGCCTTTATACCCTCATTTGCAGCATACATTGCTACAGAAGCAGAAGTATTCCCCGTAGAAGCACATATAACTTCCTTTACACCAAGCATTTTCGCGTGAGTTAAACCGGTGGCGATACCATTATCCTTGAATGAGCCACTTGGATTAAGGCCCTCTGGCTGGAAAAGGACGTTCTCCTTTGGCATGCCAACGTATTCAGCAACCTTGGTCATCTCATATGGTCTTGTTCTTCCTTCAGCACCATCAAATGAAACAAAAACTTTACTATATTCATCGTAAGCTTCAGAATCAGTTCCAGTAAAGTTTATGAGCTCCCTAAAACGCCATACACCACTTTCATTAAAAATATTGTTTTCATGATTCCTTCTTTCATAGAAAACTTCGATTAGGGACTTTGTGAAACTTCCTTCATAAACTACATCCAGAAGATTACCACAATCACAAAAAGTTCTTGTAGTTTCTATAGGATAACGTTTGCCACAGCTTGGAATTATACATTTAAGATATGCTCTAACTTTCAACTCCAACCAGTAGAATTAGAGGGAATATTTAACATTTTACTGCAATATCTTTTGACATAAAATTTCAAAAAAATTTAAAAAATTTTAATATTATGATCATTTTAAGGAACGCAAAAGTATATAAAAAACTATTTTAGGAGAAAAGAGGCAATGGTGAGGCAATGGGTAAGTTAAATGTGGCCATAATGGGAGCTACAGGAATGGTAGGCCAACAATATATTAGGTTACTTGAAAAACATCCTTGGTTTGAGATCTCTCTTTTAATGGGTAAACGTTCGGCTGGAAAAAAATTTGGTGAAGCTGTAGAGTGGGTTGGATCATATGATCCGCCATCAAAAGTTAAAGAGGTTATCGTAAGCGAAATTGAACCCGAAAGACAGAGTGCAGACTTGTTCTTTAGCTGCTTACCCTCTGAAGTTGCAAGAGAAGTTGAAGGAAAATTTGCACAAAAATATCCTGTAGTAAGCGATACTAGTGCATATAGAATGGAAAGCGATGTGCCCATAATAATACCTGAACTCAATTCTGAACATATTAAGATTATTGAAAGGCAAAGAAGGGAACGTGGTTGGAACGGTTTTATTGTAACAGGCCCAAACTGTACAACAACAGGCCTCGCTGTAGCCTTAAAACCTTTAGATGAAGCATATAATGTTAAGAAAGTTTTTGTTACGACAATGCAGGCTGTAAGCGGTGCAGGTTATCCTGGTGTACCCAGCCTTCTAATCATCGATAACGTTATACCATATATTAAGGATGAGGAAGAAAAAGTTGCTAGGGAAACTAGAAAGATTTTAGGTAGATTCCAGAATGGAGTTATTTTGGAAAACGATATGATGGTTGCTGCTTCATGCAATCGTGTTCCCGTAATAGATGGACATCTAGAGTGCGTTTATATAGAGACTGAGAAGAAGGTTAATGTTGATGAGGCTAAAGGAGTTTTAAGAGAATTCAAGGGCGTACCTCAGGAGCTTAAGCTTCCATCAGCACCAGAAAATCCGATAATAGTAAGAGAAGAAAATGATAGGCCACAGCCTAGGAGGGATAGGGATTCAGGTTCCGTTCCAGGTATGAGCGTTGTTGTTGGAAGAGTGAGGAGAGGATTGGACGAATATTCACTCCAGTTTACTGTGCTAAGTCACAATACTATAAGGGGTGCAGCGGGGAACGCGATTCTTACAGCGGAACTCCTCTATAAAATGGGGTATATTAAATAGAATTGGATGCAACTATGAAATATGTAATGAAGTTTGGCGGCACATCTGTTAAGGATGCAGGGTATCTGAGGATATGTGATATTCTATCAGACTATAGAAGTGATAAAGTTGTTGTAGTTGTGTCAGCATTAAAGGGTATTACAGACAAGTTACTTGAGGCGACTAGAAAAGCTGAAATGGGAGACGAGAAGTGGATAAAGGGCTTCTTACAAGAGATAAAGGAACTGCATAGGAAAGTTGCAAAAAATTCTATTGGAACATTACCTTCTTGGCTTGATGAGAGACTAGAAAAAGCTGACGAGGAGCTTAAACATGTTCTTTATGGAATACTTTACTTGAGAGAGGTTACAGCCAGAAGCTTGGATTATGTAGCAAGTTTTGGAGAAAGATATTCAGCAGAAATAGCTTCAGCAACACTAGCTTCTAGGGGTTTCAAGTCAAAGTCCTTCACCGGCGGTGAAGCAGGCATTATCACAAACTCTAGATTTGGACAAGCAACACCTCTAATGGAATTGGTTAGGAAGAAGGTTTCAGAAACGATTTTACCTCTATTAGATGATAATGTTATTCCAGTTGTTGGAGGGTTTGCTGGAGTTACAGAAGATGGAATCATAACAACTTTAGGGAGAGGTGGAAGCGATTATAGTGCTACAATATTAGCTAATGCTATAGATGCTGATGAAGTTATTATTTGGAGCGACGTCAACGGAATAATGTCAGCTGACCCAAAATTGGTTTCTGAGGCAGTAACCTTGCCGGAAATAACTTACGAAGAAGCTATGGAGATGGCGATCTTGGGTGCAAAAGCATTACATCCAAGAGCATTAGAGCCTGTAATTGAGAAGAATATTCCAGTAAGAATAAAGAATACGTTCAACCCAAAGCATGATGGTACAAAAATTATGAAGTCAATCACTAGACCATATCCTTCTGTTGTTAAAGTAATTTCGCTAATAAAGGACATTTGCATGATCACTATAAAAGGTGCTTCGATGGTGGGAGAAATTGGTATGGCAGCAAGATTCTTTAACAAGGTAGCTGAAGCAAAATCTAATGTGATGATGATATCTCAGAGTATATCAGAGTCGAATATTAGCATAGTCATAAAAAAAGAGAATGCAAAAAAAGTGTATGAAATGTTGATGGAAGAGTTTGGTAATGGGGCAAAAAGGTTAGAGTTAGAGGATGACATATGCGCAATAGCATGTGTTGGAGAAGGTATGAAAGGTACACCTGGAGTTGCTGCAAGAATGTTTAAGGCTGTCGCAGATGCAGGAGTAAATGTTCGAATGATAGCTCAAGGTTCAAGCGAATTGAACATAAGTTTTGTAGTAAAGGAGGCAGACGGCTTAAGGGCGCTTAAAGCACTTCATAAAGAGTTCATCGAGAAAATAGGACAAAGCCAGGTACAAAATTTTAAATAAAAACATATCATATTAAATGGTATGAAAGATCTTAATCAAGAGTATAAAAGGCTCCTAAATGGAGCGTGCGACCTACATGTCCACTGCGCACCCGATATCACTAGAAGATCAGTTACAGAAATAGAACTTGCAAAAATGGGTAGAGCCGCAGGCTATAAAGCAATAATTTCAAAAAGCAATTACACACCAACATATAACAGAGTTCAACATGTAAAAAGTATAGTACCTGAAATAAAATTTTTTGGAGGAGTTGTATTAAACTATTCCGTAGGAGGACTCAATCCCTACGCTGTCAAAGTTGCAGTAGGTTTTGATGCAAAACAGGTTTGGATGCCGACCTTTCATTCAGAAAACCATTTAAAAAAAGCAGGACAAACTAAATATGATCCAAAGATATTCCTAAAGCCAATAGATTTAACTATCAGAGAAGGGTTAAAAATTGTTGACGAGAAAGGAAAATTAAAGAACGAAATATATGAGATACTAGATTTGGTTTCAGAAAACGACATGATATTGGGAACAGGGCACCTTACCAAAGAAGAGATTTTTAAACTTGTTAAAGAGGCAAGAGGTAGAGGGGTTAAAAAGATTATAGTCACGCATGTAGACTACTCTGTAACCAGATTCAGCCAAGAAGAACAATTAAAACTGGCTGAAATGGGAGCATACTTGGAGCATAGTGCATTCTCTTGCATAGACAGCTCTGAAAGACTTGACCCAAAACAGGTAGCTGATGCAATAAAAAAAGTTGGTGCAGACAAGTGCATTATCTCAAGCGACCTTGGACAAATAAATAATCCTGACCCGATCACAGGCTTAATAGAATATATTAGAATGCTGAAAAATGCTGGAATAGAGGATAATATGATTGAGAAGATGTTGAAGGATAATCCGTCAAAACTATTGGAAATATGACTCATATAATGTAGAATTGTCATCATTTGATACTTCAATATTTTTTAAACAGTTTTTCAAATACTCTAGAGTGAGATTGGATGAAAGTGGTAGAAGCATATACCCTATACTATGATTCCAATATGGGGGTCCAGCTCTAGAAAAGATGGTTACAACTTTCCCATTATGATTCAATTTAAAACCTTCACAAGGTTCATGGCCCCTAACTATAGCGGTTAAACCATTAATTTTAAGAAATCTTTCAGTAACATTCTTTCCAAAATATAGACCGGCACCCCTAAATGATGGCATACTTTCAAGTACATCTTCCCTTGGATCACTCCATAGAACTTCTTCAATAAGCTTTAGTGACGGATTTTTTAGCGAAGAGAGCCTATGATCAGATATTGGCGGACCACCATGAACAAAAAATATGCCATTACTGCTAAAAGAGGCTAAAGGAAGCTTTTGAAAAAGGTTAAATGAAGCCCTATAAAGGACATCCCATTTGCTAGGAAAACGATTCCTTAAAACATGTGGAAAATCATGGGGATAGGGAATTAATTCTATATGTGGTTCATGATTTCCCCTTAAAAGCAAGACCTGTTCCCTAAACTTCTCCTTCAAAAGTAGTATAAATGCTAGAGTCTCATATTGATATTGTCCTCTATCTACATAGTCTCCCAAAAATATTATGATATTCTCATCCTTTGACAAAAATTTTTCAACATCCATGTGCTCAAATATCACTTTTAACGATTTTATGTCACCATGGACATCCCCAATAACCAGAGCCATGCCATTGGATAAGATTTTTACAAGAGAACCTTCTATAGAAAAAAGTTTACCATTATAATAAATGTCCTTTTTTAATAAAGCCAAGAACTCTTCCTCATCTAATAAAAAAGATTTTCTGTAAAGTTCCTCAAACATCCCATATACCGTTACAATCTTAATGATTAAATCTTTTTATAAGGTATAATGTTATGCCAAATGAAGAGGCAAATGATACTAACACATCAAAAGATCGATGAAACGATTTCCGGCAAATGTGTTGACCTCATTCCCGGAAAAAGGTCTATTATAGTTTTAAAGACCCAAGATTTCATGAAAGTCGACGAGAAAGGCCTTGTACATGGTGGGTTCACATTCTCTTTAGCAGATTATGCTGCAATGGTTGCAGTCAACCATCCTAACGTTGTCCTTTATAAGGCGAATGTAAAGTTCCAGTTGCCTGTTAAAGTTGGGGACACTTTAGTGGCTAAAGCAAGAGTGTACAGACGAATAAAGAACAAGCATTTTGTTGAAGTACAAGTTTCAAAAGATGATAAAGTTGTTTTTATAGGCAAGTTTCTTTGTATTGTGCTCGATTCCCATGTTTTAGATATAAAGAAATAGGGACATAATCTTGAGATGATTTCCTGATGAGCACGAGATACTATCGTCCAATATATGCTAGGACAACTCTTTTTGCTCTGGCAGCTGGAATGTCAGGCCCCTTCCTAACATTATATGCAATAAACTTGGGCGCTGACCCAATAGATCTAGGACTTTTACAGGCAGCAATAAATGTGATACCTAACATTTTCCAGTTGCCTTTTGGAAGGCTTATTGATAGATTTGGTAAAAGAAAGTTGATTCTGTATATTGGTAGCATAATATATTCGGTTATTTTTATTCCAATACTTTTTGTTACAGTACCCAAACAGTATGTTTTACTACTTTCAATACAATATGCAGCAACCGCTATGATAACACCAGCCTATCTTTCACTAATAGGGGAGATGACGACAATAGAAGATCGTGCTTCAACAATGGCAAAATTGAATCTTTTAAACGGTGTAGGAAACCTTGTAGCAACAGCGTTCACTTCATTCTTTGTTTACATATACTTTGGCGATAGTATAATCGGGTACCAGTTCATATTCCTTTCATCATTCTTTTTCGGAATACTTGCAACAATTTCAACACATTTTATTCAAGAACCGAGACTTAAAATTGTTAAGGAAACATTACATCCAATAAGGTATTTACCAAAAATCATTAAAGAAAACAAAGCCTTTTCAATGTTTGTATTACTTACATTTTTTTATGGATTTTTTATGTCACTAATGTGGCCTCTTGCAGGACTAACTCTAGCTAAAGTTCATAATGCAGGAGTACTTGAGTTCGGTCTTGCGCAACTGTTTTCAATGCTAGGATACATATTCGCACAGAACCTGTTCCGAAGAATTTTTGACAAGGTTGGTAGAGTGCCAATGCTTGTACTAGCAAGGTTTGGGCTCATAGTATTCCCATTATCCTATGCTTTTTCACCCAATATAGGTTACATCTATGTAGCAAGTTTTATAGGAAGTATATTTTCAGCATTAGGAGACACATCTATTCTAGCATACCTTTTTGATACCACACCCAGTGGCCAAAGAGGATTTTATACAGCATTATATAACATGGTGGCAGGAATGTCCTATTTTGCAGGCTCTATTATTGGAGGACTACTATTTTCGCTAGCTGAGCCTATATTCGGTATTTCTATAGCACTGCAATATGTTTATTTGATATCAATATTTGGGAGAGGGGCGTTTGCTTTTATGCATCAAAAACTTGTCGAAACAAGAAGGGCTCAGATGACGATCACAAAAGCACTATTAAAGGAACTACATATAAAGTGATATGCTATTTTTTAGAAACTTTTAAAATTAAGGATGAGAGATTTGGATATTCTGAAACGAACCTGATTCTGTAAGAGAAGTCTGGCTTTATTTTTGTAGACTGCTCTATTATCTTTTGAACATCAACATCTTCTAAAGAAGTGTCTGAAAGGATATTTTCAAGAGCGGCCTTTACCTGCAAAGAAATCTGTTCACTCAACTTTTCTTTAGAAAAATATTTTAAAACATCATCTATCACTGCAATTCTTTCTAATATGTCAACCTTTTCAAGAGCATCCTTTATCACCTCATCCAAGATAATTTGTAACCTTATTTTTGTGGCAGAAAGAAAATTTAGCATAGAAATAATTTCATCTTCAAATTTTAGTATTTCAAAAGTTGATGAAGCCTTCTGTAGAGAATCTAAAGAATTTATGTTATAGAATTTATTTATCGCATCAAAAATTTTTTCCACAGCTTTTGCTGCACCTTGAAGTTTTAAATTAAGTTCTTCAAGTAGCGGTGAATATTTTTCAGCAAAACGTTTTTCCAATACACACTTTCTAGTATCTGCTATAAATATAGAAAGAGCTTTTAGCACCTCTATAGTGTCGCCTATCATCGAATTACGATCGATTAAACCGTTATTTAAGGTATTATTGTAAGTGAATAAAAAATCGCCTACGATAAAGCTTTAAATAAAGGTGTTGGAAAATTTATTAAAATTGTATAAAATTTATTGTCAATTCAAAATAGGAAATAGGTTTACGGTAACCTTAAAATATTGATATGCACTAACCCTAAGAACGAAATTAAAATTTTTTAAACTAGCATACACCATTCTAGCTTATGGTTGTGGAAACAAGATATTTGGAATTGAATTCAAAAGGGGAAAATCATATTATAGATCTTACACCCTATATTATAAGGGAGCTTGGGAAAACTAAAGCTACTAATGGTATTGTGACAGTATTTGTTCCGGGTTCAACTGGAGCTATAACAACAATAGAATATGAGCCTGGACTGATTAAGGACTTACCTTCCACTCTTGAAAGAATAGTGCCGAAGAACATTTACTATGCGCATGAGGAAACTTGGCATGATGGAAACGGCCATTCTCACGTTAAAGCTTCTCTGATAGGGCCGAGTCTCACTATACCTTTTGTTGAAAAAAGGCCTTTACTTGGAACGTGGCAGCAGGTAGTATTTCTAGAGCTTGATATTAGACCGAGACATAGGAAAATCATTTTACAAATAATTGGAGAATAAATGGATTTGAACATAATTTTTAGGCCACAAAATTTATAATCCAAAAAGTCTACTAACAATTAGTGTTTAGTGATAATTTTGGGTTCTGGAGGACTTTTAATTGACTGCAAATATACGGAAGATAAGGTTGAGTTATACTATCTTTTGGAGAATGGTGGAATAGTTAGGTGGATTGACGATAAAAGGTTCTATCCCTACATTTACATTTCTGGCGAAGAAGGAAAAGAGGTTTTTGATTATATAGCGAATTTGGGCTGCAATATATCATATGAGGTAAGGAAAAACCTTTTTTTAGATAAAGAAGAAGAATATTATAAAATTTTTGGAAGTGAAGAGAGTCTTAAAAGTTTAAGGTATAGGGTTAAAAGAGTTTGGGAGGACGAGCTTTCACCCATAGAGAAATATGTATTTGAAAAAAATATCCGCTTTGGAATACAATACGATGTCCTTGGAAAAGAGTATACGCCAATAGAAGTTGAAGACCGCCATTTTAATGAAAATTTTAGCAGCCTATTAGATGGTGATCCAATAAAATATTATTATGCAAAAAAATTTTTTGAAGTTATAGAACAACCTTTACCTGAAATAACAGAAGATATTGCAAAAAGATTTGGTTACGATAAAGGTAGAATGCTGCAGGCAATATACCTTTCAAGGATAACGAATACACCCTTAGCTTTTAAGAGAATGCCTCCAAGCTATTTTATTAAAGCACTATATTACTTATGTTTAAAAAGTGAAGGCTATATTATACCTACAGCAGAAGAGTTTGCAAGAGGAGAGAGTTCAAGGGGAGTGTATGGTAAGGCAGCTCTAGTTATAGCCCCTGAAAAGGGGGTGTTTTTAAATACATATGTTTTAGATTATGAGTCACTTTATCCAAGCTGCATTGACGTATACAACCTATCCCACGAAACTGTAAACTGTGGACATGCTGAATGTGCAAAAAATTTGGTTCCAGGAGAAAAGCATCATGTCTGTATGCTAAGAAGGGGAAAATATTCTGTTTTAATAGGCGCGTTAAAGGACCTGCGTATTAAATATTATAAGAGGAGGGGGAAAGAGGGCGATAATAGGGCAAAAATCGTTTCCGACATACTAAAAACTATACTAGTAATATGCTATGGTGTCACGATAAGGATTAGAGGCTTAGCAAGCCCTTCCCTAGCAGAATCAATAACAGCATACGCGAGAAATGCTTTAAAAGCTGCTTGGAAAATCGCTTTAGATAGTGGACTAAAGCCAGTTTACGGAGACACTGATTCCCTTTTTATAGTAAATCCCGAATATAAACAGGTGCAAACTTTGGTTAACCGAGTTAAAAATGAGCTTGGACTAGATTTAGCTGTTGATAGGAAGTATAAGGTATGTGTATTTTCTACTGCAAAAAAGGCCTATCTTGGTATCTTCGATGATGGAAGAATAGACCCAAAGGGATTAGCAGCTTATAAGTCTAATACGCCAGCGTTCGTCAAAAAGATTTTGAAGGAGACTGCAGTAGAGCTTTCAAAAATAGATACTTTGGAGGATATACCGAGAGTAAAGGAAAAGATTAATAGAATTTTAGAGGAAAGGAGGAAAGAAATTTTACAAAGAAGATTTAAAGTAGAGGATATGGGATTTTCCGTAATATTACATAAAAATCCTGATGAGATATTGGGTTCAAATGTTAATGCACAATCCTACCAGTGTGCAATCCAGCTCATCGATTCAGGATATAAGCTGAAAAAGGGTCAAATGATAACATTTGCAAAAGTTAAACCATTCTATTACAAGGGAAACAAGTTTACGGTAAAACCCATCAACATTGTAAAAAAGGATGAGATAAATGTACAAGATTATATTTCTAACATGTACACTATGATGGCGCAGATTCTTGAACCTTTGGGACTAGAAAAGCAAGGCTATAAAAACGAACATGCAATGCTTAGCAACTGGTTCGAATAAAAAAGAGAGGGAATTCATATGGAAAGAATAATAAAAGTGGTCTTATATGGACCAGTATTATTTATAAATTGGTCCATTATAGACTAATATGGTGATTTATGAGAACTGAAGATTTTAAGTATGTTATAGCAGAGTGGCTTCGTCAAGGCATTCCGGAGGTTAGAGATAGAGAAATTGTTTTACCACTAGATTCAAATCTTATTATTGCTGTTGCTGGCAGTAGAAGGTCTGGCAAAACTTACCTTCTATTCTTAACTATTAAGAGACTTGTTGAAAGTGGTAAAGCTGGTTTAGATGAAATTCTTTATATTGATTTTGAACATATAAGATTAAAGGGTGTAACTGCATCTGATTTGGATGACATGCTTGTGGCTTTCTATGAGCTTACTGGCAAGAGGCCAAGATACATATTCCTTGATGAAGTGCAAGTCGTGAAAGGGTACGGGGGATGGTTTAGGAAACGATTAGATGCTAGAATATACATCTCCGGATCTTCTTCTCTCTTAACTTCAAAGAATATTGCTGAAGAATTGAGGGGTAGATGTGTTGGTTACGAAATTTATCCTCTATCATTTAGGGAATATTTGTTATTTCTAGGCTATAAGCCTAAACCTGAAATCCTACTCTATAGTGAGGAAAGAGGGAAAATATTGTCTTCACTAAGAGAATACCTCTATTATGGAGCTTATCCAGCAACGGTGCTTGAAAACAACAAAGAACGTTTACTAAAAGCATACTTTGACTCTGTATTGGTTAGAGACCTTGGTGGAACTTCTTTAGCAGATGCATTTGCACTATACCTTATAGCGAACTACGCGCAGCCCACAACCGTGAACAGAGTGTACAGCTACCTTAGAACAATAGGTTTTTCAATAGGTAAGGAGAGAGTTATAGAACTATTTAATAGGGCAAGGGACACATATTTTGCGTTCACGGTTGAGATCTTTCAAAAAAGTGAAAGGAAGAGGAAGATTTATCCTAAGAAGCTTTACATAATAGATACTGGATATCCTACAGTATTAGGATATGAATTTTCGATATCGAGAGCCATGGAAAACGTCGTCTACCTAGAGCTTCTGAGAAGGGGAGTAGGGGAAATATATTACTGGAGAGAATATGGGAAAAGGGGTGGAGCTGAAGTGGATTTCGTAGTAAGCAAGAATTTCGAGGCACACGAGCTGATACAGGTAACGTATGCGGAAGACATGATTAAAGAAAGAGAGATAAAAGCCTTGAAGAAGGCGCAAAGAGAGCTAAAACCCAAAAAAACTATAATATTAACCTGGAACTATAGAGGAAAAATAGATGATATAGAGGCTATACCATTGTGGTACTGGCTTCTAACATGAATCCAGCTTTTCGTACAGAAGTCTTATTGCTTTAGCATACTAGCCAACACATGAATATTTTCAAGTGAGATAGGTACACGTAAATGGATTTACTGTAAGAAATATTCATGAAAATTATCCATGGGTTAGTCGTCAATATAATTCATCATAGGCTGGGGTAAATGGAGCTGTGTGCAAGTATTAAACAGAATTTAGAGAAGGAAAAATTTTTCTCCTTTTAAGTATGTTGCAACAACATTCAAGTCCTTGTCTAAAACTATAAGGTCAGCGTCATTACCTTCCACTATACACCCCTTTCCCCTTACCATCATAGCTTTGCATGGAGTCAAAGTAGCCATCTCTAGAGCTTTTATAAATGGAATACCGATTTTAACAGCATTCTTAACAGCCTTATCCATCGTTAAAGTGCTACCTGCAAGCGTACCATCAGGAAGCCTAGGCACCCCAGCTACCACATTAATTTCTGTTGGACCTAGCTTAAATGTGCCGTCACCTAAACCAGCCCCCGCAACCGAATCCGTTACAAGCACCATCTTTTTTGAACCCTTACATCTATACACTAATTCTACTGTAGCAGGATGTAGATGAACCATGTCTAAAATTGTTTCAGCATAAACATTTTTACAATTTAATGCTGCACAGACAGCACCAGGTTCCCTATGATGAAAAGATTTCATTCTATTAAAAATGTGCGTTACAATTCTAGCTCCAGCGGAAAAGGCTTGAAGAGCCTGATGATAAGATGCTTCTGTATGGCCTATTGATACGATAATGTTCAAACCCCTTAATGTTTTAATAAAGTCTATGCCACCTTCCACTTCAGGAGCCACTGTAACTCTTTTCCTGACACTATTAAAGAAACCAGTTAACACTTTAACTTCTTCAACAGATGGAGCTCTAATATATGCTCTAGATTGCGCTCCAGCCATATTAATATTAATGTATGGACCTTCAAAATGTATTCCAACAACTTCAGAACCTTTTACATATCCTATACTAGAAAACTTTTCTGAAAACAGCTTCAAGTTTTCGAAACTGTCTGTGACAGTGGATGGGACAAAGGAAGTTACACCAGTTTCAGGAAGCCTTCCAATAAACTTTCTTATATCGTTTACATTAGAGCACATAATATCAAAACCGAAACCGCCATGTGTGTGAATATCTACGAAGCCAGGAGCAATTATACATTTTTCGTAGGAATCAACTTTCTCAAAATTTTTTGGTAAAGTTTTAGCTAATCTAACAATTTTTCCATTACTAACTATGATATAGGTGTCTTTCAAAATTTTAGTTGGAGTAATCACCGTACTAGCTTCTAAAGCAAACATTACTTTTTACACACTCATGAGCTAAAATTTAAATTCAATATTCCGTAGCACCTACACTATTTTTAGAATCTTTTCAAGAGATTCTATAACATAAGTTGCCAAATACTTTGCTTTTTCAGCACTATATTTGCTTGCACCTCTTACCACAAGTGCAGAAGGGATATCGAATTCCTTAAAAACACTTATTTCATTTTCCAGACCGGATACAGCTAGTATACTATTTTTATCAACAGGAAGCTGGTCTAATACATTTTTTAGAAAATCTTTTGAAAGCCCACCCATTATTTCCGACCTTTCTTCGATAAAAACTTCGTGGAATAGGTGCCCAAGGTTTAGTGATAGAATCTTTTGCCATTGCTTTACTGGAGGGCCGGAAGTTATTAGGTAAAGCTTTACACCCTTATCCCTTAATGCTAGGAGAGTGGATTGCACATCAGGATAAGGTTTAAGATATACGTGGCTTGTTTCCCTATACGCTAACACACCAGCTGCAATTATTCTAGGAGAATATTTTACACCGATCCTTTCAACCAAAATATCAAAATGTTTTGGAAAGTGTACACCATATTCTTTAACAATCTGTTCAAGCATCATATATAATGATTCATGGTTTAAAGGGAGACCTTCAGCAATCATAGCCTTTACTGCATTCATTCTTGCCATTGAAAGCTGTAGGTCAGTATCATATAATGTGTTTTCTAATCCAAACATGATATGTGTGTATGTCACTTTACCACCTTACTCAATTTTTCTGGAGAGTCAGGGTTTAAACCTTTTGCTATCGCAAGATAGTATGCGAGAATTTGAATCATTGGAGCATATACTATTGGTGAAATTGTATAAGATGCGTCTAAAACAAGCTGCTCATCAACATTATATCCTGTTAAACTGTCGTTAATAAACAATATTTTCCCTCCAAAATTTTTAATCCTATTTATCAAATCAGAATATAACCTTTCACCAATATTACTGTGGCCCAAGATTATTGTCAAACTTTTTTCATTTACCAACTGTATTGGACCATGAAGAAACTCTCTTAACGCAAAACCTTCAGAAGGTAGTGTACATGTTTCTTTTAACTTAAGTGAGCCCTCAATTGCTGAAGGGTACAGAAAACCAGCACCTAAAACAAACACTCTATCAACATACGAGACGTCTTTTGCAAAATTTTCTATCCTATCTATATTCTTGTCTATTGTAAGCTTAACTTTAGAGTGGGCATTTTCTAAATCACTAATAAGGTTATAATACTGACTATTCTGAACCTTCCCCAGCAAATAAGCAAGATTTGAGGCCAAAGAAAATAACACAATTAACTGTGCAACATAGGTTTTGGTTGCAGCCAACGCTTTCTCTTCCCCAGCGTACGTGTATAGAACATCATTAGATAGGAGCGAAAGTTGACTACCCACCCTGTTTGTTATACCGATTTTATAGAACTTTAGTTTATCAGCCCATTTTATCGCATTAAGCACATCTGAACTTTCACCAGACTGGCTTACAGCTAAAACTATTGACGGTGAAGAAGTTTCCGGAATCCATAGCGGGAATTCTGAAGCATATATGGCAGTAGCATATGTTCCAGATAATTGAAAAAACAGGTATTGAAAAGATAATAGTGCATGAAAACTCGTTCCAGAACCAGTTAAATATATTGTTCCCTTAAACCTTCTCAGAATATTGTTAGACACTCTTTCCACTTCCTTCCTATTTTTCTCAAATGTCCTATATAGTACTGTAGGCTCTTCAAGTATTTCTTTTATCATATTATGTTCATACCTTTTTTGCATCATTTGTGCCACCCACACTATCTATTGTATAATATTCTTGTTTTAATAAAACCTTTTTATTTGGCCCCACATCATCATACACTATAATTCCAGGCCCAATTAAAGAGTGCGGCCCCAACCTTACGCCAGGCATTATCATACAACCCACTCCTATCCTAGTTCCTTCACCGACTATCGCACCAAGCTTAGATCTACCAGAATCAATCTTGTTCTCATTAACTTTAACCTTTATTGTATGTTGGTCCAGTCTATAGTTTGCGGTTATTGTTCCATAGCCAAAAAAGCAATTATCACATATAATACTATCTCCTATAAAGTTTGAATGGAAAAAGCAATTATCTCCAACATAGGACCGTGCTATTTCAGTTGAATATCCTATGCTACAATTTTCTCCAACATGAGTATAATCCCTAATCAAAACATTATTTCCTACTGTAGTATTTTTTCCAATATAACATGGACCCTTAACTATTGCTCCCTCAAGAATTTTTACATCATCCTCTATAACCACCTTACCTTTGATTAGCACATTTTCCGAAACTTTAACAGAATCTTTAATAAGTGGAGCCTTTATAGAGTCTAAAAAATATTTTACAGCTTCATGAACATGCCAAGGGTATTTGATTGCAACCCAATTTCCAGAATACTCTACAACCTTAACCTTGATACCATCACCAATCATCCTCGTTAAAGCACATTCATATACATCATCTTTAGCACTGCTCGTTTTCTCAATATAATGGAAAAGTCTTTCAACATCCTTATGCATGTGTACAACAATATTTACAAGGTCACTGGGCTCATTCCCTTCACCAGGTTTCTCATGAATGCTTAAAAGTTCAAGTTCATCATTTACCACCAGATAGCCTCCAGGAAAATATTTTGAAACCCTATATCCCGTTATAAAAGAAGCATAGTTTTCTTTTCTACTTTCCTCCAAAATCTTATTGTATAGACTTTGGTCAAAGATATCGTTCGGATTAACCACCAAAATTTCATCATTTAAAAGATAATCTTTTGCCGTCAATAGTGCGTCAGCCATACCTTTAGGAGACTTTTGAACAAAAAGTGCTACATTCAAATCCATATTATCACAAATTTTTCTTATTTGCTCAACATTACTTTGGTTTCCAATTATAACAAAATCTCTGAAACCAGCATTCAAAGCCTGTATAATATGATGCTCTAATAACGTTTTTCCAAGAAACTTTAACAAAAACTTGTCCTTCATAATTGGAAACATTCTTTTCCCAATACCGCCACATAAAAAGACAAGCTTCATATTAGGACTTAAGTTTAAATATAAAATATATAACCTTTTTTTAGAAACTAGTTTATATATGAGCTTACCGTGCATTAGCTTGGGTGTATAGCTTATGAAAGCTGTGGGTAAAACCAAAAAGGGGCCGGGAATAGAAGTTTTTGACATAATGGAACCTGAAGTTGGGCCGGAAGATGTGCTTGTTAGGGTTAGAGCTTCAGCAATATGTGGTACGGACCTACACTACTACCATTGGGATGGGTATGCAGAAAGACATAACCCTGGATTCCCTAGAGTTTTAGGGCACGAATTTTCTGGAGATGTTGTAAAAGTTGGAGATAATGTGAAGACACTGAAGGTCGGTGATAGGGTTGCTGGAGAAACACACATACCTTGTAAAACATGCTACCTATGTAATACAGGTAGAATGCACATATGCAAGAATATGAAGATATTTGGTGTTGACACATTATATGGTTCTTTTGCACCATATACGGTTTTACCTGAAATCACAGCAGTCAAGATACCTGATGGAATTAGCTATGATGAAGGAGCGTTACTTGAACCGTTTGGTGTAGCATTGCATGCAATTTGTGAAGCAAATATTGTCCCAGGAGATGTTGTTGTAATCACAGGATGCGGGCCTATAGGGTTATTCGCCCAACAGTTGGCGAAGATTTCTGGAGCTTCAATGGTTATTTCAACAGATACTAGGGAATATAGGCTTAATCTTTCAAAAAAGGTTGGAGTCGATGAGGCAATAAATGTGTTAAATGTTGATCCAGTGAGTAGGGTTAAGGAGTTGACTGAGGGTAAGGGCGCGGATGTTGTTATAGAACTTTCTGGAGCAAATGTTGCAGTTAAGCAGGCTTTGGATATGGCAGCTCTTAATGGAAAGGTTGTGTTTGTTGGGACAACACAGAAGCCTACAGAAATTGATACAACAAACCAGATACTCTATAAGGAATTGAAAGTTTCAGGGATAACGGGTAGGATAATGTTTGATACATGGTACAGAAGCATTATGCTTGTCAGAAATAAGATAGTGGACTTAACCAAAGTGATAACCCACAAATTCTCCTTAGATAATGCTCCAGAAGCCTTCGAATTACTTGATAAGGGGGAGGCGGGAAAAGTATTATTTATTCCCTAAAGCTGGTTCCAGTACCCTAACCTATTTTTTAAAAATAATCCTTCAATCTTTGAAAGTAATATTTTAAAGCATCTAAGAAGATTGGAAAATCTCCTAAATGTAGGATAAGCAGCGAAGTAAGCAAGTATGCCATTGGAGATAATGTTATAACATAGAAGCTGTATAATGTTCTATTACCTAAAACATACACACCTACATAGCCCAAGAAAGTGAATATGAACCAGAGGGATGGTATAGCATACTTTTTATTCACCTTGAGATATAAGTATGGTATAAAGAAGAGTAATATAATGGCCATAATATAGATTACTGGATTGACTTTAGCAGCTAGGTCAGGGTTAAAGTGTAGTGCGAAGGGATTTTCGTTATAGAACCATCCCCAAGGTGAAGAAGTTGGAGGACCTTCTGGACGGGATGTGATGTGCCATTTAAGACCATTTTCAAGTTCCTTATACCATTTAGTAAACCCCCAACTCAATATTAATGGAATGTTTGATATAAGCCAAACAAGAGGGGGGATGATAAAAGTGTATACAATAGTTTTAATATAGTCTATTTTCCATAAAATAAAAACTGTTAATAGGGCTAAGATAGGAAACACGCCAGTTAATTTTGCAGAAGCAGCAAGTCCAATAGAGATTGAAGAGAATAGATGTTTTTCTTTTACTGCAAACCACATGGATAGTGTAATAAAAAATGTGACATATATGTCTAGCATGGCAATAGATGACATAGCAACAAATACTGCGTCAGCAAATGCACATATAATAACCAATATGGGGAGAAGTAGATTGTTTGAAATTTTGTAAACAATCAGACACAATATTGCTAGAGTTAGTGAACTTAATGCTATTCCAGGTATTTTCCAGCTTAAAGGGTTATCTCCAAAAATTAGCATAGAAAGGCCTATAAGATATTTTACAAGTGGGGGATGCTCAGCATTCATGTAATGTTCGATGTTTTGATTGTCAGGATAGTTGTATCCACTTTGAATTATACTAACATACCTAAATTCGTTCAAAAACTGTTTTCTATCTAAAACTTTGTCGGTTACGATAGAGAAGGCTGGAGTTTTATTATATTTTATAATTATTTTTCCACCATATTCTTGTTCAAGAAAATTTTGAAGGCTAGTTTCATAAACTTCTTGCCAATAGAATGATTGAAAAAATATCGTGTAATGATGCATGCCCTTACCGTCAACGTAATAAGGTTCAACATGAAATATTTCTCTCAAAATATTTCTTGATGAGCTGACATACCAGCATTCGTCTGAAGTGTAGCCTATGGTTCCAGTCAAACTACTTGCAATATGATAAGTGTAGAGCGAAAACGATATTATTCCAATTAAGATTACAATAAATGATATTTTTTTAACATTTTGCCGGATTTTTAACAAAAAATTTTTCGACAACACAGGCTACCTCCATACGATAAATTCACTGAAAAGATAGTTTGCTACAAACCCGCATAAAATACCTATAGCATCAGCGATTAAATAGTTTACTCCAAAAAGTAGGAGAAGCACATAAACTATATAATTTATAAGTGGCCCCAATGCCGAGCCATGAAACTTTATTAGGCGATAGAAAAAGTTACCCGACCTTCTATCCTTGAAAGTCCAAAAATCGTTTAAAATAAAATTGTTGATTATTGAAAACTCTATGGCGAAAATTGCTGAATAAAGTTTGGGAAAGCTAAAAAAGGTTACCAAAATCCAGAGAGAGCCGAGATTTACTAAAACACCAGATAGGCCCACGGTTACAAACTTTAGAACCCTATATTCTGAAAGTTTCATCAAAAGCTTAACATAATTTAATATTTCATTAAATCTCATTTTACTTTTTCCCGCCCTCCTTGATCTAAAAGTGTATGGAACTTCTATAACTTTATCATAATTTCCTTTTTCCAAGATTTCTAATAATATCTTATAACCTTTAGCCTCAAATTTAACACCATCAATAACATCCTTTCTAAACATGAAATAGCCTGATAGTGGGTCACTAACAGGCCTACACCTTTTTAGTAGCAAATGAGCCAAAAATGAGGCAGTCTTTGAAACGATCTTTCTTGTGAAACTCCAGCCTTCTATTCCACCCCCTTCAACATACCTTGATGCAACTACAACGTCATAGCCTTCTCCAATTTTAGAAAACATTTCTTTCAAAAGCTGTGGAGGATGCTGCAAGTCGGCATCAATGACGCCAACGGCATAACCTTGTGCCACACTTGCTCCATCAAGTATAGCACTACTTAAGCCAAGCTTGCCAGGCCTATGGATGACTTTAACATTATTAAGTTTATGTGACAACTGTTCAACAAACTCGCCAGTACCATCTGGACTATTATCATCAACAACTATTACTTCAAAATCGATCCCAGTTAACGATTCAATAATTTTTTCTATCAACTGGCCGATATTTTCACGCTCATTATACGTTGGAATTATAATAGAAAGAGCTTTCACATCAGATAGCAACCTTTATGAGGAATATAACTGTTGTCAAGCCATTTTTTATAAACAATTTTTATAGCATGTTAGCTAACACATTCATGGGGGGATTAAGGGAAATGGTTGCCGCTGTTGAAGTTTCTAATCTTATAAGAGTTTTTGGAACAAAAAGGGCGGTTAATGGACTTAATCTAAAGGTAAATGAGGGAGAAATTTTTGGTCTAATAGGGCCTAATGGTGCAGGTAAAACGACCACATTAAGGATTATTGCAACATTACTTAAACCAACTTCAGGTAATGTTAAAGTTTTTGGATATGATGTTATATCAGAAGCCGAAAATGTTAGAAAACTTATTAGCTACTTGCCTGAAGAATCTGGAGCATACAATAATTTAAGTGGCCTAGAATATCTTAGGTTTATGGCGTCATTTTATGCCAGAAACAGAGAAGAAGTTGAATCATTTGTTATGGAGGGAGCAAAGATTTCTGGACTTAAAGAAAGGTTAAGTGACAAAATTAAGACTTATAGTAAAGGTATGAAGAGGAGACTGCTTGTCGCGAGAACATTAATGATAAGGCCTAAGGTTGCTATATTAGATGAACCAACAAGTGGTTTAGACGTGTTCTATGCACGTTATGTTAGGGATGAGATTAAAGAATATGCTAGAAGTTATGGTGTTACTGTCCTACTTTCAAGCCATAACATGCTTGAGGTACAATATTTGTGTAGTAGAGTGGCTTTAATAAATAATGGAGTAATTGTTGAAGAAGGTTCACCTGAAGAATTATTTAGAAAATATGATTCCAATAATCTTGAAGACGTTTTTATCAAGGTGAGTAAATATGGTTAATGCGTTAACAACATTAATAGTTAAAGAGGTTAAAGAACTACTTAGAGATCCTAAGATACTTGTTGGAACAGTATTAATGCCTATAATAATGTTTGGAATACTTGGGTCAATATTCAATTTTTCAATCGGTTCAGCTCGCGAAAGCTTAGAAAACATTTCAATTATAGTTGTTAATGAAGACAATGGACCTGTTTCAAGCGCGTTCAAAAATTTTATAGAAAATTATCCAGCGGCAAAAATTACCGCATTATATGTTCAGAACATAAATTTAGCATTCGATGAACTTAAGAAAACAAACGCGTCAGGAATAATCTTGCTACCAAAAGGACTATCACAAAATATTACTAAAGGAATAAGGGGAGAAATAGTTTCTTACATTCTATTAAGTAGTTTATCTATGACAGAACAGGGTAAAGCTTCAATCTTTCAGTCCATAGTTGAATCCTTTAACAAAGTACTATCCCTTCAAATTATTTCCAGCCAAATACCTTCGATGGACCCAAGCTTTGTAAGTAATCCAATAGCTGGGGGATACTATACATATTTTAGAGGAAGTGTCCTTAATATTCCTCCACAAATTGTAACAGGCACACTTTATCTTCAAATAATGATGATGCCGATTGTTATTATGATAATGCTGTTTTCTGTAATGACCATGGCTTCAACTTCCATAGCACTAGAGAAGGAGACAAAGACTTTAGAAACATTATTGACATTACCAGTAAATAGGATCACGATTTTGATTGGAAAGCTTTCCGGTTCACTTTTTGTAGCAGTTCTAGGAACAGTAGCATACTTATTAGGATTCAATTACTACATGAGCTCTTTAATGGGTGGTTTCGGTGAACAGCAGAATATAGACCTTTCAGCGTTAGGTATTAACATTACACCATTAGGCTACATATTAATGGGAATAGTGTTTTTTGTGTCTATAGTTTCAGCATTAGCGCTTGCCGTATCCTTTTCTGTGTTTTCAGAAGATGTTAGAAGTGCACAGGCTTCAATGAGCTACATTTTTATCATAATTTTGATACCTACACTTGTCCTAATGTTTGTAGATGTAAACGCTTTACCCTTGATTAGCCAAATCCTAATCTACCTAATTCCATTCACACACACAATTGTTGCTTCAAAAAGTATAATGTTAGGAGAGTATTCGATGGTCCTAATAAACATAGGGTACCTTATACTATTTACAATAATAGTACTTTACGTTGCCGCAAAACTTTTCACAACAGAAAAAATATTTACAGCGAAAATATCTTTTAAAAGGAAAAAATTAACTGAGTAACATTATTTAACAGCATCCATCATTTTCTTTCAATACACAAACTTATAAAAGACTTTTCCTAAAAAATAATGTAAGCGTACATTTACCTCGTAACCAGATTTACTATTTCAGCAAAGTAGCAAGTGTGGTAATCGTTTCTCGTATAAAACGCATCCATTATATTCGATGGAAGATCATGTGATTCAACTTCCTTCTTAAATATAACCTTACATTCTAACGTTATGGGACACTCAGATAAGCTTGGACTTTTCACAAACTTTGATTCTTCAATCTTTAAGCCCAGTTCTTTAACTTTATCCACATATCGCCCAGATTTTGTACCACAAAATTCTGTTACATGACTAAAGTTCTTCGGTGGAACGTTGACTGTAAAATCTCCAGTTTCTTCAATAAGGTTGTGAGTGTACCTTGATTTCCTTATATATGCTATAAAGAAAGGTCTATACCATAATATTCCAATATGGCCCCATCCTATAGTCATAACGTTTGCAGTGCATGCACTACCAGTTGACGCTAAAAGCAAACCATCTTCCTTAAGAGAAGAATAGATTTCAGGAATTAAGGCGAACAATTTTTTAAAATCCACAGGCATAGCATAGAGTTTAAAATTTTATTATTAAAAACTTATAAATTAGGTTTACCCTAAGTTAGGATGTGCCTAATTTAAAGTATTCGAAGCAAATGAGAACATATTTGAGAAGAATATACATGAAAACTGTTGAAGAGCAGGGTGAGGTCACTAGTGGCGAGCTTGCAATGATGGCTGGAGTTAAGATGCCTACAGCTGTCGAGGTTGTAAAAAAGCTTGAGGAAATGGAGCTCGTTTACAGGAAACCTTGGGGGCCAATTAAGTTAACTGAAAAAGGAATAAGGGTGGCTGAAAGAATTGTTTTTAGACATAGGATTATTGAAACATACCTTTCTAAATTTCTTGAGCTAGATAATGAGAATGCTTGCTGCCAGGCGTCTTTGATGGAGGAAATCGATGACACAGTTGTTTATGCCATGTGCTCAAAACTTGGACATCCATGTGAGTGTGTTCATGGAAGAAGGATTCCGCACTTTTCTCATGAGGGTGGAAGAGTATGAGGAAGGTATTATGTGTACTTTTAATGTTTATAATACTTTCAATTCAGTATACAAAGATTGGTTTATCAGACGCCAATGCTTCAAGTTTAGAGGGTGTGAATGTTGTTGTCTCAATTTCTGCAATGGCTACAGCGATTAGCCCAATTCTTTTGCCACAGGATAACTTGACAGTACTCTTACCTTCTTACGTTGAACCTCACTCCTTTACTCTAGATCCCCTTACATTAGACAGAGCTTTAAAGGCTGATATTATTGTCACTTCTGGACATATTGGTTGGGAAAAACAGCTTGAGGAAATCGCGTTTGAAAGGGGTAAGATTGTTTTTGACCCAATAAAGGATCTTGGAAACGAGCTTATTTTACTAGATGTTCCAGGAGGGGGAGGCAAAAATATTCATGGATACTGGCTTCTGCCAGAAAATGTTAAAGTTATAGCTAAAGAGTTTGCAAAATTGATTTCAGAATATAGACCTTCATTAGCACAAAAATATAATGAAAATCTTATAAAATATGTTAATGATGTAGTCAGGTTACAGGATTTTGCTTTAGACACTTCTAAGAAGATGGGGCTTTTTGGAAAAAATGTCTTAATCGGATTTTATGAAGAACAGTATGTGGCATACTCTTTTGGGTTAAATGTTGTAGATGTTCTTGCTGGAAGCGAAGAAAATTTGGAGCTATCACCTCAGAAGCTGGAGACATTAAGAAACCAGCTTATGGAAGGATACATAAAATATATTATGGTTTCCGAAGTCGCCAGAGAACTTCCATTATATAGTTATGTTGAAAAACTTGCTTCTGAAACAGGGACAAAGATTATTTCAGTTAGAGTATTGGATTTGCCTGAAATATACGATTTTAAAAGCCTTTTTTCATATAATATTGGTAAGGTTGGAGCTTTTGAAACAGGTTTAAAAGCCAGTAACCTCTCTCAATCGAACATTTTTCTTGAAACGACAGTCATTTCCATAATATTTAATTTCATTTTATTAATACTGATTTTTAGGAGGATGGGAAGATGAACGCGATAGAGTTGGAGAATGTTAAAGTTCGTTTAAACGGCAAGGAAGTTCTGGAGGATATAGGCTTCAAAGTTGAGGAATCATCATTCCTTTCAATAATGGGACCCAATGGTTCCGGGAAAACTACTTTGATAAAGGTTCTTTTAGGCATAATTGTTCCAGATTCTGGTACTGTTAGAGTTTTTGGCGTTGACCCAATAAAAGATCCCTTCGAGGTTAGAAGGATGGCAGGCTATGTTCCCCAAAAGGAGAAGATAAATTTGGAAGTGCCTTTAACTGTATTTGATGTTGTGGGAATGGGGCTTGCTTCAAAAAAGCAGGCTCCAAGATTTTTTACTAACACAGATAGAGGGCGAGTTGAGGACGCCCTAAAGCTTGTCGACATGTGGGATTACAGAAATGAAAAGTTTGCGAATTTGAGTGGTGGACAGCAGCAGAGAGTTCTAATTGCGAGGGCAATAGTGCATAGGCCAAAACTGCTTTTATTGGATGAACCCTTTAACGGAGTCGATGCAAATAATCAGAGAAAGATCCTAGAATTTTTGGGTAAAATGAAGTCAGAGAAGGTTACAGTAGCTGTTGTCACACACGACATTAACCCTTTAGCTGAACTTACAGATTATGTGATGCTTTTAAATAGGAAAATTATTTCCTTTGGAAGACCAGCAGAAGCTTTAGACCATGTGCGCTTATGCCAAATTTATGGACCTTCTGTACAAGTTATAACAGGAAAAGCTTGTCCAACTGTTATCACAGGTGATACACATGCTTGACCCTCTTTCACCATTTCTTGTGAGAGCATATATTGCAATAGTTTTAACAAGTTTTATGAGCTTGGCAAGCGGTTTTGCACTTTTACGTGGAGTATCATATTTGCCGGCGGAGGCATCACATTCTGCTCTTGGAGGAGCAGCAATAGGAGTATTTGTAGGATATGTGTTCAATATAGGAGTAGAACCATTTTATTTTGCAATACTTTTCAGCTCATTTACTGCGATGCTTGTAGCCTATGCTGGAAGACATGGTGGTGCTGAAATTTTAAATGCGGCACTTGGTGGAATGTTGGCTATAAGCGTTTCATTTTATGCACTTTTTAGGGCTCTCGTTCCAGCGGAGTTGAAGGTTATTGTTGACGGATACTTGGTTGGAGATATTCTACTTTTGACCAATGATGATTTGATACGTTTAGCCACAATAATACTTTTTGGGACTATAATACTTTTTATTTTTAAGAGTGAAATACTTTATGTATGTTTTGATCAAGAGGGTGCTGAAGCCCTTGGCCTTAATGTCCCCTTCTACGACTACGTCCTATTCTTTTTCATGGGCTTAGCTGGAGGGCTTGCAGCAAAAACAATTGGAAGCCTAATGGTTTTTGCACTTATAATGCTGCCTTCTGTGATTGCTAAGGAATATTCTAGAAATATTCGGAAATATTTTTTGAACACCGTTATTATTACATTAGTGTTTGGGTACAGCGGAATTTTGGCTTCAATCATTTCAGGACTACCAAGTAGTGGGAGTATTGCTGCAGTCGCAAGCTTTTCATATATTGTTTCCATAATATATAGTAGGAGTAGGAAGAAGGTTTAATATCTTTGCTTTTCCATCATTGCTTTAACCTTATCGATTAAGGAAATCTGGTACACATTGTACAAGTATTCGTCAAGCTTATCTAATGCTTCAAACTCCATTCTAGTTTTTTCAACAGGCTTTTTTACAACAACTGTTTTCCCACAATTCCTACAAACTGACTTAGCGTATATTATTATATTATTACTTTTTATGTTAAAAAGTAGGTCAGATTCTACAATTCTAAATGTGTGACCACATTCACACTTTTGTCTCAAAACCTTTTTTAAAATTTTTCTTCTTTCTTTAGAACCGAATTCGGTTGACCAGAGAAGTTCATTTCTTAACATTCTATATTCTAGGTCACTGGATATGCTCGGATTAGATTCTTCAATTTCATCTAAGACAGCCATGATATTATAGGTTTCTTCTTCAGCAACTTTAGGTTTTATCAAACTTTCTGTTTGAAACTTTTGTATCGCCCAATCTGGAATTTCATAATCAAGGAATTTTTCGAAATAGATTAGGAGCTCCCAAAGGCTTCTTCCAACAAGCTTATCCCTTCTATCTTTCATTGAAATGGTTGGTGGAAGGTTTTTCGCTATATCCCATACAATGATGTTGTACACATTTTCTATAAACGAGTCATTTTCTGCATAATAGCTGCACCATAGTACATGATAAATGTGGTCTAAAAGCATTTTAACATTTCTTACGTACTTTCTAGAAAATTTTTGGTTTACAGAAAACTTTTTGCATCTAATATAATAGTAGTTGAAAATTGCTTCAGCAGCCCTTTTTAATAAGCCATTTACATTCAACAAATACTTTTCATAAACATCTTCATCATAGTTTTGAAGCTCGTTAAGCCACGATATAAGGTATGAGGAAGAATGACAGACCATTTCAATATTATATTGTGATGGTTTAAGCATCAGATAATGTAGTAGACGACCCCTCCAAAACTCACATCTTCTGATTACCCTATTTAATTGGTACTGCATTATACTATTATCGCCAAGCAAACAGAAAAATCATGTTTATAACTGTTTTTAACTACCCCTTAGCAACATTCTATACTTTTTAATGTCATCATCCTTGGAAAGAAATTCAATAATAGGTGCAACAACATTAAGACCAACTAGAGTATCTGGTTCAGGCTTTCCGAATGTTGCTCTAAGACCCTCTTCTGTATTAACTATATGGAGTTCTTTAAGCCTTTTAATAGCTAGCTGCAGATCTTTATCAGAAAATTCTAGTGGGCGACCAACACTTGCCCTAAAAGAAGAAACTTCGGCATAAAGTTCACTTAGCCAAAGTCGTCCTAATAGAAGCCCCAAAACTCTTACTACATCACTCATAAGCAATTCTATTTCATTTTCAGGATTTTTAAGGAAATTAATTGACATGTTCAACGCTAACAATATGAATGGTATAAACTTTTCTAAGACAGAAAATAAGATTATATTCCAACCTTTACCAGCTAATGATGTTGATGATAGATCAGGTTACAATATTCTACTTAAGTTTAGTTGGTGGAATAACCCTTTTTATCCTAAATCTTTTAGGAGCAGTTCCAGTACTATTTTTAAACAAGATTTCACAAAAACTTCTTGATATTGGACTAGGGTTTGCGGCAGGGGTTATGTTGGGAGCAAGTTTTACAAGTCTAATAGTGCCTGGGATAGAGTATGGTGGAGTCTTTCCAGTAATTGTTGGAATATTGATTGGTTCGTTAATTGTAGCTATGACAGACAAGTTTGTACCACATCTTCATTTTTTAATTGGCAAGGAGGGAAAAAGTAGTAGGATTAGGGCAGTTTGGTTGTTTCTAATTGCTATAATGCTACATAATGTACCAGAGGGATTAGTTGTTGGTATAGGGTTTGGAACTGGAAACCTTGATGCAGCCTATGCGCTAATGTGGGCTATTGGGTTACAAAATGTTCCCGAAGGATTATCTGTTGCATTTTCTTTTCTTTCCACAAAAGAATATAGTAGAGGGAAAGCCTTTATACTTTCAACGCTTTCAGGACTGGTCGAATTGCCTTTAGCAGTAATAGGAGGGCTAAGCTTGACTTTTTCACAAAATCTTGTTCCCTATGCCATGGGATTCGGGGCGGGGGCCATGATTTTTGTGATAAGCGATGAGATTATACCTGAAACCCATAGAATCGGCCATGAGAAGCTTTCATCCTATGGACTTATACTTGGACTTATAATAATGCTCTTACTAGACACAGTTTTAGGATGAATTTTGTAATTGGACTATTTCGGAGTTAAAGGATATTTTCCATATCTTCTAGCTTCGTCAACCATTACGAAAATGTTTTCCACTTTAACATTAGCATGTAGTGAGTTGCTTGATGTAAGAATAAATCCGCCTCCTTTCGCTGCTGCATCAATACATCTGCGAACATCCTTTCTAACATCCTCTTCGCTTCCGAACGGTAACACGTATCTGCAGTCAACATTTCCAGCCAAACATATCTTATCCCCATACCTTTCCTTAACATCCTTCAAGTCCATGGCTCCAGGTTCAATTGGATGCAAGCCGGCAATACCTGTATTGACTATATCATCTAAGATTGGATAGAGGTTTCCGTCAGAATGCTTTAAAACTGGGACACCATATTTTTTCCCAATATTAACAATCTCCTTCAAATTTTGTAATTCATATTCCCTGAAAAGTTTAGGATTTATCATAGGACCTTTATTGTCAGCATAATCATCAGTTACAAATAGAACATCTATTCCACTTTCAGCCATGACCTTAGCAAACCCTTGGCAGGCCTTAGCAACCTTTTCTATAAGTTTTCTTGCAAAGTTAGGGTTGCGGTAAAAGTCTATTGAAATCTTGTCTATACCACCTCTGACTTGGAAAGCCATATGCCAGCCACTATGAACTTGGCCCATCGTCACAATATCTTGTCCCTTAACAGACTTCATAATCTTGTCTACCATTTCAATTATATCTTGATGATAGGGGTTTGGAGGTTCATACTTTTCTAAATCCTCCATTGTGTTAACAGTTCCGCCGACAAAGTATGTCGACTTCGCCTCCTCACTTGTTTGCATAATCCTACCCCAATGGTCAATATACCTTTTATCATCAATATACTTTGGCGTGTAATCTTTAGTTGTTAATGAATAGTCTGAAAGGGCTGCTGTCGCATCAAAGTCCAGCTTCTTACATGCTTCTATAAGTGAAAGTCTATAGTTTATTGACGAAATCCAGCTGGCACTGCCACCAGCCATTGTTAAAACAGAACTGGAAACCTTACGACCTAAGACAGCGTCGACAATTGGTGGATCGAGAGCAAGGTCTGTTACAGGGACAAAATCAGGCTCCTTTAACTCTAAAGCCTTAAAAAATCTTTCCCGATGATTCATTATTCTCTTTAAAGAATAAAATTTACTAATTTATAATCTTTTTGATGTACCATATTTATAAACAGAAAAATTTTATCAGAATGTGGGTAAAGTTGAACAATAGAAAGCATAAACTGAAAGTTTTACCAAACAAAATTGTTATAGAAGTAAAAGAAGACGAGAATCTAATGTCCGCACTTTTAAGACATGGAATAGATTTGGGCGGTGTATGTGGAGGAAAGGGCCTTTGTGGAAAATGTTTGATAAAAGTTGTGGAAGGTGAGACCTCAGCAACAACTGTTCAAGAGAAAAAATGGCAAGAAGCAAGTGGGTTCCAATTTAGACTCGCATGCCAAACAAGAATATTATCTGATGCAATGATAGAAGTGTTAGAAACCTTTGTTGGCTCAAAAATGCAGATATTAAGTTGGATCGTTGAAAAAAAGTTTGAACTAGAACCATCGGTTAAGAAATTGAGCTTGAATATTAGGAAACCTTCTCTTGAATATCAAGAGGCTGATTTAAACAAGATTTTGGAAGAATCAAAAGTACACGTATTTGATCCAAAAATATTAGGAAAAATTTCTCACATTCTTTGGAATTCAAATTTTAGAGTAAATGTGATAGTTTATGATGGAGAACTTTTGGACATCCTTCCACAAGATCTAGACAAAAAAATATATGGTATCGCTTTCGATATAGGAACAACTACTGTTGTAGGATACCTTTACAGCTTAGATGAAGGTACCCTATTGTCTGTTAAAGCAAGGTACAATGATCAAATAAAGTTCGGAGAAGATGTGATAAGCAGAATCGAGTTCGCGGGAAAAAGTGGAGAAAATATGAGGCTAATTCAAGAAGCTATAATTTCAACAGTTAACAATATAATAGAAGAACTGGAGAAAGCAGTTAATATTTCACATAATCAAATATACGATATAGTATGCTCAGGCAACACAGTTATGACATCATTCCTATTAGGAAACGATTGCTACTATTCTTCTAAGGCACCATATATACCATCATTTACCTTACCAATAAAGTGTAAAGCAAGAGATTTGGGGGTAAGGGTGAATCAGACAGCATACCTTAGAACGTTACCATCTATAAGCGCGTACGTGGGTGGAGATGTAGTAGCAGACATTCTAATCTCAGAAATATATAAAGAAAATGGACCAGTGACGTTGATAGACTTGGGAACAAACGGTGAAGTCGTTGTTAAAGTAGGAGAAAAATTCTTGGCAACATCATGTGCTGCAGGCCCAGCATTAGAAGGATACAGTATAAGAAGTGGTATGAGGGCTGTTGAGGGGGCAATAGAATCCGTTACCATAAGCGAAGATTGTAATGAGGTATATTATAGGACGATTGGAGGGGGCAAACCTGTTGGAGTCTGCGGTTCTGGAATAATTGAAACAATTGCATGGATGAAGATAAGGGGAATAATTAATAAAACAGGAAAGATTGTGGAGGGCTCGAGCAAAAGAATATTTAGGGAAAATGGTGAACTCCAATTTCTTCTGGCAAAAGAGAATGAGACAGCGAATGGTAAAAAGATTGTTATAGCACAAACGGACATTAGAAAAATACAGCTGGCTAAAGCAGCAATATTCTCAAGCCTAATTACCCTCTTAAAACTTGTAGGTGTAGAAGTTTTAGATTTACGTAAACTTTTTGTTGCAGGAGCTTTCGGAACATACGTTGATCCCTTTTATGCCATAATAATAGGCCTCTTACCAGACATTCCAAGAGAAAGATTTATTCAGATAGGGAATGGATCAGGTGCCGGTGCGGGTATGCTACTTCTTTCTAAGAAAAAGTGGGAGGAGGCAGCAGATATTGTGAAAAAGGTTAAGGTAGTCGAATTGAATCTAGTGAAATTCTTTAAGGACGAGTTCATTAACGCAACATATTTTCCACATAAAAATGAAAACCTATTCAAAAATAGCTTAGAAAAAATTAAACACCTTTAAAAAAGGAAAACTTTCAACTAAAAATTTAAAACCTTATATAATATTACGGGAAAGGGAAACCCGAAGTGAAGACCAGTTTTATAAAAAATAAAAAGAAACTGATATCACATGGAAACAGAAAATTGAGAAATGCTATTATTTCAATACTCGAATGCGCTTTAAACATTGCAGACCCTTACAAATCCACTAAAAGAATATTAAAGGTTGTCGGAAACAAGATTAAAATAAATAATATTTCATTTGACCTATCAAGTTTAGGTAAAGTTTATGTTTTGGGCGCCGGTAAAGCATCCTATCCAATAGCAAAGGCCATAGAAGATGTGTTAGGGGACAAAATTGCTGACGGTATCGTTATCGTTAAAAGAGGGCAGAAAGAAAATCTTAAAAGGATACAGGTTTTTGAGGCAGGGCATCCTATTCCAGACGAAGATGGACTCAATGCTACAAGGCAGATAGTTGAAATCGCCAAGAAAGCTAAAGAAAATGATATCGTATTCTGTCCTTTGACAGGAGGATGCTCTTCACTTCTTGTTTTACCTGCAAACGATATTAGTTTGGAAGATAAGAGAACAGTCTCAAAACTTCTTTTAAACTCTGGAGCACCTATCAAGGATATAAATGTGGTAAGAAGACATATTTCAATGATTAAGGGAGGGAGACTGGCACAATATGTACATCCAGCGACGTGTATTACACTCTCTTTAAAAACAACCTATGATGACATGCCTTGGCCAGATCCAACACTCCCTGATCCAACAACTTTTAATGACGCAATATCAATATTAAGAAAGTATAATATTATGGACAAAGTGCCTGAATCTGTAAAAAAACATTTACTACGTGGAGCCAAAGACCCAACTTTGGAAACAGTAAAAAGTTTTGATAATATGCAAGCTTATACATTTTATGTAGTAGACAGAGTAAAGGTTTGTGAAAAAGTTGCAGAGTATGCGAGGAAATTAGGTTTTAAATCATTCATATTATCTACAAAGATTGAGGGAGAAAGCAGAGATGCTGGAATATTTCTTGCGTCAATAGCTTCTGAAATGGAGGAGTTTGGTAGACCGTTTAAACCACCCTGCGCCATAATAGTTTCTGGGGAGACAACAGTTACAATAGATAATGAAGCTGGCATTGGTGGACCAAGCCAAGAACTGGCTTTGGCTGCAGCAATACAATTAGACAAGAATAAAAGTAGGAGGACTGTAGTTGCATCAATCGATACCGATGGAAATGATGGTATAACTGACGCTGCAGGCGGTATAGTTGACTATAGCACCTTAAGAAGATTAAAAAAATTGGGTGTGGACGCCGGTAAGGAATTACGTAGCCATAACAGTTACTTTGCCCTTAAGAGTTCAGAAGATCTTATAATAACAGGTTTTACTGGAACAAATATAATGGATTTAAACATAATACTTGTTGGTCGGTAATGAACTTTAGAATAAAGGATGTGAGGGCAAGACAAGTGCTTGATGGTAGAGGAAAGCCTACAATTGAAGTTGACCTTATTACAGAAGATGGTGCACTTGGAAGGGCCTCAGTGCCATCAGGAACGTCTAGAGGAAAATATGAGGCAGTAGAGCTTAGAGATGGGGAAAGTGCTTATTGTGGATTAAGTGTTCTAAAGGCTGTTCAAGCTGTTAACACAATAATTCGTGAAAAGGTTGTTGGCATGGATGTGAGAAAACAGGGTGAGATAGATAGGGTAATGATTGAGGCCGATGGTACAGACAATAAGTCTAGACTTGGAGCAAATTCGATACTAGCTGTTTCATTGGCAGCAGTAAAAGCTGCAGCCTCGTCTCTAAAAATGCCAGAATACTTGTATATTGCAAAGTTGATAAAAAAAGATAGCCTCAAAGTACCTTATATCATGTTAAATGTCATTTGGGGTGGAGTAAACTATCTGGGGAAAAGTAGTTTCGAAGACCACATGATTGTTCCAATAAAAAAATTTACCTTCCCAGAAGCATTAAGAGCTTCTATAGAAACATACTATAAACTTGGAGAAATAATCAAAGAAAAATATGGTAAGTTTGCATTGGCAGGAGGAAACTATACACCACCATTAAGGAGTGAAGAGGAGGCGTTCGAACTTATCGAAAAAGCGTTAAAGATGGCAGGGTATAAAGATGATTTTAGAATAGCTGTTGATGTAGCAGCGGACCAATTATACGATAGAAAAAAGGACAAGTATATTATATTTGACAAAGAATATACAAGTGAAGAACTGCTCCAATACTATTTTAGGCTCGTAAAAGAATATAACATAATTTCAATCGAAGACCCATTCCATGAAGATGATTTCATGAATTTTTCGGAGATAACGAAAAAACTTGACATAATGGTTGTAGGAGACGATATATTCAGTACAAATATTAGGAGACTAAAAGAGGGTATAATATGGAGGGCTGCAAACACAATCCTTTACAAAGTCAATCAAGTAGGAACATTGACAGAAGCTCTAGAGACAGCAGAGTACGCGGCAAGAAACGGGTACACTATAGTGGCTTCAATGAGGTCAGGGGAAACAGAAGATACGATACAATCGGATATAGCAGTTGCAGTAGGCGCAAAATATCTTAAAGGCAGCGTTAGTGGAGGAGAAAGAATAGCAAAATATAATAGACTTTTAAGAATATATGAGGAACTTGCTAGTGAATAAGGTACTGGAAGACTGTTAACAAAACTTTAATATTCTTCTTAGAAAATGTTAGGTAATGATTCCAGTCCTTTACGTTAGCGGAAAAAATATTTCAGAAGTTTGGGAAAAATCTTTAGAGCTACTATGGAATAATGGTATAAGAATAAGGACAGAGTACGATAAACCGAATGATCCACCAAGCATTGATGCAACAATGATAATGGTTGTAAACGAACCATTAAGTGAACCAAGAATACACCTTTCAATCCCTTCAACATTTAAGGACCTTGAAAAGTACAAGAGGGAGGTAGTCGACGGCGTACACGACCATTGGATAGACCCCAAAAGCGGAAAATGGACCTACACGTACCATCAACGTCTCTTTAAATATCCAACATCAAATGGGCCTGTTAACCAGATAGAATATATAGTGAACAAACTGTCTAACACACCATATTCTCGTAGGGCACAGGCTATAACTTGGGATCCGAAACTTGATCCACTAACAAATGATCCACCATGCCTTCAAAGGATATGGCTTAGATGTACAGAGGAAGAGAGTGTCTTAAAATTGAATATGAACACGCACTGGAGGTCAAGGGACGCTTACAAGGCTGCCTTCATGAACATGTTCGCATTAACTGAACTTCAGAAGAAGATAGCTGAACTTATTGAGGAAAAAAGTGGTAGAAGAATTGAGGTCGGCCAATATGTGGATATTTCTGACTCATATCACATTTATGGATCATATATTCCGGATTTCGAAAAAAGGTTCCTCAAAGCATTGCATGAGAGGGAGTTCTATTCTGAAAACATTAGAAAGTCTAGAACCATACACAGTAAACATCCAATAGTTTTAAAGGAGATAGAGGAAGCCATTCTAGAGCTTGAAAAAGAAGCTCAGGCTTCTAAGTAGTCTTTTACTCTTAACTTTTCCACTTTCCCCTCATACTGGTAAAGAGCATTCTCCACTTTCTGAGCCGGACTTGAGTAAATTTCTTCAAGTTTTCTTTTCGCCATTTCTATAAAACGTCTTTCACCCTTGCTAAGATTAAGTTTTTCATTTCCATGCATCAATTCTAAAGCCTTAATCCCTGAGGCAACAGTTCGCGAAAGCGTATCCTTTTCCTTAACGATAACTTCAGCAATCTCAAACACTATGTCAGGAGATAAAACAAAAGCCTGAGGGTTAGAGAACTTATCAGAATTTATCATAAGGTCTCTTAAACAGTAATGTAAGCCATTTGCTATAGCAATATTCATCAGCCTTGTATCATAGTGTAATATTTCTAGAAAGACTTCTGGTCCATATCCTCCAAAAAGTTTTATGTTTTCAACCTGCTCATTAGACCACAAATCGCATGTAGCAGCAATTATATTTCCAACAAGGCTTGAGTGAGCTACAGCAGAAGACTTTCCTTCCATCGACATAGGGTAGCCCGTTATTATTTTAAGGTACACGTTTTCATAGGCACAATCTTTTCCAGGCCCAGTCGCACCCTCCTCGAAAGCGACCAAGCTTCTGCACGCGGACATAACCCTTACAATTGATGCAAGAGAATGTGGTATCATGTTGTCCCTTAATCCGCCAGCAATCTTCATAGCAGTGTTTGCAAAAGCACACGCACTATCTCCTCCAGCCAAAACAGACTTGTTCCTAGCTATTGAGACAATATTTTTCCACAATCTTTTCATGTCAAAGGTTGCAAGATAACCTAAAGAGGCTACTATTCCAGTAAGGTCTTGGCGGATTATTGAATAGTTGAAAAGCTCTTTTCCACCCTCCGATTCAATGGAAAGCACGTCAGCACCATTTGATGATACAAGCTCAAAAACATCCATCATCCTACTGAAGCTTTCCTCATCATGTCTTGGTTTTCCAAAGTCTCTAATATCTGCTACAGTAACCCTGTAGCCAACATGTAACCCGTACTCTTTTGCATACCTTTCTATCATACTCTTCTGCATACTTATAAGGTCGGCTACAAGTTTTTTATCCTCCATTTCCATGTAAGTCAACTCTGTTTCAAGCTGCAGACATTCAGTACCGAGTGCAACAGCTTTTTTGAGCACCTGTTCCGTAATATGCCTATACTCTTCCATTACACTTTTTTCAACTTTTGGAAAATACTTTATTTCTGGTACAACTAAACCATTACCGACTTCAAGACCTACACCATACCTAAGAGGCTTCTTACTAAACCCGAAGACAATATCTTTAGGTGTATACTCTAAATGTGAAAACATCATAACTTGCTCCTACTTTTGCGTAACCCATTGTTTACATATCCTTACGCCTTCTACCGCGTTTGCACCATATCCGTCCGCACCAATGGATTTCGCGTAATCTTCTGTTACAGCCGCACCTCCGATAATGACCTTAACACTATCTCTTAGACCAGCTTCCCTCAGGGCTTCTATCACGTTCTTCATTTCAACCATCGTTACAGTTAAAAGAGCGGACATGCCAACGATATCAGGTCTCTCGTTTTTTACGGCTTCAACAAACTTTTCTGGTGGAACATCTGCACCCAAGTCTATAACCTTGAATTCCGCAGCCTCAAGCATCATTGCAACAATATTTTTACCAATATCATGAAGGTCGCCTCTTACAGTACCGATGACAACTTTACCAATCTTTTTCATCTCAGCACCTTTTAGATAAGGTTCAAGGATTTTTGTAATTTCCTTACCAATTTCTCCAGCAACTATAAGCTCTGAGAGAAAATATTCTGACTCCTCAAACTTTTTACCAACAATCTCCATACCTTGAGCTATACTCTTCAATATTATTTCCTGGGGGGTTGCACCCGCCTCGAGAGCTTTTATGGTGTACTCCTTTGACTTGTCAAAATCAAGGTTTACAATGCTATCTCTTATCGCATCCAACAGATCTTCTTTACTCATTTCACCATCCTCATCTCATTACCTATATAAAATATTTAAATTTTTTAAAAAAAAACTTTTATTTTATCCTTATAAAGCAACGAGCTTACCAAAAAAGTATTATCCAACACTAACACTTTATATGAGTGTTATACTAATTTTAAGACGTTGACGTAATTTTATAAAAAATTTTTATAAAATTAAATAGACACTTTTGAAAAAATGTGTGAGATAGAATGAATTATTGAAAGAATATACACGCTGGAGACGCACCACCAATATTCCTAAACATGGTTATAGAAGTTTTTTCCAGTTATAACTGGAAAAAGAGACAAGTTTGAATACGATAGACAATTAGAAATATTCGTTCTCGACAGAGTAGTACCATCGTCAGTAGTTTTTCCTGTAGACTATGGTTTTGTTCCACAGACTTGGACTGAGGATGGAGACCCATTAGATATCATGCTCATGACATATGAACCTTTGGAAGTGGGATGTCTGGTAAAAGTTAGGTTAATTAGCGCACTAATTATAGAAGATGAGAAAGGATTAGATGCTAAAACGCTTTCTGTACCTGTTAATGATGCAAGATTTGATGGATATAAGGACATATGTGATGTTCACCCACATAAGCTTAAAGAAATCCAAGAATTTTTTGAAACATACAAGAGACTTGAGCCTTTAAAATGGGTTAAGTTCAAGGAATGGAAAAATGTTGAAGAAGCTAAAGAGATTGTGAATAAAGCGATAGAGAAATCATGAAATATATCCGAAAAAGTGAAAGATTATAAACTTATTTTTAACGAGGCAGCACAATCAAACATTGTGATAATATTTTCTGGAGGGGTTAAGGGTTGAATATTATGTACTGAAGCTAGAATGTAGCCGCCGCCTCTAGCTAAATCATGAACACGCTTTCTAACTTCTCTAACCACATCCTCAGGCTTTCCAAATGAAAGAACATGCTGTGTATCTATTCCACCCCAGAATACTAGTTTTTCACCAAAATTTTCTTTTAAAAGTCTGCTATCCATGTTTTTCGCTGAAACTTGAACTGGATTAATTCCATCAATACCTGCATCTATGAAGCCACTAAGTAATTGGAAAATTGAGCCATCACTGTGAATTATTACCTTAGCCTTTGATATGCTTTTAAATGCTTCAACAATTTTAGCATGCCTAGGTTTAACGAACCTATTATAGATTTGGGGAGATATAATTGGTGAAATTTGTGTTCCTAAATCGTCTCCAAAGAAAACAACGTCCAAATATTTTCCAATCGGGGCAATAAACTTTTTTATACATTCAACCATAATATTAGTAACATTATCTAGGATTGCTTCAGCAACCTTAGGCCTCAATATTAGGTCAGAGAGAAACTGTTTGAAACCTCTTAAGAGCATAGCGTGCGCAAAAGAGCCTACAATAACATAGGGAAAAACAATAGCATAAGTTTCGCTGGAAAGCCTTTCACCCTGTTCCACCATATAATCTAGGTCAAATCCAAGCTCTTCAGGTTTAGGCCAACTATATGAGTTAACATCGTATACGGATTCAGCATTTAGTAGAGGCGAACCACCTTCAATAAGATCATAGTAGTAGCCAGTAAACTTCCTCTTTATGCCCCAGGCGTCTACACTTAGAGCTGGAAAGGTTTCTTGTAAAGGCTCAAGCTTTGGATAAATGTATCTTGTGTCAACATTAAACCTTTTCAGAACATTTTCACTTGGACGAACAGTACCACCAACCTTATTAATCAAATAGATTTTTTCATCCAAACCCATATATTTGAGCAAATCTTCGTATACTTTAAAATGCATTGAAGTGACTGTACCACCCAAATCTATTGGCACACGGTCTGTTTCTTCATGATTTAATGCAGCTAACACCCTCTCCTTCGGATACAAGCTAAGTCAATCAACCTACAACTTCACATAATATATAATTTTTTATTTGAAAACTTTATATACTATAAACAGAATTAAGTAAAATGATATGCTAACAAAAATTTTGAGTTCAAAAAAAGTTAAAGTGGAAAAGATTTTGGGTGGGCCAATAAAGCCACTAATCTCAAATAAGGATGTTAGCATGAATCAAGAATTTGCTCTAGGAGTATTTAGGCCAAAACAGGGACTATACTTTCACAAGCACCCAAACTCTGAGGAAATATATTATGTTATAAGTGGTAGAGGAACAGTTTTTATTGGAAGTGAGAAAGAGGAAGTGAAAATTGGTGAAGGTGATGTACTATATATTCCAGCTAACACACCTCATGGTGTAACAAACACTGGCAGAAAACAGCTTGTAATCGCATTCTTTGTTTCACCTGGAAAAGAGAGAGCGGGATACGAAATAGGCAAAGATTGTGAGATAATAGAGGAAAAGATTTTGTATTCAAAGAAAAAATGAGCAAACTTCACTAGATTAGGCTAGTGGCACAAAATAAAAAAATATATAAATTATATAGCTTTTGCAAAAACATTATTAGCATAAGATACGATAACATTGTCGATGCAAATTGTATCCCATAATGTATAATGTTAAGCAATACTTTGATGCCCCACCACCAATAGACTGTGTAAAAACAATTATGGAAGAATTCGGGAGAGTAGGGTTCAAGGATATTATCAAACCAGGGTCAAAGGTTGCTATAACCGCAGGAAGTAGAGGGGTTACAAACATCCCCTTAATTATTAAGACGATAGTGGAAGAAGTTAAAAAGGTTGGTGGAAAACCATTCATAATACCTTCAATGGGCAGCCATGGTGGAGCAACACCTGAAGGGCAGACAAGAGTATTATATGACCTTGGCATTACTGAAGAGTATGTTGGAGCGCCAATAAACGCTACAATGGAAGTTAAAGAAGTTGGGAGACTTGAGAACGGAATGCCAGTTTATGTTTCACGTGCTGCGCTCGAGGCTGACGCAGTAATAGTTGTTGGAAGAGTTAAGCCACATACTGACTTCAAGGATGAAATAGAAAGTGGTTTAATGAAAATGATGGTGATAGGGCTTGGAAAACAGAAGGGTGCACAGACGATACATGCTTACGCAAAAGAAGGATACCATAGGCTCCTAGTACCGACAGCAAGAAAGATAATGGAGAAGGCGCCAATAAAGCTTGGTGTAGCAATAGTGGAAAACCAATATCATGAAACATGCCTTATAAGGGCGCTTAAACCGGAGGAAATTGAAGACGAGGAAAGAAAGCTTCTTGTAAAGGCTAAAGAGTGGATAATGAAAATTCCATTCAAAGAACTCGATGTGCTCATTGTTGAAAAGATTGGAAAGAATATTAGTGGTACTGGAATGGATCCTAACGTGACAGGAAGATTCGCTTGGCCAGAAGAGAAGCCTCCTGAGTTGCCGAACATTAGGTTTATAGCAGCACTAGATTTAACAAAAGAAACTGAAGGAAACGCTATAGGAGTAGGTTTAGCTGATGTCATTACAAAAAGATTATTTGATAAAATAAACTTTCATGACACTTATATGAATGCATTAACTGCTGGAGCAATAGGATTGATTGGAGCAAAGATTCCAGTCATAATGCCGACGGACAGAGATGCAATAGAGCTTCTGTTTAGACTCTCTAACAAGCAGGTGGATGAGATTAAGGTTATGAGAATTAAGAATACCTTGGAGCTCGCTACATTCCAGGCGTCAGAGGCACTATTAGATGAAATTAAAGCAAACAAAAAACTAGAGATAGTAGGAGAAGGAGTTGAAATGCAGTTCGATATACTCGGCAACCTCGTCTAGTATCTAGAAATTCAAGTATACTAAATAAATGATGCAATAAAAAATCTTAAAATTTTTTATAATTTTTTATGAAAGAGTTTTAAGCGAAATGGCAGGCAACCTTATGCTTGTCTCCATCCAATTCAGGTTCCTTTACCCTACACAATTCTTTTGCGTAAGGACAACGTTTAAAAAATCTGCATCCCGACGGATTTTCTTCACCATTTTCAGCCAGAGCTGTATGATTTTGTGTAAAAAACTTTTTCGTCATATAAAGGGCTGGAACAGAAGAGATTAGGAGTTTAGTGTATGGGTGAAGAGGTTCATTAAAAACTTCATCGCAGTTTCCCAATTCTACAAGCTTACCTAAGTACATTACACCAACCCTATCACTAACATAGCTTACAACAGAAAGATTATGTGATATGAAAAGGTAGGTTAGGTTCAACTTTTTCCTCAAGTCTATTAGAAGATTCAAAATTTGTGCTTGAACAGAAACGTCAAGAGCAGAAGTCGGCTCATCCAATACAATAAAATCTGGTTCTGCAAGGATCGCTCTAGCAAGCGCAACCCTCTGCTTCATACCACCACTAAGCTGATGAGGAAACATGTTGAGTGTTTCAGACGATAAACCAACTTCTTCTAAAACAGACTTAATCCTTTCTACAAAATCCCCCTTATATTTACAGCATACGAGAGCCTCTTTTAAAGTATTATAGATTTTCATTCTAGGGTCAAGTGAAAGGTCAGGATTCTGGAAGACAATCTGCATCCTCCTCCTAGCATCCTTAACTTCATCTTTTTTTGCCCTAGATAAATCGACACCCTTAAAAATCACCTTTCCACTATCAGGTTTTTCCATAAACAGCATAAGGCGGCCCAGAGTACTCTTACCACTACCACTTTCACCAACAAGCCCAAAAACCTCTTTTTCAGATATACTAATACTAACATTTTCTACAGCCTTCACTTTTATAGATGTTGTTAACGAAATCTTGAGGTTATATGTTTTTGAGAGGTTTTCACCCTTTATAAGCTCCATTAAATCTCACCCACCCTATGACATGATACAAGCCTATCATCAATTTTTTCAAGATTAGGTTCTTCAAGTGTGCAAACTTCTTTTGCATAAGGGCATCTCGGATGGAATCTACATCCTTTAGGAGGATTTGAAAGATCGGGAACATGGCCTGGGAGAGGCTTAAGGTTTTCTTTTAAACTTCGTGGAATACATGACATAAGTGCTCGAGTGTAGGGATGCAGAGGGATAGCGAATATGCTATTTAATGGACCGATTTCAACCATTTTTCCAGCATACATGATGCCGATCCTATTACATAATTCTGCTGCAACACCCATATCATGTGTTATTAAAATCGTTGACAGACCATACGATTGTGACAAATTTTTTAATAAGTTCAAAATTTGAGCTTGTATTGTAACATCTAAGGCGGAAGTTGGTTCATCAGCAATAACAAGTCTAGGGTTAAGGGCGATAGCCATTGCAATAATTACCCTCTGCTTCATACCACCACTAAGCTGATGAGGATATGTCTGCATCCTTTTTTCAGCTTCTGGAATACCTACAGTTTTTAAAAGCTGCAAACTTTTTTGATATGCTTCAGACTTACTGTATCCGTGGACTGTAAAAACTTCCATCAGCTGATCACCAACCTTCATTACAGGATTTAATGCAGAACTTGGTTCTTGGAATATGATTGAAATCTTGGAGCCCCTAAATTTCCGAATCTCATCTTCACTAAGCTTCAGCAAATTTACTCCATCAATTAAAATTTCTCCAGAAACATCCCCTGGACATAGTCTTATAAGAGAAAGGCCCAGAGTACTTTTACCACTACCACTTTCACCAACTATAGCGAAACAGTCGCCTTCTCTAACAGTAAAATCTATACCATCAACAGCTCTAATTATACGGGATTCCATCCTATAATATACTTTAAGATTCCTGACATCCAATACAATATTATTTTGATGCAATTATCTCACCCAACCTATCTCCAATAATATTGAAAGAGAGAACTAGGAGGAACACAGATAGGCCTGGAGAAATTATCAGATGTGGTGCATAAAATATGTAGGCTCGACCTGTACCAAGCATTGTACCCCATTCTGGAGCAGGTGGAGGTACGCCAATACCAAGGAAACCTAAGCCTGAAGCAAAAAGTATTGATGTACCCAAGTTCAATGTTACTTGTGCAATTATTGTTGGAGAAACGTTTGGAATTATATGGTTAAACATAATTTTAATATCATTTACACCAAGCTGCTTTGCAGCCAACACATACTCGAGTTCTCTAACCTGCAAAGTTAGACCCCTAACCATCCTAACAAACGAAGGAGTCATTGAAATGGCAACGGATATTATTACAGTCCACAAGTTACTACCCATTATTGCAACAAACATGATCGCTAACAGGAAACCTGGAAGCGCAAGAAGTATTTCAGTAATCCTCTGAATTATTGTGTCAACTATTCCACCAAAGTATCCAGAAATTACTCCAAAAAATATGCCTGCAGCTGCACCCAAAGCCGTTGCAACAAAGGAGATGGTTAGAGTAAGTCTAGAACCATGAATTATCCTACTTAAAATATCTCTTCCAAGTTCATCAGTTCCAAGAAGATGCTCAAAACTTGGAGGCCTACAGCTTTTTGATAGGTCAGTTTCTAATGGATTGTATGGAGATATAAAGTCTGCAAAAAGTGCCATAAAAATAAAGGACAGTATTATAAATAGACATATTTTAACACGCTTTGATTTAAATAGACGAGTGTACTGTTGCATCATTTAAGTCTCACTCTAGGGTCTATGAAGGTGTAAAGGATGTCTGTTGCTAAATTTACTAGAGCATAAAGTAGTGCGAAAATGAATATTGAGCCTTGAACCATTGGATAATCTCTTGAGTTTATTGAGTCAACAATTAGCCTTCCAAGACCAGGCCATGCAAATATAGTTTCAGTGATAACTGCACCCCCTAAAAGAGCGCCAAACTGTAAACCAATTATAGTTACAACAGGTATTAGGGCATTCTTTAACACATGCTTATAGAGTATTGTCCTCTCGCTTAAGCCCTTAGACTTTGCGGTTATCACATAATTTTTTTCCATAGAATCTATAACGCTTGCCTTAGTAATCTTTACAATAAATGCCATAAGATATAATGCTATAGTGAGTGTAGGGAGAATGAGATGCATTGGTGTGCCTGAGCCGCCTGCAGGCAAAATTCTAAGTTCAACAGAAAATATTAAAATCAAAATCAGACCGAGCCAGTAAATGGGCAAAGATATTCCGGCAATAGAAAATGTTGATAATAGAAAATCGAGTTTACCTCCCTTTTTAGATGCAGCGATCACACCTAAAGGAATGCCGAAGATAACAGCAGTACAAGTGCTCGTGACCGCAAGTAAAAGTGTGTTTGGAAGCCTTGCAAAAATTTCATTTATAACAGGGGAATCGGTTCTAAAAGATATACCCAAATTTAGTGTAAAAAGATTTTTTAAATAAATAAAATATTGAATGTAAATGGGCTGATTTAAACCCAACTGTTCCCTAATAAGATTAACATCTTCTTCACTTGCCATCATTCCCGCCAAAACACGGGCAGGGTCACCGGGAATAGACCTTATTAAAATAAAAATTAGGGTAACAAGTCCAATAAGTGTTATTGCAAGCGTTAGGAGACGATAAAAAAAATATTTGAGGGCAGACAGTACTGGCTTCCCCCCTACTGTGTAGCATAAACCCATCTTAAGTCAAATGTTTCATATGGATAGACAACCAGACCATGAACTTTGTCACTATGTGCAAGAACAAAGTTCTGGAAATATAGGAATATCCACGGACACTCTTCCCATATTATCTTCTGGGCTTCAGCATACATTTGAAGGCGTTTGCTTTCGTCAACCTCTCTTCTTGCATCATCTAAAAGCTTATCTACCCGCTCGTTCTTATAAAACATCGTGTTAAATTTGCCTGGAGCCCATTGAGACGAATGGAATACAGGATATAGTACTGCATCGGCGTCTGGTGTAGTCATACCATATCCGACATAACAGAGATCCCATGGTGTGGATGTATAATTTTGTCCTATTAGGCTTTGAACAAAAGTAGGCCAGTCAGGAGTGTAAAGCTCTACAGTTATACCAACCTTTGAGAGATAAGATTGTAGGGCTTCACCAACCTGTCGGTCAAATATGTATCTTCCAGTTGGAACCATAAGGGTTAACTTAAATCCGCTAGAATATCCTGCTTCAGCAAGGAGCTGTTTAGCCTTTTCAGGATTATATTCATATACTTTCTGTGGTGAATAGCCGAAAAATGCTGGATATACGGGTGAGTCCGCTAAAGTCGCAAGGTTGAATAGAACATTTTTTATCAATGCTTCTTTGTCGACTGCATAGTTTAGAGCCTGTCTTACTCTAGCATCCTTTAATGGACCCCTTTGGGTGTTAATGTTTACTGTCATGACTCTAGTACTAGGATTAATAGCCAACTTTACACCCGCAGTTGCATTCAACTTAGGTAGATCGGCTGGTGGAGGCTGGTATACAATATCAACTTCTCCAGAAAGAAGCATCGCTTCCCTAGTCTGGGCTTCAGGAACTATCTTAAAAACTACTTCCTCGAACTTTACTGGACCACCCCAGTAATCGTCAAACCTTACTAGGGTAATATGGTCTCCTTTAACCCATTCTTTAAACTTTAGGGGTCCAGTTCCAAGGTCAATTGGAGTTTTTCCTAAGTTTTCTTCACCAAGTTTCTGATAAGCTAATGGTGAGATTATGTACCATGTGGTTAAAGTTCTAACAAATGGTGCATAAGCATACTTTAGGTTAAATCTTACTGTGTATTGGTCAACTATTTCTGTAGAGTTTAGAGCGTCAAGCAAGTACCTGCTTGGAACCTTAACCTTAGGATTCAAGAGTCTGTCAAATGTCAATTTCACAGCAGTAGCGTTTAGAGGATAGCCGTCCTGGAACTTGATACCCTTCTTCAAAGTTACTGTAACCTTAAGCCCGTCTGATGAGACTGAGTAGCTTTCTGCAAGATAATGTATCAGTTCACCCTTTTCGTTATAGTAGAATAGTGGTTCTGTTATAAAACTCATTATATTACTTATTAATGTGGTTGTTTGCCCATGGGGGTCAAGTGTGTCTGCGTCAATACCTATAGCTATTCTTAAAACCTTTTGTGTAATTGGTGGAGTAGATGACGTAGTTGTGGGAGACGAAGTTAAACTTGTAGTAGTCGAAGAAGGTGTAGTTGTAGTCGGTTGTAGTTGGGGTAATAGGAATACTGCTGCAGCAGCAACTACTACAATAACTGCGGCTACAGCCGCTAGCTTATTTAACGCCTTACCCAACCATAACACCTCCTTTCATAACAAACTTTATGTTTTCCCTTCTTTGAAGTATTTTCACATCCTCTAACGGGTTACCTTTTACTGCAATCATGTCAGCAAATTTTCCAACTTCTAAGGTTCCAGTTTTATCTAATACTCCGCATGCGTCAGCACCATTTTTTGTAGCAGCAACAATAGCATCCATAGGAGTGAAATCACATTTTTCTACAAGAAGTTGAAGTTCCATTGCGTTGGCTCCAAATTTTAGCATTGGGGAGCCTATAAAGTCTGTTCCTGTAGCAATTTTTACACCCAAGGATTTTGCCTTCTTCACGTTCTTAACATGAGCGTCGATTACTTCAAGAGACTTTTTTAGACCCCATTCTGGTGTACCAGCTTCCCTTCCTTTTGAAACAAGTTGGTGTACGATTGAGAGAGTGGGAACCATTATAGCATCCTGTTCTATCATCATTTTTGCGCCCTCCTCATCCAAGTATATACCATGTTCTATTGTTCTTACACCAGCCATAAGCGCATTCTTTATCCCCTTAGCACCTTGAGCATGTGAGGCTACAAAACTTCGAACCTTTTTCGCCTCGTTTACTATAGCACGTATTTCCTCTACCGTAAACTGTTCGTCTTCAGGCTTATCTCTTTGTGACATCACACCACCTGTTGAGCAAATTTTTATGAAGTCTGCACCTTCCCTAAACGCGGTTCTTGCAGCCCTTATGCATTCGTCTACACCATCACATAATATTCCACCAAAACCAAGCTTATAATCACTTCGCATTTTCACTATTTCTACTGGAAAATAGTGCTCGTCACCATGTCCAAACGTTTGTGTCAACACTCTGCCAGCGGTTACAATCCTTGGACCTTTAGTTAACCCACTTTCGACAGCCATCTTCAAGTATGGTCCCTGGAGACTTCCACAATCTCTAATTGTAGTGTACCCTGCAGATAATAGATCCTGTATGTCGTAAAGAGCCTTTATTAAATGTATTTCGTAAGGTGTTACAATCGATTCTTCGACGAATTTGTCAGTTAAGTGGCCGGCAAGGTGAAGATGTGCATCGATCAATCCTGGCATCACAGTATAGTTTCCTGCGTCAACAACTTCGATTGATGGCTCAACATTTTTTGATATGGATTCTATTTTCCCATTGCCTACGACAACAAAAACGTCTTGGAGAGGTTCTTTACCAGTACCGTCTAGTAACAACCCACATTTTACAGCGAATCTACTAGATGGCGGACCAGACATGTGTAAGGAAAAGGGGATAAATACCATGTATATAAATCTTTTTTGCATGATGACGACAAACAAGAAATTAATTTAAAATTTTTAAAAAAATTTTATAATTTTTTTAATTTTATAAACTACTCTTTCTGAACAATGTTGCTATTTCCCTTTTACTTTCATTTATAAGCTCATTCAAGGTTTCAAAGGCTTTTCCCACGTCCTCATTTTTTAAAATTATTATTGTGTCAGTGTATGAGCTTGTAGTGTCTTCTATATTTATTCCAGTTGAAAATAGACGTTCATATATTGATATCGCGCAACCAGGCACATCTGTTATTTCTGGAGTACTAGTTACTATTATTGCAGCAAGACTTCCCTTGTTTTCGAGTATTGTTGATCTTTCAAAAAGTTCTAGGACTTCTCCTGCATATATTTCATCCATTATAATTGTTATAGCTGTAGACCCTATGCTAACATGAATTATAGAGTTTACGTATTTTCTAATAAGTTCCGAAAATTTTATGGTTGCAGTTCTCGTTTTTTCAACTGTTATTTTTGCTACACCAGTCCTTACTGAAAGATTGCTGTCAGCTAATACCATCTTAACATTTTTTGGTGAAAATGTTAGGGAAGATTTTAGCCTTTTTAGTGCGGTAACGATACTTTGTATGTCTGTATTATATCCTACCCTTTTATCTACTAAAGGCTTTATCCTTCTTGCTATTGCACTATAATTACAGTATTGACCCCTTATTGAAGACTGTAAGAATATGTCATTTAATATTATTTCTTTTACAGTTCTAGATATGTTTTGACCCATATTGGTCATTTTAATCTATCTTTGGACTATTCTGGCCAAAAACTATATAAACTTATCGTTTAATAGGCCCATTCACCATGCAAGATAAAAAGATCGTTTTAGCGTATTCGGGGGGATTAGATACAACTGTAATGATAAAGTGGCTTAACGAGAAATACGGGTACGATGTTATAACTGTTACTGTAGACCTTGGTCAAAAAGAGGATTTTAAGTCTATAGAAGAAAGAGCATACAAAGCTGGTGCTATCAAACATTATAGTATTGATGCAAAAGAAGAGTTTGTGAATAATTTTATTTCTAGGGCTATAAAGGCTAACGGATTATATGAGGGAAAATATCCTTTAAGCACAGCTCTTGGAAGACCTCTTATTGTAGAAAAGCTGGTGAAGGTTGCGGAAGATGAGGGTGCTTGTGCAGTGGCACATGGGTGTACTGGAAAGGGTAATGATCAGGTTAGGTTTGAGGTTACGGTGAAGGCTTTAAATCCAAAATTGAAGGTTTACGCTCCTGTAAGGGAATGGAATCTTAATAGGGATGAGGAGGTAAAGTATGCGAACGCACATGGGATCGAGGTGCAGGCTAAGGCTAAAAAGTATAGTATTGACCAAAATCTTTGGGGTAGGTCTATAGAGGGTGGACCACTTGAAGACCCATGGAATGGTGTTGAAGAAGATGTTTTTGAGTGGCTTGTACCCCCTGAAAAGGCTCCTGATAAGCCTACTTTTTTGGAAATAGGTTTCAGTAATGGATTACCTATTTCATTAAATGGGGAGAGGATTAATTTAATTAAATTAATTTCTAATGTGAATAGTGTTGCTGGAGAATGTGGTGTTGGACTTATTGACCATATAGAGGATAGGCTTGTTGGCATAAAGAGTAGGGAAGTTTACGAATGTCCAGCGGCTGTAACATTGCTTGAGGCACATAAGGCTTTAGAGAAGATGGTTTTGACAAGACACGAGTTATTCTTTAAAGAGCTGGTGGATAACGAGTGGTCTAGACTTGTATACTTTGGTCTTTGGACTGAACCTTTAAGAGAAGACCTTGAAAGTTTTATAGAAAATACTCAGGCTCGGGTTGAAGGGTCTGTTAGAGTTAAGCTTTATAAGGGTAACCTTTTCATTGACGGACTCAAGTCACCTTACTCTCTTTATGACAGGAACCTTTCAACCTATGGTATAGAGTCAAAATTCGATCAAAAAATGTCTGAAGGTTTCATAGAAATTTGGGGACTACAATCGAGGATGGGTTACAAAATATTGGAGAAGGTAAGGGGAAATGAGTGAAGATATTCTTAGAGGAAGCAGGCTCGAACCTATAGCCTCAAATGTGCTAAAATATACCTCGTCAATTGAAGAAGATGAGATCCTCTTTGAGCCTGTGAAAGAAATTAATATTGCACACGTAATAGCCCTTCTAAAAGCAGGAGCGATTGAAAGGGAGAAGGCTGAAAAAATTGTTTCAGCAATAAAAATGGTTAACACATTTGAAAAGGGTGAAAAAGTGGAGGATGTCCACATGTTTTTAGAGCAAAAGGTTATCGGCTTAGTTGGTGGAGATGGAGGATACATTAATCTCGGTAAAAGTAGAAACGATCAGGTTTCAACGGCTTTAAGGATTGCGTTAAGAAAGAAAATTTTGGAAATAATCCTATTACTCGCCGATTTCATGGAAACATTACTTGAGAAAGCGAGAGAAGCTAAAGATAAGGTTATGCCAGCATACACGCACTTGCAAGTGGCTCAGCCAATCACATTCGCATACTGGCTTCTAGCATATCATGACATGATTATGAGAGATGTTGAAAGACTTTTTGAAAACTATGTTAGAACAAACATGAGCCCAATGGGTGCAGCAGCATGCGCTGGAACAACAGTAAAGTTAGATAGAATGGGTGTTGCAAAAAAGCTTGCCTTCTACTCTATTATAGAGAATACAGTGGACGCAGTGAGTTCAAGAGACTTCATACTTGAGCACATGTTTGCACTCTCCTCAATTATGTTAAATGTGAGCAGAATGTGTGAGGATATTAACTTTTTATCAAACAACGATATTGGAATATTTAATGTTCCAGACAAGTTTTCTTCTACAAGCAGTGCTATGCCACAGAAAAAGAATTCTATAGTTACTGAAGTTGCTAGAGCATATGCTGGTATTGTTATAGGAAACTTTTTTGGTATAATGTGTATCTATAAAGCTCTACCACTATCATACAACCTAGACCTTCAAGAGATAACACCAAAGATGTGGGAAGCATACAATATTGTTTATAATACAATAGATGTTATGAAGGATTTGATTAAGGAGATTGGTTTTAATGAAGATAGAGGCTATGAGATATTGGTTAACAACTTTTCTAATGCAATGGAGCTTGCTGAAAAAATCGTCATAGAATATAAAATACCCTTTAGAAAAGCACATCATATAGTTGGAGCTTATGTTAGAAAATGTCTAGAGAAAGATGTGCCACTATTTTCAAGAGAAGCATATCAGATGATTTGTGAGGAACTTAATAAAGAAAATGTTACACCCCTATCATATGATGAATATATTAGAGCATTAGATCCAAAGACAAGCATATTGGAAAAGACTATTGCAGGTGGACCGAACCCTGACAACGTTATTGCAATGATCAGAGAAAGAGAAGACCGAAACCGTATTTTTAAGAAAATAGCAAAAGATGAGCTTTCTAGGATAGAGAATGCACGTTTAAAATTAAATTTATATGAGTTTATGGTTAATGGAGGTGGTAAGAAATGAAGACAGTGTGTGAAGTATGTGGTGGAGATATAGAGGTACCAGATGACGCAATAAAGGGGGAAATAGTAAGCTGCCCAGACTGTGGAAGCGAGTACGAAGTTGTTGAAATAAAAGGCGGTGAACCTATTCTAAAGCCTGCAGAAGAAATTGGAGAAGATTGGGGAGAATAGCGGAAGATGGAGCTTTCAATATTATATGATAGACTACGCTGGGAAGAGAAGGCGATAGCGGAAGAAGCAAAGAAGATGGAAATTAATGTTAGCCTTATTGATGCAAAATCGCATCCACTGATACTTGTTGGAGAAGATGGTTTAACCAATTCTAAATTCGGTGACGTTGTCCTAGAAAGGTGCATGAGCCATATACGCGGGCTATACTATGCTGCTGTGCTGGAAAAGGAAAAGCTTGTAATAAACTCTTACAAGGTTCTTTCTTTGACAACAAACAAGCTTCTCACAACCTTAACACTAGATAGGGCAAATGTTCCAACACCAAAAACAGCGGTAGCCTTTTCCTTAGAATCTGCACTTGAACTTGCAGATAAGATGGGATATCCTCTGGTAATAAAACCTATAATTGGAAGCTGGGGAAGAATGGTCGCATGTATTAGAGATAGGAGGGAGGCGGAAGCCCTTTTTGAGACAAGAGAAATGTTACATGAGCCTTTACAGCAAATATATTATCTACAAGAATATGTCAAGAGACCGCCAAGAGACATAAGAGCAATAGTTGTAGGAGATGAGATAATAACATCAATATACAGGTATCAGCCAGAAGATGATTGGAGGACAAATGTTGCAAGAGGGGGAGCTGCAGTATTAGCTAAACTTGAGCCAGGACAAGAAGAGATAATAATTAAGGCAGCGAAGGCGGTTGGTGAGGGAGTATTAGGTGTAGACGCTATGGAGAGCGAGAGAGGATTACTTGTCCACGAAATCAACGGATGTGTAGAATTTAAAGGTGCTTCATCAGTTTCAACAGTTAATATACCGAAAAGGATAGTGGACTATGCGGTGGAGAAGGTGAAAAGATAATGGTTAAAGTTGGTATAGTTGGAGCGTCAGGATATGTTGGCGGAGAACTTTTACGAATCCTGCTAGGACACCCGCAAGTGGAAATAGTTTCTGTGACATCAAGGCAGCATGTTGGGGAATACGTTTTTAAGGTACATCCAAATCTAAAAGGAATGACGAACCTACAATTTTCAGCCGAAGACCCACTAAGTGTAGCATCGAAAGTTGACGTAATATTTCTTGCAGTGCCACATGGGGTCTCATGTAAGATAACTCCAAAACTTGCAGAAACAGGTGTGAAGATTATAGATATGAGTGCAGACTTTAGATTAAAAAATGCTTCAGACTATCAGAAATGGTATGGGTGGACGCATCCTGCTCCAGACCTTCTTCAAAAGTTCGTTTACGGACTACCAGAATTACATCGTGAGGAATTAAAGAAAACCAATTTTGTTGCAGTACCAGGATGTATGGCTACAGCTTCAATAGTAAGCCTTGCACCATTAGCAAAAGCTGGAATAATAAATGGAGTAATTTTTGTTGACGCAAAAATAGGTTCCTCAGGAGCAGGAGGAAAACCTTCACTTTCAACACACTTTTCCGAAAGATTTGGTGTCGTTAGAGTCTACAAGCCTGTTGGACACAGACATATAGGTGAAATAGAACAGGAATTAAAGTATGTTTCTGGAAAAGAGTTTAAGGTCGGTATGACAGCGCATGCAGTTAACATGGTAAGAGGCATACTCACAACATCGCATGCAATGCTTTCGTCAAAGCCTGAACCTTCAACAGTATGGAAAGCGTATAGGAGCATGTACAAGGATGAACCTTTTGTAAGATTTATTATGGATAAGAAGGGGTTGTACAAGTACCCTGACCCAAAGATAACGATAGGCTCGAACTTCGCTGACGTAGGTTTTGAGATAGACCCGTATGTTGATAGAATTGTTGTTTTTGGAGCAATAGATAACCTAATAAAGGGTGCAGCAGGAAACGCAATACAGTCAATGAACATCATGCTAAAACTTAATGAGAGAGAAGGATTAAATTTTCCAGCATTGCATCCGGTGTAAATGGTATGGTAATAGTAATTAAGGTTGGAGGAAGCCTACTAAAACTTGGTCCACCAGAAAACATAGTAAATGATTTTATTAAAACAATGCAGGTGGATAAGCTCGTCCTAGTTCACGGGGGAGGATATGAGGTTACAGAGGTTGCTGAAAAATTAGGTAAAAAGCAACGTTTTGTAGTATCGCCTGAGGGAATACGAAGTAGATACACGGACAGGGAAACTGTTGAAATATATACTATGGTTATGAAGGGGAAAATAAACTCTGAGATAGTTTTAGCTTTACAGGCTAAAGGAGTTAAGGCTGTAGGAATATCGGGATTTGATGGAGCAACACTCGTTGCTGAAAGAAAAAAGAGGCTGGTTATAGTTGATGAGAGGGGAAGAAGGATTGCAATAGATGGAGGCTACACTGGAAAGATTCTGAAAGCGAACAGTGAACTATTAAACACTCTTTTGAAAGAAAACTTTGTACCAATTGTAGCACCAGTAGCCTTAGGAACTGAGGGGGAGCCTTTGAATGTTGACGGAGATAGGGCTGCTGCAGCAATTGCAGGATGCTTGAAGGCTGAAAAGGCTATATTCTTAACTGATGTTGGAGGAGTCCTAATAGATGGACAACTTGTAAAAGAAATGAGTGTTGAGGAGGCTAAAAAGAGTATGAGAAAGGTTGGTTTTGGAATGGATAAGAAGATTATGGCTGCAGTTGAGGCAATAGAAAGTGGTGTAAAGGAAAGCATAATTTCCGCAGGAAACATTGAAAATCCGCTCACAAACAGCCTATCAGGAGAAAATAGGACGGTGATAAGAGCATGAACATAACATTTGAGGAAATAAAGGAGATAGAGGATAGGCACCTAGCGCCAACATACCAGAAAATGCCCATAGCTATAAGGTATGGGAAGGGATGCAAAGTATGGGATGTGAACGGTAAAGAATACATCGATTTCATGACAGGATATGGTGTAGCAATTTTAGGCCATGGGCATCCAAGAATAGTTAATGCAATAAAGGAACAGCTTGAGAACATTGTTATAGCACACAGCTCATTATATAATGAGTCAAGAACACTTTTCTTGAAAAAACTAATCTCGGTTACACCAAAAGGCTTAAGCTCAGCCTATCTTTCAAACAGTGGTGCAGAAGCAATAGAGGCGGCATTAAAGGCAGCGCTAAAGGCTACAAAAAGAAAAAAGATTATTGCGATGGGTGGAGCATATCATGGAAAAACCCTTGGAGCGCTGGCACTAACATTTGCTGAAAAATATAGGAAAGCATTCGATGATATAATATATAAGGGTGTAGATTTTGTAGAATATGGGAACCTAGAGGCTGTCGAAAAAGGAAAAAGATTGGAAGAGTATGCGGCAATATTTGTTGAACCAATTCAGGGGGAGGGTGGAATACGTTTACCACCAGAAGGGTATCTTAAAGGGTTAAGGGAAGTAGCGGACAAAAATGGAATACTACTCGTAGTAGATGAGGTGCAAAGTGGGTTAGGTAGAACAGGAAAAATGTGGGCTCACGAACACTGGGACATAGTACCGGATGTTATGACAATAGGCAAGGGAATAGGTGGAGGGATACCAATGGGCGTTACAGTAGCAAGACCGGAGATAATGAACGTGTTTGAGGTTGGAGAGCATACTAGCACAATGGGAGGAAACCCTCTAGCATGTGCAGCAGGTAAAGCAGTACTTGATGCACTAACAGAAGACAATATACTCCAAAACGTTCAGAATGTGGGGGAACATATGTTAAGAATATTGAATGAGGAAGTTAGAGGATCTAGAATTGTCAGAGAGGTTAGAGGAAAGGGGTTGATGGTTGCAGTAGAGTTAAGAGTAAAATTTTTGGAAATACTCTTCAAAGCAATAGAGTTAGGGCTTCTTACACTATACTCTGGGAAAACGATACTAAGAATGTTACCACCATTAATAATATCGAGAGAAGAAGCTGAAAAAGCAACATCAATATTACGTGAAACGTTAAATTGGTACGAAAAAAGTAAAATTTAGATAGAAAAAGTTTTAAATAAGAAAGTTTTAGGCCTTGATATGGACATAGATAGGGTAGATAATGCGATAATAGAAGCTTTAAAAGAAAATTCTAGAATGTCATATGTTGAAATAGGTAAAAAGGTAGGCCTTTCTGAGGCAGCAGTAAGGAAAAGGATTAAAAGACTTGTGGAAGAGGGGATAATAAGAAAGTTTACTATCGAAGTTAAAGAAGATGAAGCGCACGCGTTCACATTGATTGCAGTTAACCCTTCCACGCCAACATATGAAGTTTCAAAGAATATTCTAAAAATAAAGGGTGTTAAGAGAGTATATGAGATCACTGGACAATATGATATTTTATCGTTCGTCGAAGGGTCAAGTATAACTGAAGTCAACAACTATATTGAGGAAATACGTAAAACGCCGGGCGTACTTAGAACGAACACAATAATAATTTTAAGAGAAGTCGGATAAAAGGTGAGAAAATTTGGAGGAAGAAGTTCTGGAAAATTTATCAGGCGACTTAGAAAGAGTTGGCTACGGACCACTTTATAATGGAAACAGCCCACTAAAGGGGAGAAGAGTAAAGTTTCTAGACACAACATTAAGAGAAGGCGAACAGTTTCCGGGATGCTACTTCACAAACAGCCAAAGAATACAGATTGCGTGGATGCTGGACTTTATAGGAGTGGACGCTATAGAAATAAGTCCAGTAATTTCATCAAACCATCTTGAAGCATGCAAAAAGATTGTTAAAGCTGGACTAAATGCTACAATCGTAGCACACGGAAGAGCCCTAAAGGAGGACGTAGACAAGGCTCTCGAATGCGATGCAGAATTCGTAGCATTATATCATTCAGCATCAGACACACAGCTAAAATACAAGCTGCGTGTAACGAGGGAGAAGGCAATAGAAAGGACCGTTTCAGCACTAGATTATGCAAAAGCCCACGGATTAAAGGCTAGAGTAACCTTAGAGGATGCAAGCAGAGCAGACCCAAAATATCTGATAGAATTTGCAAAAAGGCTTGAGGAAGCACATGTTGACAGAATAAGCTTACCAGACACAGTAGGAATCATGACACCCAATGGAATGTATAATCTTGTGAAAACGATTAGAGAAAATGTTGATGTACCCCTAGACGTACACTGCCACAACGACCTTGGACTAGCACTTGCAAACTCTATAGCAGGATTAGAGGCGGGAGCAGAGCAGGTTCACGTTTCAGTTAATGGTCTTGGAGAAAGAACAGGTATAGCTGACCTATCACAGACAGCACTAGCTCTAAAACTACTTTATGGAGCGGATGTGAGAATAAGGTTCAACATGCTATATGAGCTAAGTAGACTCCTAGAAGAGTATACAAGAATACCTGTACCAAAATCTATGCCAATAGTCGGAGACAACGCATACAAGCATAAGGCGGGAACACACGTTGCAGCAGTACTAAGAAACCCTAAAACATATGAGCTAATATCCCCGAAAACTGTAGGGAATAGGAGAAAGCTTGTGTTCGGAGGACTTTCTGGAAAAAATGGAGCAGAATTCTTGCTCAAAATTTTTGGAATAAACGTTTCAAGCGAAAGTGAAAAACTTTTATCAGGGCTAAAGAGTCTAGGAATAGACCTGTTCGAACTAGAGTTGACAGACGAAATGGAAGAAATGTTGAAGAAAGAAGAATTTTTGAGTGGAATGGAGGGTGCAAAAGTTTGACAAAAGTCTCAATATTATATGATATAATAAGATGGGAGGAAAAAGCACTATATGATGCAGGAAAAAAACTTGGTTTAGAAGTTGAAATGGTCGATGTGAAGGAGAGAGAATTCGATCTATCAAAAAACTCTGGCACAGAATTCGGTGACATCGCATTACAGAGAAGCGTAAGCTACTATAGAAACATACATACAACCGCATACCTAGAATACAAGAATGTTAAGGTAATTAATTCCTTAAACACTACAATAATAACAGGGAACAAAATGTTTACAACATTAGTATTACAAAAGAATGGCATACCAACACCAAAGACAATAGTAGCATTCACTTCAGAAACTGCAATGAAAGTTTTTAGAGAAGAATTTGGTGGAAAAGCGGTACTAAAGCCTGTGAGCGGAAGCTGGGGAAGAATGGTAGCACTCTTAAACGATGAGGCAGCAGCACAGGCAGTATTAGAGGACAGGGACTACATGTATCCAATGTATCAAGTATATTATATGCAAGAATACGTTAATAGACCACCAAGAGACCTAAGAATATTCGTAATAGGAGATGAAGTTGTTACAGGAATATACCGCTATCAGCCAGAAAGTGACTGGAGAACCAATACGGCGAGAGGGGGGAAAGCGGTGAAATGTGAGATAACAGAGGAAATTAGAGAGCTCGCTTTAAAGGCTGCGAAAGCAGTTGGAGGAGGAGTTTTTGGAGTTGACATGATGGAGTCACCGAATGGGTTAATAGTTCACGAGGTAAACAATACTACAGAATTCAAGAATACTGTTCCAGCCACAGGTGTAGACATACCCAAACTGATAATGGAGTATGTAGTAAAAGAGGCAAGGAGATAAAAGGGGCTTGAATGATTACATAAAACTCCTATATGATATGATTAAATTTTATACTCCAAGTGGAAGAGAAGAGAAACTGGCACTTTTCATAAAAGATAAGCTGCAGAATGAGTTTAGGGTGGACAAAGCATATATTGACAGAGCTGGAAACGTTATAGGAGTTTATGAGGGAGAAGAGCCTTCAATACTCTTATGTGGGCACATGGACACAGTTCCAGGAGAAATAGATGCAAAAATTGACGGCGAATACATTTACGGTAGAGGGGCGGTGGATGCAAAATCTTCGCTGGCAACATTTCTTTCAGCAGCAAATGTGTTAAGAAACAGTGGATTCAGGAATAAACTAATAATTGCAGCTTTAGTTGATGAGGAAGATACTGGGAAAGGGATAAAGACACTTATTGAAGAAAACCTAAAGACATCATATGCAGTGTTCGGAGAACCATCTTCTTCAACAAATATAGTCATAGGATATAGGGGAGGAGTAAGGGTTAGGCTAGAGTTTAGGACAGAAAGCTATCACGCAAGCAGTGTATGGCTTGGAAAGAGCGCTGTTGAATCAGCAATAGAAATCTGGGAGAAGATGAGAAGATATAATGAGGAAGCATTTTCTAGAGAGAGAAAGTTTGATACTGTAACGGTATGTTTAACAAAAATTTCTGGAGGGGAATCCCATAATATGAGCCCATCATACTGTGAAATGGTGCTAGACATAAGATTTCCGCCGAAAATAAAACATGAGAGGATTCTGGAAGAATTAGAGAATATTGTGTCAAATGTATGTGGACAGAAGATTAGATATAAAATTGAGGTAGAAGATTTTACACCACCATATATTGCACCAGTAAAAAACGAGCTAGTTGAAGCATTCAAACAGGGAGTGAAAAAGGTTAAGGGTGTCGAAGCACAGCTTGTTAGAAAAACAGGGTCAGGAGACATGAACATATACGGTAACATTATGAAGGTTCCCACAATAACATATGGGCCAGGAGACCCAAAACTTGCGCACACACCTTATGAGAAAATAAGTTTAAGAGAATATTTGGAAAGCATAAATATAGTGAAAGAGGCTCTAACATTACTTTCAAAAAATTATGATAAAACATATTTATAAGAAAAATATATCCATATAATATGACAGAAGTTGAGGTCAAAAAAAGAGAGTTTTTTACAAGAAAGACGGCAGCAGTAACACTACTCATAATAGGACTGGCGTTTTTAATAATATCTTTCGCATTCGCTATAAACGTTTTCCTAAACTATAAGCCTCTAGAAAAACCTCTAGGACTAAACATTTCAGACGCACTCATAAGTATAAGCTTCGACATAATAGACCTGGTTGCAAAACTAGCGTTCCTAGGAGCATGCGTCTGGATAGGGGCAATAATTTTAAAAGATAGTGTAGAACTTTTTAGGGAAAAAAGTGAAGCCAAGTGAACGGACAGGCACAAATTGCCCTAACGCTAGCGTTCATAGCATTAGGTACAATAATCGTAGCACCACTAGCACAGTTCATGTACGAGGAGAGTTTAAATCCTCAAACATTTCTCCTCATACCATCCTATAACCAACATAATAATACACACATAGAAATTGAATTCAAAATATTATATAAAGGCACTGTAGCATTAAACAACATACAGGTCAACATCACATTAGGAGAAAAAAACATTTACATGTCTAAAGAAAGACTGGAAAAAGAACAGAATTTTACAGCAAAAGCGTATATTCCAATAAAAGAAGTGGAAAAGTTTACTAGACTGGAGGCGACCATTAAGTTCACAATCGAACAACTATATCCTGTAGAAGTCAAGGTTGTGAGAACATGAGTTACCTTAGCAGGATCCTGAAGGTAGTGGAAAAGGCCATTATAGGAATATTTTCTGGAATAATGTGGTCGATAGTATACGTTTACATAATACCATACATATTTTCAGGAATGGGATTCTATATGGAGGAGGTAAGCGCCTACTACATTTGGGTAATAATGTTCTTCGTCATAATAGGGGTAGCGATATCGTTAATAGAAAATTTTGTCTACAAGTTCACGTTAAACACTTTAACAAAGATACTGGGCTTCTGGATACTCACAAAAATATTGAATAATGGAATACTTTCAACAACACTCTTTTACCAGGACATTAACATGATGGTAACAATAGACTTTACAATAATATTGTACCTTATAGGCGTTTGGACGATAGCAACAATATTCTTAGACTTCTATAGCATAGTTTCTAAAACAAAAACTTAGCCCTTTACATTTTCAAAAAGTTTTAGACAAGTACTATAAACTTTTTCAGCCAACCTTAAAGCATCTTCCGCTTGACTCCTATCAAACAAAATTGAGGAAGGTATCAACTTCAATTCATCACCATAAACTGCAGACGCCCTCTTTTCAGCCAAAACCCTACTTACTTTAGCAAACTAGTCCACAGGAAACCATTCAGGAAAGCGGCTCCTGTTAATTAAAAGGATTCGACTCACATCATGTCTCTTCGGATACTCGATACCTAAAAGTCTTAGAGAAGCTTTCAAACTTAATTCAACACACTCTTGAGAGCATCTCACAACATAAGCGAAGTTTTCATCTTCCATAGCCTGCTTAGCAGTTTTTAGTCTAGAAAATGCCTGTTCCAACATTGAAGAGCACATTTCAATATTCTTCAAACTTCTATAACCTCCCCAAATTTTGCATCAGACTTAAAATCCCAATACCATTCATTTTCGGAGAGAAAGATTCTTCTAGCACCAATCTTAGAAAGATACACCCTTTTTTCCTGCACAAATTTCGAGAAAAAACCATCATCCAACAAAATAATACCTTCATCAACTATATCTAATAGTATTGGTGGAAAAGCCATAATCTCTTCCATATTCAAAGGCAGAAAAGAAATATGCGTATCTATACCATTATTGTATAGCCAATCTAATTCACTCTGAATCCTTTCAGAAAACTCAACATCTAAAAGCATATCGATTCTTTTACCTAAACTTTCCTTGCTATCAATTATGACAAGCAAATCAATGTCACTATCAGCCCTCGTAGCACCCCTCGCAACACTGCCATACACAACCAAACCTTTAACCATACAACCGAACCTTTTCAAAATTTCAACCGAAACCAAGCCAATAACCCTAGAATACCTTTCCTGCCTAATCTTTCCTAAATTAGAAACCTTACCGTCCAAAACATAAAGTAAAACTTCAGGATCACAAAGCCTATAAGTCCTTTTCCTTTCAATCCTTCCATGAACATATACAGCACCAACCTTTCTAAGCTCATGTAAAACAACCTTAGCTGATGAAAGTGATCTAGAAATATTGAGAACATCATCAAAGTAAAAGATTTCTCTATTAAACTTTGTATAAAGCTTTTTATAAACTTCACCAACCCACTTAGGCAACCACATAAGTTAGTATAATATTAACCATAATATTTAAGTTTTAAACAAATAAGCCATTAAAGTCTGCAAGCACGTTTGAGATAACTAAACCTTAAAGTTACCTCCAGCCCGAAAAGTTTAGATAAATACTTTTTTAAGATATTGCTTATATGAGTGGCCAACAGGATAGAAGGCAGCAGTTAAGATCTGAAGTTCAAAACAGTCTTTCAAGTTTATCTCAAGTTGAAATCCAACTTAACTGGCTCACTTCATCTATAGCATACATAGACAGCATGTGCACATCACTTCCATCAAGATTTGAAGCACTACGTAAGAATGGCTATGTGCATAGAGTTAGCATTGAAGAGCAACTAAAAAAGCTTGTCGAGAACTGGAATTTTTCAAGAGCGAGTATCTCCTTTGATATTGAAGCCTTAACTGGCCAGCTTAAAAGCGAAATAGGTATGCTAAAAAGTGAGGGGCAGTCTATTCTAAGTAGAATCAATCAGCCTTTTTTTGCAGAATTTGCTATAAGAGGAGAAATCATTTTATATAATGCAAAGGTAAACACTTTTACATCAAAAGCATATTTGCAGATAAATCAAGCAAGGAAAGGACTTGTTAAAGTTAGAGATGATATAGAAAGAGTGGAAAAGATTATATATGACGCAGAAAATGCAGTCAATTCAATCTCTTCAGCATCCTTTATTCTCCAAGAAAATGAGCATCCACTACTATGTGTTAAGACTAAAAAGCTTGAGCCTGGAGAAAAAAGTGAGGGAAGAGCTATTGTTACAGACCAACGCCTTCTATACGAGGTTGAAAAAGAGATTGTTTTAGAAAGAAAACTCTTCATAGCTACCAAAACAAAAATTGAGAGAAGGCTAGATTTAGAGGTTCCATTAGGGATAATTGCAAGTGTACAGAAGGGGAGAGTTGGTTTGATAGCGTGGGAAGGAGACTATATCGATTTACGGCCTGGACAAAAGTATAAGGCTATAGTTTTCGATACAAAGGGAGACGATACTGAAAAGCTTATTGAGTGTATAAATTATGTGCTTTCAGGACAAGCTGATAAGGACAAGATTATGTTGGAAGTTAAGCCAGTGGAAGGCGTAAAGGCTTTCTTTTGCATAAAATGTGGTGCACCATTAGATGTTCCTACAACAAGAGGAGTTTACGAGGTAGTCTGTAAGTATTGTGGAACAATTAATAAGATAAGGTAAAAAATTTATTTGCACATTTTACTTAATCTATTTTGATTTAGATGGAGACAGCTATTGGAGTTGATTTAGGAGCAACCCATGTTAGGGTTGCTGTTGGTGTAAGAGATGGAAGAATTTTGGCTAAAAATGTTAAAAAAACTGTACAAGAGGGCGACGAATATGCAGTGAGTAGACAGATAATTGATATGGTCAAAGAATTGCCTAAAGAATATGTTGAAAAAGCAGTTGGAGTGGTGATTGGAACGATTGGGCCAATAGATCCGAAAACAGGTTCAATTTCACCGGCAAACTTGCCTTTCAAGAGAGCCTATTTAACCAACCCAATTGCAAGCGAACTTAATCTTCCAGTAAAAATGTATAATGATTGTGTTGCCGCAGTAGTTGGTGAAAAGTTTTTTGGAGAAGGAAGAAGTGTTGAAAATCTAGTTTATGTTACTATAAGTAGTGGCATTGGTGGTGGAATATTTGTTAATAATAAGTTGCTTTTAGGAAAGGATGGAAACGCTCACGAGATAGGGCATATGACAATAGATTTTGATGGAAGACTAGTGTGCGGATGCGGGAAAAGAGGACATTGGGAAGCATACTGTTCTGGCAAAAATATACCGAATTTTGTAAAATGGATTGCAAAAAATTTTGACAAAAACATTCTAGAAAAGAGCGTAATTTATAGCCGACTTCAAAATTTGGATGGAAAGGAAATATTTGATGCTGCAAAAATGGGGGACCAATTTTCTTTAAAGGTTGTTGAAGAAATTGGTAGATTAAATGCTATAGGGTTCGCTAACATAATAAACTTGTACGATCCCGAATTGATTACAGTTGGGGGAGCAGTAGCATTAAATAATAGGGAACAGATACTGAAACCAATTTTAGAGCATGTTGAAGAATATACTATAAACAGGGTTCCTGAGATAAGGTTAACTAAACTTGGAGATGAAATCGGATTATATGGTACAATAGCGGCAGCATTCTACCTTAAAGAAGAATAACTTTATAGACAACAAATTTATGGTTCATGGCCAATATATTTTACTATATTCGAAAACCAGTTAGGAACAGTAAGCTTTTCAACCCTTCTATAAGGAGTATAAGGTTTTATGTCGATAACAGGAGTGCCGTCAAACACGTCAACACCCCTTACATAGATAAAGCGTCCTTCCACCTTCAAGACCTCTACAATACTAACACCAATGGGATTAGGTCTGTTTGGAGAATCACATGCAAAAACACCAACTTGTGGAACAATTTCTTCTGGAACACCCTTTTCTAGAACACGACGGATTCTGACCTTCAAAACCTTTCTACCACTTAAATTAACTTTATGAAGAAAAGTGAGCAGTATAAGGTGTGAGAAACCTTCAATATTGTATAGGGCTTCAGAAAATTCTTCAAAAACTTCTATAACTCCTTCCAAATTTTCGCTAAAACGCACAACCTCATCCCCAACATTTACATGGACAACTCCTATAGGGTAAATCTGGTAGCTATTCAAAAAATTCGCCTACCCAAGTTTCAGTATTGCTACAACTGCACCTGAAAATAGGCCCAAAGATAAACTCAAGAACCTTTGAAAGTCAAAAATAAAATTACCTAGTCCAAAAAAGTATATGTTATAAATTATGTATAGACAAAGAAGGCCCAATAATATAATTGATATTGGAAGAAAGAATTTTTTATAACCTTTAAACATTAGTAGCATAAAGAGGACTATTGATATAGAAAATCCTAAAATGGGTTGAACAAGAACATGAAAACCTGATAAGGTAACATTAGAAAGATTATAGTCAGTTAATATAGCGTATGTTATAATGTTGGTGATAATTGAAGAAATTAAGGGAAGGAACACAAATGATTTAGAAAGATCATATTTTAAAGAAAAATTGTAGGCTTCTAAGATAGAATTTAAGTTTGTGAATATAAAAATTAGTAGAAAGACTGAGAAAATGTTAATAGTTAAGCTGGAAAAACTATTTTGCATAAAGATTGATGAAAGAATACCGAATGGATTTCGTGCAGAAAGTGTAAACAATTCAGCTAATTCACTATCAAAAAGGGCTGTTAAAGAAACAAGAATTAAAACAACAATTAAACCTATGTAGAACATGTAAATGTTCTTATATTTTTTAAATAACAATTTTAGGACAGAAACTATTTCAGTTTTTGAAGACAATCTTGCTCCTACCATCAAATACAAATACCATAAGCATATAATTGTTTCTCCAAATTATATCAGAAAATATTCATATTCGTCCATCCCTTCTCATACGATAATATAGTTCTTCAAAGTTATTGCATCTTAAAATAAGAATAGCCTTTTTAGAAAAATTTAATGAACCAACTAGCTGTTGGTCATCTAATTTTTGCTTATTAAATTCAAGATAATAGAGATCCGAGTATGGAATATTAAGATAGCTTAGAACAGTACTCTTAACTTTATCAACTGTAGTATCAGGAGTTACATTAACTTCGATAAAGTTTTTGGAAAGCCTTCGCATATCTCCATAAACATTAGAATAGTCTACAATAATAGTAAGGGATGACATATATTACACGTAATACCCCATTTTTCTAGCAATCTCTTCAAGCCGCCTTATCCTATTTTCTGTTGAAGGATGTGTACTAAAGAGTTCAAGTAGACTTGATCCTTTAAACGGGTTTGCAATCCAAAGCGATGCTGTAGAAGGTGATGCATTTAATGGTGCGCCACGATATATCATCTGCTCAATCTTTGTTAACGCACGTATAAGAGATTGAGGTCTCCTCGTTAAGACGGCGCTTGCTTCATCAGCATAATATTCTCTACTTCTAGAAATAGCAAGCTGTACAAATGTTGCAGCCAAAGGCGCAAGTATAGCTGCACCTAAAGCAGCAATAGTTCTTGCACTATCGTCTCTTCCCCTCCCACCTAAACCACCTAAGATAGCCATCCAAGCAATAAGATTTCCAATGTACGATATTGCAGTAGCTATTGACGCGGCAATAGTTGAAACAAGCATGTCACGGTGTACAACATGGCCTATTTCATGCGCTAGCACAGCTTCCACTTCATCATCATTCATCATATTTAATAATCCTGTAGTTGCCGCCACCAAAGCATGCTCCTTATTTCTTCCAGTTGCGAAAGCGTTCGGCTGCGGACTTCTCACGATCGCAACCTTAGGCTTGGGAATGCCAGCCTGTGCAGCTAGCTTTGAGACAATAGCATGAAGTCTTGGAGCTTCTTCTTCACTTACAACCTTAGCTCCCGTACTTAATAAAACAATTTTATCGCTAACAAAGTACATTAGAAAGTTAAATGCTAAAGCGAAAATTAGAAACCAGAAGGCTAAAGAGATTCCACCAATTAGAAAACCGAGACCGACAAGTATACCTCCAAGTAATGCGAATAATATGGTAAGTTTCAAATAAACCTTTAAAGTGCTACCGAATGAGAGGCTCATATTAGATCAATATATGGCACCAGTGTAACAGAATATAAACTTTACTTAATATTGTTAATCAAGTTCTCAAGTAATAATGGCTTTTGGAAACAATTTTTAACCAAACGAAATTTAGTATATGATGTTGGAATACAAGATAATCTTCTTTGACATGGACGGAACGCTAATTAAGTGTAAAAGTAGCTGGGAACTTGTCCACGAAAAATTTGGTACAATAGAAGAGGCAAAGGAGGCTTTAGAAGAATATAGGCAAGGTAGAATATCATATAAAGAGTTTATGGTTAGAGATATAAGTTCGTGGATAAAGAAAAAGGGAAAAATTCACATAAATGAAATAGAAGAAATTTTATCAAAGTTTGAGCTTGTAGATGGGGCGAAAGAGGTGGCGAAAGCGTTGAAGATAATGGGGCTTAAGATTGTAATTATTACAGCCGGTATAGATATTCTTGCAGAAAAAGTCGGTAAAGAAGTTTACGCTGACAAAGTCTTTTCAAACAGGCTGAAGACAGATAGTGAAGGATATCTTGTTGGAGAAGGGATAGAGGTTGTAGAACCAAGAAAAAAGGATAAGATACTTGAAACAGTTTCGAAGGAAGAAAACGTTACCTTAAACGAGACCATAGCTGTTGGAGATACAGTTTATGACCTGAACATGCTAAAGAAGGCAGGGCTTGGACTATATTTTGGAGATAAAAACGAGATAATAAATACTAGGATACATAAAATACATTCCTTATACGAGATACTTGATTATGTTAGAGGATAAATTTTTAGGCAAGAACATTGTACCTTTATACGATAGCCCGGTGGTGCAGCGGCCAAGCACAGCGGCCTCTGGAGCCGCAGACACCAGTTCGAATCTGGTCCGGGCTACCAAACCCTTGTATCTGATTTCATCAAAAATAACATATGTATTTCAAGATATGGGAAAGAAATCTTATAGGGTTCGATGACCCCTTGTGATAATAGACTCATAATTACTATATGCATGGTTATGTTATAAAAATTGAATCTTTTTACTTATTTTAACTTCATTGTTTAAAGAAATGACCTCCCCCTTAGCTTCCTCGCTCTAAACAAGATTATCTAGGTTAATTTTCACAGGAACGGCTGTTTAGAATATGTGATTACTGCAGGAAGTATAGGCACCTTCTAAATAAGCGGAAAGCTCTAACCTTGAATGGAAGGTAGGAGTTTCGCATCATTAGGAACTTCTCGTCCTGGCGGTATAACGATACCTGAACCAATATACGCTCCATGCCCAATACAACAGCCCAAGAATGTTTGCCCAGAATCAATAATCTTTCCATTCTTGCTTAAGGTTACATGCTTTCCATCAATCCTGAAGTCGGCTAGAACAGAACCAACAGGAAAGAAAGAGTTTCTTCCCATCACACTTACATTGATAAAAGAGCCTGTTGTGAAAGCACCTGGAAAGAGTAGCGAATATGTCACATTTGCCCCATCCCGAAGTTGACTTCCTTCTCCAAGGACAGAGTAGGCGACTGTGCAATTATTGTGAATCACGGATTTATTCCCAATCATAGACCCTCTTACAACACTATGAGCCCCTATCTCCACATCATCTCCTATTACAGAGTTTTCGAGGTAAGCGGTGGGGTGAATGTCACATCTTTTTCCTATATGCACATTCTTGGATGAAACACGCCATTGATTGGTTGAAAGTGCAGAGACTGCAAGACAGAGTTGCCTAAACCGATTGCGTTTAAGCTCAGCGATATTGGCAAGAAGTGCTGCTATATTACATGCCCAAAGGTTGGCCCAATGCTCGATCTGAACAATAATTTTTCTGGTAATTGGAGCTCTATAAACCCCTTCCTGAACCATATGATTTGGAAACAGCATCTCTTGAGTATATTCGTCAGCATTAATAACTAAAGGTTTTGGCTTAGCGTGTAGGTCACAGTTCAATGGATAATAGTAAAGCCTATAGCCAATGCTCTCCCCTAGGTCGTCAACATCCATAGTTGGGGTTACAGATCTTTCTGTCAAAGCCCCTTTCTTGACAGCGCACTGAGTTGGTTGCCTTAATTTCATGGATTCGTCGAGAAAGGCTACCAATAACTCCTTTGTAAAGAACAACGTATCCTTTAGGATTAATTGCCCTTTTTTCCCATCTTGACCTTTGAGAGTAATAATTGAGATACCTAAGGAATCCAATGTTCGCCTTTGATGCACCTCAAGCCTCGAATTCAGTATCAAAAGATTTTGAGGTGACTCCATAAATGGACTTATTATAGTCTGACTAGATACGATGCTCGCTTCAACAAATGGAAAAGTTCTTATCAACACATATCTTATTTGAAGTCTATATTTAAGGATTGCTTAGCAGGGCCACTATGTATAGAATACCTTTTTTTAGTAAAACAGCTAAAGCACTGATTGTTAATTTCAGGAAAAATGCGTTCTTATATAGTATCTAGTTTATGCAGACAATAGTAGCAATCATTATTATCAATCCCGATCACTTCTTCCACATCACAGTAATACATACGGTTCTTGCATTAAACGTACTATAAATTAAGATAATTTATCGTACTTGAAGCAATTAAAAGTTTTTGGACCATAATATATCCAGATATATGGAAAGTATATTTAATGTTTTATGAAAACCAACTAATAACCTACATAATTTAGACTTAACAATATACCTTTAGCAAAAGTAGATAAAGAAAGTAATTCCTGTATTTTGGGCGTAAGTGCAATTATAGACTGCTGACTAAGGTATGGTCAGAAGCATGAGATCTACAATAGAGTTAGCATAATGTGAGTGTCCCGCATACTCATGTACAAGCAACCATAAGAAGGAAAATTGTCTAAAAGATGATTATATTTTAAGACCTTCTACTCCTTTCAGAAAGTTTTTAACTATATTGTTTGCCTCAATTTCCTCTCCATAAGATTTTTGTTTGTATGCCCAATCGAATCTTTTAATAAATTTTGTTAATAAAATTTGTATTCTTTCTATATTTTTTGATTCTACATCAAAAAGCAATTTCAAGATCATTTCATAATTTTTCACTTTTGTCTCAGACACAATTTTTATTATAGATATAAAATGAGGCACGCAAAAGCCTATCGAATTCAAAAAAATTTTTCTAAACTCCTCATCCTCATCCAACATTCTAATTATTGTTCCAGTATGCATTGTGTCCAGTTGCCTAAGATATTCGCATGCAGGACACAAGTCTGTGCCCTTAAAATTATTTTCTAGCTTATTGAAAGTTTGTTTTATTTTCGCAACCTTCTTCTTGCTTAGCATACCCGAAGCCTTTAACATAATCTCTTCGATATCCGATTTCGTTTCCTGAATCTTGTCTAACATTAGTTTTATCACATCCTGCATGTATAAAGCATACCCTAAACCATCCTGAGTTCCTGGCGTGTATGCAGTATTATATAGCAAATGCATGTGACGGTTACAAAATCCTCTTGCCCCAATTACTTTTGCTCTAAAGTCTGGATCCATATTAACTTCATTGGTTAAAAGATATGGCATTAGTCTTTCCTCGCTCTTTATCCAAAGTTGACAAAGGGGACAGAGTTGACCTCCTTCAAAAGCATCTAATATGTCTAATGTTGTAATGTCCTTTTTAACCATATGTATCACCATAAAAAGAATTTATCTGCATTCAGAGTTTTTAGTGAGGACGACGCATAGTACACATTTTCAAGATTCGATATGCCCAATGTTACTGTCCTTCTAAAGCCACCATCTTTGTTTAAGCAATTAAGAACAAATTTTATATGCTCCAAAGGAAAATTAACTTTTTCCCCAAAAATTTCCAATGTTTTAATACCATAATACGTATATTCTATATATGGTAAGATGTTTTCTGGTCTAGTAACAAAGCCACCTTCTGGCCGCTCACATTCTCTAACATATCCGATAACCTTCCTCTTGTCTATTAACGATAACTTATCAAGAACATTTAATGCACTAACAACATAATATGTTGAAGTTAATGTACTATGGCCTATAAGGCCAAACCCACCATCTTCGTTTACGTGGGTAAGAATCCTTTTTATCAAATCTTCTTCAAAACCATAACCTATAAGATTAGACAGTTCTGACAAAAAATAGAGTCTCCTAAACTCCTGCTCTATTTCATAAATTCTTTGAACAGAAGGAAAGAACATCCCCTTTTTAATTAGACCAACATTTTCTAACAATTTCTTCTTTAAAATAGATTGCTGATTAAGTAGAATTAGACTTTTGACTACATAGTATAGTGAGTAAATGCTGTCGATTTTAAAATTAGATAACCATCTAACACACCTTTCTTTCTCCTCAAAATTTATTCCAATATTTTCTAAAATTGATAGTGAATAGTATGTTGCCGCTGGATTCGGATAGTCTACTGGAGACATCATGAAACCCCCTTCTCCAGAATAGCGTTCCCTCACGAAATCCCATATTCTTTGATAAAGTTTTTGTAAGTACTCAGACACCATGCACAATCCTAACAAATAAAACCTTTTAAATGTAACTATGGTTACAAAATATAAGAGGATATTAAATTATTTCAATTAAAGTTATTTAATATGATGGCATACTATCATATGATATGGAAAACAGGAGGAAATGGATTTTTGTGGTCTACGATGTACCAAACAGTCCATCAAAAATAAGAGTAAAATTCTGGAGGGATTTAAAAAAGATTGGAGCAATATATCCACCATATTCAATTTGCATATTACCAGATAATGATATAACTCGGAAGAAGGTAAATACTATTAGAAAGGAAATTGAAAAGCAAGGATTTGTTGCAGTTTTTGTATCAAAAGGAGAAAAAGAAGTTGACGAAGTTAACATTAAAAAAATTTTTGAGGAGGAAAGAAAAAGAGAATTGGATGAAATTTTGGAAGAATGTGATGAATTTATTAAAGAGATTCAATATAATATTGAAAATGATAACATAAGAGCAGAAGAGGTTGAAGAGTTAGAGGAAAGTCTAGAGGGTTTAAACAGATGGTATAAGAAGGTAATTTCGAGATGGACAGAGAAAACAAGGGATACATCAGTTGAAGAAGCATTAAGAAAATGTAGTGAAATGCTAAGTAAATTTGCTGAAATGGTGCAAGAAAGAGAAAGAGAAAGCTGGAGGAGAAAACAAAGTGATATTAAATCCTGTTAAACAAAATTTTAATAATATTTTATTTTGTTAGTATATTATCCTATTGATGAAGGTAATACTTTCAGCCCTCATCCGGTGATAAGCCTAATGATGGAATAAGAAAGTCTCTAATTGATTTTATAGATATAGTGAACTCCAGCATTAAAAAGATCTTAGAGCCGCTCACACTGTCTACTTAAACATTATGGGAGGAGTTTTAAAAAGCGTAGCAAACATAGACAGCTCAGCCATATTACTAGATTTTGCAGTAATAACTATATCTGGCACAGAAGTCTTAGCAATAGGCATAATCTTATTCAAGAAATATTTTAAGACATAAGATCAGTCTACAAAAATTGAAAGGATAGTGGGTTTTTTGGGAAAAACAAATTAGCTGAAACGGAATCAGTAGTAGAAAAAGCTAAAGCCTTAAGGCAAAAAGAGGCCTACAAAATCTTAGACAAAGAGGCAAATTATGTGATCGGTATAGGAGCAAAAAATATGACTCTAAAAGCACCTACTTTCTTCATAGAAATCATACTAAACCTATGTCCAAAATCAGGTAAACTGGATTTAAAAGTAATAGAAAAGTGTCTTGTATGCCTACAAAAATTGTATGCCCAAAACTATTCTTTAACCTGCCAAGACGACAACACTATTATCTGCGACAAAACAATACCGCGAAATAGATTGGAAGAAGAATATAAGAATGTAAAATCATTTTTAAATAAAATTTTTTGAACATTAAAAGGAAACCCCTTTAATAGTATAATTGCAAAAAAATTTTGGTAAAGTAAAACCTGAAATAAAAAATTCTTTTAAAAGAGAAATTTGATTATAGATAGAAGGCTATACGCTACTCTTTCCAGTCCAGTAGTCTTTTTTCCCCTTCTAGCTTTTTGATTTCTGTGATATCCTGTGTTACTTCCATTGTTCCAAGGTATTTGCCGTTTTTGTCTCTCACCGGAAAGTATCTTATGTGTATAAGTCGCCCGTTCATGTTTATCCAGAATTCTGCCACATCTTTTTCCCCTTTCCTAAATGAATCAAGTATCTTGTTTACTATATGAATGCTTTTTTGAGGATGACACATTTGAACCTTTCTACCTAAAACAGATCTCGTTCTAACAAAGATTCTCTTTTCAGCCTTGTTAAAGTATTTTACTGAATCGTTCGCGTCAACAAATGTTATGTCTACGGGTAAGGAGTTTAATATTGCTTCTATTTCATCCTTTGTCAAGGAGCCTGTCTCAAATTCTATTTGGCCTTCATGTACCGCCTTTTCTTCCATAAAAGGTGTCTTTTCTTCTAGTTTATGAGGTATAGGTGGTGTAAAGCAACAGTAGCCAACTTCATCAAAATCTTTTCTTGCAACAATCCACTCTTCATGAGATATTAGGTTTAATGCTGTTGGAAATAGTATGTTATTTTCTTTATAGAAGTGACTGTTTAAAAGATTTTTAAGTTCAGCTGAAACATTTCTTAAATTTATTAAGAAACCTTCTGAAGGCGGAATTGTATGCCCTTCTATGAGACCTTTCAGTGTGTTCTTCTTTTCCCTTATCTGATTATGCTCCATCCACATTATTGCAGGAGGTTCTGTCACACCATGTTTCTCAAGAAGGGGAAAGAGGACGTTTTCTTCTCTTAGATAATGCTTTTCTGAATCAATGAAATCTTTTACAATATGTTCTATGTGATGAAATATTTCTTTGAATTGGTTTAGCTCGTTTACGGTTTCAAGGTTCTGTGATAATATCACAAGTTTTTCAGCTAAAGAAAGCATGATTTTATGCTCCTCCATAAGAATATTTATTGGATGATCTTCCCCAATGTTTAATCTTTCCTTCTCTAACTGTTCCCTGAAAACCTCTAAGTGCACATCACATAAGCGTCTTATTTCGTCCCTTGACAAACCTTCATTAACTAGTTCTTCTTCAACCATCGCAATTTCTTCCGGCTTAAGCCCTTCCAAAACTGATGCGAACCTTTCTTTAATGTCCTTTGGCAAGGCGCCAGAATGAAGTTCCCTAATAATTTGTTTTAAAACATCCTTCTTTTTTTCAAATTCTTTTTTCATCTTTTTTCACCTTTAAATTATATGCGCATATTACTATTGTGATAAAGTATATTTATATCTTTTTCCTATACTGGGTGATAGAAATGTTCGTGCCATGTGAGGTTGTAGCTAAAACGATATTGCCAAATATTAGAGCCTTAATAGCTAGGGAGCTTTCAAAAAAACATCATTTGAGACAAAAGGATATAGCAAAAACTTTGGGGATAAGCCAATCAGCAGTAAGTATGTATTTTAGAGGCTACAGGGGGATCACATTAAATTTGGAAAATGATAAGGAAGTTTACGATAAAGTTGTTTGGTTGAGTGAAAAGTTTTTTGAAGGTAGTTTAAGCCAAACGGAGCTGATCTCTAAAGTCTGTGAAATATGTAGGCTTATAAGGTCTAAAGGTTTACTTTGCCAGCTGCATAAACAGTTTATAAAACCATATGATATTGGAGAATGCTTTTACTGTTTGGGCAGAGTTGGATAATTTTGGATCATCGGGTTACAATAAATTTTTTAATTTATATATGAAACTTTTTAAAGTTGAGATATGCGACTTGAAGTCGTTGATAATATTCCCTTGAATATAAGTTTAGGGGAGTTTATTGAACTGAAAAAGATTAGGAGAGTTGATGAAAAGGAAGTCCAGAAAATTTTGGAAGTAGGTGTGTCCTTAGCCAAACCTAAAGCATTACTCGCATTTACTAATGTTAAAAGAATTGATGGGTTAAAGGTTTATGTTGGAGGAGAACATATGTTTGAGAGTAAAATCCTTTCTGACAGGTTAAGAGTTGGGCAGCCTATAGTAATTTACGTTGTAACTGTTGGTGGGGATGTTGAAAGAAAAGCTTCAGAGTTAGCTAAAGAAAGTGTTATCAAGGCATTTGTTCTCGAGTCAGTTGGAGACTACCTTCTTAGTAAAGCAAGAGAGCATGTAAAGGGAATTGTTGAGTGTAGATTGGGGGGTAAGGTTTCAAGTTTTGCTCCGGGCACCGGTAGAGGCGACCTTTTCGATATCAAACAGCAGGAGGTTATATTCAAGATGATAGAGCCGTGGAAGCATATTGGTGTAAATTTAACAGAGAGTTTTCTTATGGTGCCTAGAAAGTCTTCTTCAGGAATCTTTGCAGTTTCAGAAGAATATGTTGCGTGCATGTACTGTCCTAGAAAGTGTGAGAATAGGAGGAAACCTTTCGTTGGCACGTATATGGGAGTAGAATGTGATGCTCATGTGTGAATTAGAAGTGTTGTTTAAGCTTTTTAGCCATGGCTTCAGGAGTTTCGTATGCTTCACCCTCCATCATTAATGTTTGCAGCCCCCATATATCGCTAACAAAGGGAAAACGGTATCCGGCACGGCCTATAATCTTCATACCGATTCTAAAATAGTTTTTTGAATCTTCACCCAATGGGCCTGAGTAGAAGACCATGTTAAATGATGAGAGACCTTCTTCTTGGAAAAAGTTTAGTACACATTTTACACCGTTCACAAATTCTCTGATAGTATTGTCATCTAATTCTTGAAAGTTTGAGAGACTTTTACTTACAGCCAAAACCTCGTAAGTGTACATTGGCGCAAACGGAGTTAACCAGACGACATCATCTGATTCGCTTACAAAACGTTCTCCCTTCCTTTCAACATCTATTAGGTCTATCCAATAGTTTGTTCCATTACTTTTAAAGTAGGCTTCACTTTTGCTTAAAAGCTCCTTTAGCATGTTAAAGGGTAGCTCGCTGGCTAAAACTTGGATGTGAGGATGTACTACTGTTGAGCCAGATGGTGGAAAATAGTTTTCTATAAAGCATGCATATTTGATATTACTATCATATTTGTGAAGGCTTTTTATCCAAATAAGTCCAGCCCTAATGCCATCATACAATTTTTCATGGATCTCATTAAGTTTCAGATAATGCTCTTTACATAAGACGCCTACAGCATTATAGTCCATATGTGCAAAGAGGCTTGGAAAAAGTACTGTTTCTCCAACAACAATCCTTCCTTCTTTCACGATTTCCTTTGGAAACTTAGGTGTAGATGCTTGAATTCTTTCTGGACAAAATGGACAGTTGACTCTAGTACCTTCTACAACATCCACAATATCTTTTTCATTAGACTCAAACAGCCTTTTCACATACTGGAAACGCCCAGGGGTTATAACTGTCTCCCTATTTAGTAGGGGGTCAAACCTATGCTCAACAGCCTGTTCATCCACTTGATAATCTTTTAAAGGTGACAGAAGCCTTGCATATTTCACTTCCTTTATAAACTGTATACTCATTTGAAATCCTAAATTCTTAGGTCTTCGAATATAAAAAGTTTAGTAATCATATTGCCCATTTCGGAGAAGGTATGAAAGTTATAGACCATAATTCCGCCAATAGAGTCTGGATGATTAGTGTGAATATTATGGCTAAAATAGATATTCCTATAGCCTTAAGCCAGCCTACACCAAATATTGACTTAAAAGTCCAAATGTAAAGTAAGTATGCTACCAAAAAAGAGATTATAAATGAATGGAAAATTATGTGTGAGATAGATAATGCTATAATGTAAACTATTGAACCAAACAGGGTGGCGATCATTGATTGGAAAAGGGTTGATTTACCGGAAGTCAATATTTTTGCAGAAACGTACACTGGAATTGAGGCAATAGCCCAAATAATTATTAAAAGACCAATTACAAAAATAAGTACTATTGGAATTAATGCAATCATTAACATACATCTTCCCAGTACATACTATTTATAGGTTTGCTAACCTAATTAAGTTGACTACATTATTCTTTTAAAGCCTTGATTATCAATTAAAGTTTATAAAAATTTTTAACCTAAAAATAGGATGGATAAGTTCATGGCGCTTAAATCTGAAATAAAATGGCATGCGCTTAATATAAACGAAGTGTTGGAGAAGGTTGGTACGTCAATTGAAGGGTTGAAGGAGGAAGAGGCTAGAAAAAGACTTGCAACCTACGGATTCAATGAGATAATTAGAGAAAAGGCGACGCCAGCATGGAAAATTTTTATTGAACAATTCGAGAATATTCTCATTATACTTTTGATTGCGGCTACAGGATTTTCGCTACTTATTGGAGAGGTGCTTGATGCAATAGTAATATTCGCTATAGTTGTAGCGTCAGCAGTTTTAGGCTTTGTTCAAGAATATCGTTCTGAAAAGGCTGTGCAACTTTTGAAGAAGCTTGCAGCACCATCGGCTACAGTAATAAGGGAGGGAAGAGAAAGGGTTATATCTTCTAAAGATATTGTTCCAGGAGATATTGCTGTTTTAAGGGCTGGTGATAGGGTTCCAGCAGACATAAGACTTGTTGAAGTATATAATTTGAAAATTGATGAAGCTCCCCTAACAGGAGAATCTATTCCAGTAGAAAAAACTGTTGAACCTTTGCCAGAAAACACTATAGTCTCTGATAGGGTGAATATGGCTTTTAGTGGCACTATAGTAACTTATGGTAGAGGTTTAGGTGTTGTTGTAGCCACAGGTATGAATACGGAGTTCGGTAAGATCGCTAAAACAGTGCAAGAAGAGGAAAAGGTTGAAACACCTTTAGAGAAGAGGATGAATGCTATAGGTAAATGGTTGACAATCTTTGCACTCAGTGTCTGTGGTCTAGTCGCTTTTCTTGGAATATTGAGAGGATATGAGTTGATTGAGATGATACTTTGGGGTATAAGTTTGGCTGTTGCAGCGGTTCCAGAAGCATTGCCTGCGGTTGTAACAGGCTCTCTGGCAATTGGAATGTACGAGATGGCTAAAAGGAAGGCTATCGTTAGAAGATTGCCTGCGGTTGAAACATTGGGAAGTACTTCGATAATTTGTGCGGATAAAACTGGTACCATGACCAAAGGTGAAATGACAGTTAAAAGAATTTTTGTTGAAGATAAGATGATTGAAGTTAGTGGTGTAGGCTATGAGCCTAAAGGTGAATTTTATTTTGATGGAAAAAAGATTGAACCCTTAAAGATGGAAACCCTGAAAATGCTTCTAAAGGCTTCAGCCCTATGCAATGACGCAAAACTGTTCTATGAAAGCGGTAGATGGAGTGTTAGCGGAGATACTACAGAAGGTGCTCTGATTGTAGCAGCTAAAAAGGCTGGAATAGCAGAGGAGGAACTGAGCAAATATCCCAGAATTAACGAGATTCCATTTACCTCCGAAAGAAAGAGGATGACTACAGTTCACAATATGCCAGAAGGTGGTAAAAAGTTTGTTGCAATGAAGGGAGCTCCTGAAGTCGTTTTAGAAAGATGTAAGTGGATCATGAAAGATGGAAAGCGTGTTAAGCTTACTGAAGAAGAAAAAAGAAAGATTTTAGAAGTTAACGAGAAAATGGCTTCAGAGGCGTTAAGAAACCTTGCGATAGCCTACAAGGAGGTTAAAGAAGTTCCTGAAAAGATAGACGAGAAGGAGTTTGAGAAGGACTTCATATTCTTGGGTATAGAGGGAATGATAGATCCTCCAAGAGAGGAGGTAAAGGATGCGATAAAACTCTGTAAGGATGCTGGAATAAAGGTTGTGATGATTACAGGAGACCATAAGCTTACAGCTGTAGCGGTTGCAAAGGAGCTTGGACTCTTGAGCGAAGAAGATAATCTGGTGTTAACTGGAGCTGAGCTTGAAAAGATACCGGAGGAAGAATTTAATAAGATTGTGGAAGATGTTAAGGTTTACGCAAGAGTTTCTCCAGAACATAAGACAAAGATTGTTAAAGCGTTAAAGAATAAAGGCTATGTCGTCGCCATGACAGGTGATGGAATAAATGATGCGGCAGCATTAAAGATGGCTGATATAGGAGTAGCGATGGGAATAACTGGAACAGAAGTTACAAAGGAAACTTCTGACATGATCTTGGCAGACGACAACTTTTCAACAATAGTGAACGCGGTTAAGGAGGGAAGAAGAATCTTTGACAACATTAAAAAATATCTAACATACCTTTTACAATGTAACATTTCTGAAATCGCTATAATGCTTGTTGCAACATTAGCAGGCTTACCATTACCATTGACGGCTGTACAGATCCTTTGGGTAAACCTTACAACAGACGGGTTACCTGCAATCGCATTAGGAGTAGATCCTCCAGAAGAAGATGTGATGAGAAGGAAGCCTAGAGATCCTAAATCAAGTTTAATGAAGAGAAGGGAGTTTGCAACATTCTTTATAATACTTCCGGCACTACTTACAACTATACTATTGTGGAATTTCCTATTCACAATATCGACAGAAACGACATACTTTAGCACATTTAATGAAACAGAACTTATTGAACCTAGAACAGAACTTTTTACAACAATGATTGTATGCGAACTCGTTATAGCCCTATCATGCCATTCACTCAGCCACCCAATTGTGAAAGCTAAACCATTTTCAAACAGGTACCTTTGGCTTGCAATAGCAAGCTCATTAGCGCTACAGCTAATAGTCCTCTACACACCATCACTACATGAAGCCTTTGGAATAACATATCCAACATTACAAGATTGGATTCTTGGAATAGCTTCAGCAACAATAATATTTGTAGCCGTAGAAGTTGCAAAAGCGATTATGGGTAGAATAAAAAGTAGATAGAAAATAATAAAAACGGTTAATGCAAAGCAATCATAGGATGGAAATAAAAAAGACAACAATAACCATACTTTTTCTAATATTCCTAATTTTCACCCCCAATTGTAGAACAACAGCATACGATAACCTTCCAACATGGACAAAAAGTATAGAAAACTATGCAAGCGAAAAATATAGAATTTCTTTAACAGGAGACCAGAACATAGTTTACGCAATAAACAGGTCTCTAGTTATAGGATTAAGTCCAGTGGACGGAAGCAAGAGAGTAGAAATTCTTCCAGCAAGATATGTTGACATAGTTGACGGAGTAAAGGTACATGACAGTGGAAAATATGTTGTTTCGATAGTTAACGGCACATACGTGAGCGTATATAATTCGACAAGCTATAGAAGTTTCATATTTAAGGCGAACGCTACAGTCGAAAACATAATATTGCCAAAAAACATTGAGAAAGAATATACTATTGTCTATACTACTTCAGATGGAAATGTTACAAGAGCAGATTTAATTATGCCAGCAAACCTATCAATAAAATGGAATACAAAAGTTGGTACAAAAATAAAGGCAATCGACTACGACAACTCATTCTACAGAATATTGGCAGGCTCAGAAGATGGCACACTCACACTAATTGATCCAATGAACGGGAAAATTATCAAGAGTATAAGGTTAGATGATTCAATAACCTCATTAGATGTTTCAGGCTTCGGCTTTTTTGCTACCGTGACAACAAAGAATAGATTTTACCTAATTAGAACAGACACACTATATATTATAGAGACAGCAACACTTTCAAACACACAATTTATTTCATCCTTGATATCATACGATGGCAGAAAAGTTGCTTTAGGGTTAAGTAATGGCACAATCCTATATCACAGTACATTAACAGGAGAATGGTATAAGACTATTATTTCTAAAAATGCAGTAAACATTTTAGGGGACAAAAATCTTGATTATATTGCATGGACTTCAGAGGGAAAGGTTGGAATAACAAAGTTTGCAGGAGAGAATCTTTGGAGTTACACAATATCAACAACAGCAGCAGATATTGCTATAGTCTTTGGCGAAGAAGAGCCAGAATACCTTATAGCATGTACAAAAACAAAAATTTTATCTTTCACAAGAAAGCCGTTTGCAAAAATTACATTAAACGCTATACCTAATGTTATAGGATTAGGAAATAACATAACATTTGAAGGCACACTAACACCAAGCATAGCAAACCAAACAATAAAATTGTATATTCAAGAAAACCAGACAACATGGACAGAAATAGGACAGACAACAACAGATTCAAAGGGAAACTTCAAATTTACATTTAAGCCCACGATTGCAGGCAAATTAACATTCAAAGCGTTATGGGAGGGAAACTTGGATTTTAAGGAGACGACGATAACGACGACAGTTGATGTTAGAAAACCTATAACGATAACAATTAAAGCTGTAGACTTAAATGGTAATCCATTACCCAAGCTAATGATTACTGTAAATGGGACAAAATATTACACAAACTCAAGCGGCTACACAAAAATATACACGTATGCTGGAACAGTCAACCTTATAACAGAAAACACTTCAAATATAACTTCAGTCAGTAGATACAAGTTTAAAGTCTGGGAAGAACTTGGCCTAACAAAAAATCAGATAACATATAAAGCCGATTCAGATAAAACATTTACAGTAAAATACACTATTGAATACATGTTGAGAGTAGATAAGCCAAAATATTTCATATACGATCTTTCTCCATCAAATCCAGACCACTGGTACGAAAACGGTACTAAAGTGGAGATCACAATATTGCCAATAGAATCATATAACACTACAAACACAAGAATAATTTTTGTAGGATGGGAAGGCAGTGGACCTGGATCATATTCTGGTGAAGACTATAAGGCTAAAGTAACTGTCCTTGGACCGTTAATAGAAAAGATTCTTTGGAAACTACAGTATAAACTTGATATTATTATGAGCCCAAATGTTCTTGATTTTAAAGCTGTTAAAGTGCAGCCTTTTACAGAAGATTACTGGTTCGATGAGGGTAAAGAAGTTAGTGTAGAAGCACCAGCATACATATATTCTGGAGAAAATATTAGATATTGTTTCTCTTACAGCAAATATGATAGCATAGTAAACTACTTAAGAAGCTTTTCCCTTAAGCTGGATAAGCCAAAAACTTTGAACATAACATATTATATCCAGTATTATCTAAAAGTGTCATCAGATTATGGAATAGTGGAAGGAACAGGATGGTATAATGCTTCACAGAAAGCAACATTTAGAATATTGAATTCTACAATATATGTTTCTGAGGGAATAAGAAAAGTTTTTGTAGAATGGAAAGGTAACATGACGACAACATCGACGTTAGGACAAATAGTCATGCATGGTCCAGCAAACTTGTATGCAGTCTTTGTAACACAATATTTTCTCAATGTGACATCAGAACACGCTCAAGTGCTATCAAAAAATTTTCAAGAAAATCCAACAAAATGGTATAATGAAGGAGTTGAAGTTTCATTCTACATTTCTGATTTGACAGTAGATAGGGATTTTTTCACATATTATGCTTTCGAAAAATGGGTAGGGGATATTGAAAGCAACGAACTCACGATAACTTTAAAAATGAGTAGACCATATAATGTTAAAGCAAAATGGAACATCGAATGGAAAACTGGGAACATTCTATTAACGTTTATACCAATTCTAGTAGCAGCTGCCATCATGTTATGGATACTATATTCAAAAAAATATAGGAAAAAGGATTTAAAAGACAATTTGAATGTTAGCTAAAAAATGTTGTCTGATACTTTTCTATTGCTTCTATAACTGGAAGCTTTTTACCCATAAGAGCCTCCAGCAATGCTCCACCACCAGAGCTAATATATGATACTTTATCATATAGACCAAGTCTACTTAACGCGGCAATAGTGTGGCCTCCACCAGCTACAGTGAAGGCACCAGATTCTACAGCAGCCTTAAAAACGGCCCTTGTACCTTCTATAAATTTACTGTCCTCATATACACCCATAGGGCCGTGCAAGAAGACAGCTTTAGCGTTAGATAGAAACTTTGCAAAATACTCCATTGTCGTGGAACCAATATCACATATTTCATCATCAGTTGGAAGTTCTTCAACTAATAGCTCCCTTCTAAAGCCATTAGATTTAACTGCCAAATCTTTGGGTGTAATAATCTTTTCCTTGAAGTTGTCCAAAAGGGTTTTAGCTTTGGGAGCAAGGTCGAGAAGACCTCTTCCCTCTAAGACCTTAACATTCACATCCCCCAAGTTTATTCCTTTGGAATGCAAAAATAGTTGTGCAACAAGACCTCCAGTAAGTATGTAGTCAACCCTATTATTCGATAAAACATATTCTGATATTTCAACACCCTCTTTAACCTTTGAGCCGCCTAAAACGTATACTATTGGCCTATTTTCAACAGACCTAACCTTATCGATTGCAAGCAGCTCTTTCTCCATTACTCTACCGAAAACAGTTGGAATTTTTGGAATAAAGCCTACAATAGATGCATGCGCACGATGCGCTGCTGCAAAAGCGTCTATGACGAACAGATCAGCTAACGGTGCAAGAGCATTTACGATCATAGAATTAGCATGCTCTTCAATAGATTTTTTAGCCATTTCATCTGATAGAGTTCGAACATTATCTAGAAGAAGAATTTCACCATCCCTTAACTCTTTTATTGCAGTAACAGCCTTTTCTCCAACAACATCCTCTACAAACTTTACATCTATACCTAATATTTCCTTTAGACGGTTAGCATGTTGACCTAGCCCGATAAAGTCAGCGTCACCTGGCCTACCTTGGTGCGCTAAAACTATAACCTTAGCACCCTTTTCAGCCAGCTCCCTAATTGTTACAGAATGCAATTTTATTCTCTCATCATCTAAAAGCTTTTTAGTTTCAGGATCTACTGTTGAATTAAAGTCGACTCTAACGATAACAGTTTTACCTTTAACGTTCACATCATCTAATGTTTTATACTTCAAACACTAAACACCCATTCTTATGCTACTGTTTTAGTAGATTTAGTAGGCACCATCCTTCTTTGCCATGAACTTTAGTAAATCAACCAGCCTACAAGAGTAGCCCCATTCATTATCATACCATGCTAATGTTTTCACAAAGTTACCTTCCATTACCATAGTACTTTGTCCGTCTACAATTGCAGAATGTGGATTACCCTTAACATCAGATGAAACTATAGGCTCCATCGTAAACTCTAGAATACCTTTCAAGTATGTTTCTGAAGCCTCCTTTAAGGCGGCATTCACTATATCTCTTGTAACATTCTTTTTAACTATACATACAAAATCGTTTACTGAACAGTCTGGCACTGGAACCCTTAATGCTATACCATCAAGCTTACCCTTCAAATGAGGCAAAACTTCGCCGATAGCCCTTGCAGCACCAGTAGTCGTAGGTATTATGTTCATTGCAGCAGCCCTAGCCCTCCTAAGGTCCTTATGAGGTAGGTCAAGAACCCTTTGGTCGTTAGTGTAGGCATGACATGTCGTCATAAAACCCTTTTCAATACCAAAGTTTTCGTCTAAAACCTTAACAACTGGCGCAAGACAGTTTGTTGTACATGACGCGTTTGAAACAATAGCATGCTTGCTTGGATCATACAAGTTATTGTTTACACCCATAACGACAGTGAGGTCAGGATTTTTTGCGGGAGCCGAAATTATAACCTTTTTTGCGCCAGCGGAGAGATGTTTTGAAGCGTTTTCTCTGTCAGTAAATAGGCCTGTTGATTCTATAACATATTCTACACCCAAACTCTTCCATGGAAGCTGTGAAGGATCCTTTGCATTCAAAACCTTTATCTGTTTACCGTCGACAACTATAGAGTCTCCTTCAACCTTAACATCATGATTGATTTTGCCAAAGGTAGAATCATATTTTAGAAGGTGTGCAAGGGTGGGGGCATCAGTAATATCGTTTACAGCCACAACTTCAAAATGTTCTTGAAATTCTTTGTCATCCAATGCAGCCCTGTAAAAAAGTCTACCTATCCTGCCAAAACCGTTAACACCAACCCTTATCATGACTCATCAAACAATGGGCATATATTACGCCTATAAAAGTTTTCGTCCTTCATGAAAAAATTTAATAGATACAGATTAAAAGTGATAGTGATAAAATGATATTTAAAGTAAAATCCTTGGAAGATCTTGCAAAAATGATTGTAGCCTCAAAGACTACAGAATTAATGCAATACTATGGTGGAATATTCGTTACTGGAACAGGACAGATTAGAGTATATTTTACGTTTGGAGACCCAGACGATACAAGCGACTTTCTAAACATATTTTTTACAGAAGACGAGTATGTTGGAGAAAAATTTTTAAAATTTTCAACAGCAGGAGGCAAAAAAATTATTTCACCATCAAAGGGCATCGAGGGAACAGACGTCTATATTCCATTAATATATCTTGATGAGAAAAGTGACTTTAGAAACTTTCCAAAGGACACACCACTTATAGTTAGAACACAGACCTTTGAAGACCTTCTCCGATTCACTTTAGGTTGGCCGATTATAAAAAGAACTTTTATAATCTACAACTGGAAACATTATGACAAACATGTTTATACAATAAAACTTGTTCAAAGAATATTTGATAAAAGTAGAAGAATATACTTCACTTACCTTTCAGATAATGAGATCAGTGGAAGGTTTGTGGGATACAGAGTTTCCTCTGTCGAAGAATGGAAACTAACAGACAACCTACTTGAACCAAAATGGATTTACTTTCCGATAGTTAAGCTTGAAGAAGGCTTTGAGGAACTTTCTAAAAATATTTAGCATTTAAAGGCTCTTTTTAACCCAAATGTATGAAGCTGTGCGTTCAAACTTTTTCTTTTCAAAAAATTTAAGAGCCTTTAAGTTGGTTGCTTCAATATCAGCTAGAACGATTCTTACACCAAGTTCCTTAAACCTTTCCTCTAAACTATCATATAATCTACTTGCAATACCTGACCTCTGATATTTCTTTCTAACACCAAGCCATGCAATGTACCCGTACTTCCATGGAGATTGAGGTTTTTCAACAGTTACCCCCATTATGAAACCTACAACTTTATCATTGTATTCCGCCACTAAACACAAGTCCTTATTATTATTGAAAAGGGATGTTACAGTATATTCGTCCCATGTTCTATACATTATTGGAAAAGTTTCGCTAGAAAAAATAGACTCGCCTATATGAAAAACTTCTGGAAGATCGTCGATGCACATTTCTCTAATCTTTGTAACCAATTTTATACCCTCACCGTATTTTATGTTAAAAAACTTTTTTACATCTATTACAAAAATTTTGTACTAGACTCCATTAAAATCTTAATCTGCTTTTCAATCAAAGTTGGTAGACTAGGAACCCTGACCTCAAGAAAACCTCTAACAAGCATGGATACTGCCTCATCCCTTTCAATACCCTTAGTAAGTAGATAGAATATTAATTCCTCAGAAAGCTTTCCTACAGCAGCTTCATGAGTTAATTCAACATCTTTGACAATAGAATCGAGTTCAGGTACAGTCCAAATACCAGAACCATCGTTAAGGATAAGGCCACGACATTCTATATGCCCTTTTACACCAGATGCTTCAGAAGATATTCTGGCCCTTGAAACAATTTTTGAGGAATCTGTTGAAACAGCCCTTGATATGATTTCAGCACTGGAATTTTTGCCAGTAGCCTTTACAGCTGAGCCTAAATCGATGTAGGAGTTTGATCTGCCAACAATAATTGAGGACATGAATGTTCTAGAATTTTCACCTTTCAAATATACTATTGGATAGGATTGAAGAGAATTAAGGCCCGAGACATTTAAGTTTATATAATTGTTTATAAATGTTCCACCATCTTCAACAACTACTGCAGTTCTTGGACGAACATGAGCGGCTCTGCTCCAATCATGTATCATTGTAAATGTTACAGTAGAATTCTTTTTAACATAAAATTCTGTTATTCCAGCATGTAATCCGACAGTTTCAGGCATCGCAGCACAACCTGTTACAACATGTAGAACAGAATTTGGTTCAGCAACAACAATATTATGTGGAGCTTGAAAAACTTCTGTACCTTTTATGAAAAGACATGCTTGAACTGGGGATTCTGTAATAGAATTTTCTTTAGAAATTATTACATAGCCTCCTTTTCCATACAATTGTGCTGCCGCAGTAAACTTATCTTGTCCCACGTCTATAAGATTCCAAAAATAGTTTTCAACAAAATACTTATCGTTTAATGCCTCATCTAAACTTAATATTTCAACGTTTGGATACAGTTTCCTCTTGTACACTAGGCTGTGGTCTATTTGCAAGTAGCTAGAAGATTTGATGGAACCACCTAAATCTATGCCAACACTTTTTATTCTTTCAACAACATTTTCCGGAAGTAAGCCTATATCTTCAACCTCCTTAAAACTATTCTCGGATTTTATGTAAGATGAAACGTCTACATCCGGCCCATATGGGCATCTATTTTGCAAGGACATTTTTGCCCTATTATTCAAAAATTCAATCTTTTCCCCCATATTCAAAACCTATTCGCCCACCTGTTTACATGATAAACGATCGTCATAGCATTTTATGCACCAGTCAAATCCATGCTTCAGAACATCATTTACAAGATTTTCTGTAGGACCATAGCATATTATTGCACCATTCTGCATTATATACGTTCTATGAGTTAAAACATATCTTGAAATATGCCCTAAATGTGTTACAATTAGTCCAGAAGGCTTTTTCATCGCAGTATTATTGCTGTCTGACAGAAGTTTTCCTATAGCTTTGCCTACAACAGTCATGTTTTCAATATCTACACCAGAATCAGGCTCATCCAATAGTGCAAGAGAAGGCTTCTGAAGTAGAAGAAAGAATATTTCAACACGCTTCATTTCACCGCCACTAAAGCCAACATTAATTTCCCTATCCAGAAAGCTGGTTAAATTAAGCAAAGAGGCTGTCGAATCAATTTCAGCATCATTTTTAGCAAGTTTTTTGGCCAAATTTCTTAACGTGATACCATAAATTTTTGGAGGAAACTGTAGGGCAGCACCAAGCCCCAACTTCACCCTCTCTTCGGTAGAAAAGTTTGTTATGTCCCTTCCTTTAAAAACTATAGAACCACTCTTTATCTTATATTGTGGGTTGCCCATTAAAGTGTATATTAGAGAAGATTTACCGGAACCATTTGGGCCCATGAGTAAAACTGTTTCTCCAAAACCTATTGATAGTGATAGATTTTTTAATACCGTTTTTCCCTCCACTTCTACGGTCAAGTTTCTTATATCAAGTAGCATAGGCACCCATCTAACATTAATTTATGGAGGTAAATAAATGATTAAAATGGTTAATGAAAAAATTAAAGGGATGTTAGGAGAGAAATTTATTTTAGAAGACTTGATTTCTGATTGGATAAGGTGTTTTTAAGTTCTGAAAGGCGTTTTAGTATAAGTTTCTGTTCAACGCTTGCTACAAGCTTCTTGGTCGTTACAACAACGTCAGGATTGACTGAAATACTGTCTATTCCGTTTTCTACAAGGAATTCTGTTATTTCAGGGTATACGGATGGTGCCTGCCCACAGATGCTTACAGTTACACCGTTTTCGTGAGCTACCTTGATTAGATGTGCGATGGACCTTAATACTGCAGGATCTCTTTCGTCAAAGTAGCCTAGATTTCCAAGTATACCACTATCTCTATCCGCGCCTAACAGTAATTGTGTAAGGTCGTTAGAGCCTATGCTGAAACCATCACAAAGTTTACTGAATTCATCAGCCAATATTATTATAGATGGAACTTCAGCCATAAACCATAGTTTAAAGTCCTTTCCACGTTCTAATCCCTCCTCCTTCATTATTTTTATAGCCTTTTCAACTTCCCATGTTGTTCTAACAAATGGCAGCATCACCCAAACATTCTTTAAGCCCATTTCATTCCTTACCTTCTTTATAGCCTTACATTCTAGCCTAAAACCTGGCTCATATTCTGGACTAATGTACCTTGAAACACCTCTCCAGCCTATCATAGGATTATTTTCTCTCGGCTCATACTTTTCACCACCCTTTAGGGCAGCGTATTCGTTAGTCTTGAAGTCGCTTAGTCTAACAACAACAGGTCTTGGATATATTGCGCTAGCAACCTTAGCTATACCTTCAGCAAGCTTGTCTACAAAGACTTGAGGTTTACCTTGTTCAATTAAAGCCATAGGATGCTCTCCAACCCAGTCTGCGATAATAAATTCAATTCTCATCAATCCTATACCATCGAAAGGCAGATCCTTGTATTCGTCAATTTTGTCTGGTTCACCGAGGTTCATGTAAACTTTTGTGCCAGTAATAGGTACGGTGCTTGCAATGACAGCGGCTGCAGGAACTTCAGCCTTTACTTCAGGTTTAGCTTCCTCAATTACACCCTCATATATTACACCAAGTGAGCCGTCTACAGTTACCAGCTGTCCAGTCTTAAGAACATCTGTAGCCACCTTTGTTCCAACAACACATGGTACACCAAGCTCCCTAGAAACGATTGCAGCATGCGCTGTCATACCACCACCATTTGTTACGATTGCAGCAGCCTTTCTCATAGCGGGAACCCAGTCTGGTGCAGTCATTTCAGTAACAAGAATTTCACCTTCCTGGAACTGTGAAATGTCCTTTACATCCATTATAACCCTAACCTTCCCAGAAGCTCTACCAGGTGAGGCGCCAAGACCTCTTACAAGAATCTTTGCTTCACTTGGCTTAACCTTTTCAACCTTTGTTTCGACAGCAACTTTAGAGGACCATACTGTTTCAGGCCTCGCCTGCACAATATACAGCTTGTTGGTGTCAGAGTCTAGAGCCCATTCAATATCCATTGCACGACCATAATGTTTTTCAATAAGTTCAGCATATTTTGCCAACTCTATAACCTGTTCGTCAGTAAGGCATGGTAGATTCTGCAACTCTGGTGGAACCTCAACTTCCTTGCTAAAGCCATCTTCACTCTTACCCTTTATTGTCATCAACTTCTTCTGAGAAACATTCTTTTCAAGTATCTTGTATGTTCCCTTTTCTACAACAAACCTGTCTGGGTCAACATGCCCCTGTACAACCGATTCTCCAACACCCCAAGCACCCTCGATCACAACAACATTATTATCTCCTGTCACAGGATTTAATGTGAACATTACACCGGCAGCCTTACTGTTAACCATCTTCTGAACTCCAACAGAAAGCTTAACCTTAAAGTGGTCAAAGCCCTTTTCAACCCTATAGGCTATAGCTCTTGGTGTGAAAAGTGAGCTTATACATTTTTTAGTGCTTTCAACAAGAGCCTCCCTTCCTGAAACGAAAAGGTATGTTTCCTGCTGTCCAGCAAAGGAGGCTGTTGGAAGATCTTCAGCAGTAGCACTACTTCTCACCGCGACTTCAGGATTTTCTTTACCAACCTTTTCACCGAGACGCTTATAGTATTTCATAAGTTCCTCTTCAAGAGCCTTAGGGAATTCGCATGACTCTATTAGAGCACGAACCTTTTTAGATGTTTCAGTAAGCTTTGCAAGATCGTTAATATCGAGACCAGAGAGAAGTTCGACAAGCTTTTCAGCAACACCTGAAGCGTTTATAAAATAGTCGTATCCTGCTGCAGTTAAGGCAAAGCCCGGTGGAACAGGTATACCTGCGTTTATCATTTCACCTAAGCTAGCATTTTTTCCGCCCACAAGCGGCACATCATCCTTCCTAATCTCCTCGAATTCTAGAAAGAACCTATCCTTTTTAGACATAGTTTCCTCGACAAGGGCAAAAACAACTACTATATAAATATCTTACTTTCCAAATTAACCTTACTAAAGAATCAAATTTTGCTATAATTATTAACTTTAACTGTACAAAAGTGTACATGCTAAATCCACAAATGGCTATCAACTTTTGTTATCGGATAACGCCTCCTTGGAAAACTGTAATAAGCCAAACTTAAAACCATATTCTCCTTCACTTTTCTATATATTTTCTTATAGTATCCACAAATTCTTGAGCATTCAACAGTATTGCTTCAGCCTCCAATTTTTCCACAGTAGCTGTAACACTATATTCGTAAGTTTCTCTAGCAGCCTTTGCATCAGCCAAGTTTTTACCCAGCTCCTTCGAGAAAATTCCCGTCAACACAAATTTTTTACCGAATTCTGAAACTACTCCTTCATGAGTCTTAGGAAAAACGTTTACAGTAGACAGTGCAGCTAAAGCTGCATGATACATAGCATAATAGGCCCTTGAAACTGCATCTTCGTAATTACCATCACAGAATAGCTTTCTAGCAACCTTTAATCTCTCAACAGCCTTTTCCAAGTGTGCTTTTGCTATATTCAATCAAAAAACCTCCATAAAGTTGGATACCTTCCCTAATAACCGATAGAGCGAAAGGATCTCCTTCATCAACCATTCGGATAAAACGTTTTCTATTAATCACAATCAAGGAAACATCCACCTCAAGAGTGGGAATTACCGCGTAAATTAACCCGTAGAGACGTTGCCTAACAACCCAACTTTCAGCATTTTCAACCAATACAAGTAGGTCAATGTCACTTTCTACTGTTGCCTCCCTACGGGCTACTGAGCCAAATAATATGATGTCCCTCACTGAATTTTCATTCCAAGAAATCATTGCAGAAACTATTACCGCGATTTTTTCAAGATCGACCTTTCGTGTAAGCATACTTTCAGAAATTATAAACCTTCTTAAAGCTTCACGAATAAGGTTGCTTCGATTCGAATAAAGTCCAGTATCAACTAACTCCTTAATCTTTTCGGCTATTACCCTCGAAACCCTGACAGGGACAACAACACTCATACCATCGTATACAGGTTGTATACAAATAAATCTTTCTGTCTACAGTGAAAACCTTTAGGGCAACAAACTGAGAATTTCTATAGAGAGCGTCAGGAAATGATACTGGCCACGTTAGGATCTATGGGGTTCATCCCTTTATGGCTAAATGTAGCCGCAGGCGATGGCGGCGTAACTCTGCTTGCTTTCCTAAACACTTTGCTTAACAAGGGTATAACCCTAAAAATACACTGCAAAAAATATTCAGGGCTTAATGACACTTTTCTTTGTTTCTTAACAGATTAGTTAAGAGTATGCCTTTAATTATTTTAGAATGTAAACTTATCAGAAAATTAAAATCTGATAGCTTGTTAAATGCTTTAGCGCAAGGAGCCAACGGGAAGGAAGCATACAGCAAATTGGGGGGGACATTGCTAAACGCATAAAAGGAGTATCATTTTGAACAGGATGCATCTCTATTTCTCTGTCTAGAAGATTCATGACAACGATGTAAGATCTGTTGGCTACTATAGGAAAACAGGTAGGAGACTGTGCTATTGAACTTGATAAAGTTTGGAAGCTATCAGTAATTCCAGGGCATCCTTTAAAACTCGCTAACGTTTCCAACATATACTCGAACGTAGTCTTAATTTTCACTGGTTTTATATTTGGTCTTATGAAGACACTGCTTGACAAAATCAGCTTATACTTGCAAATTGTTTGGTTAAACTTGACTAGAACAATTTTGCTATTAAATGAATAAATACTACTGTATTAGTCAATGATTTGGACTCAATTAGAAGCGGGCCCGGTGGGACTTGAACCCACGATCTTCGGCTCCGCAGGCCGATGCCTTAGTCCATTCTGGGCCACGGGCCCACTCATATTGTATGCTTGCTTTGTTATATTTTTATTTTTTATCCGTTTGTCTATTGTCAATAGTGTTTTCATCTGATGTTTAACTACAAGCCACACACGTGTAATTTTTCTCTGATATGTTTTTGAGAACATAAGGGTTTTGTTTCTTACTTTCCATTCGATCTAAGATAGTAGAATATTCTAATGAGGTAGGCGTTGAATTCAATTCTTGTTCCAAAAGTTTTTATGGCGCCAGTATAGTTGTTTTTCACTAATGTCTTAAAGATTTTACTACTTTTTATATTCAACTTTCCTCATTTTTGCAACCTGTTTGTAGATGTTTTAGTTTTATATTAAGATTTATGAACCAACTAAATTTAACAGAAGTCTCTTATCAAAGTTTCTTTGAATTTTTGGATGATTAAGAAATTTTTCATTTAAATATTTACGTTCGAGTTCTATTAAGAATATTTTCGTCTTAATTCTCTTAAGATCTTAATAAGTTCTTCTCTTGATGGGAAACTTATTGCCTTACCTGGACACATTTTTGCACAAGATTGGCATCCGACGACACAATTGTAGGGGTTCTTGACTACTGGATGAGGCTCATTCCCCTCGACATCATACACATTGTTTGGGCACATACTTACGCAGGTCAAACATCCAATGCACTTTTCATAGTTTATTGATGGAAACCAAGGTATTTCTTCGCGTGGGATATCCATAATCTCACCAGATTTACATTTTTACTAAATCTTCTATGAACTCGCTTTACCTACTACTTTATTAACAGTCTCTTCCACCTTCCTCATCGCTTCCTCTGTGCTCATGTTCCTTAAATCCAGTGAAACCAATTGCTTCTCAACATCCAAACCTTTTGACTTAAAAACTTCCTTGAACATCTTATTTTGCATTTTAGGGTCACATGCACCAACAATGTATACTATATCTTTTCCATTTTCTTTAAGATAGTCTTTCCAAAATCTGTCGCCATCATCAACACATAATTGTGGGTGCACTATTGCGTATTCAACATCTAATTCTCTTCTGACAAAATTTACAAGCTTCCAGAGGTCAAGTTTTGCAAAACCTGGGCATTCTCCCGTACAAATACACATTATAAATCTTGGTTTCTCAACCATAATACATCACCCTTTAGGTCCGCCTATTAACTTATTTAAATTTTTCTAAAAAAAACTTTGTTTTTAAACATTTTCTTTAAAATTTTCTGTTACAGAATTAATTGAATAGTTCTTAAATTTCATCCTTGATGATCAGAAAAATATTATGTTTACACTATGTTCAAACTGGCTAAAATTATAGAGCTAACACAAATATTAAAGTTAGAGATTATATAATTATTGATTTTCCAAATAAAGTTGGTATGTGACTATTGCTAATTTTTTCTTCCACGGTGTATCTATTATTCTTTTATCTATTTGTTTGAAACCATTTTTTTCATAAAATTGTTTTGCTTGGTTTTCTTCTATTCCTGTAGTTGCAATGATTTTTTTATACCCTTTTGTTTTTGGTCTTGTATTATCTTTTGTAAGAGTTTAGTGCCTATACCTTTTCTTATATATTGTGGGAAAATTATGATGCGGTCAAGCTCTATCGTTTCTGCGTCTTGTTGTATGGTTTGAGCGAAACCTATGATTTCTTTGTCTTCTAGAGCGAGATAGAATACTGATTTTCCTGTTTCCGCTGATTTTAGAAGAACATCTTCTGAAAAAGCTTTTTTCACATATTCGTCTGGTATACCAAATTTTGTAACATTGTCTTGATATAGTTTACTGTTCTTATCTTCTAAAAGCGTCAGCAATTTTTTTACTTAGTATTTGAATTTCTTCTTTACTTGCCTCCTTGATTGTGATCAATGTGTATTCACGGCTTGATCTAGAATTAATTTAGTAATAAACATTTTTGAATAATATTAAAATTTGTTAACTTTTTATAAACATTGGAAGTTCTTATAATTGTTTTCTTTAAGTTCTGAGCTTATTCTATTGAATTGTTTGTAAACGTCTTCTATTCCTATAGGGGATTTCCTTTTTAAGTATTGTCCTGATAGTATAAGCGCGCTTCCGATAATGTCTGATATTGTTGGGTCTGGGAATGCGATTAATGCTATGCCAGCTGATATGATCTTGTTTCCAATGCTTTTTTTGCTTTTATTTAATATTTTTTGACAATTCTTTTTTACTTCTTTTGATGTAATGGTATCTTTTACCGTTCCCACTGTATTGTATAGTTCCTTGTATTCTTTTGTAATATTTTTAGCTAATTTTATTTGCGTTCTGTCCATAGGTGATTTTCTATTAACTAATGTGGTTAAATTATGTTGCTGCTATAATAAAATAGTTCTTTTGCTTAAAAAATATTTAGTATTTTTTAGTTGGCTTCTATTGCTTGAATCAGTATTGTGCGAGCCTTTTCTAAGCCTATATCCACTATATATGGACCTAGTCTTGGACCGCTTTCTGTGCCTAAGAGTATTTTATATAATGTTTTGAAGAAGTCTTTTGGGTCAACCCCATATTTTTTTGCTGTCTGAAATATTGCTTGCTGTGATTCTTTTGGGTCGTTTGTTAGTGCGCTTATTAATTCTTTTATCATCTGCTTTTCTTTTTCATTTAACTGCACCTTTTCTCTTTTAACTTCATGCATTTCTTTTGCCCAATTTAGTGCTAACCTTATTCTTTGCACAATCATTTCATCAACTTCTTTTATCATACCATACTGTTTTAGCTTATTTGTAACATATTCGATTTCTTTCCCTTCCGGAGCTATTGCACATAACTGTACCAACAGAGAATATGGGATGTGCTTTGACGGCTTTTCTGGAGGCTTTAGAAGGTGAATATACTCGTATAGGCCTCTAAGTTTTATTTCCCACATGCTTGAAGGTTCCTTTTTGCTAAAGTATATTTCCTCAATTTGGTCAACTTCATCCATATAATTTGGTATATCTTCTATTGAAAGAGTTCGTGTTCCAATTATCCTTTTGTATAATAGGAGTAGTAGGGATTGGGGTGTACCATACCTTAGCCATGTTTGTGGTGTGAAAACATTTCCTGCAGATTTTGAAATCTTTTTTCCTCCCTTGTCTAAAAACATTTCATATCGTACATGATATGGGTGTGGAAAATTTAATATGTTGTCTGAAACCCAATCGTTTACCTTTACAGAGTCAGCGATATCTTTTCCATAGGCTTCATATCTTATGTCAAGTGAAGCCCATCTTGCTGCAAATTCTACCTTCCAAGCGAGTTTGCCTTGATCGCTGTCTATTTTTGTTTCACCTTCGTGGCCGCATCCTTTAATAAACTTTTTTCTTATTTCTGTGCCCTCACACTTGTACATGACTCTTTGAGTTTTTGTATTATATGCTGTAGCCTTTGCCAGATATATTCTGTGACAGTTTTCGCATATTGGAAAGTATGGAAGTTGTGTTCTAAATTTTGTTTGTCCAGTAATCTCTTCTATTGCTTGACCAATTTTTTCCCAGTTCTCCAAAATTTTTACAGCCTGTTTCTTGTATATGCCTTTTCTGTAAGCATCTCTACCGCTCATGAAATTGAATTCTATACCACATTTTTCCATAGCGTCAATGAGCATGGAGCTCATATGTGAGCCATAGCTTTCGTGGCACTTGAATGGGTCTGGAATCGATGAAACTGGATAGGCGAGGTAGTTGTTTAACCATTCTGGAAGACCTTGAGGAACCTTTCTTAGTCCGTCCATGTCGTCTGAAAATGCTATAAATTCGGACTTGTAGCCTAAATTTTCTAGGGCAAGTTTTACTGCAGCAGCCCTTGCAGCATCAGCCAGACTTCCTATATGGGGTATTCCTGATGCGCCTAAACCACTTTCTACTCGGATAAGGTTTAGGGGACGACCTAGACTTTTTTCTCGCTCTATAACCTTATATGCCACAAGGTCTATCCACGTACCCTTTCCAATTACTTGCATCAAAAAGGGTGAAAAGGAGGAGTGTAATAAATGGTTTGTTACCTATAATATGGCTTTATCTCTTTTTCTGGTAGGCGACCCTCTTTAGTTGCTTTTACCCTATTTATTGCCTGGTCCACGTGCCTCTGTGTTATCATTGCTTCCTCAAGATGTTTTTTAGCCTCTTCTGGAGTAGGATATTTTGACACAAACTCTTGTACTACAAGAGATACGGCTGTATTTGCTATTGCAGCCAAGTCTGCTCCAGAAAAGCCGTCTGTTATGTCAGCGATTCTGTCGATGCTTACTTCCGGAGATAGGGGCTTGCCTTTGAAGTGTATTTCTAGTATCTGTTTTCTTGCTGCCCTGTCGGGTAATGGGACATATATTAGCTTGTCAAATCTTCCTGCTCTCAGTAGGGCTGGGTCAACCATGTCTATTCTGTTTGTTGCCGCAAGCACTATCACATCTTGTAGTTCTTGTATTCCATCAAGTTCTGTAAGGAGCTGGCTTACAACTCTTTCTGTAACCATGCTTTCTCCCAGCCCATATCCTCTTATGGGTGCTAGTGAGTCTATTTCATCGAAGAATATTATACATGGCGCTGCCTGTCTTGCTTTCCTAAATACTTCACGTATTCCTCTTTCTGACTCTCCAACCCATTTCGAAAGCAGTTCTGGACCTCTTACACTTATGAAGTTTACTTCACTTTCTGTTGCAACAGCCTTTGCGAGCAATGTTTTACCAGTGCCAGGTGGACCATACAAGAGTATACCTTTAGGCATCTTATAACCTACCTTCTTATATACTTCTGGAAATTTTAGAGGCCATTCTATAGCCTCTTGAAGTTCCTTTTTCACATTTTCTAGTCCACCGATGTCACTCCATCTAACATTTGGAGTTTCTAAGAAGACTTCCCTAAGTGCTGACGGTTGAACATCCTTAAGGGCCTTTTCGAAGTCGGACATCGTTACTTGAAGCTTGTTTAGGGTTTCGTAGTCTATTCTATCCTCGTCAAGCTTGAGTTCTGGCAGAACCCTCCTAAGAGCCTTCATTGCTGCTTCTTTGCACAAATATTCTAGGTCAGCGCCAACAAAACCGTGTGTTAGTGCGGCTAGCTTTTCAAGGTCAACATCAGGTGCTAGAGGCATGTTCCTTGTATGTATTTGAAGAATTTCTAGCCTACCCTTCTTGTCTGGAACCTTTATTTCTATTTCTCTGTCAAATCTTCCAGGACGCCTTAGAGCTGGGTCAAGTGCGTTTGGTCTGTTTGTTGCAGCAATAACTATCACTTTTCCTCTGGCTTCAAGTCCATCCATTAGTGAAAGAAGCTGGCTTACGACTCTTCTTTCAACTTCTCCAGTTACTTCCTCACGTTTTGGAGCTATAGAGTCTATTTCGTCTATGAATATTATTGAGGGCGCCTTTTCCTTTGCCTCCTTAAATATTTCTCTTAATCTTGCTTCAGATTCACCATAATATTTGCTCATGATTTCTGGGCCGCCTATGCTTATAAAGTAAGCGTTGCTTTCGTTTGCAACAGCCTTTGCGAGCAATGTTTTACCAGTGCCAGGTGGACCATACAAGAGTACACCCTTTGGAGGCTCTATGCCAAGTTTTTCAAAAATTTCAGGATGCCTTAGTGGTAGTTCGATCATTTCTCTAACCTTCTGTATTTCCTCCTTCAGTCCACCTATGTCCTCATAAGTTATCTGCGGTATCCCACGTAATGCAGCACTCTTTTCAGAAATTATGAATTCAGTTCTTTTTGTTATAACTACCGCGTCAGCGTTCGGGTATACGGATGCAACATTGAATATAAGTTTGCTTCCAAAATATGGTACTATAATATTGTCACCCTTTGTCACTGCAATGCTTTCTAAAACTTCAGAAAAGTATCTTTTATCAAGGGGAGGATATCCTTCTGGAGGAATTAATGTTACCCTTTCAGCGGGAAGCGCATTAATCTTTCTGACAATAACAGTATCCCCCAGAGGGACATCTGCATTGCTTCTTGTGATTCCATCAATTCTTATAATATCTTTGCCTTCATCTGATGGATGTACGGGTAAAACCTTTGCTACAGTCCTCTTCCTTCCCCTAATTTCTATAACGTCACCTGTATGAGCTTGGAGGGCGTCCATAACTGAATAGTCGACTCTCGCTATACCTCTTCCAACATCTCTTGGATAGGCTTCCATTACTTGAAGCCTTATACCTTCACTCAACTCCTACCACCTACATATTATTGTTTAACTTATACTTAAATTTGTAAACTCGTCGCTTTTGCTTTTTGTCTTAAATGATACTGTAAGTATTCCGTTTTTGAAGGAGCATGTGGCCGTCGATGGGTCGACTTCAGCTTCTAAGTCAACTTCCGCATGATATTTTCTGTCCTCGCTTCTCGCATCAAGTATTAGTTTTGTTGAAGAAGATTTTAGTTGTATGTCCTCTTTTTCGACACCAGGTACCTCGAATATTATTGTTAATAGGTTCCTATTCTTGTCCAAGTACTGGTCGTAGAATGGTGTCCTTTCTTCAGATGATGTCAGGAAGCTGTCACCGAATTTTGTTATCTTGGGAAGACCGTTTTCATCCAGTTGTATGGAGAAACCGTAAAGTTTTGGTTTATAAAATGTTTTAGTGTAGTCGCTCTTTAGCAAGTTTTTTATGGACTTCTCTAGGTCCTCCATCGTCTTCTCTATGAATTCCTCTAGTTCTTCAAAGAATTCTTCAAATCTTCTTTCATCAAACATATTTACCACCGGTTAATTAACCAAAGGTTAAGTTTATAAATCTTTCTATCCAATGCTGAAGCGATAGGGCTATGGATATAAAGATAGAAGAACTTTTGGAAATGATTGGTACATTAAATAGGTTTAAGATACTTGAAATGCTTAGAGAAAGGCCTCTTTCAATTGAAGAGATTGCTAAAGAATTAAACATTAGTGTTCCAGCAGTCCTAAAACATTTAGACATACTTGAGAAGGCGAAGGTTATTGAATCAAAAAATGTTAGGGAAAGAAGTGAAGGTAGACCTAAAAAGGTTTACTATTTAAAGTATAAGGTTATACCTAAATTTTTCTTTGACGAGGAAATCACAGGCCTAGAATTTTATATCATTAACCCTAAGATTGAAGAAGAATTTTACGATATAGAGGATATAAGGATGAGGAAAGCTTTACTAAAGGTTAAGTTAAGGAAGCTTGAAAAGAAGAGGATTAAACTGCTTAAAGAACTTGAAATGCTTGAAAAACTAGAAGATAGTATTTAAATGAATTTTTTGCCAATTATGAAGTCTCTACATCATCTTTAGAATAAAATTCTATATATACGATTACCGATTCATGTGAAGGCGAGACGGACATCGCTTTTGCACCGAATACAACTAATGAGGAATTTGATGAAAGGTTAAGGTTAACTACAGCAATATTTTTACCTGAAATTGTTTCAACAACAACTGTCAAAAACTGTGTATTTATCTTTAAACCAGATAATATATCGGCATCTTTGAAGACAATAAAACCTTCATTTGTTGCAATAAAATTTAACTTTACTGCTTGAGGAAACAAATACCTTTCTTCCAACAGCACCTCAATAGTTTAAACCATTTTAGTTTAAAAACCATTTTAACCATTATAATGTAGAGTGGAAGGGAAAAAATGGTTACAACACCATACACTAGAGGAAGGGCTAAAGAGTATAAGGTTATGGAGATCCTGAGAAAGGACGGATGGTTCTGTAGCAGAAGCGCCATGTCGCATGGCCCAGTAGACATCTTCGCAGGAAAGGATGGAAAAACACTCCTAATACAGGTAAAAAGCGGAAAAACAAGAATAAAACGGAGGGAGAAAGAAGAGCTAATATCCTGGGCTAAAGCTTTCGGAGCGGAAGCAGAAATATGGTATATAAGAAAGAGGGGGAAAATATTAAAAGAGAGGATAAAATTAGATGAAGCCTAAACCTGAAAATGTTTCCTGAACCTGAATCTTGTCCCATATAATAGTATTAGGAGAGCGTATACTAAGTTTGGGTCACCAGTGGGCGACAATATTTTCCACCTTATACAAGCTTGAGGTTCATTGTATATAATTTTTTAGAGCTTTATGGGATTGCCTTCTGTAGGCAATATTACGTTCACGTCCAAAATTTTTTCGAAGTAGGATTTGAAAAAATTTGGGTATAGTGTGTGTATTGGGATCAAATTTTTTGGCCTAACCCTTTTTATAACTTCAATCAATTCTATTACATTAACATGGCCGGATGAGTGTATTCTTAATAGTGGGACACCAAGAAGCATTGCCTGGTTAACGAAGCGATTTAAATCATATAAATCTTCTTCATCCTCGTGCTCGGTTGTACTTATTATAAAAAGACTATTCTTTACAAACTTTTTACTTAGGATAGAGGGCAGGCTATTTAAAAGAAGTATTGATTTTTTTGGAACAGTGGAAAAATCGTTTTCATCAGCAACATTAAGAGATAATTTTTCAGCCAACTTTATCAATTTAGGATTATCTTTAGCGAGTACACCGAAAGAGCTTACTTCACTTGAGCCAGGCCAAAACTCTTGGATTGTCCTATCAATTTTAGGGTCTCTTACAAGAGCTGGTAAAGGAGAGCGGATTCTTTCTTTAAGCTCGCTAGTTAAAATATAATATAGTAAGAGGAAGATTGTCCCAGATACATAGAAGTTTAGACCCAACCTTCTTGAAATCCCATACATTTCACTTATCCGGTCAACGTTCGTATGCGACAAAATAACTAGAGCATGTTCGCCTCCATGGTCAAAAAATTTCTTTAAAACGGACATAGTTGAAGAAACAACTTCCTCTTCACTTCTCACAGGATTTAGTCCCAGATTTGTTCCCTCACATAAAAAATAGTCTATTCTCTCACTTGAAAGCCTTTCAATAAAATTGTTAGAAAAATCTTTCACTACACCATGAACTCTAAAGTCACCACTGTATGCCATTGTATGATCGCTTGTTTTAACTATAAAACCAAAAGAGCCTGGTATTGAATGGTCTACAGCATAAGGTTCGACGAACACATCATCAACTTTAAATGGAATATTGTTCCTGAATATGATATACTTGTTTCTTAAGACATCAAATTCCGGTCTTTCCAAACTTTTTATCCTTTCCTTTGCATTATAGGATATTGCAAGTTTATCAACTAGAGAACCACTCTTACCTATAAAGAGATGTGATAGAAAGAATGTTAGGAAAGAGATTTTAGAAAATGTGCTTAAATATATTGGTACAGATGATGGAAGGAAAATAGAGTTTCCTATATGGTCCAAATGCGCATGTGATATTATTACAGAGAATTGTTCCTTAGGCTGTTTTTCGATTACCGTCCACCCTCTACCCCTACCATTACCCTTTTCAACTTCACAATATTCAAAAAATTGTCGTCCTTCATGTGAATATATCTTTGGCAGTACACCCGTAATCAACAATTCTAGTGTCGTCTTTGGAACATTTAATGGAAAATCATAGTATAACCTATATTTTCCGAAATCTAGACCAAAATCTAAGAAGATTTTTGATGAACCATCTTCTATAAGAAAGGTGTTCCCACCTATCCTACCAACACCACCATAGGGTATTAAGAAAACATTAGGGGACAATATCGTACACTTGTTTAACCAAAGCTTACTATTATATTTTTTGGGAAAAATTTAATATAAATTCTTTTATTAAGTATGATGTTGTGAGCAGAAAAAATTTAGATTTAGAAATACCATTATATGTTGTCAAAAAGATAGAGGAAGCTGGAGCAGAATATGCAGAAACAAGACTCCATACCCGTGAGGAGATTGGATGCATACTAAAAAATGGCCAACTGGAACCGGCTATTGTTACATACTCTCATGGTCTAGGTGTGAGAGCACTATTTAATGGAACCCTAGTTTTTTCGGCAACAAATATCGTAAATAGAGAGAATGCTAAAAAGCTTATTGAAGAAACTCTAAAGAAGGGAAAGACCGCGTCAAATCTTACTAAAAATAAGGTTAAATTTAGTAGAGAAAGGAGATTAAAAAAGAAATGGTCTGCGTTAGAGCATCAAAAACTTGTGGACAAAAGCTTTGAAGACCTAACAAAAGTGTTGAGGGAGTTGGATAACATAGTTTTGGAAGAAAAAGATTATATTCCAATGAGATTTTTGGAGCTAGAGATTTCAGTTGAAAAGAAGCTTTTTACTAACTCTCAAGGAACATATATTGAGGGCTATGTTCCCAGATTATATATTGGAGGCTTTCTTACAGGATTAAAGGAAAGCAAAAGTGTACAGAAGGTAATAGAATTTGGGGGGAGCGGAGGCTGGGAACTGATTACAAAACTTAATGTATTTGAGGAAATAAGAAAACAGGTTCAAGTGATTAAAGAAATTTTGGAAAAGGGGCAAAAAACTGTAGCTGGAGTATATGATATAATAACCGGGCCTGAGGTTACAGGTATAATGGTTCACGAATCTATAGGGCATCCTTTTGAGGCAGACAGAATATTAGGTAGAGAGGGCGCACAGGCTGGTGAATCGTATCTTAAGCCCACAGATTTGGGAAGACAAATAGGTAGTGAGGAAGCAAACATATCCGATGATCCAACAATCCCAGGCTCATATGGATTTTACTTATATGATGATGAAGGGGTTCCTGCAAGAAAAAGGAAACTTGTCGTAAATGGTATTGTAAACGAACTTTTACATAATAGGGCTACTGCAAGAGAATTTAAGACGAAAAGCAATGGAGCTGCTAGATCAAATAAGTTTGATAGGGAGCCCATAGTTAGAATGGCAAACACTTACGTTGAACCAGGAGACTACACTTTTGACGAACTAATCAAAGATGTTAAAAGAGGCGTCCTCGTAAACTCTTTTATGGAATGGAATATTGACGATATTAGATGGAACCAAAGATACGTTGGACACGAATCATACCTTATAGAAAATGGAGAAATAAAATATCCACTAATAAACCCTGTTATTGAAGTGACAACAGAAAGGTTATGGTCAAGCCTTGATGCAAGAGGAAAGGAAATACAGTTTTGGGCTGCAACGTGCGGCAAAGGAGACCCTATGCAGGGAGTGCCAGTTTGGGCAGGAGGGCCGTATCTCAGGTTTAGAAACTTGGAGGTGAAGACAAGATGAAAGAGATCTTAGATGAAATTGTTGACAATGTATTTAAAAAGGCTTTAGAGTTGAAAGTTGATGACACATCTATTATTGCAGTTTATGGAATAGAAAATATGGCCAGATTCAGCAATAACTCAATTACTGTTATAGACACATTAAATGAGGTAGCAGTATTTCTTTATATGATAAAGGATGGTAAAAAAGTTGTTGGCACAACATATTCTGTTAGAAAAGAGGAACTAGACAAGTTTGTTGAAAGACTATTTTCGAGCATGCAGTTTGTTGAAAAAAGCTCCGACATCACATCATTGCCAAAAAATGTTTTCAAATACTTAGGAAAAAATGATTATGATGAAAAAATTGAGAAACTAGGTGAGGGGATAGTGGACTACTGTGAAAGTGCGATAAATGCAGCATTATCGGAGGGGGCGAAAAGGGTTTCTGGAACAATTTCAGCTAATGTAGAAATGTGTAAAATAAGGACGTCTGGGGGGATAGAGGAAGAGGATAGAATCAGTTACATTAGCGCGAACATAAGAGCTTTTTCTGAAACGAATTCAAGTGGACATGGGCTATCATGTTCAACCTACCTTTCAAAGTTTTATCCTGAAGAAGCTGGAAAGACTGCTGGAATGTTTTCGAGAGAGTCAAAGAAAGTTGGACGTTGGGATGAGGGAGAATATGATCTTATAATTAGTCCTACAGTAGCAGCTGACATCTTTCAAATGGTTGGAATATCAGCTTCAGCCTTTAGAATAGATACTGGAACATCCTTCTTCAAAGACTGTCTAGGAAAAAAGGTTGCAGTTGAAAGTCTAACAGTTGAAGACTATGGAACAATAGAGGGTGGGTTTGGTGGTAGAAAATTTGATGACGAAGGAGTTCCAACACAAAAGAACACTATTATTGAAGAGGGTGTTCTAAAAACATACCTACATAATACAACTACGGCAAAAAAGTATGGCACAACCAGTACAGGAAATGCTGGAATAATTGCACCACATCCATGGAATATTGTCGTTAACGCTGGAGACATGAGTGTCGATGAAATGATTAGAGAATGTAAAAGAGCAGTATATGTTACAAACAACTGGTACACAAGATACCAAAATTATATGAGAGGAGAATATTCTACTATACCAAGAGATGCGACATTCCTTATAGAGAATGGGAGTATAAAGTATGCAATAAATGGGACAAGAATAAGTGATAGTATACCAAGACAGCTTTCAAGCATAAAGGCTATAGGGAAAGAAAGAAAGTGGATAAAATGGTGGGAAGTAGAGATACCAGTGTACACACCTACAATATTAGTTGAAAAAACGAGGGTGACGAAAGCACAGTTTTAGTCTTCGACAATATGTCTAATATACATGTGTGTTTGATGAATCGTTATCTTTTTACCTTCATACGTTCCAGTGTTTAGAAGATAAAATTTTACACCAGCCTTATAGAGGGATCTAAAGAACTCTTCTTCAACCTTCAAATTATGTTCAGGAGGATATGGGTTATAGAAGGGTTCATAACCATATTGACCCCACCTTTCAGGAGGACCTGAGCCAGGTCTAATAACAAACTTACCCTCCTTTAAAATGTTGACTGCTTCATCAACATCCAAAAGCTTAACTGGCTTAGATGAATCATCCCGAGTAAGCAGAAGCACATATTTAATACTACACTTGTTAATCACATTCTCTTTTCCCTTAGGACGTTCGACAAGATTGCCTTCAGAATCTTTTAAAAGCATAGGAAACATTTCTCTTGGAAACATAACCCTAGAGTTTGCATATGACCAATAACAACGATCACAGCCCAAGTCAAACACACACTTTCTTTCACCATATAAAACAGCCCTATAACATTCACCCATCCTAGATACGTCATCAGACCTTTGAGCACACTTTTCCTTTTCAGTAACAACATTCTCTAACGGTAGATCATGAAAGAGTTTAATAAAAGTAGGATGGTTTATAGCGATTTCAGTACGCATGTAAAGCCAATTTTCAGTAGCATATGCCACAGGTTCAGGCTCAAAAAATACGAAAACATAGTCGTCAGAATGGACCTTAGCATTTTTAACATTATATATAAGCTCATGAAACTGTGAAGTCTTCCCTGTTCCAGTTGGCGCGACAATAATAACACCAGAATAGCCTGAAGAATTGGGTACAGCTACACATGCACCATGTATAGCGTAACCACCCCTGCCTCTAGAATATAAGTTGCAAGACCAAGTGCGCCAGCCGACTTTGCAGCACCATAATATTCGCAATTCAAAATAAGAGACCTACGATTTCTGAAATTGTATAAGATAACCGGATCATAGCCTTCAACACCAACTAAATCGTAAATTATACCGTCAACATCATCATTTTCAGAGGCTGGAAACCAGTTAAGTTTCCAATACTCGTAAACATGTAAAGAATTCGTTTTAAGCATTATTTTTGCACCACAAATATTCGCTACCACCTCATATGGAAAGCCTGAAAACCTACTAAGAACCTTTTCTATTTCACCACTATCACGAACCTTAGGGGGACGCCTGTCAGGATAGGTAAAGTAGTTATTTTTTACCTTACTATCACGCATTACCAGTACCCACAAAAAGAGCACCTATAAACTTTAGCAAAATGCTTGAACAATAAAATTGGCAATAAATATTAAATGGCAGTATGCAAGATATTTTGTACAAAAGGTTTATATTAGAGATAAAAACATCTTCATAGGCTATTTTTTTAAAAAAAAATTATTTTTTTAAATTTTTTAGTAATAAAAAAAATTTTTGTAAAAATTATAATATTATATGCATCAAAAACTTTATAAGATATAATATTGGAGGTATTAGCCCATATAGTGGCGAGTTAAATGCGTCACTTTAAAGATGCTATATGGAAAGAAAATGTTACAAAGGTTGTGCAAGAGATAAAAGGTAAAAATATCAAATTTATAAAACTCCAATTTACTGACATAAACGGAATACTTAAGAGCCTTCAAGTACACTCAAAAAACATAGAAAGTATATTTGAGAATGGACAATCATTTGACGGCTCCTCAATAACCGGGTTCAGGCCAATAGAGGAATCTGATATGATACTCTATCCAGACCCGTCAACATTTTCAGAAATACCGTGGAGACCTCAGGAGAAAGCGTCAGGAAGAATGATCTGTGATGTTTACACACCAGAAGATAAAAGGTTTGAAGGAGATCCAAGATACGTTTTAGAAAAAGCGTTAAAAAAATGTGAAGAAAGTGGCATGAAGTATGTGTGCGCACCCGAACTCGAATTCTTTCTATTAAAAGAGAATGAGGAGGGCAAGCCTAAGCCTATTGATATGGCAGGATACTTTGACTACCATCCAGGTGACCTAACAGACTGGATTAGACGCGAAATAGCGGATATGGCAGAATGTTTTGGTATAGAAATAGAGATAGCGCATCATGAGGTTGCACTTGGACAGAATGAGATAGACTTTAGGTTTGATGAAGCACTTGAAACCGCTGACAGGACTATAACGATGAAGATGGTTACAAAGATTGTTGCTGCAAAAAACGGTTATATAGCAACATACATGCCGAAACCATTTTACGGTGTCAACGGTTCAGGAATGCACGTACACCAAAGTTTATGGAACATAGATAGAACGGAAAACCTATTCTATTCAGAGGACCCTTCAACAAACTTCCTATCAGAGATAGCACGATACTTTATAGGAGGACAACTTTACTTTGGAAGAGAAATGTGCGCAGTATTAGCATCTTGGCCGAACTCTTACAAGAGACTTGTTCCAGGATACGAGGCTCCAGTTTATGTAGCGTGGGCATTCAGGAACAGGTCACCACTTATCAGAGTACCAAACTTTGGTGGAAGAAAAAATGCTGCAAGATGCGAGATAAGGTGCCCAGATCCGGCTGGAAACCCCTATCTACAGTTTGCAGTCCTATGCTTAGCTGGACTTGAGGGAATTAAGAGGAAAATAGATCCAGGGGAGCCTACAGAACTCAACGTATATAAGCTAAGCTATGAAGAGAGAAAAGCAAGAAATATTATATCGTTACCGGAATCATTAAAGGAAGCACTTGATTTAATGGAAAATAGTGAGTTTATGAAGAAGGCTTTAGGCGAAACACTCTTTCACAACTATCTACATATTAAAAGGAAGGAATGGGACATTTACAGAACACAGGTTACAGATTGGGAGATTGAAAGATACATAAGAAGGTTATAGGGTAGAGGTGACAGTCATATCTGTGGCATAGCTTGCATTTTTTTTGAAAAAGAGGGAGCAATTGGAAAATATTTGATAGCCATGATGGAGAAACTCCAGCATAGGGGAAAAGATTCTGCAGGAGTAGCAATATATGGTGGAGAAAATGTTCAAGGAAACGAATATATTGTTAAAGTTCTTACAAAAGACATTGTTGGAGCTTTAAGTAAGGTTTCGACAGCCCTAGCAAAAGCTGGAGCAGACATTAGAAGCATAAAAATTAATATAGTAAGGGGGTTCGGTTTCGACAACTATATCGTGAGAACATCAGAAGATAAGCTAGAGGACATCGTTGAAAAAGTAAATTCGACAGGTTTAGCTAAGGTTATAAGTATAGGTAGAAGAATGGAGATAATAAAGGATACAGGAGTTGTTGAAGAACTTGAAAAAAACTTCAAGATTTCGGAAATGTATGGAACACATGGACTTGGACATGTAAGATTTTCTACGGAAAGCTGTGTCGACATATTTCATGCACACCCATTTCAGTCTCTAAAATATGCAGACATAGCACTCGTACACAATGGACAGATAACAAACTATTGGAAGATTAGGGAAAAGC
>CALHLD010000004.1 GCA_938034445.1 uncultured archaeon | reverse complement strand
TGATGAGACCTCCAGCATGTGGGATATTCGTGAACTATTTTTGAAAAATGAACAAGTAATCCTTTCCTTTTTAGATCTTCAACCACCATCTGATCAGTGTCCCTTGCAAAATAGCCAGCATATTTTCCAGCCTCTTGAGTAAAGCATACTGCATCATCAAATGGGTTAAATATTGGAAGACCCTCCCTTCTAGCGATTTCGAAATCTATTTCACCATTAGATGGTGCCATGTGCACAATACCCGTGCCCGTGTTTATGTCTACACTCTCATCGACTACAACAACATGGGCATTATATTCCCTGTCAAGTATCTTCTGCTTTGGGACCTCCTCCTCAAGGGGATATTCATAACGTTCACCCTTTAAAGATGCACCTAAAATTTCTTCTTTAATCCGATAGTTTTGGATACCGACTTCTGCCATGAGCTCTTTGACCCTATTTGATGCAATAATCCATTCCTCGCCATTAACTTCAACAATAGAGTATGCTGATGTAGGATGGACTGCGACCATTATATCAGTTATTAGTGTAAAAGGCATAGTGGTCCAAAGGACTATGAAACGGTTTGGATAACCTTTCAACCTAACCTTATAATATAGTGAAGGATCCTCCAGCATTTCGTATTCGGAGCTAACTTCACTGTGGCTTAATGCAGTTTGACAGCCTGGACAGTATCCGACAACCCTGAAACTTTCACCAAGTAAACCATCCTCCCAGGCAACCTTTAAGATCTGCCACTCGCGCTCGATATACTCATCCTTGTATGTCCAATAGTCCTTTTCATGGTCCATCATCATCCCCATTAACCAGTCTGCGGAGATCCAAAACTTATGATAGTGTTTTATCATCTCCTTAGCCTTTTCAACAATCTTCTCCATCCCATATTTAATAAGCTCCTGTTTTCCTCCAATCAATCCAAGCTCCTTGGCAGCCTGAAGTTCAACAGGAAGACCTTGAGTATCCCATCCACCCCTGAATATAACCCGTTTACCAGCTAATGTGGTAAACCTGAACCACAAATCTTTATAGATTCGTCCTCTTAGATGACCAATATGTGGTTCACCATTTAATGTTGGAGGACCTTCAACGTAACCAACAGTTTCAGTTTTAGATGGATCCATTTCAACTTTTTTTCTAACATCATTCCTTTCCCAGAAAACTCTAATCTCATCCTCTAACTCTTTAGGCTTATATGTTGGATCAAGCATCTCCGCTTACCTTATTTCCCGTCCTTATGGATAAAAATAAGTTTTTAATGAATTTTTAGGAAATAGTAGGAAAATATTAAAAACCATCACATGGAATATTATATGGTTTGGATATAGCATTAATAGCAGACATACACAGTAACCTTGAAGCTCTAGAAGCTGTTCTAGAAAGAGTAGAAGGCTACAAAATATTATGCTTAGGAGACTTAGTAGGATATGGTGCAAACCCTAACGAGGTCATTGAGCTTATAAAAGAAAAAAACATTTCATGTATAATGGGAAACCACGATTACGCCATTTCAACAGGAGACTATTTTGATTTAAGTCCGAAAGCGGTCATCGCAGCCAATTGGACTAAGAAGGTTTTAAAGAAGGAGAATTTAAGATTCCTTTCAAGACTGCCTAAGGTTCTGAGATTAGAGGATAGTGGTAGAAAACTGCTCTTAGCACATGCAACACCAGAAGAACCAATCTTTGGCGACTACGTACACCCAGACACTGATCCATTCAAGTTCTCATACTATGCTACTGAATATGATGAAGACATTATAGGTTTAGGCCATCTACATGTACCGTATGTTTATAGAAGGTTTGAAAAGATTATAGTAAACCCGGGTAGCGTTGGACAACCTCGAGACGGAAACACTTTAGCAAAATATGCTATACTAAATTTAGAAAAAATGAGTGTTGATATACTTGGAATAAAATATGATAGTGAACTGTCGGCTAAAAAGATTATTGAAGCAAATCTTCCTCCAATATTTGCAACCAGACTCTTGAAAGGATTCTAATCTAAGTAAATAGTCCTTAGCAATTATTCTAAAAATAATCTCAAGCTTACCTTAAAGGGGGCATAATTTTCAACAATAAAAAAGGTTATTTACTTTAACGATAAAAGTTCATGATATGAAAATTGGTGTAATAGGATTTGGAGCTTTAGGAAGCGCTATAGTCGAAGGACTTATCAAGTCTAAAATACCTTCCACTGAAATACTCGTATCAGACATCGACCAGAAAAAGCTTAAAAGGGCAGAAAGCTTAGGAGTCAAAATTTCAAATAATCAAGAAATATGTGAAACAGTTGACGTGATAATTTTGGCCGTAAAACCAAAGGACTTTAATAAAGCTGTGGAGGAACTTAAAAAAATGGATGAGAGTAAGGCACTTATTTCATTTGTAGCAGGATTAAAGATAGAGAAAATAGTTTCAGAACTTAAGTGTAAAAACATTTTTAGAGGAATGCCTAACCTTTCGGTTAAGGTATGTGATTCTATAATCGGGCTCACAGCCTTTAGTGGAGTAGATAGTAAAGTAAAAGAGAATGTTATAAAATTGCTATCAAGAATAGGTGAAGTTATAGAAGTTGAAGAAAGATTTCTTGACACCCTTACCTCAATTTCGGGTAGCGGTATCGCGTTTGCTAGCGAAATAATCAAGGCATTTTATGAGGCAGGAGTAATGCTTGGCCTAGACCACGAAACAGCTAAGAAGGTTAGTTTGAAGGTGTTTTCTGGTACAACAAAACTGCTTGCTGAAGAAGATTTTGATAGAATATTTAAGCTTGTAGCAACACCGGCTGGGACAACTATAGAGGGGGTGTACGTGCTAGAAAAGAATGGTGTTAGGGGAGCTATTATTGAAGCTATAAAGGCTGCCGCCGATAAGGCTTCAAGGCTTCTTTCTTAAATTTCTCTTACTTGGCCATTGCCGTAAACGATATATTTTGTTGTAGTAAGTTCCCTTAAACCCATTGGACCCCTTGCATGAAGTTTTTGTGTACTTATTCCGACCTCCGCTCCGAAACCGAATTCTCCTCCATCAGTAAATCTTGTTGAAGCATTAACGTAAACACATGCGCTGTCGACATTCCAAGTAAAATATTTCGCATCCTCCAAGTTTTTTGTAATAATTGCTTCAGAATGTTTTGTACCATACTTATTTATGTGGTCCACTGCATCCTTTACTGAGCCCACTACCTTAATAGCTATGGTAAGGTCAAGGTATTCTTCATACCAATCACTTTCACTAGCAGGAATAATATCCTGAACTATCCTGAGAACCTCCTCGTCACCCTTTATTGTTACACCATACTTTCGCAATTCTGATATAAGCAAAGGTATATATTTTTCGGCAACATCTTTATGAACAAGCACCTTCCTCACAGCATTGCATACAGCGGGTCTTTGAACTTTAGCGTTAACTATTATCTTATTAGCCATTTCAAAGTCAGCGTCCCAGTTTACGAAAATATGATTGTTTCCAGCGCCGGTTTCTATAACGGGTACGGAAGAATTGTCTCTAACAAATTTTATGAACTGGGCACTGCCTCGTGGAACGATTACATCAATATAATCATTTAATTTTAGCATTTCATTTACTACAGATCTTTCCTTTGATTCAATAATCTGTATAGAATCTGGTGGAAGTATACCTTCCAGCGCATTCCTTAAAACTTGTACAATTTTAATATTCGAATTTAAAGCCTCAGAACCACCCCTTAAGATGCATGCATTTCCAGACCTTATAGCAAGACCACTTATGTCAACAGTAACATTCGGCCTTGCCTCATAAACTGCGCCAATCACACCAATAGGCACACGGACCTTCACAATCTCGAGACCATGCCTTGTACGCCATCCTTCAACAACTTCACCTATAGGATCTGGTAGGGAAGCTATCTTCAAGAGACCATCAGAGCAATCTTTAACCCTCTTTTCATTAAGCAATAGTCTATCGATTAAAGGTGAACTCGGATTTGCTTTCTTAAACTCTTCTAAATCTTTTGCATTAGCTTCAAGAATTTCTTTAGCATGCTCCAAAACAGCCTTGGACATGGAAACTAAAGCCTTCTTTCTCGTTTCATCAGAAGATTTAGCAAGCTCGTATGAGGCAGCTTTTGCCGCTTTAGCTTTTTCAATGAGCTCAGACATATGTTCTGACAACATAGGTTTAGGATAAAAACTTTTCTAAAATCAAAGGGATTTGGCACTCTCCCCTTCATCCCAGAACTAAAGTTCTAGGATTTCTCGTCGAATTTATGTAAACAACTATTAAATCCATCAAGTTTGTCCCTGTTTCTTCTGTATAGATGGCGTCACCCAAAATCCTCCAAACGTGTGAAGAATTATGACGTTTTAGCTCTTTGAACAAGTCTATTCCATACTCTTTACACCTTAATAGAGTTGAGCCATCAACAATTGCTCCAGCAATCTCTGTTGGACCATCAGTTCCATCCGTTGCAATTGAAGCTAAAACAACATTTGTGCCCGCAATACCTAATGCACTTGAAAGCGCAAGTTCCTGGTTTCTTCCACCTTCACCATATTCGTTGCCAATAGATACTGTAGTTTCTCCACCAGCTATTAGAATACATGGAGGAGAAAATGGTCTATGATACAATAAAATTTCTTTAGCTATAGAAGAAATTACAGTTCCAACATCCTTTGCTTCACCCTCCAAAGAGGTTGTAAGGACATATGATGGAGCATAATCTTTTGCATGCTCTAACGCTATATTACACAAGTCGATGTTGTTTACTAGAACAAAATTTTGAACCCTAGTCTCCTTCAAATCACATACATTTAAGCTATAATTTTCTATCAAAAGATTTTCTAAAACATAGTTTCTTATGGATTCGGGAACCTTGTCTAGTAAACCGTAATTTTCTAGAATTTGCAGCACATCCTTAAACGTCGTATTGTCTTTAACAGTTGGACCCCAAGCTTCACCCCCAACCTCGTCTACAGCAATTAACCCTATTACCGTAGCACCATTAACATACTTTAGAAGCTTACCTTTACCAAGCATGGAAATATGGTTTCTAACAACATTCATTTGATTTAAAGGCATTCCTGAAAAAAGAAGCAACCTATATGTTTCAACAACATCCTCAAAAGGTAGAGTGGGTGGAGGACATGTTGTTAATGCAGTCCAACCTCCACTTACACAAACGATGACAAGGTCTTTCTCGCAAGCCTTTTTCGCCAAACAAATTACCTTCTCACCTGCACTTAAACTTTCATTGTCAGGTAATGGGTGACCAGCGTATACAATTGGAAATTTCAATCTAATAGAACAATAACCCCTTTTTTCAACAACTATAGATTCTGAGATTCTTTCACCTAAAACCTCTTCAAACGCCTTAGCCATAAATGATGAGTTTTTTCCGCCTGCAATAAAATATATTTTTTCAAAATCTTTTAAGTTAAAGAAACTATCTTTAATTTGTATTACATTATCATTTAGGTGAACATATTTTTTTATCAGATTATAGTAGTTAACATCTTCCAAAGTTTTTTCAATGATCTCAAGCACAATTTTTCTCCCTAAAGATGTACTGAGCTTGTCAAAATTTTTTATGAGCATCACACGTACGTTTATAGTAGACTATATGGGGCTTCTATAGTTTTCTCCTGCATATCTTGCGGCAGCACCTAATTCTTCCTCAATCCTTAAAAGTTGGTTAAACTGCGCCACACGCTCGCTTCTTACAGGCGCACCATTCTTAATCTGCCCAGCATTTATAGCTACAACAAGTTCTGCAAGCCAAGTGTCCTCTGTCTGAGCAGACCTTTCAGATACAAGAACACTATAATTGTTTCTCACAGCATATGCTGCAGTATCTAGTGCTTCAGAAAGTGTTCCTATTTGGTTAACCTTTAACAATATAGCGTTTGCAGCACCACATTCAATTCCCTTCTTCAAACGTTTTATGTTGGATACAAATAGGTCATCGCCTACAATCTGAACATGATTTAATTTCCTTGTAATTTCTGCAAAACTTTCAAAATCGTCTTCATGAAACGGATCCTCAATAGAGGCTAGAGGAAATTTTTTAGCTAATTCAATATAAATTTCCATAAGTTCACCTGCATCAACTTCCTTACATCTAAACCTATATTTGCCTGAGTGACTGTTGTAAAGGTGTGTTGCAGCAGCATCCAATGCCAGAACAAACTTTCCACTATAGCCTTGGGATTCTACAGCTTCTAATATTAATTCAAATATTAGGTCAGGGTAATCAACATTTGGTGGTGAAAGAGAACCTTCATCTCCAACATTCATAGAATACTTTCCAAACTTTTTAGATAAGATGTCAGCTAAAGCATGATAAACTTCACAACCCATCTGCATTGCTTCAGAAAAACTTTTTGCGCCAGTAGGCATAGCGTTAAATTCTTGAAAATCAAGGTCGGTTGCAGCCAATTTTCCACCACACACATACAGAAACATTGGAACAGGAAGAATGTGCGCGTTTGAACCGCCAACATATTTGTATAAAGGCAATTTTAGGCTAGCGGCTGCCGCTTTAGCTACAGCTAATGATGTTGCAGTTAGAACATTTCCTCCAATCCTTGACTTGTCTTCTGTGCCATCATATTCTATTAGAATTTGATCTATTTCTCTTTGTAGGCGAACATCCATTCCCTTTAATAGAGAGGATACAGTTTCGTTAACTATCTTTACAGCCTTTTGCACACCAAGACCATTATATCTTTTTGAGCCGTCCCTAATTTCAACCGCCTCATACTTTCCTCGAGAGCGACCGGCTGGTGCAGAAGCACGGCCCAAAACATTAGCCTCTGTAACAACATCTACTTCAAGAGTCGGATTACCTCGACTGTCTATAATCTCTCTGCCCTTGACATATTTAATTAGGAAAGGGGTTTCCATTTAAACCATTAACGTATCATAAACAAATATTATATAAACTTCATGATTTTAGCGGAAGATAAGATTAATATACTTTATTATGACAAAATATATTGTAGAGGGTAGGGGAAAAATTTGAGGAAGAAGATTCTTGCACCAGAGCTCGTACCTTCGATAGGTGAATGGAGTGAGAAACCAGATCCTATGGAACTTAAGAGACTGGCAGAAAGACTGATGGAGTTTGCGGAAGTTGAAGTCTATCATCCAAAAACTGCTAGTGAATGGCTTGAAAAGATAGCCGATGTTAACGTGCTGGCTGGAGGAGTTAAGGTCGACAAAGAATTTCTTGAGAATGCAAAAAGTCTTGAATTCATTCAAGGATTTGGTATAGGATATGATCATGTAGATGTTGAAGAATGTAGTAGGAGGGGAGTTATAGTTTGCAATGTCGGAGAAATATATGCTGAACCAGTCGCCCAACATGCACTAGCACTCATACTAGACCTTTCTAAGAAGATCACTTTAGCGGATAAAGCAGTAAGAGATGGCAGATGGAAGAAAATGGACTGGATGGGAATCCAATTGTGGAATAAAACTTTGGGCATAGTAGGTTTGGGTAATATAGGTGGAAGAATTGCGTTAAAATGTAAGCTTGCATTTAATATGAGAATATTAGCGTACGACCCTTACACTTTACCCGCCAGAGCACAGTTGTATGGTGCAGAGTTAGTTGAGCTTGAAAGACTCCTTCAAGAATCAGATTTTATAGTATTAAGTGTGCCTCTGACTAAGGAGACAAGAAAAATGATAGGAGAGAGGGAGCTTATGTTGATGAAAAAGAGCGCTTACCTAGTAAACATATGTAGAGGAGCTGTAGTTGACACAAGCGCATTGATTAAAGCGTTAAAAGATGGCGTTATAGCTGGTGCAGGATTAGATGTTACAGAACCGGAACCATTACCAGAGGACAACCCCCTTTTGACAATGGAAAATGTTATACTGACACCACATATCGCATCCTCAACCAAAGAGGCCGTGTACGAGACATTTAGGGCGGCTGTAGAAAATATAATAAGGTTCTTGAAGGGTGAAAAACCATATTGGGTAATTAATCCTGAAACAATTTATATAAAACAATAGCAAATCGATAGCAAATTTTTATTAAACACAATCCAATAGTATATTGTATGCATAAAGTTTCATTAGATGAGATGACAAGAGAAGAATTCAAAAATGTCCTTGAAAAGGTTAAGGCAGTCGTTGTACCTGTTGGAAGCATAGAACAGCATGGACCACATCTGCCGATGAAACACGACCTTGCCTCAGTCCTATACGTTGCTAGAAAAGCTGTAGAAAGAGTATACCCAAAAGTAATTTTAGCACCCCCACCATTAAATGTCGGAATTTCACCCCATCACATGAACTGGCCTGGCACATTAACAGTTTCAAACGAAACATTCATGAATGCAATATTTGAGGTTTGCAAAAGTTTAAGAAAACATGGAATATGTAAGGTAATACTATTAAATGGCCATGGAGGGAATGTTCCAGCATTACGGTTAATTGGTTTTAGAATTAGAGATGAACTTAAAATGAAAGTTGCAGCCCTCTCCTATTGGGATCTCATACCAAAAGATTTAGTGGAAAAAGTTCTTGAAGAAGATGCTTGCCCAGGCCATTCTGGCGAATTTGAAACATCCATAGCTTTAGTTATATATCCAGAACTTGTTAGAAGAGATTTGATACCTAAGGGGGGAACAAGGCCATCGTATTTGAAATTCATGATACTTGACCAAGAGGAAATTTGTCCTGATGGTGTCGACCTTAACCCAAGTTTAGGAAGCAGAGAGAAAGGTGAAAAACTTTTAGAAATTATAATTGACGAGTTAGAGAAATATTTTTTGAAATTTGTAGAAATATAGCTTTAGTGGATGAATGGCTTATTTACCGAAAGGGTGCCTGCCTCAACTTTAACACCAGTTAATATGTCTTGATGTCATAAAGTATATGCATACACTTTATGGTATTGTCATTATTCCAAGCCTATTAGATATATGGCGTTGTTTATCGTCGAGCGTTAGCAGCTGACCCTTCTCGTATAATGCCAAAGCTATATAGAGTGCGTCGTAGATTGTTATCTCGTTTTCTAACGCTATTTCTAACGCTTTATCCACATACTCCTCTTCCCTCCTAAGCTCCATGTTCCTTTTAACATAGTCCTTGAACAATGTTAAAACACGTGGAACTTCTTCAAAATTTACTCTCTTAATGTTCACCGCTTTCCAAACAGCATTGTAGAACTCTTTAACAACATGGTCTACGGATATGGTTGTAACCATATATTTAGACAATTTAGTCCATCCCTCCTCACGAAGAAAGAAGGCTATGATGGCTGAGGAGTCAGCCACTATCACGGTCCTCTCTCACACTCCTTGTTGAGAAACCCTTTGGAACGCCCCACGAGGCGCCTTCCAAAGCTTCAATAAGCTTCTTGAAGTTTTCCTCAGCCTCAAGCTGTCTAATCTTTTCCTCGATAAACCTTCTAAACTCCTGTGCCCAGTTAACTCTATCCTTGTATTTAATCATCTTATCCTTGATTTCCTTCTTAACCTTAACGCTTACAACACTCATATGACTCTCTGGTATATTAAGAGTAGACCATTTTATAAACCTTATAGTGTGCCTTGAATAGTATGTATGAGTGTTTAAGTCATAGTCGGCAGTTTCAGAGTAGAAGGGGTTTAAATATTAGTAGGGAAAAGATTTTTAAAATTTGCTGAAAATATAGCTTTAATCGAGGATTAGGGCTTTTTTACTGGAAGAATTTTTGTCCCAACCTCAACACCATCTAATATATCTTTGATAATGTTTGGGCGTCTTCCGTTAGCTATAACAACAGGTATTCCGGTTTCTGCAACAATCTTTGCAGCTTCAAGCTTTGATTTCATTCCACCTCTTCCAAGGGCGCCTTGGCCTCTAGCATATTTGATCATCAAATTATTTAGAACCTTTATTTCCCTCACAAGCCTTCTAGACCCATCTGGTGCAATCTCATAATATCCATCAACATCACTTAAGAAGATAAGCATCTTTCCCCTTACCTTAGACGCTATTATTGCGGAAAGCCTATCATTATCACCGAATCTTACATCATCAGGAACATACGGGTTTACAGGAAGAAGCTCCCTAACTGATACAGCATCATTTTCATTAACAATTGGAACAACATTACGTTCCAGTAGCGCCTTCATTGTACGCCACACATTTTTATATGTAATCTTGTTTGCAAGATCTTCTTCCGTTAAAAGTATCTGTGCAGTAACTACACCTTTCTCCCTAAAATATTTTTCATACAAGCTCATAAGATAGGGTTGACCAATTGACGCGCAAACCTGTTTTTCTGTTAACTTCAACTTTTGAGGGGTAGTATTTAGTCCTAGCACAGTGATACCGGAAAGTATAGCGCCAGAGGAAACCAGAATAAACCTTCTCTTTTCATCGATAAGATCACATATCTGGTAAGAAATATTTTTAATAGCTTCCTCGCTTATTCCCCTTCCATCTGAGAGCACTGACGTGCCAACTTTAACAATGTAGATGTCGAAACCCATCACATCACTCTCAATAAAATTCTTTTATTAAAATTTATTCAATTGAACAACACCTTTTGGGTCAACTATCAAATGCTCTTTTGCACACAATTTCATTAAAACATTATGATCAAGTTCTTTATAAATACTATGGTCTGCAGCGATAACTACTATATTAGAGCCTCTCAAAGCTTCCTCCAAATTTTTAGTAAAGTGTACCTGGTTAGGTAGGCCAGTACGACTATAATCGTATGGGTCATGGACTATGACATTACAGCCTCTTTTATGAAAGAGTTTAGCTAAAGATATTGTTGGAGAAAATCTATTATCAGCAATATCGCCTCTGAAGGATAAACCCAATATTGCTACATTAATTTTTTTAGGCTTACCAAATTTTTTATAAAACAGTTTTAGAGACCTATCAACGATTTCATAAGGTCTTTTCTCATTAAACTTTCTCGCAGTCTTTACAATTTTAAGGGAACAGTCCTTAGATAATAGGAAGTACGGGTATACTGGAATGCATGCACCACCAACACCAACACCAGGCTTATGTATATGACAGTACGGTTGAGTGTTCGCAGCATACACTATTTCATGAAAATTTAAACCTTCTTTTTCACAGTAGCTTTCAAGCTCATTTGCGAGTGCAATGTTAACATCTCTATACACACCTTCAAAAACTTTTTCAGCTTCAGCCGCCTTTATTGAGGACATGCATATAACACCTTTTCCCGCAACCAGTGAATAAAGTGCTTCACCAACTCTAAGACTTTTTTCACCAAACCCTGCAACTATTTTCGGATAATTTGATTCAATATCCTGTATAGCCCTGCCTACAAATATTCTTTCTGGACTATATATTAGTGCAAAGTCTTTTTCAGCAAACATCCTACTTTTATCCTCCAAAATATTTCTAAGCATACCTTCAGTAGTTCCAGGGGGTAAGGTCGTTTCTATTACTATAGCGTCGCCTCTTTTCAAATAGCAACCGATCATTTCACATGCTTCAACAATATGCGTGTAGTCAACAAAAATTTTACCCCCCCTTCCCTTTACAGAAACCGGTACTGCTATAATGTGAAAATTGGTCCTTTCAACTGAAACTTTATAGTCTGTTGTAGCAGAAATCTTCTTTTCCAAAATAGCCTTTTTTATTGTCTCATAAACCTGTAGATCATCCTTAAAGTTCCATGTACCATAATTTATTTTTTCAACAATATCCTTCTTAACATCATGTGCTACAACAAGACAGCCTCTCCTCAAAAATACTGAGGCTATAGAGGCACCAACATATCCGAAACCATGAACTGAAATAGATAATTTGCCTTCTAAAAGCCCTTTTACTATATCATCTTTAGACATTAGAAGAAGGTTTGCTTCCATTCAACTTCCATTACAAAAAATATTAGATAAGTTTTAAAAAAGATTAGGAAGAAAATTTAGGGTGATATCGGACCATAACCGAATTTTTCTGCAAGCTTATCTGCATAGGCTTGTATCTTTGCAACTTCCTCCGGCTTATTTAATAGATGACGGAATCTACCCTGAATCTTCAGATACTCGATTACCGGTAACCTTTTAGGAACCTTTACTGTCGTAATATATTCTCCGTCTACAACTTCATACAGTGGCCAAAGGGCCGTTTGCACCGCCAAACGGCTTACCTTAATAGTGTTTGCGGTATCGATTCTCCAACCTGGAGTGCATGGACTTAGGAAATGCATGAACGTTGCACCTGGTGTATTTAGAGCTTTTTCTATCTTGTTTGCAGCATCAATAAGATATGCTACTGTGGCTGTTGCAGCATACTTTATACCGTGGGCGACGGCGATTTCAACCAGGTCCTTCTTGGTAGTTTTCTGTCCTGGGCTAAGCTTTCCTGGTGGAGAAGTCGTTGTCCAAGCTCCATAAGGTGTTGCACCACTCCTCTGGATACCAGTATTCATGTATGCTTCGTTGTCATAGCATATGTAGAGTATATGGTCTCCTCTTTCTAGAGCGCCACTCAAAGATTGTATACCGATGTCCGCTGTACCACCATCGCCTGCCAGAACGATAACGTTAGGATTTTTGTCTACAATACCCTTGCGAACCATCGCATTATATGCAGCCCTAACTCCGGATGCGACTGCAGCAGAGTTTTCGAAAGCAACATGAATATATGGTAGACCCCATGCCGTGTCAGGATAGAATGTGGTTGAAACTTCCACACAACCTGTAGCATTTACTATTATTGTATTTGCTCCAGCAACTTTTGTCACAAGCCTTGCTATTATACCGGCACCACATCCTTGGCACAGTCTATGGCCTGGGCCAAAGTATTCCTCAACTGGCAAATCCTTTAATGTCTTATATGGCATCTACAGATACACCCCCACATAATCTAACAGTTTATCAACCTTTTTGTCAGAGACAACCTTTAAACCCTTTCTGAACATTAACCTTATATCATCTGGACCGATTTCTCTGCCACCAAGACCTGCAATTATATTTATTGCTGGAACATTTATGTCAAACGATTTTAGTGTCGCCTGTACTTCTAAGAACAATGGGCCCCCAATAGTTCCAGGAGAGGAAGCCTTGTCGAGCACTACAACACACTTTGTTTTTGAAAGCACTTCAGCCAATTCTTTTGCTGGGAAAGGTCTAAATAGTTTTAAGCTTAGTGAACCAACCTTAGCGCCTTCCCCTCTCATCCTTCTAACAATCTCCCTTATCGAACCGCCTACAGAGCCGAGTGAGACAAGTATTGTGTCAGAGCCTTCGGTCATGTATGCATTGTATAGTCCATAGCCCCTACCACTTATTCTCTCATATTCCTTGTCGGCTTCAATTATTGTTTTCAGAGAGCCTTCTAGAGCCTTAATTGCCTGATATTTTGCCTCAAAATAGTATTCAGGTGAACCGAGACCACCAAAGGTCATTGGATTATTTGGGTCTAGAACAAGTTTTCTCCTTCTTTTAGGAGCGTACTTTAAGACCAATTCGTCATCGATTGGTGTGACAGGCTCGTATGTATGGGTTAATATGAAGCCGTCGAAGTTCAAGTTTACAGGCAAATGTACGTTTTCATCTTCAGCAATCCTATAAGCTTGAATTGTCCTATCATATGATTCTTGAGCTGATTCTGCAAAAAAGCTTATCCAACCCGCATCCCTTTGAGCCATAATATCGCTGTGGTCGTTCCAAATATTTATTGGTGCGGAAACAGCCCTGTCAGCTATACCCATAACAACTGGAAGACGTAGACCGGCTGTTATGAACATTATTTCATGCATTAACAGAAGCCCTTGAGAACTAGTTGATGTAAAGACCCTTGCACCTGCAGCTGAAGCGGCGAGCACAGATGAGAGTGCAGAATGTTCTGATTCCACTGGAATAAATTCTGCATCAAGTTCACCGTTAGCAACATATTCTGAAAGCTTTTCAACCATTGTTGTCTGCGGTGTTATTGGATATGCTGAGATAACGTCAACATCAAGCTGTTTTACAGCATAAGATAGTGCGGTATTACCTGATAATAGTATGGTCTTCATTCTAATCACTCTCCCTTACCATTGTTATAGCCTTTACAGGACATTCGGCAGCACATATTCCACAACCCTTACAGTATTCGTAGTCGACAGTATATTTGCCATCCTTAAGGAATATGGCTGGTTCAGGACAGTAGCTCCAGCAAATTGCACAAGATATGCATTTGTTATAATCTATTACTGGTTTAAATGCACGCCATGAACCAGTTTTAGTTTGCATACTACTTCTTGGAGTTGTCATTATAAAACCTTCTTCCATTTCAGAAACCTTTTTAGGCATCAAACAAGCACCTCCGTTTTCTCGTAAGTTTCCTTAAGGGAATTAGAGTTTCTTGGATCAAACCTTTCTTCAACAACCTTCACCATAACATCAAAGGGTACGATAGGGACAGCTTTAAGGAGTGCGCCTAACATTGAGGTGTTAGTTATCGGTGCACCAAGATTCTTCAAAGCAATAGATGTCGCATCAACTTTAGCAACCTTATATCCTGGAAACATAGACCTTATCTCCGATGAATCCTTTGAAGTATTCAATACAACAAAGCCATCCTTTTTTAGACCGGACACTACATTTACAACCGAAAGAAGCGAGAAGTCAAGTACTACCACAACATCTGGTTCAGTGATCTGCCACCTTATCTCGATAGGTTTGTCATCTATTCTTGTGAAAGCCAATACTGGAGCACCTCTCCTTTCAGGCCCAAATGCTGGAAAAGATTGTGCAAATTTACCAACCCTTACTACTGCATTAGCAAGTAATTCGGAGGCAGTTACAGCACCTTGGCCGCCTCTACCATGCCATCTAATTTCTATCAATTTATATCACCAACTGCTTAAAAACAATAGTTTATATTGTTTACCCAAGATGTACAAAATTTTTATAAAAAACATGTTTAATGCTTGCGGGTAAAGGATGGAGTATAATGTTTTAGAAAATAGGGAAGTTGTAGACCTTTCACCATTACTTGTTCCAGGAAAAGAGAAGAGAAGACTTACAATAAGACCATTCATAGCTGAACTGGATAAGACGATTATGCACGATGTTGATATGATGAGCCATTTGGGTTCACATGTTGAGGCACCTTCCCACTTTAAACCAAATTTGCCAGATATAACGGCCTTAGATATAAGAAAATTTTATGGAGAAGCAGTATGCATTGATTTGCGATATAAAAAAGCTCGTGAAGCAATTCTTGTGGAAGATTTAGAAAGGCATGTTAAAGAAGGTGATATTGTACTACTTCATTCAGGCATAATGGGGGAAGAAGCACCATATATTTCTAAGGAGGCAGCTGAATGGTTAAGTTATCGCATTAAAATGCTTGGTATAGACAATACAATCAACCTAGAAGAATCTTATGAGCTTATGGCTTCACACAAATATTTTTTGGAAAAGAACATTCCTATTATAGAAATGCTTTCAAACTTGGATAAAGTTGCAGGAAAACGTTTCATATATATCGGTCTTCCTTTAAAAATTTATGGATTAGACTCTTCACCAGTAAGAGCTATTGCAATACTCTAAGGTATTCCCTCAAAATTTTTTTAAAACAAATTAGTACCTGATATTAGGGATGAGAAAAGTGGATGGCTAAAATAGATATTATAAAATATTTAATTGGAACAGCTGTTATAGTTCTATGTATTACTTCACAATATATCTTTAATGTTAAAGACTTTTTACATCAGATAATTTTAGTCTACATTATACCTTCAACAGCTATACTCTTGCTCGATGGAAAACGAATAATTTTAAAAGCTTACAAGAATATGAGGACAGCTATAAAGTATGGGCTTGGATACTTTGGAATCTTTTCTGCAGCAGGTTTTGCTTTAGCATTTATCTTGATTATAACAATCTTTGCCTTAGACCCAAACAGTCAGCAGATTATAAATAGACCTAACCCACTTCTTAACATTTCACCCGATTTTGCATGGTATATGATATTCTTTTCATTTACAATAGTAGGTCCTTTTGAAGAATTTCTTTTTAGAGGATTCATGTTCGGTGCACTTAAAAAAATTTTAGGAAAATTTCACTGGATATATCCTGCATTCATATCATCGTTTATCTTTACCATAATACATTTTTACTATTACCTAATTTTTGGAAACATAGCATTAATACAGTTTACTCAGCTAATGATGTTCAGTATTGGAATGTGTGGAGCATACCATAAGTCTGACGGAAACCTCATAGTACCAGCATTACTTCATGGAGCATTTGATGCAACAAGTTTTTTAATGATAGCCATACCGAATTTCTTAATCGGATTAAACTTAAAAATACTGTTGATTCTTGTTGGAATATTTGTTGGAATCTTTTATATTGTCGGTAAAAAGTAGTAGGTTTATTTTAAGGTTCTAAAATTTTTCCAGTGCCCGAGCCAGCATGGTATCCTTGAAATGTTTCTGAAAGCTTTGTTTTAAATTCGTCAGAGTTTAAAACTTGTATAAATTCTTTAATATACGTTTTTTCAAGACGATCCTTTAATATTATGAAATCATATTCCTCGTCGACAAGAGGTATGAAGTTCAATCCATACTTTCTTGCATAGTATTCTATGCATATTCCAAAATCAGCGCGCCCCTGCAGTACAGCTAATGCGACAGCAGAATGCGTTTTTGCCTCATAAGTGTAGCCTCTTATCCTTTTAACTAAAGTTTGTAAGTCTTCATTATTCTTTTCTGCAACTTGCTTTAGTAGATGATCAAAGTATGTCCTTGTACCGGAACCCTTATTTCTGTTAACTATTTGCACATCATTCCTTAAAATATCTTCTACTGAGGATATGTTTTTCGGGTTATCTTTTAAAGTTACAATACCCTGTCTACGCTTGTATCCCTTAACTAGAACAGCCTTTCCTTTTAAAGAAAATTTTTCTATAAATGGAAAATTGTATTCCATCTTTTCTTCGTCAAGCAAATGTACACCACATATGTCAGCTTCTCTTCTCTTAATAGCATTTAATCCACCCATCGAACCCAAATTTATTATCTTAGTTGCACACTTTCTCTTAAACATAGATAGTATGAAGTCTATTGCGGGACAATGGCTTCCTATGAACACAAGGTCTGGAACAGATATTTTTTCTGAAAAAAGTTTAACTTCAACCTTCTCATTTTCTTCAATAAATTCGACATTTTCTGGCACATCAATAAAACCTTCACTATAATTTAATGTTGAAACAGTACCAGAAGACCCTGGCGTAGGGTAGGCGATAAGTCTACCACCACTTTCAACAAGACTAACTGGTATTAGGGTACGTCGACCTCTACCAGTTGTAATTTTAAATGGAACAATAGCATCAACTTTACGCAATTCTATTCTATCAAAGCCAGCCATCTTCATCAAAACTGGCTTAACCAGTATAGTAAATATCATGGAAGCTGAGACAGGGAATCCGGGAAGACCGATAACAAGTTTTTCTCCAATAACGGCTATAATTGTAGGTTTCCCAGGCTTCACCTTTAGTCCGTGAACAATTACTCCTGGAGAACCTAGAGAGTCAAAAACCTTGTACATTAGATCACCTAGCCCCGCAGAAGTACTTCCAGAAGTTATTATAACGTCAAAATCTTCCAGCACACCTTTGAGCACATAATACATTCTCTCGAATGTATCAGGCAGAATGCCCATAAATTTTGGTTCACAACCACATTCTTTTATCATAGAAAATATTGCTGGACCATTCGCGTCATAGATCTTTCCAGGTTCAAGAGGATTTCCCGGAAGTGTAAGCTCGTTACCTGAAGAAAATAGTGCCACCTTAGGTTTTTTGAAAACTGGAACCCTATTATAGCCTAAGGCAGCAAGTGAGGCGATTTCCCTCCCAGTCAATACTGTACCCTTCTTTAGGAAAATGTCTCCAATAACATAATCGGAGCCTGCCTGAGAAACATTTTCTCCAGGCACTACTGGACGATAGATGTAAACTTTTCCTCCAACTTCCTTAGTATATTCTACCATGACTACAGCGTCAGCACCCTTTGGTATAGGTGCGCCGGTCGCGATCCTCATACATTCTCCTACTTTAATATCCTTTTTAGGTAGAGTACCAACTTCAGATGAGCCGACAAGGTTTAATATTTTTGGATTATCTTCTTCGGCACCGAACGTGTCCGTGGATAGTACAGCATAGCCGTCAACTTCAGATCTGTCAAAGGGTGGTGAATCAATTTCCGATAGCAGGTCCTGTGATATAATACGGCCCCATGCTTCGAATAGGCTAACATATTCTTCGCCAACAGGGCTAATTTGAACCCTGTTTTCAATAATTTTAGCGGCCTCTTCAACAGAAACCAGTGTGTGAAATATTTTTGCCATATTATATCACCCACTCAAGAAGCTGCACTTCTACCATTTCACCTTCATCATATCCTTCAACATCCTCGTCAATTACTAAAAGTCCATTTCCTCTGGTTAATGTTGAAAGTAAGCCGGAGCCAGTTAATCTTAAAGGTTCAGCAAAATATTCACCATTTAATTGATATACTTTAATTCTAACAAAAGCTTTTACACCAACAGGTTTAGCAAGCCTTCTAGCAAGTTTAGCCCTAACCTTAGGATAGAAGAGGGGTTTCGAACATCTTAAAAGGTTTATTGCATATTTTACAAAAACTTCAAAACCAGTAAAAGATGCGACAGGATAACCGGATAATATGAACAAAGGTTTACCTTTAACAATAGCCATTCCAGTAGGCTTACCCGGCCTCATTCTAACACCGTGGAAAACTATTTTGGAGCCATCTATAGACGATATGGCATCTGAGACAAGGTCTGTTGCACCAACACTTGTTCCACCCGTGGTCAATAGAATATCCATATCCTTTAACGCAAACAATATTCTATCCCTAATTGCTTCAACATCATCAGGTACAGTACCAAAATCGTATCCTTCACAAAATTCTTCTTGAATAAGAGACAAGAGAAGAGGTTTTGTAGTATTAATTACACCAGCATCTTGCCATTTTTCAGTAAGCTCACTGCCAGTGGAAATAACACCAATCCTAACCTTCCTAAACACCCTAATCTTCTCGTAACCAGTTGACAGTAGTGCTGCAAGATGCCAAGGTCTAATCAACGTACCCTTTTCAACAACAATAGAACCCTTTTGAAAATCCTCCCCCCTTCTTGAAACATTTTGATATGGGGATACTGGCCTAAAAATTTGGACATTTGAACCATCAGCTTTTGTATCCTCAAACATTACAACAGCATCCGCATTTGGGGGTAATGGTGCACCAGTATAGACTATTGAGGTTTCACCATGATTTAAAGGCTTTAACATGTGATAGCTTGAGTCCGCATAAATTTTTTCTACAACATTCAATATTGAGGGGTTTGTGATACTAGAGCTTATCACGTCATTGGATATTACAGCGTAACCGTCAACAGCGCTTCGATCATAGTTTGGTACATCCTGTAGCGCGTGAACATCTTCTGCAGAATAATAGTGTAAAGAGGACCTTATATCAACTTCAACTACATCTAGTACACTATTTTCTAATGATACCTTAATCAACTTTAGGGCATCGTCTACACCTTCTAGGGTCTTGAAAAGCCTAGTTTTGAATAGTGAACTTTCCTCGCCTTCACTCAACTTCTATATGCCTCCTTCTACCACTTTTTATGAATTTGATCAGCTAACTCTTCTATTACTGAAATAGTCTTTTCAATATGAACTCTATCAATACCCCTATGTGTTACCATCCTAACCTTCCTATCACTAAAGGGTAGGCAAAGAATTTTCTTATTTTTCAACAGTTCAACAAAATGGGGGGCAGAGATTCCTAAACCATTCACATCAAACATTACAATATTAGTTTGAACAGTTGAAAGGTCAATAGATATGCCGTCTATCTTAGATAAAGCTTCTGCAAGCATACGCGCATTCCTATGATCCTCTTCAAGCCTATCTATCATCTTTTCTAATGCAATAATTCCTGGTGCCGCAATAATGCCAGCCTGTCTCATGCCACCACCAAGCATCTTTCTAAACTTTCTAGCCCGCTCTATAAAATCATAGTCGCCTACTACAATAGAACCTATTGGACAACTTAGCCCCTTAGAAAGACAGAACATCAGATTGTCGACATTCTTAGTGAAATTTTTTACATCAGTTTTTAATGCTACGGCCGCATTAAATATTCTCGCTCCATCCATATACAATTTCAGATTGTGAGCTTTAGCGAAATCGTATATGGCCTTTATCTGTTCCGGCCTTATAATCGTACCTCCAGCCCTATTATGAGTATTCTCAATGCATATTAGTGTAACTTCTGGATAATGGATATCTTTAGGTCTTAATACAGCCTCCAAGTCCACAGGATCCATGTAACCATTCTTTCCCCTAACAAGTATTGGAAGGAGACCTGCAATAAATGATAAGCCACCAACTTCATAATAGTATATATGTGATTCAGCCTCCAAGATTATACTATCACCACGTTTAGTATTACTAAGCAATGATACAAGATTTGCCTGTGTGCCACTTGTGACAAGAAGGGCGGCATCTTTACCCATCTTTTCGGCAGCCATCTCCTCCAGCTTTTTAACAGTAGGATCCTCTCCAAAAACATCATCACCCAACTTTGCACGCCTTATCGCTTCTAACATTTCATCTGTCGGTAAAGTTACTGTATCACTTCTCAAGTCAACAAATTCTTCGGAGTCCAACTGTCTCAACCATATTTGATTTAATTTTAGCGGTTAATAATGTTTTATTTTAAAAAAACTATGATTTAAAATGCTATATTGTTACTGGAAGATCCTTCGACATATCAATAAGCGCTTTACATGCTTTAAGAGCCCATAAAACTTCATCTTTAGAAACTATTTGGCCGACAATCATCTTTAACCTAATAAAGTTCAAATGCTGAACATATTCCATAAAGGAAACTCTCACACCTTTAGCCTGTATTATGTACGACATGTCTACAATGTTAAGATCTTCTGAGGGAATATTGAGGTGAAGTAGGACCTTGGTGAATATGTTTTTTATCGCATTATAACAATATTGTATAACATTCTTATACTCACCTTGCTCGAAGTAGCTTTGAGCTTGATTGTAAAATGAAACCGCTTCACCTATATCTATTGAAATAAAAAATTCTTTTCTCTCCTGCATAGGGGGAGGCTGAGGCTTTCTTACAGACAATTCAAGTATTCTTTTGACAATATTGTATGTTATAATAACAGCCGACATAATACATACTACAATAATGCTCCATATGAGCAGTGCAAAAATATCTACTTGAAGCACACTTAGTCAAAAATGTACATTTTATAGTTCCTTAAAAACTTTTTATAAGGTAGCATGTAAAGTAGTGTATGGCGTCGATGAGGAATCAGAGTTACTGAACATTTATGACCTAAAGGCATTTGACTGAGACGCCTACTCTGGCGGAGGAACCTTTGACCTCACCCATATTATTGTGTCAACTTCTTTAAAACTTCGCATATAGTATAGGGTTACGAATAAAGTTAGAAAAAGCATAAGACTTCTAAAAATGAAAAGAATTCTTAGACTTTGTAGTAGACTTGCTCCAAAAAATTTTCTTGAAAGTTCAAGGATAAACCCTCCTAGAGGTGAGCCTATTATTAGTGAAAAGTCTCTAACTACCCCGTATGCACCATACCCTGTACCTCTTTCATCTGATGGTACGGCATCGCCAACAAGTGCGGTAAGCATTGGAGAGGATATCATGTTACAGCACATTACAATCGGTAAAATAATGTATGCTTGTAAAAGATTCTGTATTAGGAGTAGTGTGGGGGAAAGGGTGGCTGCAATAAATACGCCAACTTCTAAGATAAGCCATTTACCGTATCTATCGCCTAAGGAGCCTACAAAAAATTGTGTTATAAGCCCGAGAACACCTCCAACACCTACTATAAGACCTATATCTAATTCGGTTCCGTTTAATACATCAGATATGAATATAGGAGTATAACCTTGTAATAAAGAAAGGGAAGTTTGGAGTACAAACGCTGATATTGCAAGATTTTTTAATGCTGGAAACTTTCCTAAAGCTTGAAAAGATTTTTCAAAATTGTTCCTTAGACTGCTAATAATGGAAACTTCTTTAACAGATGAAACCCTTTTTACCTTCATCGTTTCTCTTAAAAAGAGCAAGGCTATAATAAATGCTGTAAATGATAGTCCAGCACTAAAACCGAAAGTGGCATCAATACCATATAAGTCAGCGATAACGCCGCCTAAAAATGGTCCAGCAAACCATCCAGCATTATAGGCTATCTGTATTGTTGAAATAACTTTACCCCTATGTTTTGGGTCACAAATGTCCATTACCATTGCATCAGAAACAGGCCACAGTGCGCCAGAAAAAAAGCCTTGGACAGCTCTTATAGCAAGAATGTGCCATGTTTGAAAGGCAAATATGTAAAGAAATGAGACTATACTGTAGCCTAAGAGTGAGACTGTAATAAATGGTTTGCGACCATATTTATCAGAAAGTGTGCCAATTGGACCCTGCGATAATATTCTTGTTATTGCAAAAGAGCTTATCGTCAAACCTATTTCTATTTCTGAAGCATGAAGGTAATCGTACATTAGGATAGGTATAATTGGCAATATTTGCCCAAATCCGAGCATAGTTATTCCATTCGAAAAAATTAGTACACTAATTATAGGATTTTTTAGGAAAGCCCAGCGTGAGAATGGCGCCTTTTTATCAGACAATATGTGTCACTTTTAAATTTGTCCCCTAGCTATAGACCAGAGGGTTAAAATGTCCTGCAAGTAATCTTTTTCGGAATCGTATGGGGTTTCAATGATTAGGGGAAGTTTCTGCACTTCTTTAAAGGACAGTAGTGCCTTAAATCCGTTTAAACCAATCTTACCCCTTCCAATATGCTCATGCCTGTCAAGATGACTGTTTAGGTCACCCTTTGAATCGTTTAAATGGATAACCTTTAATCTTTCAATACCTATTATATCATCAAAGTCTTTTAGAAAACGCTCTACCGCATTACGTGTGCGGATATCGTATCCGGCAGCAAAACCATGGCATGTGTCAAAGCATACTCCGACCCTTGACTGGTCATCAATTAAATCGAGACATTTTCTTAGATGGTTTAGGGTGTGGCCAACACTATTTTTTTGCCCAGCAGTATTTTCAAGTAATAGTGCAACTTTCCCTTCTGAATCTTTTATAGCAATATTACATGCTTCAGCAACTCTCCTTACACCATCTTCTTCACTTGTGCCCATGTGGCTGCCGAGGTGTGTAACAAGATACGGTATTTTTAGACGATAACATTTCGTAAGTTCTTCAGAAAGAATTTTTATGGACTTATCATATATTTCCTTATTAGGGGAGGCGAGATTCGGAAGATACGGCATGTGTGCTACTGGAAAAAGGCCTGTCTCATCCAATTTCCTATGGAAATTGGCTATCTCATTTTCCTCAAGCTTTTTAGAAGCCCATCCCCTAGGATTCCTTGTAAAAATTTGGAAGGTAGTACAGTTTAGAGCCTTCGCCCTATCGAATGACTGACTTATTTCTCCAGCAATTGAAACATGCGCGCCTATAAGCCACATAAACTATACAAATGAGTTTTTAAAGTATATAAGATTTAATTTTTTATGGAAAGTACCCTGCAGTAGTCATCGCTTCAACAACTCTACCGATGCCAAGTATTAGTGCAGCCGTCCTCAAGTCCACAGATCTTTTTTTAGCAATATCGTAGACTTGCAGGAAAGCTTCCCTTATCTTATTGTCTAGCTTTTCGTTAACTTCATTTTCAGTCCAATATAGGTTGGTAAGATTCTGAACCCATTCAAAATAGCTAACAAGCACCCCACCACTGTTTGCAAGAATGTCTGGAACAACCATAACCTCTCTATCAAATAGTATTTTGTCAGCTTCAGGTGTTGTTGGACCGTTAGCGCCTTCAACAACCATTTTTGCCTGAATATTTTTTGCATTATCCTTATGAATTTGTCCCTCTAGGGCGGCTGGTATTAGTACATCACATGGCAATTCCAAAAGTTCCTCGTTTGTAACATTTTTTGCACCAGTAAAGTTTACTACTGATCCAGTTCGTTCCTTATGTTTCAAAACTTCAAGTACATCAAGACCCTTTTCATCATATATTCCACCCTTTGAATCGCTTACTGCTATGACCTTTGCACCGAACTCTTTAGCCAAAATTGCTGCATTTGCACCAACATTACCGAAGCCTTGTATAACTATTCTAAGATCTTCAATTTTCTTTTTAAAAGTTTTAGTAGCTTCTTTAGCTGCTACAATCACACTTCTAGATGTTGCAGTCGATCTACCAGCCGAGCCTCCAAGAGAAATAGGTTTCCCCGTTACCACAGCTGGCACACGATAGCCTACAAGCTGGCTGTACGTGTCCATTATCCATGCCATTGTCTGGGAGTCCGTGTAAACGTCTGGAGCGGGTATATCTGTATATGGTCCTATTATTGGAGAAATCATCATAGTATACTTTCTTGTAAGTCTCTCAAGCTCAGACTTAGACATTTCTTTGGGATTGCATGCTACACCACCTTTAGCACCACCATAGGGTATATTTAGTACTGCAGTCTTCCAAGTCATCCACATCGCTAGAGCGCGAACTTCATTAATGTCAACAAGAGGATGGTATCTTATACCGCCCTTAAATGGCCCTCTTGAATCATTATGCTGTACACGATATCCTGTGAAAACCTTTATTTTACCATCATCCATTCTCACTGGAAAAGAAACCTGCAGCTCTCTCTTCGGCCTACTTAAAATTTCTACAATAGAATCGTCAAGGTTTAGGTAGCTGGCAGCAGTCCTAAGCTGTACTAGAGCCATCTCATACGGGTTCATAAATTATCGCAACAAGCCTTAATAAAAGTAAATTTATAAATATTGCTAAAAATAGGTTAAAAAAATAAAACTTTACAGTCCTTTAATGATAGGGGGAAGTTCTAAAAGAGAGCTTATTATAAAATCTGGCTTATGTTCAAGAATCCTTTCTATAGGATTGTATCCTCCAAGTACGGCTACAAACTTTATGCCTAAAGCCTTCGAAGGGATAATGTCAATTAAACCATCTCCCACAGAAATACATTCACTTACATCTAAGTTTAGGAGAGCAAGTATTTTTTGGAAGCCTAAAGTTGAAGGTTTCAAAAATTGGACATCATCTCTGGAGAGAATCACATCGAAAAAGTTTATTATATTAAATTTTTTTAAAGCCTTTAATGTAGCATTTCTCCCACTGTTTGTTAAAAGTGCAATCTTTTTACCCAAATCCTTTAACTCCATTAAAGCTTCCCTAACACCATTTTTCAATGAAGTTTCTTGAACAGCCTTATCCTCAAACTTTTCCAAAATTTTATAAACTTCTAACTTTACATGTTCAAATCTTTTTTCATCAACTATACACCTAACTCTTTCAAGCATATGATAATATGATTGATTTGCATTCAAACCATTTACGTTTGGCACAATTTCTCTAATAACATTTATAACTTCACTTTTTGAAGATTGAACATCAAGCTTAAATTCAATTAGTGTACCATCTAAATCAAATATTATAGCCCTAATCATATCTTCCAAACAGCTAGACAATACAAGATAAATAAACTATTGCATCATATTATAGTAAAGATTTTATTGTCCTTAAAATATACTTTAAGAAACTCTGACAGACGGCCATCTACTTCGCTAACAAAAGACTTGAACATTTCAACAGGAACAATTGGAACACCATTTACGAACTTTATAGGCGAGGGATACAATGTTACTATAATTGGAATTAAAAACATATTTTGTAACAAGACTTTCTCTTTTGATAAAATAATTTTTGCACGCTCAACCTGCTTTATGACAATAGAATTTAATGCCGATGACGAAAGAGGTCTACGCCACTGTTTGCAATCGATAACAAGAGCAAAATCAGCTTTTAACGCCAAAATATCAACTTCTAATTTGGGCCCTTTTAATCTAAAGCTTCTAAAAGTTCTATACCCGTATTCTATCAATATTTTTTCAACAAAATTTTCAAAATCCTGCCAACTAACAACTTTACAGACTTCTTCTAAGGATGCACCAAATTTAAGGGCCAATATTGAAGCCATGATGATGGAACCTTCTCTGAAACATAAGGTGCCACCAGAAACAGTGATATATCTCTCTTCAATCAGCGGATTAAGAGCTTCTAAAATAATACTCCTACTTAATTTAGATTCATTAACAATCTTATCTATGTCTAAGAATTTATATTTGAAATAAGGTACAATTTTTAACAGTATTTGGTAATTCATAATATTTAATTTAAAAATAAAAATAGGGGAGAAGGCTTATGCCTTTTTCCTTTTCATGAGTACAACAGCTAGCACTATAACGCCTATTACTAGACCAACACCAATACCAATGTAGGCGGTTTCGATGCCGCTTGGTACTGTTGTTGTAAACGTTAGGGTTGGCGCTACCGTTGTCGATATTGTTGGAGAAGCAGTTATAGTTGATGTTGTTATAGTACCTGTAGGTGGTATTGTAGGTGTTGTTATAGTTATTGGTGGAACAGGTTTCATGACATCAAAGTATCTTTTTTCAGATGAAACAAATGCAACCTGTTCACTGTAGCCAGCAATAGTTAATTCGTAAACTCCAACAGATAGTTTACTAGTAAAGTCTGGAGATAATTCTATGGAGAACTTTGTTGGTGAAACTGCAGTACCAGAACCCGATCCCATTATTGCACCCGTTCTTGTATCTTTTATCAAATATATGAGACCTAATGGAGTCGGCCCCTGTAATTCGACTTCAAATTTTGCTACTTGACCTTGAAGCACTGTTGGCACACTTGCACTTTTAATTTGTGGTGTTTCAGGCTTACCATAGTACCATTTGCCTGGACTAAATGGGTAAGTTGGATCCCTGAAGGCTCTTATTTCCGCATACTGTGCAGCAGGATCATACTTGTACAAGTAGAATGGGCCGTCGCTTATAACGAGATGGCTATAAGTATTAAACCAATTAAGTGCTGAATCAATTCTTGCAGCAGCTTCGGTTGATGTAGCATAGGATTTACCGGCTATTGTGAACACATTAGATGGGAAGAAGCCAGAGGCTTTAAATGATGATAGGGAGGTAGCCACCATTGTAGCATGCTCCTTAAGAACCATAGAAAGCCATGGTACATTTCTTGCTCTTGAAGCAGCCTGGGAATATGCTGCAGTCTTCTTGTTTAATACAACGTCATCCATTGCAGCGCCAACAACCCATGGATAGTGTATCTGTGGTGGAGCCGCGAAGGATGCAATATAGTTGGGATCAAAATGCCAATAATCTATATACACTTCTAGATTGTTTCCAACGATCCTAAAGCCTTTGAAGAGAGCGAAAACATCTTTATACTGTGAAGCAAGTGTACCTTCAAGTGAAGCTTTGCTCGGATTATATACTAGATCAAACCAACTGTATATGCCCCAAAGGACGTCAGCCCATGTTATAGTTGTTCCATCATGCCATTTACTACCAATATATTTTGAGAAATCGAAGGCCACAAATGAAGTCGCTTTTACACCTGAGCCGACAAGCTTCCAACTTTGTGATTGTGAATCCCATAAAAATGCGTCAGAAGGTACATCAAGTTTGCCCTCTGGGCCGGCTGTTTTCACATTATAGGGTGTACGGAATGGCATTGGTTGTCCAGAGAATGGATGGTTCCAGACAAGCGGATCATACACATTTCTCCAAATGTCAACGCTATATACATCTGTATGACCTCCAAACGGATTCCATACCGATGTAGCTGTATGGACCCAAAGGTGGCCTACAGTTACTGTTGGTTTTCCTGAAATATAGACTTCTCTTGTGGTTAAGGGAGACCTTAGACCGGTGCCTAAGTCATTTGTTAGCCCAGATACATAAGATTTTGCTGGTTGTATGTCGAGTCTAGTAGCAGCCCAAATTCTTATAGATTCTTGAATTATCATTTCAGTAGCCTTCCTATAGAGTTGGTCTCTTTCAGCCTTACTCTTAAACTGTCCATTGTAAATCTTTTGGCCCAAAGCATCTATTGTACTATTTTCATAGTTCCAGAAGGTTGGTTCAGCCCAACCGGGCATCCAACCGAGCCAAGGAGCTCCAAACTGGTTTATTGTTGCATAGTCGAATTTGTCTGGTGCACTTTTACCCCAACCTTCAGTATAGAGGTCCCATTGATGCTCTAGTGGGTCAGTGCCATATATTATGTCTATAGCTTGCGCGAATGGCATGTACATTCTGTTTACTGTAAAACCTAATCTTTCTAGATCTGACGCAAAGGAGTCGCCTATTTCTCTTCTTTCGTCTTCGATTCTTATGATAAAGTTAAATGATAATGGTTGACCCTTATATGTCCATTTACCTTCAACCTTCGTGGCGCCAGCCTTTGTCAATGCGGCTGTTACCAACTTATCAGCCAATTCTATGTTATAGCCAAACTCGTATTTTGCAATTATATCGTATATTGTCACAAAGTCAGGATCATATGAAGATAGGAACGTTACCATTGGAGAAGCAAAGCCCTTATATATTTCGTTTACAACATAATCTCTGTTCATTATATAGTTTAGTGCAAAACGAACTTCCCTTAATGATAGAGGGTTTAATTTGCCATCAGGATACGGTGCTGGATTAAGTATTATATCCACTAAACCTGCGGGTGCGTAGTAGATGTCGATTCCAGGAGTGGTTCTTAAGGCTATAGCCTGTGATGGTCTTAGACCAAATATGTAGTAGTCTATGTCACCAGTTTCCAAGGCTTTTGGCACGACATCGAGTGGAACTCGTTTAAAGATTATTGCATCAGATGCTGGACCGGTTTTGGTTTGTGCAAAGGTTAATGGGACCGTAGTAGTTATTAAAGTCAATGAGAATGCAAAGAGAACAGCAATAGCTAATATCCTTTTTATATTACTTTTTTGATTCATATTATCGTTAGAGTGGTTATTCTCTATATTTAAGTTTTATTGCTTAAAATATAAAAATGTAAAGAATAAAACAATATTTAAATAATTTGAACTATTTTTTTGTGTAAAGGTGGCATGCAACTTTATGTTCAAAATTGATCTTTTCCAGTTTAGGCTCCTCTCTATCACATAATTCGAACCTATAGGGGCACCTAGTATGAAATCTACAGCCTGAGGGAGGATTTACTGCACTTGGAATTTCTCCACTAATAACCTTTCTGTAAATGAATCTATTATTTGGATCAGGATCAGGTACTGCTGAAATCAGTGCAGAAGTGTATGGATGTTTTGGATTCATTATAACTTCTCTGCTTGGACCATATTCTACAATTTTTCCCAAATACATTACAGCAAGATTGTCAGAGAAATACTTTGCTGTTGCGATATCATGGGTTATGTACATAAAGGTTAAATTATATTTTTCTTGTAATGATTTGAAAAGGTATAATATTTCAGCCCTACTGGACGCGTCTATCATAGAGACTGGTTCATCGGCTACAATAAATTTTGGCTCTAGAACCATTGCTCTAGCAATTCCAACTCTCTGCCTCTGTCCTCCACTAAGCATGTGCGGATATTTTAAAAGAAATTCTTCTGGAGGTTGAAGCTTGACATCAACAAGAGCCTTTACTATGATTTCATATCGCTCTTTTGGGTCACTAAACCCGTGGACTATTAGAGGTTCCTCAAGTATTTCTCTAATAGTCATATAGGGGTTAAGTGACATAAACGGATCTTGGAATATTATTTGAGCCGATCTTCTAAAATTTCTCATTTCCTTTTCATCATTCAAACGTGTTATATCTTTTCCATCAAATACTATTTTACCTTCTGTAGGTTCTATAAGTTTTATTGCAGTCCTTCCAAGAGTAGTCTTTCCCGAACCAGATTCTCCTACAATTGCAAGAGATTCACCCTTTCTCATTTCTAGAGAAACACCATCAACAGCCTTCAAAACAATAGTTTTAAATAGTCCTTTTGGAAGAAAGAAGTAGGTTTTTATGTTCTCTAACTTTAAAAGGATAGAATCGTCAACCATTTTATTCACCTCAACCTTTTCCTTTATAAAGGAAACATCTCACTTGTCTACCTCCATCCAAAATGTAAATAGGAGGTGTCTCCTTCTCACATAATTCGAACCTATAAGGGCATCTGGGATTAAATCTACATCCTGTAGGGGGATTTACAAGGTCAGGAGGAGCTCCTGGAATAAAATCCAACTTTTTTTCACTTCTAAGTGTTGGAATACTTCCAATAAGTTTTGAGGCATACGGATGTTTCGGGTCAGGCAAAACTTGTTCAGCGGCACCCAGTTCCATAATCTGTCCACCATACATTACAGCAATTTTATCACAAAGATCACTTGCCAAAGCTATATCATGCGTTATGAATATTATTGATAGGTTTAACGATTTTCTCAAATCTTTTAACATGTTCATAATTTGAGCCTGTATCATAACATCTAACGCTGAAGTAGGCTCGTCTAAAATTAGAATTTTAGGATTCAGTACAAGCGACATCGCAATAACAACCCTCTGCTTCATACCACCACTAAGTTCATGAGGATATCTGTTTATGAAGTCTTGAGGCAATCCAACAAGCTTAAAAAGTTCTTTAGCCCTTTCCAGAGCCTCATTTTTTGGGACATTATCGTGAACTATTAATGGTTCCGCTACCTGGAAACCTACCTTAATAACCGGATTTAGTGAATTCATTGCACCTTGAAATACCATAGAAATCTTTTTCCACCTAACCTTTTTTCTAAGATCGGCATCGTCCATTTCCATAATATTTTCCCCGTCAACAATTATCTTTCCAGTAAATATTGAAGTATTAGATGGAACCATTTTCATTAAGGCGTATGCAGTACTCGATTTACCGCAACCCGACTCTCCAACAATACCTAATGTTTCTCCAGGCTTAAGAGAAAAGGATACATCATTAACCGCCAAAAGGTCGCCTCTCAATGTTCTATACGCCAAATTTAACTTTTCAACCTCTAAAACATATGATTCCATTTCATCGTCTCCTCCTTAATCTAGGATTAACAACAGGCTCTAATCCTAACGCTAATAGAACAAAGGTTATTGCTGAGAGAATGATCAATAAGCCAGGTGGAAGTATCCACCACCAGTAGCCTAGATATACTGCACCATTTCTAAAAGCATAATCGAGTATTTGTCCCCAAGTTGGTATCGAGGGATCACCGAGACCTAAAAAGCTTAATGCTGACTCAGATAGAATTGCTTGAGGAGTATAAAATATTAGTTGTGCTAAAATGAATGGTGCAACTTGTGGAAATATGTGCCTTGCCATAATCCTAATACTATTTGCTCCAACAGCAACAGCAGCTTCAACAAAATTTGAGGATTTTAATGATAAAACCATAGAACGTACTATTATTGTAAGACTCGGCCAACCAAATATGACCAATATTAGAACAATAACCCACAATTTTCCTCCAAAGATGAATGTAAAGAATATTAGAAGTGGAAGCAGTGGTATATTGTTAACTATGTCAGCAATCCTTTGGATGAGGATATCTGTTTTCCCACCAATATAGCCACTAACAATACCTAAAACAGCGCCTAAAATAGTAGATAGAATAGAGGTTGCAAGACCAATTAGCAAGGCAACAGGAAAACCGAAAAGGAGACCTTGAAACAGATCTCGTCCTAACGTGTCAGTCCCCATTAGACCATATACTCTACCCCCAAACACCATTGCAACTTCGCCCAAAGAATCGTTTTCGTTTTCACAATATAGTAGAATGTTAACTTGATATTTTCCATTTAACGGCTCAAATGAATTATCGTCTTTTGGGACACCGAAAATAATCTTTTCTACACCAACAGAGTAAACTTTTTCAGGAGAATATGAGATATGGAATTCTTTGTAGAGAAAATCTGATAGTACCCTGAATAGTGATGGATCACCACTTAATAGAAAACGTTTAGGTTCAGTTTTATAAAGAACATATGGTGCAGTTTGAGAAACACCTTCAGTACTAACTGGGTATGTTAAAAGTGATATAATTTTATTGTCAGGTCTAATAATATGCACTCTTATAACAGGGGGATTTTCATAGAAGGTTAGACCCCTAATTCTAAATGTTAAAAATGATGGAAATTGGTTATATTTAAAATCGTATGTAAAGGAATATATTTTCATATAGGAGCCGCCTAAATCTTCAACTTGTACAGGAGTATATGAGTATAAAACTTGATGCTCAACTAACTTTTCGGACATAAAAGTATTAATCCAAGCTGGTGGTGAAGTCTTTGGATAATCAACCCAATATATTGGATTACTCCAATATTTTGTACCAAAGTCTAATGGCATAGTTAAAACAACCACAAGAGAAATTAAGGATAAAAGTATAATGAAAAAGGTTCCAGCTTTTGATGTATAACTTCTCCAAAATTCTCTTCTTGCCTCACTAAATATACTCAAACCATTTCACCTCAATATCTAACACGTGGATCCACTACCACATAAAGGACTTCAAGAACAAATCTTGCTATTACGTAGACTAGTGTGAACATGTACGTCAATGCAAGTATAAGGCCTTCATCTAATGAGACAATAGCTTCATAATACAATTGACCCATACCAGGCCAGCCGAAAACTGTTTCTGTCAAAATAGCGCCACCTATTGAGCCAGCTAATCCGAGTATAACATTCGTAAGTATAGAGGGTGCAACAACCCTCACAATATACCTTCTTTGAACCAAATTTTCAGGAAGACCTTTAGCACGAGCAACATTAACAAAATCTTCTTGGGCAGTTGTAACTGTTAAACTTCGTGTTATATAAATCCATGAACCTGAAAGCGCTATTATTAATGTTAAAAGTGGGAGCGAAACATGCCATAGAAGGTCTAAAATTCTAAGAAATGGGTCTGTTGGTGGAGGAGCACTAAACATTCCTGTATAAGGAAACAGCCTTAGAAAAAAGGCGAAAACGAGTATGTTGATTAATCCAAGCCACCAAGTTGGTATAGCATAGGAGATTGCAGCATAAAGTGATACAAGACGATCTATAATAGATCCGGGTTTTGTTGCAACCCATGTTCCAGCAAACAAGCCTATTAAAAAATTGATTATAATGGCTGTGGTGACCAAAAGTATGGTGTTTGGCAAACGTTCCATGATTATTACTGATATCTGCTTACTTCCACTAAAAGATTGAATATTCTTTGCAGAGCCAAGGTCAAGAGTAATAATTTTTAGCATCATACTAGGTAAACGCTCATACCAAGGTTTGTCAAGACCGTAAGCGATAATTAGCTGCTTTTTTATCTCCTCTACAGCCTTATTTAATTGTTCAACATCCTTTATTTGTGTAACAAGCTGCTGTCTTATTCCCCTCAATTCCTCCATTAACATAGAATCTAATATTCTATCCGATACACCCGTTGCACCTAATACTATTACAGTTAGAAAAAGCACACCAAAGAGAACTATAACTAAACTTATTCCTCTGTAAGTTAATGTTTTTGTTAAGCCCAATTTAGAATACGCCATAGAGGGTGGATAAGAAGATTTTTATTAAGCTTTCTAAAAATTTAAGATAGTGCAGTTAAAATGTAATAAAAACGAACATCTGTCCTCAGAATACAAATTGATTTCGTACACTCAGTTCGCGTTATTGAATTCAATAGAAATTTTTAGAAAACCTTTTTTATTCCAACAGAGACACCCACTATCACTAAATACAATCGTTTTGGTGAACCAATTGAAAATCAGCAAACTTACAAATAAAGTTAAAAGAAAGATTTTGTATTCCCTTACTGCACTAAGTATAATTGTGCTAGCATCCTCGATACTCCCATTTTTGCCTTCCGCCGTTTCAATCGAATCTGCACGCTCGATCAGGGAAGAGCTTTTTTCAATCTACCAAAATGCTGGTTTTGAAGAAGTTGTAGGAGATAATGTTTATGGGTGGAGCCTTTTTAATGGTTCCAGAATTTCTAGAACAGTTGTTTTTGAAGGGAATTGTGCACTAAATTTGACACCCTCAAAGCCTTTTATGGTTCCGCAGGCAGTCTATGTTGGTAGGAATGCTTCATCAAAGTATATTATTGGAGGAAATCTTGTGCTTGCACTTGCAGTAAAGGCTTCAAAAGAAATTATTGAAAACTATCCATCATATGTTGCCGTCCAAAATATTATTTTACATTATGGCACTAATATTACGGCATTCACATTTACCCTCTTATTATATAAGAGTGTTGGAAATTTAAGTGATGGTATAAAGTTTACAGACTATGGGCTAATTCTTTTCCGAAAGTTAGAGGCTACAGACAACTGGGTAGAGTATGCGCTTCAAATGACAAATTTGAGGGAAGAGTTTGCAGAATATTTAATGCGTAAGGGAATTGATTCTAAGGCTGGAGACGATTATTATGTTGTTGGCTTAAGTGTTTGGTCTGAAAATTTGGTAGCCTATGTCGATAATCTTTCAATATATTTGATAGAGCCTAAATGGTTGATTGTTAAAATTTCCTCAAATTCGATATTACCGATGAGCATCTTTATTTCTGAAATAAGTGTAAATAGTAGTGTTCCAATAAACTATTACATTAAACCTGATATAATATTACCCTTCACATCCTTTGAAGTATACACCTATGTACCATATATTCCTGTAAATGGTTCAAAAAACATTTTTAGAATAAAATTTTCTACAGGACAAACTTTAAACTATGAATTTATAGAGAGTACTAGAAGAGTGTGGATTAGAGCTTGAAACTGGGCAGATCTAAAGTCAATCTTTTAGAAAATATTTTCTTTGCAATTTTGTTAACCATTACAGCTATTATGTTAGCAAGCCTCATTCTAGGTACTTCACCATTCTATTATGTTGAAGGAAACAGCATGCACCCTACACTAGAAAATGGGGATTTAATCATTATCTATAAAGTGGATTTTGAAAGCCTGCGTGTTGGAGACATTATTGTTTTTAATAGTCCAGTATATAATGTTAGAATTGTTCATAGGATAAAAGAAATAAAGTTAATTGGCAATGAAATGGTTTTAATAACACAAGGTGATAACAATAGGGTGCCTGACCCAGGATATGTTAGAGAAGAGAATTATATTGGAAAGTATATGGGTGTTAGAATACCTTACGTTGGATACATTGGACAAATACTCTCTCCTCCAGTAAACTACATTTTAATTATAATACTATTAACTTATTTTGTTTACACAATATTTGTCGAAGAATCAAAAAAGAGAAGGGAAACGAAAGACATCTAATTTTAAACTCTTTTATATACCCAGTTTATATATCCCTAACGAGAAAAAATGTTAAAAGGAAAGAGGGTAGTGAGTATCGAAAATGTTGTCGCTTCAGCTTCAGTAAACCAGAACATCAACCTAATAGAGATAACAAAAAGGTTCACAAACGTCGAATATAGGCCTGACCAGTTTCCTGGACTAGTATTCCGTCTAAAGTCGCCTAAAACTGCAACACTCATATTCAGTTCAGGTAAGATGGTCTGTACTGGAGGGAAATCGGAGGATCAGGCATTTAAGGCAGTTCATACAGTTGTTAAGATGCTAAAAGATGGTGGTATAGAGATAACAAATGAACCAGTTATAGAAGTACAGAATATAGTTGCTTCAGCAAGCCTAGGCGGTAGGGTTGATTTGGAGTCGGCTGCCATAAAATTGCCTAGAAGCATGTATGAGCCTGAACAGTTTCCAGGACTAATTCATAGAATGCTTCAGCCAAAGACTGTTATACTATTGTTTGCTAGTGGAAAACTTGTTTGTACTGGAGCTAAAAAGGAGCGGGAAGTTTATGAGGCAGTGTCCAACCTTCATCAGACCCTTGACCAATTAGGGTTAATGGTCTACTAGAAATTCCTTTATCCTTTTTCTATTTGTTTAAGGACAGCATTATACTCTTCTTCGCCTATGATATTGTTTTCATATAAGTCCTTCGCTAATTCGCTAACTTTGGCAACATAATGAACATTTATACCAAAACTCCTTAATTTTTCTATACCACCCTCTTCTCTATCGACTAGGACGACAGCGTCCCTGATTACACCGCCTTCACCCAAAACCATTTCACTTGACGATATTAGAGAAGACCCTGTTGTGATTAGATCGTCAACCAATAGTACACGATCACCCGGCTTTAGGAAACCTTCAATATTTTTTTGGGTACCATGTGATTTTACATCCTTTCTGATGTATATTAGTGGCTTTTCCAAAGAATACGCTAATGCGGAAGCGAAAACAAGACCAGAAGTTGGAATACCGCAGATTACATCAAAATTTGGTAACCCTATCCTATTAACAATTAAGTTAGTGTACATGCCTATTATCCTCTTAAAAACTTGAGGGTAGCTTGGAATAAGCCTTAAGTCAATATAGTAGCTACTCATTTTACCGCTCGTCAACTTAAAAACGCCAAACTTAAGAGACTGAGTTTTTATAAGAGACTTTGCCAACTCCTTTACTAAAGTTTTATCATCCTTCAAAATTATATTTCCACCTCCACCTCTACATCCATAGGCAATATTTTAACGCTAACATTAGGGGACCTAGCTTTAACTAGAGAATTAAATTCCTCAAACCTTGTCCCATGAACAGGGATAGTAATCTTAGGCTTTACAGTTTGAACAATCTCACTTCCAGTCCTAGGGGAAGCTCCGGGAGCAATTCCTATAGGTACAAATGCAATGTCAACACCGTATCCTGCAATACTAGAAAATTCTATTAACGGAAGGGAATCGCTAGCATAAAAAATTTTTGGACCACCAAAATATTCCACAAAATATGTTAATGGATTTACAGCAGGATGAGCACTCCTAAGGGCGGTAACTGAAATGCTTTTATCCTTGTAAACATCTCCCGGTTTCATAATTTTTAAGCGATCCTTCTGAACATACTTTCTAAGCCTACTTCCAGACTCCAAATCTGCTAATATCATTTGAGCGTATTTAGAAAGCTCAATATCAAGTGTTAAATCAAAATGGTCAAAGTGTTCATGTGATATTAGGAGATAGTTTAGGGGGACAAGCTTTAGTGGTAAAACTTGATAGGGGTCAAATACTATAGCCATATCTTTGTAAACAACCCTTAAACCACTATATTCGTTAAACCATAAAATTTTGACCTTCTCCATCAAAATATGTTCCTATAGGATGTGAAGATAAAGGTTTTGGAAAAAAAGAGTTTATTTTATAGATGATAGGTAGTTAATGCAAGCATGCCAGAAATATGGCTAAGATATGGTAGGGTAGAAATTGCAGTAGAACTAAAAAGGGAAAGATTAGAAAAAGTTTACGATGACCCATTACCTGAATTAGAAATAAATCAGGTAGAGCAAGAGATACAGCCATTAAAGGGATTAAATGAGATAAACCTGTTGGTAGGAGACTGCGAAAATTCTACAATAGAATTCTTACGTTTCCTAACAACATTCGCTCAAAACACTAAAGTATACGCTTTTTCAAGCGAAAGAATTTTAAAAAATCTTAGAAAAAGTCTGAAGGACACCAGCATAGAATTTTCAAAGATAGAGGCTGAGAAGGCGCCTGTAGCGATTGTTGATGGAGTACAGGTAAAGGTTTCACAAATACTTTCAAAAAGAAATCTAATACTTGTTTCAAGCATAGGATTTGACCCTCTCTTCGGCTTTAAAGGTATGTCGACAACCATTCTAGAAGTTGCAGACGAGCAGATAAGATACGAGGCTATAAAGAGGGAGAACGAACTTATTCCAAGACCTGGAAAAGAAACATCATCAGGATGGTTTCTGAACAGGATTGTTGAGGAGTTAAAAGAATTAGATGGTATAGGAATTATTCCAGGCAAGCTGGGTTTCAGTAAGATACTATATGGTAAAATTGACTTTGTACATAAAAAGTCTGTTGAAGAGTTTTTAAAATATTCTTTAAAAAATGTTGAAAAAAAGATAAGCTTAGCTATGGTTTCTCCAGGGGAAGAGGATAAATGTAGTACTTTAAACAGTGCATTAAACAGCCTATGGAACACAATATACGCTTGTGAAGATAGAGCATCCATCATTATTTTGGCTGAAGCGTTAGACGGATTGGGTTCTGAAGCTTTAAAAAAATATGTTTATACGGGATTCAAGTTAGATGGACTTTTAGGTAGAACATATATTGATGGAATTGAGAACCTCTATTATTTAATACAGGCAAGCCAAAAGTATGATTTAGGAGTTGTCACCACATTACCTAATACCTTCGTTCAAAAAAGGTTAGGGTTAAAAAGTTTCCAGTCAGGAAATGCCGCCATAAACTATCTAGTAGACCAAGCTGAAGATAGGAAAAGAAAAATATCAATCATAGTTAGAGGAGATAAGACATTACTATATTCGTGAGAAAGTTTTTACTATAATGGGATGGGGGCGCAGAGTATTAGTATGGCTAATATTAGAATGTAAACCATTTTCCTTGATTTTGAAATCGGAGAAACATCATCCAGAGGCTTAATTTCCCTTTGACCATAAGAAAAGAATAGTACCAGTAAGGCCATCAGGATAAAACCCAGTAAGGCCATAATAAGGGCAGATACTATTGTGGCAGCCCTATGCCACTTTTCTGGCAAAACACTTCTAGCCATATGGCCACCATCCAATTGCCATGCTGGAAGAGTGTTCAAGAAAGTTATTAGAAAACCAAACCATGCAGCATACGCAATAGGCGAGAGTATAACAACCATAGACTGTGAAGGAGAAATGATGCCGAATGCTAACATCATTAAATTCATTATTAATGGAACTTCTACAAAAACTACTGGCTGAGAACCAAAACGAATATTAAATTCGTTCAACGACATAGGAACCGAAGATAATACACCAAAAACACTAACAATACATGCTGCAACAAATCCGAAAACAGGGCCTGCAAGACCGATATCAAACTGTTGATCTCTGTTTGCCATAGGCTCGGTTGCAAATATTATTGCACCAAACGTGGGTACGCCAGTTCCAGGTATTCCGGGAATAAAGTATGGTAAGGTTGAAGCCATCTTATGTTTTCTCGAAAGGAGAAGATGCCCCAATTCATGTAAACCTAATATTCCTATAAATGCTATAGCATACAATAATGTTATTACTATTGGATTCCATTTAAAAATCTCCTGTTCTATCGGCGAAATGGACCTGACCCAACCATCTATCAACATAGATAACATGGTTGCAGCAAACAAGATAAATGCAATCTTTTTACTGTAGCCTCTTCTTCCAATTAAGTGTGTTACATACAATGTTAGATATGGCTCATCTTTTCTAAGAATAGGAACATAATTTTTTCTTTTAAGGGAAGACCAAAGTTCAAGAAACCTTTCCTTAACATCTTCTGTAGGAAATATTTTAAATTCTATTGAACCATCAGCACGAATATATGATTCCATAACAGAGAAATACTGACTAACCTCTTTCACAATCTCCTCATATCCTATTATGTTTGTGGACTCCACTTTTTCCATCTTAACACATATCATTTGACAAAATTTAAAACTTATCTACAAATTAATTTATGGCTAAGACATGGTACTCGTGATACCACAAGGCTACTTGATTAGAAAGGCTAAAGAGGAGGACATAAGTGGAGTAATACACGTAAATAGTGCAGCATTACCCGAACATTATACCACATCATTTTATACTTCTATACTATTATCGAATCCAGACACGTTCCTTGTCGCAGAACATGGAGGAAGAATAATCGGATACCACATGGGTAGAATAGAGTATGGTTTAACATTAAGAGGATTACCGAAATTCGTTAAAAAGGGGCATGTTATTTCGATAGCCGTTTTAAAAGAGCATAGAAGAAAAGGTGTAGGAACAATGCTGCTAAAAACGGCATTAGAAGAGTTTACAAAAAAAGGATGTGAAGTATCGTTTTTGGAGGTTAGAGTTTCAAATGAGCCGGCAATAAAATTATACAAGAAAATGGGTTACGAGATTGTTGACAGGATTACAGGATATTATAGTGATGGAGAAGATGCCTTTGTGATGGAGAAAGCATTAGAAACAAATTTATAAGATAACTATTTTTCTTCTGCTATAATAAATTGTTTTATATTATTGCAAGTAAAGATATTGGAATGGAGAACATGATAAAAGAAAAAATTGAGAAAGCATTAGAAAATGTGTATGATCCAGAAATTGGTGTACCAATAACTGAAATGAAACTTGTTGACAAGATAGATGTTAAAGACGGAAATGTGACGATAGAATTTCATCTTTCAATGCCCTTCTGTCCCCCAATGTTCGCCATAAAGATTGGAGAAGATATAAAAAAGGCTGTTACCGAAATCGAGGGAGTAAATTCTATAAAATTGGTTCTAAAAAACCATTATCTTGCAACACAGATTAATGAGATATTGAACCAAGAAGAATAAGGAATTATATAAACCCATTTAAAATTTTTTAAATTTACTTTATGATGGCAGTGCTCATATAAATTAAAGAATGTTACGGGGACAACCTATGGTAAACGAAACTGAACTTAAACGTGAGGTTGGAAAATTTGGTTCCTTTAGCATGGGATATGCTGACATCGGTGCGGACATTTACATTTCACTTGGATTAATTGCATTATATGCTTATACAGCGGCACCAATTGCACTCCTAATAGCTTCAATAGCGTATATTACAACAGGGTTAAGTTATGCAGAGTTGGCTTCAAAGTATCCTGTTGCGGGTGGAGCACAATATTATGCCTATAGAGCGTTTGGAAGGTTAAATGGATTTATTGCAGGATGGGGTCTTATGCTCGATTATACTGTGGACATCGCGCTTTTTTCTCTTGCATCAGTTGGATACCTAGGTTTTTTGGTTAAAATTTTTGCTGGAAAAAGCGTTTTAATGGTTAACCCCTTTTATGGATTATGTGCAATCTTTTTAATAATAATATTGATAGGATTAAATATTATTGGAATAAAGTATTCTTCTAGGTTTAATGAAATTTTTGTTTTCATCGACCTCCTAACGATAGCTGCAATTGTGATTCTCGGACTTAATCTGGCAATCACTTAAGGAAAAATTTTTTCTTGGACAGATAGTTTAAAAAATTTTGGAAAAATGCCAACTTTGGAAAATTTCACTTATGCCATAACATTAAGTATGGCATCATATATTGGTATAGAATCAATTTCACAGGCTGCAGAGGAGACAAAGAATCCACGTAAAATAATTCCAACAGCAACCAAGGCGACGATAATTTCAGTTGTTATAATCGCATTTTTAGCTTCACTACTTTATGTAACATTACTTGACCCTAGCAGTGTAGAAACACGTGTACAGGATCCGATGGTAGCCCTAGCTTCTACAATACCATTTATAGGTGAAGGTTTAGCGTTATGGGTTGGTTTCATGGGATTCATGATCTGCTATGTTTCAACAAACACTGGAGTCATTGGAGTATCTCGTGTAACCTTTTCCATGAGTAGGCTCAACCTTTCACCGAAAATTTTTAGAAAACTTCATAAAACCTATCGAACTCCATATGTTACAATAGTAGTTTTCTCTATAATAGCAATCCTTATCATTTTATTTAACATATTTCTTCCTAGTGTAAACCTTCTAGAACTTGTAGCATCACTCTATAACTTTGGAGCACTTATATCCTACATGTATGTCAACCTAGCTTTAATCGTACTAAGGAAGGAGAATGTGAGCGGATGGAAGACTCCTGGAGCATTTTCTTTTAACTGGAGGGGGAAAAAGTTGGAAATTCCAATAATCCCTGTAATAGGATTTATATCATGTCTAATCATTTGGATCATGATCGTGCTCACACACGAGCATGGAAGACTTTTAGGTTTCGCATGGTTTACTATTGGCGCGATAATATATTTGACTATAACCCATGTAAAGAAGGTGAAAAAATAGTGGGTGAGGAATTAAGTTTCCAAGTAGATAAGATATTATTACCCCTATCATATACTTCTTACGAAATCAACGCAGTATACATTGCCTTTTATATTTCAGAATGCAGTGGAAGCAAGGTGACAATTTTACATGTTAAACCTCCAGACGAAGAGGATAAAACAGATTTTATAAATGATATTAAGAAGATAGCAGAAGAATTTAAAATAAAATATGAAATTGTTGAGAAGACTCTTATAAAATTTTCGCATAAGGCTGTTTCAGAAGAAATAGTAAAGATGGCTGAAATAGAAAACTTTTCATACATAATAATGCCAGCTCATAGAGAAAAATTTTATACTGAATTTTTTGGAAGAATATCTGATAAAGTAGTTAGAGAGACTAGACGCAAGGTTATAATTGTAGAAGTTCCACAGGAAGGAATAAGGTTACCTCTGAAATTAAAGAAAATTTTTACAATATCCTTCGAAAAAGAATTCCCTAAAGAGTTAATGGCACTCGCAACACTTTTGACAAGCTCAGCTTCAACAAAGAGTGCTGAAATAAGAGCAGTTGGTGTCATAGAATTACCGCCTACAGTACCACTAGACGAAATTGAATCATCAGATGAGTTTATGGTATGGAGAAGAGAGTTTTATAAAAATGTAGGCAAGTATATAAAATTACTTGGTAGACCGATAACGCCAACAATAATTACAATAAGGGAATCCAATGATATAATAAATTATTTGAAAGAAAATAATGTGGACATACTTTTAATTTCCACAAAAAGACCAAAGAGAGGGAATCTTTTGAGACAAAAGGAGTATGAGATTGTTAAAAAGGCTAAATGTGTTGTTCTAGTGACAATAATGTAGCATCTAAATTTCTAGACCAAAGTTTCTTGCAAAAGTTGAAAAACGTTCATATTCAGCAAGATATTCGAGACCCAGGTACGTTATCCTATACCTTCTAGAACGCTCGTCCCTTATTTCCTCAACCAGGCCAACAGATATTAATTCATTCAAAATTTTAATAAGCCTAGTGTACGAGATATTCGCTTTCCTCATAAGTTGAGCTACACCAACGCCATCTTCATGCCCCTCCTTTACTGCGAGGAGAATATCGGAAACAATTCTAACTTGATGGCGGTAGCTCATCATATATCACCTAAAACTCCTGTAATATATCCATATCGGAACAAAAAATGCTATTATACCAAACGCTTGGAAAACTAGCGCAAAAACCTGTAAAATAATCGGATAAACTGAAAATTCTGAAATCCATGACAAAAGTATGTTTAACGAGAAACCTGTTAAACCTAAAACAGTAAGTATTATAGTCTTAGACCTCATTTTAAAGTATGAAATCATAGACTCAAGTACAGCGTAGAATATAAAATATAATGATAATGTTTTAAATGCGATAACAGGATTTATTGTCACAAGCGTAAGTAAAGAAAACCTATGCTCATGATAAACTCTTATCATATGAGAAAAGGCGATAAAGAAAAACCCTAACATTTCAAAAAATGATGAAATAACAATAGAATAATATGATAAAGCAAAATATTCTAGCAGACTAAAAATGTCTGAAAAAAATTGTAGCAAAAAATTAGTTGAAAGAAAAATGAATGCAAAAGATAACCTTGCGAAAACAGGCCTCCTTGTCACAGAATAGCCCTTATAAGATATTAGAAATGCAATGAAAGTTATAACTAAGGCTAAAACTTCTAAACCCATTTTAAGCAACCCCAACACTTCTGGAAACTGCATTACACTTAACACATTGTATTAAATAAAGACCTTAATATATAATTTGTTTATAAAAGTTAAGTCATAATACAAAAATTTTTTGCCATAGAAAACTATGCTAAACAAATTGGAACAAAAATTTTTAAATACAAATAACTTTAAAAATTCAAAAATTTAAATATCAACTGTACAAATATTATGGTAGAGGAAAATTTTGGCGGAAATCTGCCCTGTATGTGGATTACCAAAGGACCTATGCGTCTGCGAACAGATAAGTAAAGAAAGTTCTAAGATAACTGTTAGATTAGAAGTTAGAAGATTTGGCAAACAGACTACAGTTATAGAGGGAATAGACCCAAAATATAATGACCTACAGAAGATAGCACAGCAGCTTAAGACAGCTTTAGCATGTGGTGGAACTGCAAAAAATGGAGCCATCATATTACAAGGAGATCATAGGGATTCTATAAAGGATAAGCTCATCAGTCTAGGGTTTAAAGAAAGTTCGATTGAAATACAATAAGAGTGATAATTATGAGTTCTGGAGCAAAAGTAACCCGTAAGCCTCTCAAGAAGAAGATAAAATATTGTCCAGTATGCTTAAGCGAACTAAATCTTGTGAAAGGAATATATGGCTGGCTTGTTCCAGAAGAATACGAGTGCCCAGTATGCGGGTATAGGGGGCCAATTGGATTAGAAAAAGAACAGTAAAAATATTCTAAAATTTTTTATACACCTGAAATTAACTAACGTTAATGAAGAATGACAAGGGTAACAAGATACTGAATATACTAGATATGATTGCAAACACATTTATACTACTTACCATAATTACTATGATAGCATCATTTGTGCTTGGACCTTATATTGTATTCAATAGTAGTTTAGGAGAAGAAATATCGAATAAAGTTTCAGAATTTTACATATTTTTTATAGGCCTAGTATTTCCCTTTAAAGCACAAATGAGAACATTATTTATTTTAGAATGGATCACATACCTTTCAATTTTTACACTACTTGCAGTTTCTGGAAAAAAACCTTTACAAAATATTTTTAAAAACAAGTTTTCTAGCATGGAACCTCTATCCAACAATTTAACCGCATCAATCTCAATATTCTCGATCACAGTCATTGTTGTAATTGTAATAGATTGGCTTCAATATAGTGTTGGAATAGAAACTGGAAACCTTCCTCCAATGAATCCAGCAGAACTTTTATGCATAATATCACATGCACCATTATCTGAAGAAATTGGATTCAGATTTTCTATAATAGGTTTATTTTCACTATTTTTGTTGAAAGTTTGGAGGAAAAGAATATCGTTAACTGAATATTTAATAGCTCCAATACCAACTCTAGATAAAAAGATAGAAAATTCAGAAGAAAAGAGAAGGATTATGCAAACAATATTTTTACCACTAATTTTTATTTCAGGAATAATCTTCGGTCTAGCGCATATAATGCCATCGTCTGTTTGGAATATAGGCAAGGCTACTGAGGCAGCGTTCGCAGGCATAATGTTGGGTGTAGCCTACACTTACTATAACATTGGCGTAGCAATATTAGTTCACTGGGCCTTCAACTACTACAGCAACACAATATACATTTTTGAAGAAAACATATATTATATTGGGCTCTCTAATATAGTTGATACAATTATTATCGCCCTCGGAATAATTTTAATAACAAAAATTTTCATAAAATACCTATTTTTTAAAAAGAGAGAGGGTGAATGAAAGGGTTTATATTCTAAATTTTTTTTCCTTTATGGAGATAAAATATGGCAATATTAGGAAAAAGTGAACTGTTAAAGCTTCAAAAAGAGTATAGAATAATATATCCATTTGACGAAAAACTATTAGATGGCGACGGCTACATTTTGACCGTCAAAGAAGATGTTGTCTTAAATTATTTAGAACATAAAAATCTAATATCAAAGGAAATAGTTATGCTGCCAACAAATGTTGTAGCACACTTAACTGCAAAAAGTAGATTTGGAAGACTAGGACTATCTTTTCTAAATGCAGCAAAAGTTCATAGTGGATTTATTGGAAGATTAGCATTAGAAGTTGTAAACCTTTCAAATGAAAGAACACCAATAACAATAAAGGCTGACGACCCATTCATGCACATAGAGTTTGTTCAAAGAATCGGTGAACCTGAACCCTATTCCGGAGAATACCAGTTCCAGTTCATGAGCGATGAGGAGATAAAGGAAGCTTTACCCTATATAAGAAAAATATTACCCAATTATAGAAGTATGTTAAAAAATTCTAAAATATAAGAGAAGGAAATAGGTTTTACCTATTCCACAACCCTCAGTTCTTCAGGTGTTAGGATAGAACGTAGTCCCTTGTACCTATTTCTTATCGTGACTTCAGTAACACCAGCCGCTTCAGCAACATCCTTCTGAGTCTTGTTTTCACCTTCAAGAACACAGGCAACATATAATGCGGCGGCAGCTAAGCCCATCGGATCCTTCCCCGCGGAAGATAGAGACTGTTTAGTTCTATTTATTATATCTATAGCCCTTCTTTTAGTCTTTTCAGAGAGACCGGCGGCACTCGCTATACGTGATACAGCCTTAAGCGGATCTGCTACAGGCATCTTCTTATCTAATTCCCTAACAAGTAGACGGTAGCATCTTGCAATATCCTTCTTTTTAATATTACTTGCGGCACTAACATCCTTCAAAGTTCTTGGAGTTTCTGTTTCACGGCACGCCGCATACAAGGATGCTGCAATCAATGCTGAAATAGAACGTCCTCTAACCAGACCCTTTTCCAGAGCCTGTCTATAAATGTATGCAGCCCTCTCGATTATCGCATCACCTACACTTAGCTTGTCAGCTAACCTATCCAGTTCACTGAAAGCTTGTCTAAGGTTTCTGTCTACAGGCTCATGAACTTGGCTTCTACCATCCCAAGTTCTTAACCTATCAAATGTAGTTTTCATTGCAGACGAAATGCTTTTTCCGGAAGCATCTTTATCAACTTGACCAATTATTGTAGATAGGCCCATGTCATGCATTGCAAGCGAAGATGGAACACCAGCCCTACTTCTAGCCTCTTTCTCTTCTTTAGAAAAGGCACGCCATTCTGGACCGGCTTCCTCAAGCTTCTCTCTTATTACAAACCCGCAATGGCTGCAGAATATTTCACCTCTTGCACTATCTAGGATAAGCTTCGTCCTCCCACACCTTGGACACTTTTCTGATAAGTAGGTGTAGCCTACTTCAGAAGAATTATCTTTTTCCAAAATTTTTCACCAGAACAGTACACCAATACGTTAAAATATTTGGTATATAAACTTTTCTTAATTTTTGTACTTGTATAAAAAATTTATGTACAAGCAAACAATAGTCCGACTGTGGAAGAAATAGAAAAATATGTTTTAGAAAAGTTTAGAGGGGAACCAGTACTCTTAATCGGATGTAGAAGTTCTAAATGGCATTGGCCAGTATGCGGATACGATTTAATGGTCTTCACAAACAATATTACAGGTTATAGTTCAAGGAAAATTGGAGAAGACATAATTAACATATACTATACCTCATATGATTTGCTTGAAGATAGAAAAAAATGTATTATATGGCAGAAACTTGTTTCAGGGAAAATATTAAATGATCCCAACCTACTACTCACACAGTTTAGGGAAGAAGCGTTAAAGAAGACAGGAGAAATTTTTCGAGAATGCTATAATGAGAATATGATGACATTATTAAAGTACTTGGCATACTGTGAAGAAGCATATGAGCATGAAGCGTATGCATCAACAGCCTATTGGTTAATAAACATAGGATATGAGGCAGTTAAAGCATTAAATATGTTAAACAAGACAGAAACTTCACCCTCACACCTCATGCAACAGATAAAAGAGAACCCATTATTGCGTGAACCAGCATACTTTATAGGAATATCTAACTTTTTGGGGTTAGAGTTTGCTACACAAACCTCCTATAAAAGAATATTATCAACATTATACGTCCTACAAAAATTTTCTGAAATATACAAGTTTCCTAAGCTATCACCCACAGAAGATTACAAAATTTTATTTCTTTTATCAAATTCTAAGGTTGAAGAAATAAATAGAAAGTGTGAGTATGCAACAAACGAACATCTGCAATTAAATGCACATATTATAGCAACAGCATGGTTTATTGAAACAGTCTCTGAACTTTACCAGACAATCTGTTCAGTGGAAAATGTTCCACAATATAAGCCGAGAATAATTGAAGAATTAGAAAATAGAAGACAGTTTATAGGGGAAACCCATAGCTTAAAAAGCTCAATCTTACATGAAATAAATCCATACACATTGAAAAAAAATATAGAGGGTGCAAGAAAACTGATTTTCTGGTTAAAAAAGGTTCAAGGCTAAAGTTTGTACCCAATTTTCCTTAAAAATTCCTTACGCTCCCGCTTATCATCCTCACCCTCAATTCCGAGGGAAGAAAAGCCGTCAACAACACCGAGCACACCACGACCCTGACCTGTTTCAGCAACAATAACCTGCAACGGGTTTGCAGTAGCCGCATGAATAGAGCACACTTCATAAACATTTTTTATTTTCTCGAGCACATTTATTGGATAAGCATTCTTTAAATACACAATAAATGTGTGGCCACAGGATAATTTCAAAGCATTCTTTTCAGCTAGAGATTGCAGTTCTAAATCATTACCCTCGCTTCTGACAAGCCTCTTACCTGAAGCTTCACAGAATGCAACCGCAAACTTGGCTCCTGGAACACTATTTGCTATAGCCTCGTAAATGTCTTCAACAGACTTTATAAAATGTGTTGACCCAAGTATTACGTTAACTCCATCTGGAACATCGATATCCACAACCTTTAATTCAATCATACCGGACAATATTATTTTGGTAAAAAATAAATTTTATCCTAACTATAAGGTTTTCTGTAAATTATAAATATATAAATATAAATTAAACGAAATCATTTTGTGCAGAAAACATTTAGGCAAAGCGATGTAATTTTATTAACTATAATCCTAATAATATTAGTTTTTTTAAACATCTACAGTCATAAAATAAATGAAAGATTCGATGTCCATGAAGGAAGTTTAGATAATGGAAGAATACATTACAAAATATACATACCGAAAAATATGGGAGAAGCACATCTAGCAATACTGTTACACGGATTCGGCGGAAGCTCAGAAATGATGGATATGATGGCTTCAGCTTTAGCTGAAAATGGTGTCATGACTATAGTCTACGATATTCCAGGACATGGTAAAAGTATAGGAGGCCTTTATGAAAACGTTCAAAAAGCGTACAAGGATTTCTTACTCGCTGTTGATAAGGCAAAAGAGTTTGGTGCGAAAACAGATTCGATAGCGATAATTGGACATAGTATGGGTGGCGGCTACGCACAGATGATAGCAAAAAATGATACGAGAATAAAGTGCATTATACTTTTAGGTTCAAGCCCTACAGCTCAAATCCTTGATGATAAAATTAAGGTAAACCTTCTAGTCTTAAATGGAAAAAATGATGAAATAGTTGACATAAGAAGATGTCTAATGGCATTCGAGAATGTGACAGGGTTAAAGAATATTACTTTTGGTAAAATGTATGGTAGCTTTGAAGAAAATAGTGCAAAAGAATTTTATGTAAGTGAATTAAATGACCATTTAACAATCCTTTACGCTGAAGAAAGCGTAAATAAGGTTGTTGTTTGGGTAACAGAATTCTATAATTTAAAAATCGTAAGAGTATCGACTATTCAAAGATTAATATGCTATATATCAACCTCTATTCTAACATTTTCTGCCCTAATTTTAGCGATTAAACTTGTTCCATCTAAATTGTTTAAAGGTGAAAATTTGTTTAAAAACTTAAGCAGAAAACCAATAATAGCATACGTTATATTAACATTTTTAACTGCCCCAATAGCATTACTTTTACAAACACCACTTTCAATAATATTACCACTATTTATTTCAGATTTTATTATAGCATTCTTTTACACACAAATTATAACCATATTTTTAATACTTATTATTTATAAAAAAGATTCAAAAATATCGGTAAAATTGATTTTAAAAGAGTATTGTAAAACAGACAATTTAATTAAAAGGATTATAATATCATTATCTTTTTTTACATTAACATATTTAACATACATATTTATGTTCAAAAACTTTCTAAACATACAGTTATCATTTCACAGATACCCTTACTTTCTATCATCAATTTTTATAATATTGCCTTATACATTCTTTAATGAACTCTTTTTCAGAGTTCTAGTAAATGCTTTAATGAGCAAAAAGTGGCTTAAATTCTTTACACCCATAATTTTAAGAATTTTAGGACTCGTTGCTTTTTATTCTTCGATTTCAATATTTTTTATATTATTAGGATATTCAGGTGGAATGGTAGGATACTTACTTATAGTAGTTTACATGTTCGCAATACTTCAAATCGGTTTAGATATTATAGCCTCAACCATTTTCACAAAAACAGGTTCTATAACAGAGCAGGTTATAGCAACTGCGATGATGTATTCAGCAATTCTTACTTCAATTTCACCGGTAATGTAGCCACTAATCCTGCAAGAAAGCATTTATAACATTAATCCAGCCTTGTGAGGTAGAAATATTGTTGTAGCCTCCACCGCCTAATGCAAGAGGGCCCAGACAGCCAACTTTCTTAGCATATTCTTTAAGAAATAAGGCGACATCATAATGCACCTTTGGTGTCAATTTCAAATGTGTTATAGGGTCACCTTTAAGCGCGTCACCTCCACTCTGGAATATTATAAAATCTGGACTTGAGTTCACAATAAAATCTTTTATTTTATCAAACTTTTTATAGAAAACTGTATCATCTGATCCAGCAGCCAACACAATATTCATTTTAGTGCCGACTGCTTCGCCTTCGCCTACCTCTTCCTCATATCCTGTACCAGGATAAAGGGTTCGCGGATTTTCATGAACGTCAACTATCAGCACATCCTTATCATTATAGAATTCGTAGAAAACGCCATCACCATGATGGGCGTCAATATCAACATATAAGAAACGATTTATACCATATTTTTTTCTTAGATATTCTATTAAAACACCTATATCATTAAACACGCAAAAGCCTGCAGCGGAATCTCTTCTCGCATGATGAAGGCCTCCCATTGGGTTAAAGGCGAACCTAACATTGCCCTCTATAATCTGTTCAGCACATTCTATGGTTGTACCGACAACATAAGATGACGCTTCAAATACACCCTTAAAGGCAGGAGTATCACCGTAATCGAGGTAACCGTAGCCACTTATCGAGGCCTTTTTAACGAAATCAACATATTCTTTAGTATGAAATAAGCGTATTACATTTTCATCAGCTATTACAGGTTGTATCAAAAGTATTTCATCTAATCTTGAGCCTTCTATGAAAGTTTTTTCAAACATCTTGTAAAAATGCTTTATTCTATAAAAGTTCATTGGATGGTCTATCCCAAACGAATATCCTAATAGTGCATCACCGTATGCTATCCCGACTTTTTTCATGCAACACACAATGATGTGAACACTATTATAACCTTTTTACAACCCATTTATAAACCGTTTATAAATATATTTATAAAATTATTTGTAGCAACAATGATGTCGAAAATGGGATTCATAAGACCACCTCCAGAATGGGGAATCGAACCCGTTCCAGAACATATGAGGAAGTTAAGGGCTGTAGATATTTTTGTCTTCTGGACAAGCCTCTCCATAGGATTGCTTGTACTTCAAGCAGGAGCGCTTTTGACACAAAGTCTTATGCTACCCTTATCATATGCTATAATTATAACTGTATTGGGCTCTGCTGCTGGAAGCCTAATTCTGGCTTTAAATGGCTTAATTGGAACGTCCTATGGAATTCCAACAATGGTCAGTTTAAGACCAATATTTGGTAAGGAGGGATCCTATATACCTACAATATTAAATGTTATCCAGTTAGTCGGATGGACAGCGTTTGAGCTAATAATAATGAGTGAAGCAGCACAAACTATTTCTGGCCAACTTTTTGGAGATTTAACAAAAGTCTTTTGGACAATATTTTTTGCGATAATATGCTATCTTATGATGGTACTTGGACCTCTTATCGTAATAAGACAATGGCTTGAAAAGGTTGCATTGTGGATAAGTCTTGCTACTACATGTTGGATAACTTATTTGGCATTGCAACAACAAATCAACCTAAATATAGGATATGTTGAAGCAAATACACTTCTAATAGCTTTTGATATTGTTGTGGCCATGCCAATTTCATGGATGCCTCTCGTTTCAGATTATACAAGATTTGCATCAACTAAACGAGGAGGGTTCATTGGAACATTCTTAGGATACACCTTTGCTAACGTATGGTTCTATGCACTGGGTTCAGTTCTTGCTATTATTGGTGGTACAGAGACAATAATCTATTCTATTGCACTAATGTTACTTGGAAACATAGCACTTTTAGCGCTACTTGTAGATGAGACAGACAATGCTTTTGCAGACATATATTCCGCGGCGGTTTCGATCCAGAATATATTTTCTAGACAGAAACAGTGGTTTATTGGCCTTCTCATAACAGTTATTTCAACATCTATAGCATTATCTATTCCAATAATGGCATATGAATGGTTTCTTCTACTTATTGGAGCGTCGTTCATACCAGTTTTCGGTATTGTCTTCTCAGACTATTTTATAATAAATCGTGGAAAATATAATATAAATTCCTTTTTTTCTTCAAGTCATAGAATCAATTTTATAGCAATCTTCTCATGGATTATTGGCTTCATATCATATTGGTATTTTTCTTACATTATAGGGTTAGGTGGAACTATACCATCACTTGTTATAGCGTTTACAATATATACCCTTGCTAGGAAGGTGAGGATGTAATGAAAAGGACTTATGTTGCTATGAGCATTGCTGGAAGCGATTCGGGTGGTGGGGCAGGAATAGAAGCTGATTTAAAAACTTTTGCAGCATTTAACGTACATGGGACAGTCGCTATAACAGCGATTACAGCACAAAATACAGTCGGAGTTTTTGGAATAAGTGACATCGATTTAGATATTATTGAAAAACAGATTGATGTGGTTGTAGAGGACATTGGTGTTGACGCCGCAAAAACAGGAATGCTTCACCGTTCAGAAGTAATTGAGTTGGTGTCAAAAAAAGTTAACAAATATGGTTTCCCTCTTGTTGTAGATCCGGTGATGGTTGCAAAAAGTGGTGCAAGGCTACTTAAAAAAGAGGCAGAGGAAGCTCTAATAAGGCACCTTATACCTGTAGCCAAAGTTGTTACACCAAACGCTATGGAAGCAGAAGTTTTATCCGGAATTCAAGTTAGCACATTAGAAGACATGAGAAATGCTGCAAAAAAGATTGCTTCATTAGGATGTGAGGCTGTGGTTGTAAAGGGGGGACATGCTGGATTAAAGGAAAAGGCTGTCGACATATTATATTATAATGGGAAATTTTTTGAAATGGAAGGTGAAAGGTTTGAGACTAAGACCACACATGGGACAGGGTGTGGGTTTTCAGCCGCTATAACAGCATGCTTAGCCAAAGGACTAGATTTGGTTGAGGCAGTTAAGAGGGCTAAAGAGTACATTAGGTATGCTGTAGAGTTTGGAATAAATGTGGGCAGAGGACATGGACCAATAAATCCTCTAGCAAAACTTTACATTGATTCTGAAAAATTGCAGATATTAGAAAGACTTTCGAATGCAGTAGAAAAACTTGAAAAGAGTACTGAGGTAGTACATCTTATTCCAGAAGTACAGAGTAATCTTGTGGAAAGTCTATCATATGAGTATGCAAAAAGTGTCTTTGATGTTGCAGGAATTGCGGGTAGGATAGTGAAAGTTAAGGATCATGTTAAAGCTGTTGGAAAACCTGAATTTGGTGCCTCATCTCATGTGGCAAGGATTGTTCTTGCAGTAATAAAACATGATCCACAATATAGAGCATGTATGAACATAAGATATTCGCCAAAAATTGTTGAAATATGCAGAAAACTTGGACTACAGATTTCGCACTTTGATAGAAAAGGTGAGCCTGAAGAAGTTAAGAAGGTTGAGGGGGGAAGCCTACCATGGGGGGTTAGAGAGGCGATTTTAAGACATGGTAAGGTGCCAGATATAATATATGATACCGGTGATGTTGGCAAGGAGCCTATGATAAGAGTTTTAGGCAGAGATGCGATTGAGGTTGTAGAAAAGGTGATTTCTATAGCAAAAGAATATTCGAGGGTGTCAGATAATGAATAGAAGGAAAATGGCCTTTGCTTCAGTATATTCTGCGTTAGCTATTGTGATTTCACCATTATATTTTCAATGGGGTATAACTAAAGCATTTCCAGGACAACATTTTATTAACGTTCTTGCTGGAATAACTTTAGGACCATTTTGGGCAGTTTTTATAGCATTAATAGTGGGAACAATTAGGATAATGATGGGTACTGGATCCTTTTTCGCATATCCTGGAGGTATACCCGGAGGGTTTGTTGTCGGAATATCTTATATTATGTTGAGGAGGGCTGTTGCTAAAGAGAAGGCTATTGTGATGTCAGCTCTTATGGAACCGATTGGGACCGTGCTTGTTGGAGGGACAATATCATGGTTCATTATTGACCCATTTACGGGAAAGAGCATGCAATTGGTGTTTGCGAGCATTCTTATGCTATATTCTGGTTGGCTTATAAGTTCTTTAATAGGATGTATTTTGGGAGCAATTATATCATTAGCTCTTTATAGGATGGGAGTCCTTAAAATTGTTTTTGGAGAACAGTAGTGCATGGAATATACTGGTTTAGAAGTTGATAATATACTTAATAAGAAAATTTTTATTATTGGTGATGTTGGAAAAGGCAAGACAAGCCTTACTGCAAAATTACTTGATGAACTTATATTACATGGATTTTCAAAATATATTACAGTAATTGATATGGCACCTTCAACAAAAGATATTGGTGCAAGACTGTCAGCTTATACAGAAAATGTTAAGAATGTAAGATACTTTTTTAGTGAAAAAATAAGGGGGCCGAGAATTGAAGGAAAAAATTCAACAGAAGTACTTGAAATAGCAAGAAGGAATAGGGAGATAGTTGAAAAATTTTTGGAAGAATACTTAAATAACCCAACTGAAATTCTCATCATAAATGATCTAACATTATATCTACATGCGGGAGAAGTTAACAAAATTTTTGATATAATGGGAAAGGCTAAAACTTTCATAGCAAACGCATACTATGGTAATACCTTGTCAGATGACAAGGGTTCAGGATTAACATTAAAAGAAAAACTTCTTGTACAGATGCTATTAAAAAAATTTGATACAATAATAATGCTATAATCTTAGTCTTTGATTATTTTAACTATCTTCTTTATATCATTTACGTCCTCAATTCTGATGAAAGAGTGAAGCTCAGGATCAAGAGACTTAAGATCGTCTTCTATAGAAATAAATGATGCATTTTCAAGTAAGTTAGGAAATTGCTCAAACTTTAATGAAACATTTTGGGAGTATAGGAAATCTTTTAGCTTATCAGTTCGGTATGCTGCAAGAAAGACATCAAATTGACCATTATTCCACTTAGGTACCAGGCAGTCAAAATTTTTTATACCATATCCTATGGAGAAGAGTACATTCGGTTTAATTAGAGGCCTATCACCGCTTATAACAAATGTAATAGGTGCAAAGACATTCTCTATAGAAGATTTAAGCGCTTCAGTAGGGGATGATGATTTTACCATAATAATCCTTGCACCAACAGAATTTGTTCTTTCAACAATTTCTAGAGGGGGTTCTATATAGGATACAACCAATATTTTGTCAAATACAGTCCATATAGAGTCAAGCATATACTCTAGCACAGAAGATTCTGCATTAGAGGAATAGAATCTATCAGGTAAAGGTAAGTATGTGAATTCATTAGCTAAAACAATGCATACAACATCTTGGATGTTATGGTTCAACTAATATCTACAATAGGGAAAGCTACTTAAGATATTAACCTTTCTATTTACAAAATTTGATTTTAAAAACATCACCCTCTCTTAAAGAAAAATATTCGGAAGCATCCCCCTTATTTATTGAAAGCTCAAGCAATCCAAAACTGTTAAAAAGTGCCAAAGGAGAACCTTCTCCAACCTCACAATAATATTTTACCATTCTAACCTCATAAAACTTTTGGCTAACAAAAACGCATAAACTAGAAGTTTTTGTAAGATTATAATCTAAAATTAGTTTATGAAATTTATACTCTTCCAAATTCGTTATAACATTTCCAAAACTATCAATGTACATAACCTTACAAACAAGATAACCATCTACGTCAAATTTTGGCTCCTCAAAAGACAGTTCCTTAATAGACGAAACTGTTGGACCAAGATTTTTTATTGAAACACCCTTCGAAATATAGGCTGCGACAGGAGCAAACACGTCCCTACCATGAAAAGTATAAGACACACTTTCAAGAAAATATTTCTTATTTTTTAGAGAAACTATTAGTCTAATCCCATCCGAGAATGCTGCAGGATAAAGAAGACCATTATCGGGTCCAATAAAATAATAGTTTCGACTCTTTATAGCGAGAGGTTTCCTCCCAGAACCAACTTCAGGATCAACAACACACAGGAAGATTGTGTTTTTTGGAAAATATTTGTACGAATATTTTAAAAGAAAAGCTGCTTGAAAAACGTTTTGATGCCTAATATTATTTGTAAGGTCTAAAATTGTAGCATTAGGATTAATTTTCAATATTACACCCTTCATTTCACCAACAAATATGCTTCCTTCGCCAAAATCAGTAAGGAGAACTATAGGCCTTCCCATACGGAAAATTGGTTTACCCATAAATTTATTCTTTTAACTTATAGTAGATTCTCTTGCGACCTTTACCCTTATTTTCAACCCTTTCCAGAACAATTTCACCAATTTCACAAGTATTTTTCACATGGGGGCCGCCATCAGCTTGTATATCAATGCCAGGAATCTCAACAATTCTTAAAAATTTAACATTCGGAGGCATCCTTTGAGCAAGCTTAACAATGCCTGGAATATTCAAAGCTTTTTCTCTGTCAAGAAAATATATTTTAACATCCAAACATTTTCTAATAACCTTATTTGTTTCTTCAACCACTTCTTCAAATATAGACCTTTCGGAAGATTCAAGGTTAAAGTCATCCTTTGCATGAAAAACATCAATGTGCCCGCCAGTGATGAGTGCACCGTATCTATTGAACATAATTGAGGAAAGTATATGTGAGGCAGTATGCAGCTTCATAAGCTTATATCTTCTTTCCCAGTTGATTACACCTTCCACAACTTCGCCTACACAAACTTCAGGCCTTACTTCAAGAACATGCCAAACATTATCTTCACCTTCAATATATGCTTGAGCAACATTATATTCTACGCAACCATATCTTATAATACCTTTGTCAGAATCAAGCCCACCTGATAAGGGGTGGAAAACAGTCCTATCAAGAAGTATGCTGTTATCTTTAATTTCTAAAATTTTTGCTTCAAATTTTCTCATGTAACTATCTTTTTGATAAAGTAGTTCAGTCAACAAGCTCACCCTTTAAAACCATAATAATTTATTTAAGGGGACATTTTAGAAACGTATTCGTCCGCAGCTATCGCTGCTTTAGCGCCATCACCAACACACACCGAAATCTGGCCCCAAGCCCTTTCCTTACATTGCACAATACAGTCTCCTGCTGCAAAAATTCCAGGTATAGATGTCATCATGTTCTCATCAACGACTATGAAACCTTTATCATTTTTTAATCCTCCAAATATTTCTGTAGAAGGCGTGAAACCAATGTAAACGAAAACACCATCAACTGGCAGAGAATATTCTCTATTATCTTTTATACTTTTTAAGGTTATACTTTTCACAAAATTATCTCCATTAATAGAAGTTAAGACGGTAGACCACAAAATTTCAATGTTTTCTGTTGCAAAAGCTTTTTTCTGAATCTCCTTTTCAGCCCTAAACGTGTCTCTTCTGTGGATAATGTAGACCTTTTTAGCCAAATTCGAAAGATAAACAGCTTCCTTAACTGCAGAATCGCCACCACCGATAACAGCAACAACCTTATTCTTAAAAAAGTAGCCATCACAAAGTGCACAATATGACACACCTTTACCATAAAATTCCTTTTCACCCGGAACATTTAGCTGCTTAGGCTTAGTTCCGGTAGCTATTATAACAGCCTTACCAACATAATCGCCATTAGTGGTGCTAACAATCTTCCTTTCACCTTTATCCACAATTTTCAGAACCTCCTCAATCTTTATAGGAACACCATATTCTCTAACCTGTTCCTCAAACCTTTGAGCAAGCTCGGAACCACTTATTCTCTTAAACCCCGGATAATTTTCTATAACATCTATAAGTGGAAGCTGGCCGCCAACATAAAACTTTTCTAGAACAATACACCTTCTTCCACTTCTTCCAGCATATAAGGCTGAAGTTAGGCCAGCTGGACCTGCTCCAACAACTATTATATCATATTCTTCAGACTGCAAAAAACTCATCATACTAATCCACAAATTAATTTCATTTAATCTTTTCTATGATAAGGTAAACGAGTACAGAAAGGATTATTCCACCCAAGAACCAAGTAGGCTCCGAAGCAAGTATAGCTCTAACACCTGAAAACAAAAGTATTGTTAACGATACAAGCAATGGTATTCTATGTTTTCTCCAAAAACTTTCCTTTACATCCTCTCGTAAACTTCCTGTTATGGCTTCTATGTTTGCGTTAATCCATCTTTCCCCAAACTCTGTAAGGCTCCAGTAAACAAGCCCCTCTTTTTCAAATGATTCAACTAAACCAACCTGCTTTAGATCATTAAATATTCTATAGAGGTTTGATATAGGCGTGTCCAGCTTCTGACTTAATTGCACAGGCCTTAATGGGCCATCTCTAAGTGCTAGAACAAAATTTGTTCTTAATCTTCCTCCTACAACTTCAAATATTTTTGATATATCTTTATCTTCCAAACAAATATTTTCGTACAACATGCAAATTTATATTTTTCTACAACAGTTATTTGAACAATAATACTCTTTTAGACTATTTAAAATTAGACAATCTTCTTCAGATATTTTCACTTCATCAGACAAGTCTTCTTCTGTTAAATTAATAGGAGCATTCCTTATTAAGACAAATGGAATCGATTCAGTTGTTTCACCCATAAGAAGATGGGCCATTGTAGCAAGGTCATCAACAACATTCATGAAAGTTATCTTAAGAGAATTGCCAAAAAGATCCTTTTTACCTCTACAATCGAGTACCGGAGCTAGTCCAGAAAAGCCTATAGCTATTCCTACAGTCCCACGCCTAAGAGGATTAACCTTACTATCCACAATAATCACAGCCAATTTTTTCCCAAACCTTCTTTCAAGCTCAACCCTTATCTTCGAAGCCAAAACTTCAGGATTTTTTGGCCATAGGGCAGCCTTACCTCGGGGAGCGTTCTTATGATCAACTCCAGCATTCGCCATCAAAACACCTTTCGTAAGCGTAAGTATTGCCCTCTCAACACCTCCAAAAACCTTTTCAGATTCATTAAGAACAAGTTGAACAAAACCTGGCTCAAGATTATATTTTTTAGCCAACATCAGAGCCTCCTCTGAAATGTGAATATTCTGATAGTTAACTATTCTTCCTTCATAAAATGCAAGCACCTTATCAGCTACAGCAATAACATCACCATCATTCAACTTCAATCTCTTTCTTTTTATTGCCTTGATTAAAACTTCTATAACATCTTCTCCCTCGCATATTCTATGAACTTTTAAGGGTATAACTTCAATCTTTCTATAGCTGGAGACCATTATCTTGGCACATTAGAATAGTATTATAAAAAGTTGTTTCCAGAAAAGTTAAATGCAAAGCAATTTAAATACACACACATTAAACCTTAAGTGTCAAGCTTGAACCCGGAAAACTATCTTGCAATATTAGAACACGCATTCAAAAGAGCGCGTGAAAAGGTAATTAATTGTAGAGAAAACATTTTCAGCTTGAAAGAAAACAGGTTCGGAGATACAACCTACAACATTGACACCGAAGCAGAAGGCGCGATAATTGAAGAATTTAGAAAAACTGGTATAGGGTTTACATTAATAAGCGAAGAATCTGGAACAATAAATGTTAATGGTGGAGGAACAATAGCCATCATAGACCCACTTGATGGAAGCAATAATGCAGTCAGAGGAATACCATGCTATAGTACGTCCATATGTATTTCAAAAAGTTTAAAATTTTCTGACGTAATTGTTTCAGGTGTATCAAACATTGTTACCGGAGACATAATATTTTGTGATGGAAAAAATGTTTATCTAAACGGGCAAGTGAGGAGACCCTCATCAAGGACAGAATTACCTATTACCTTGGCTACAGTAATACCAAGATTGTATGGAACTGATGATAAAGGATATAGTGAAAAACTATTCAAGATACTAAAGTATGTTAAGTATCCAAGATTCTTTGGCACTGCCGCGATAGAAACAGCATACGTTTCCATTGGAAGCCTAGATGCTTTCATCGAATTATATCCAAGATTACGTGTTGTAGACATAGCGGCTTCACTTTTTATGGCAAAAATTTCAGGAGCATTTGTTAAACTACTTAATATAGAAAATGAGTTAGACCTCTCATATGATGGAAGAATAAGTTGTATTTTGGCTGCTAATGAAAAGTTAGGCAAAAACATACTAGATTTAATTAGCTAGTTTTGTTTACTGAAAAATTTTTCTAACGCAAAAAGGAGAATGGTGCCCAAAAATATTATTGAGATAATAGAGCCAAATGTGATGCTCAATAGTGATGTTTCAAGTGGAATATTTAGTATTTGGTTAAAAAGTATGAATCCTACAAAGAAGATAACAGTTAAACACGATAATGTGGTCGCCAGAAACATAGCGTATACACTTTTATGTGAGCTAAGCAGATAAGGTATAAGGCTTGCAAAAAAGTTCGCTATAGAACCAATAAGAAGATCATAAAAGCCATAGAAAGAAAAGATGTTGGAAACAATAGCACCCAAAGTGGTTCCAAATATTGCAGCCTTACCTATCCTTCGATTATGGCTTAATGGAATAAGTGAATCGGATAATCTAATCTGGAACAATGCTGAAAAACTTAGTGGACCAAGCAATATTGTTAAAGCTGCATACAATGCTGCAATCACAATTGATAGTGTGAAAGTCTTCCTCTCCAAATATATTAGACTATTTCTATTTTTTCCAATATTTTATACACCTCCCAACCGGGGTTTATTACGCGGAACAGTGGGAGGACCACCACCCGCGACAACCATCCATTGATGGAGGAGCATTTAAATTTTTACAATTTTTGGGTAAAGCTTGTCCAAAACTTCTAATAGTGCATAAGTTTGTGGGTGTATGAAACTAGATTTCGCTGAACCCGGGTTTATATATAATATGTCTTCAATTTTAGATATTTCTGCTTTATGAGTGTGGCCGAAGATTATTGCATCAACCCTTTCTTTTATAATGGCTTTAACCCTCTTTTTGATGCTAAATGGTGCACCGCCTTCTGGAGGATGTGTTACACCTATTTTGAACCCCTCTAATTCGATAACAAGCTTTTCCGGTAACTTATTCTTTATTTCATAACTGTCCATATTACCGTAAACGCCGTAGAAGGTTTTAACCTTGGCTAATTCTTCAACCAAACTAATTTGCGTGTAATCTCCGGCATGAATTATGATGTCAACATCCTTTATTTTATCACAAATCTTAGGAGAAAGTTGTGCAAGAGATTCGCAATGTGTGTCAGAGAGTATTAGAACCTTTTTAGGCATCGTTAACATATTATATGATATCATATTTAAACTATAACAAAAAAAATTTATCCGTTGATTAAAGTTAAAAACAAAGTTTAAAATAAATTTTTCAAATACTATTTGTGATGAAAAACTATACTCCACCAAAAAAGTTATTTAAGATAGGCGAGTCAGCTACTATGAAGGCGGCTGAAAAAGCTAGAGAATTAAGGGCAAAGGGTGTTGATGTAATAAGCCTTGATGTTGGTGAACCAGACTTTCCAACTCCAAAACCTATAATTGAGTCAGCATACAAGGCTTTAAATGAAGGGTTAACAAAATATTCTCAGAGTCAAGGATTACTTGAACTTAGGGAGGCGATATCAAATAATTTAAGAGAAAATTTTAGGATAGAATATTTGCCAAACGAAATTGTTGTCACAACTGGAGCAAAAATGGGGATTTTTTATGCTCTTACCGCACTTTTAGATGAAGGTGATGAGGTGATTATTCCGACACCGGCTTGGCCAAGCTACTTTGATATAGCAAAATTTGTTGGAGCGGTTCCAGTTCAAGTTAGAACTGGAGAAAATTTTGAACTCCTTCCAGAAGATATAGAGGAGTCTATTACAAATAGAACTAAGGCATTACTTTTAAATTATCCAAACAATCCTGCGGGCGTCTTATATGATAAGAGAACTTTAGAAAATGTTGCGGAAATAGTAGAAAGAAAAGAGCTATGGGTTGTTTCAGATGAAATATACTGTAGACTAGTTTATGATGGAGAGTTTACGCCATTTTCAAAGATTAATAGAATGAAAGATAGGACTATTATAGTTAATGGATTCAGTAAAGCATATTCTATGACAGGGTGGAGGCTTGGATACATATGCGGTCCAAAGGATGTGGTTAAAGAAATTTTGAAAGTACAGCAGCAGACCACAACCCATCCTCCAACATTCATACAGAAGGCAGCAGTTACAGCATTAAATGAATGTGAAAGTTATGTAAGGGGCATGGTAAATGAGTTTAAGATAAGAAGAGACATCTTCTACAATGGACTAAGGAGAATGGGTTTCAAAATTCAGAAACCTCAAGGAGCATTCTACTTTTTCCCAAACGCTGAAGACGTCTATAGTGAAGCGGAAAAATTTTCAGAACATTTACTAGAAAAGGCTGGAGTGAACACAACACCCGGCTCAAGTTTTGGAATGGGCTATGAAAAGCATTTTAGAATTTCTTATGCGACTTCAAGAGAAAAAATTGAGGAAGCCATTTCGAGAATGGAAAAATTTCTCAAAACTTGAATGGTATATGGCTATACTTCTATTTCTTCAAAAATTTTTACAGCCTTATATAGGAAAATATAGGCAGAAGCTAGTGTGTAGATGATAGAAAGTAGGTCTAAAACAAACTCTAATTTGATTATAAAAAATTCTTTGATAAAAAGAAGTGAAAGTGGTGGTGTCGATAGGATGACATAGAAGATTATTCCAATGAACAACATTAGTGGAGTGAAGGCCTTCCTTTTTAGAAGCCAAAAGGTGTAAAATATTCCGAAAGCAGAGTTTACAATTAATGTTAAAGTTGAGAAGGTTAAGGATGGAATTAAATTATATGTGTTAAGAAAAAATTCTATTACGCCTATTATAAAAATTGTTGGTAAAGCTATGAAAAGCTGCCAAAAAAATAGTCCTAGAGAAAATGAAAAAAATTCTTTAGAATAAGCTTTAACAATCCACACACATTCCCCAAATTCAGTAACCCACAATTGAGAAAATATCAGTGGATAAAATATTATTATGAAATATGCTGGGGAAAGGGTTAGTCTATAGAAACCATACATATTAGATGAATATGGTTTTAAAAAAATGTAGGGTAGGTAGAGGAAAAATGTTGTTAGGATAAGGTTATAAAAGTCTCCGAACCTAAATGTTCTAGTAATGGACTCCTTAGCATAAAATAGAACCTTATTTTTTGGCGCACTATAAAGTCCTACAGGTATAGAAAGTGGTCCAATCTTACTTAGGACATACTTCTGCTTTCTCACTTGTGAAGCTAAGCTTATATCAAACATAGTACGTAATGGGACAACTTGAACCAATGGAATAAAATTTACATTAGATGCTTTAAACAAGAGGAACAAGGAAAAAGCAATCCAGAAAATGATGGAGGAAACGGGTATAATGAAATTATTTTTCACTAACAAAACCTGTATACAGCCTATTGGAGAAACATAATATAACCAGTCAGGAAAAATTTCAGGATAAAGACTATTAAGTAAGGGTAGAGAAAAAAGTATTATAATTAATAAAATTGCAGCCCTAACAATATTCCTATTATAGAATAATATTAAAACCTTAAAACTATTTTCGAGCAAAACCGAGATTACAAGTGTTGTTAGTATTGAGAAAAATAGAAAAATATAGAAGATTTTGAGGAGAACTATAGAAAGAATAAAAGGTATTAAAAGAGGTAGAAAGAAAAGAAGTAAAACCATGGTTAAATCATATAGCGTTTTTGCTATTAAAAATTCTGAAGATGAAATCCCTGTGGATAAGATAAAATCACGCTCATATTCTGTTACATTCATTTTACTTACCAAAACTGATGAAAGAAAAAGAAGAGGAAATATTAAAAGTATAGGGTAGCGTAATAAAGTGTCAACAACTATATTACCATAAAAAGAGCCCTCAGAAAAAATAGCTGGAATCAACGCCATTCCAATAAATAAAATAGCTAAAATTATGATAGCATCAGACTTGGATTTCCTTAAAGAGCCGAAGGTTGCAATAATTCTTAGAAGATAGATTTCTTTTACAGCCAAAAGACTCTACCCTCTAAAAACGCCTTCTTTCTTTCTCTTCAACCATCCGATTATCTTTTACTCCAGGCTGATCCTTTGTTAAAGTTAGAAATATTTGTTCAAGAGTGGTATCTTCACCTAAACTTACACGCTGTTTAAGATGCTCTAAATCGCCGGTAGCAATATTCTTACCCTTATTTATTATAGCAACCCTATCACAGAACCTTTCAGCAAAATCAAGTAGATGTGTTGATAGGAGAATAGAACAGCCTTTTTCAGAAAGACCTTTAAGGATAGACTTGATTTCATATTGACCTTCAGGGTCTATTCCTATAAAAGGTTCATCTAATAACAGAAGCTTAGGTTCACAAATGAGTGAAGATAAAAAGATAAGCTTCTGCTTCATACCCTTAGAAAGTGAGACAATCAACTCTTTCTTCTTATCAATTAAACCCAATAGTTTCATAAAACCTTCAATTTTGTCTTTCAAAACATTTTCGGGAACAGCCCTTATACGTCCAAAATAATATAAGAACTCGTATGCTGTCAAATATTCGGGAATTACAGCAGCTTCAGGAACATATCCAATAAACTGCTTATATTTAAAAGGTTCCTTATCAATATCATAACCTAAAACATTAACTATACCCCTATCCTTTTTAAGCAAGCCTAGAATAATCTTTATTGTAGTAGTTTTACCAGAACCGTTGGGACCTATAAGACCTAAAATTTCACCCTTTTTAACATAAAGGGATATACCGTTTAAGGCGGATACACTATCATAAGCTTTCCAAACATCATAAACATATAAGATGGCTTGGGAAGGGTCATACCTGTCGAACGTGTCATCAAACAACATTATTTCACTACACCATCCAATTTATGAACATAAATCAAGTTTCTCATCCTCTTCTATAAAAATTTTAACAAATGGATCAATCTCCTTTACTATAGAACATATTTCTTTAACAGAAACCTCAGAATCTGGTAGATTCCAGCTTATCTTATGTATAATAACCCTATTAAAGCCTGGTTCTAATAATATGATTGAAACAAACTTGTCTCTAATAATGTAATATTCGTAACTATGAAACCTAACACTAAAGCCCTTTTCGTACAACTTATTCTTTAAGAGAATACGATTTTCCAGCCTTTTAAATGCAGATTCAACCATATAATCTTAAAATATTCATGATGTATTTAAAAAATTTTTAAGATATGTTAAAAGAATGCAGACGGCCTTCTAAGCTCCACAGCTAATATTATAAAGAAGCCTCCAAATATTATAATAAAGCCCGCAATTGATGCAACAACCAAAAGAATCGCACCAACTATAAGTGCAACAAGCCCGCCTATTCTAAAACTCTTGCCTGCTATCCTCTTTTCAACAAATCGATAGAGTATGGCAAGACAGCCAAAAGTTATAATTGAATCAATAATTGAAGTAATAGGATCAGAGCCAATGTGTATTGGAGCACCATTTAAAATACGCCATCCTGCATAAATTGCGTGGTAAACGCCATAAACTAGAGCTAGAAAGACACCAATCCTTATTAGGGCATCACCAATCTTTAATAGAAGATTCGCTAATTCGTTCCAGCTTTCTGCAAGAGTTTTTGCTACAAGTAAAGAATTTTTTGGAAGATAAAAAATTGATTCTAGAGTACGATGCAAAGCAAGTAGAAGAAGTATGATAACAAAAATTATACCACCATTTTTAGTTTCACTAGTTAGAGTAGGAGACTCCTCTGATAATACGGAGGAAGAAAGTTTTTGTCTAAACCTTGAAAGAAAACCTGAATACCGTTTAAACATTAGAGGCACAAGTATGATTGAGGAAAGTACAGCAGCGGGTGTAGCCCATTTAAGGAAATCGTCAAAAGATAAACTAGCATAAAATGCGACATAAACACCTATCGGATTACCTAATACAGTTGCAGAACTTCCAATGTTTGTTGCAAAAATTGAACACATAAGATATGGTAATGGGTCGACATCAAACCTTTTAGCTAAATCAAATATTAGAACACTCATAAAAAGTATTGAACTTACTTCATCCACAACCGCGGCCATGAAAGCGGACATTAGAACAAAGAATACTAGTAGAATTTTAGGCTCAAATTTAGTCAGTATCATAGTACGTTCCAATATAAAATCAAAAAACCCTAGCCGACGAATATAGCTTACAATAATCATCATGCAGAGTAAAAATATTATTACTGGCATATTCATGTATTCAACCAAAAGGTCGAGCTCGACTAAACCATCAATAAGCATTAGAGCGACACCAACCATTGCTACAGGAACCCTGAACTTCCAAAACAATAATGTTGCAAGAATGATCATTAAGAATATAACAACACTAAGAGTCTGCTTCATTAAATATTCTGGCTCATTATATATTAGCCAATTTTTTTCAACAAACTTTGGCTCAAAAGGAACCACTATTGAAGAGAATAGATTGTAAAAGATAAATGGTGAAATTATAAGGAATAATATGAAAAGTAGTAGTCTTGTATTTTTTAGGATGTCGATGTATGGCACACGCATAATTTTTCGCACACATACCATAAATTTATAATATAATTTAAAAATTTTAAAATCTAAAATGTTGAAGGCAAAAACATCTATAGTCTGTATTAATTTGAAAAGTTACGGAAAATTTAATCTAGACTAAAGTATGCACAGGGGACAGGTTTTGGATGGAATGATTTTAGCGTAAGAGTGTATTGAGTTTTTAATTCACATGTCCGCTAGAATTTTGAAGAAGGCAAGTAGCGAGTAAAGTTTTTTACTCTTTTTTTAATAAATTTTACTTCAGGAAGAATTCCTATTGAAGAAAAATGGTGTAAAAGGTAAATGGCAATATTATAGTAGTTTATAGTAGTATGTAAACCAGTAATTTCGTGTTTCTTAGGATGAAAATATAGTGTTCATTTATAATGTATTCACCTAATAATTTATTAGGTTAATTTAGAGATTGACCAGCAAACACTACTAAGTGATTAAATTATTTGGAATTTTTAAATAAAAAGTTGCACGTAAATGAGTACAAATGATACCAATATAGTTAGTACAGAAACTAAAGCACCAATTTTTACCCATTCTAAAAGTGATATACGCTCACCTTTACGTTCACACAAACCTGCGGCAACAATATTTGCTGTGCTTCCAATTACTGTAAGATTGCCAATAAAACAGGCAGAATGCAACATAATCCACCAAAGTGGAAAATTATTTATGCCCACAGCGCCAATTTCAATTACAATAGGAGAGAAAGTTGCTACGGCAAGAACATTGTCCAACAATGCTGAAAGCAAACCAATAACTGGAATAAATAGTGCTGTTAAAGTTAGAAGATCATGCCCTGCTATATTTATTAATCCTCTAGCTAAAATGTCTATAACACCAACATACTGTAGTGTGCCAACAGAAGCAAATAGCATTATGAAAAAAAGTAGTGTCCACCAGTCAACTCTCCGTTCAACTAAATGCTTTGCTTTTTGTGGCTCAAGCCACAGTACTATACTTGACATAAAAAGTGGGATACCCAATAATAGAGTATTCTTTTCTAAATGGAAAAGCTCTTCTAATGGATGATGCAAAATTAGAAGAGCTAAAGTTACCAAGAAAATGATCCAAGAAATAGTTAGGTCTTTTGGAGTTATAGATTGTTCTTCTGTTGATTTTGGGAACATTTCTTTTTCATACTTTAATGAATTATCTAATTTGCTAATATACTTTGAATAATATTTCAAACATATCAATATTGTTACTAATAAAGCTATTATGCATATGGGAGTAGACCAGCGTATAAAATCTAGGAAAGTGAGACCACCCCTAAATGCTATCAGAACGCCAACTGGATTTCCAACAACAGTGGCGGCGGAACCAATGTTAGTTGCAAAAACTGACATCAAAACTAAAGGTATTGCATTAATTTTACACTTGCTTGTTATGCGTAAAATTAAGCTCACAGATATTAGAATCGATGTAACTTCATCTATAAGGGCTGCTGATAGAGCGGAAAAAATCATAATTACAATAACGATTCTCTTCCCATCTTGACCTGCAAATTTTAGGAAAACCTGAGTTAAATATTCAAAAAATCCCCTTTCCTCAAGGAAACCTATTACGATCATCATACCAATAAGGAATAAAACGATGTCAAGTGATGCAAATTCAACCATATGTGGTACATCTAATACTCCAAAAAGGAAAAGCATAGCAAGACCAAATGTTGCAAAAGGTACTCTATATCTCCAAAACATTAATGCAGCGGCAGTTTTAAAGGCGAACACAGTTAGAGCAACATTTTGAGTAAATGAAAAATTAAAAAGTGATGCAAGACCTGTAATTAAAAGTGTAGATAATATTACTACAGAAATGTTTAATACAGGAAGATTTTTGAATATTTCACTTACACTGCTCATTCTGTTTCACTCAGTACGCAACCTACTTTCAATAGTTATTTTATCTTTTTCTCTTGAAAGCCAAACATCATAACCATGATAAGATAATACAAGTAGTATTTCATGCCATGGAAAGCCTATTTCATCTAAAACTATTATTTTATATCCTCCATAAACTTCAATTACTTGACCTCTATCACTGATTGTTTCACTAAGCCAAGCAGATAAATTTTCAATAGGTATTTTCAAATCCTCTAACTTAAATTTTTTAATTTTTTCTATAGATTCAAGTTTCAGCTTATATTCCTTGAGAGACTCTTCCAGTTCCCTTATTCTATCTTGCAGTGATTTTATTTCTACTGATTCTTGTGCCCTTCCTACGCTAATCTTTAGATCATAAAACCATCTTTCAGCGTTCCTGGCAACAGTATCTTTTAGACCTAAGCCAAAAGCTATACCAAAAGCTAATGCAAGACCTATTGCAATTCCAAAAGCAGCTGCAGTAATAAACAAATTTAATATGTAAACTTCGATTTTCATTTCTGTAAGTGCAGTTACGATAACAATAAGAAAACCTAATATTTTAATTAAATGTCCAATAAACATATAATATCTTAAACCTAAATCTTTAACGGTATTAGAAACAACATTAGCCACTAGTTCAACAATAATAAAACCTGCCACAAATATAATGATTCCACCGATAAGATAAGGAATATAGCCTATTATTGAACCCATAAAAAGTTTTAATGTTTCAATATTTAGAAATTCTATAGCCACATAAATTGAAACCAAGTATATGGACCAACGTGCAATGAAATCAGCAATTTTATTTAATGTGAAACCTGATTGTTTTAAGCTTCTTCCGAGACTAGTTTTTTCCCAAGTTTCTTCAAATCCACTCTTCCGTATAGCTGATGACACAGCTAAGCCAACTACCCGTCCCACAAACCATCCTATTATTAGGGCTAATATGGCTGCAATAGTTCTAGGTAAAATTTCGACCAAAGTAGACCAAAACTTATTAAGTATGTCTATGATGTTTATACTATTAATAATACCAATATTATTAAAGATAATTTGCTTCAAGATTATCGCCAACTACTACTTGGTTAAGTAATATAAATAATTTTTAATTAATTATTCTGGATATATTTTTTATTTTACATGATAATATTAATAAAGTGTTTTAAATGTGCTCATGATAAGTGTCGATGATTAAAATCAGTTTAAATAAATATTTTAAATTCAACCTAGAACTATGTATGGGAAGTGGTCAGGTTTTTGGATGGACTAGTGTTGATAAAAGATGGTACGGATTTTTAAACAACGTACCCGTTAGAATTTATCAAGAAGATGATAAGTTGATTGTTTATTCAAACAAAGAATTAGAAGAAGAGGATATAATAAATTTTTTTAGTTTGAATGATGATATAGAGATGATAAATGAAAAAATTATGGTTAACGATTTCTTAAAGAAGGCTATACAATTATATTCTGGTGTTAGGATTTTACAACAGAATCCAATTGACACAATAGTCGAGTTTATTTGTGCGCAAAACAAGAATATTCCTGCAATAGAAAAGATTATTGAAAAACTTTCTTTAAAGTATGGTGAAAGAGCAAAGATTGATGAAACAACATTTTTTGGACCGCCTAATATTGAAAAGATAGCTAACAGCTCTTTAAAAGAGCTTTTGGAAAATGGATTGGGGTATAGGGCAAAATATCTTCTATTTACTGCAAAGAAAATTTTAGAAGATAAAATGTACAGTGATAGAATTAGAAAAATGGATTATATTGAAGCCTTGCATGCTATGACTTCAGGGAATATGAAGTTATATGGGGTCGGATTAAAGGTTGCAGACTGTATACTTTTATACGGATTCCATAAATTAGAGGCATTTCCAATAGACGTTTGGGTTTTAAAAGCGTATCCATCGGCTCTAAAAGAGTTTATTGATGAAAACTTGTATGGAGAAAAATATTTTGGAAGACCAAAATTAGATAAAAAGAAATATTTGTTAATGGGTAATGTTGCTAGGAAAATATTTGGAAAATATGCGGGATACGCACAACTATACATTTATATGGCGAGCAGAAATCTATTTAAGGGTAGTAAGAAAATTTAGTAAGCTTCTTGAGATTAATCGTGCAACTTTTATTGGTTCAGGAACAGCGCCCTGTAAAGTGAATCTGTCTATGATTGAGGATGCATCCTTTTCCATTATACCAGCACATCTTATAAAAACATGCTTTCCAGTGTGCAAAAATATTTTTTTCCGTTCACCAAGCCGCCTATAGGCTTCAAGCTTCCTTTCATAATCTGTGTCCCTAAAATGGTGCAGTATATGAGACTCTAACCCCTCTGAAACATTGTATGTTACAGAAATTACTGGAATCGAAAGTGAATCGTATATTCTATCAACATCTATAATGTTAAAGAGACTAATAATAGTTCCTCCTAACATAATAATATTGACATCTTTCCTCTTTAGTGCCAGAAACATGTTGATAATTGAGTCGGTGGCATCATCACCACCCAAGGTAGTTTTGCCAAAAGAGAAGCCGTCTACAATAAGGTCAGCCCTCATAACTACACCAGATAGAATAGAGTAGGGTAATGCACCTTTTCTGAAACTTTCAGCAACACCAAAACATCTTATAGCTTTTTTCTGCAAATGAACATGCATCAAACAGTATACAAGCTTATGAGCATATAAGTGTATAAACAAATTCCTTTATATAATAGCCTACTTTACCCAGTTGACGAGATATATGGAAGGCTACTGCGTTAAATGTAAAGCAAAAAGGGAAATAAAGAACCCTACACAAGTGACTCTAAAGAACGGGAAGCCTGCAGTACAGGGAGCATGCAGCGTTTGTGGAACAAAAATGTTTGTTGTAGGCAAAAAACTTTAAACCCCTTTTTCCTCTTTTTTTGATAATAAAATTAATTTTTATCTAGAAACAATCCTATGATATGATGTATAAGACACCCTTCTTAACTTGCGGTGGAGTCGTTGCAAGTGAACACTATCTTGCTTCAAAGATTGGTGTCGAAGTATTAGATAAAATGGGAAATGCAGCTGATGCTGCAGTTGCAACAAGCTTAACCCTTTCTGTAACATGCCAAAATTTATGTGGATTAGGAGGGGATTTTTTCGCACTATATTATGAAAATAATAGTGGCAAAGTTTACTGTATAAATTCTTCTGGTTATGCACCAAAAAAATTGACCATAGAATATTTGAAGGAAAGAGGATATATGCAAATGCCTGACAGGGGCCCACTTTCAATAACCGTTCCAGGATACTTGTATGGGGTTTACGAGTTTTATAAAAGGTTTGGGACACTAGAGTTTAATGATTTGATAAAACCTTCTATTAATTTAGCAGAGAAAGGGTTTCCTATAAGCAAAAGATTCTCTGAGGCCATAAAAAGGAATTATGAATTGCTAGCAAAAGATAAAGGTTCATCAAAAATTTTTTTAAAGAATGCTCACATGCCAAGTGAAGGAGAAGTACTAAAATTTCCTCAACTATCGAGGACATTAGAAATTATTAGGGAGCATGGACCTAGAGGATTTTATGGAGGAGAAGTATGTGAAAGAATGGTCGATTATATTCAAGAGAATGGGGGAATCTTGTTAGAAGAAGATTTATTGGATTATAGACCAGAATGGGTACAGCCGATAAAAGTGTTTTATAGAGACTATGAAGTTTTTGAGATACCCCCAAATAGTATGGGTATGATCACATTACTTACACTGAATATGATTGAAGGTATAGGGTTAGAGAATATTGAACACTTTTCTAAAGAGTATGTGAAAAGATTGTATGAAATATTTAGGATAGCGTACAAAGTTAAGGATGAAATGCTTTCTGACCCAAAATTTGTTAAAATAGATTTAGAAAGAATATTATCTAAAGAATATGCAGGCTGCCTTTTAAGGAAAGAAAATTTTTTCAGAAAAACAAACGTTACTGAAGGTGATACAACTTATTTTGCAGTAGCAGATAAAGATGGTAACCTAGTTTCCGCAATACAAAGTTTATACCTTGGCTTCGGTTCAGGCTTAACTGTACCAGAATATGGTATAACATTAAATTGTAGGGCAAGAGGCTTTAAATTTGATGGCGTCAATAAACTTGAGCCTAGAAAAAGACCCGCACATACACTTTCAGCTACTATCCTAAAAAATAGGGATGAAATTTTAGCCTTAGGAGCAAGTGCAGGAGATTATAGACCACAAATATATGCACAGCTTATAACAAATTATGTGGATTACAGGAAGGGACTTCAAGAGGCTTTAGATATGCCAAGATTTGTGTGGAATGGAAACAAAGAAATCTTGTTAGAAGATAACATAAATATGAGCATACACGAAGACATGCTTAGAATTTCTACTCTAAAAAATTATGGTTTAGGTGTAGCCCAAGCAGTTAAAGTTAGGGATAATGTTAGGTGGGCGGCATGTGATTTTAGGGGAGATGGTATACCATTAGGGCAGATCTTTTAGCTTAAACCTTTATCGAGAGAATATGATTTAATGAACTTTCAGGAGACTCTATAGTGTTAAGTAGGTAGACTGGAACTAATTCGAAAACTTCTTTAAAAAACTGTTTTCTCAGCAAAATCTTTCTTTCATCTCTGACAAGCTGATGTGGGTTGAAGAACTGGTTCTCTGCAAGATAATTTAACGCCGTATGTGGATCGAGTTCTGAAAAAACTTTTGAATTACTTTTATCCCTTTGTAGGAGGATAACAGCCCTAATGTGAGTTGACTCCCTTATCCTATATTCTCCGAAAAGAAGGTGAACGTTTAAAACAGCTCTTCCTTTACCATCTATTTTAATGTCTTCTAATCTTTTCTTAAAAACAGGCCAGTTTGTTGCAAGATCCTCTCTAATATATGAATTTTTTTCGGAACCATATCCTATAAGGTCACTTCCCATAATTCTTACAAAAAACCAGTCGTCTGCAACATAATTGTACATGCTGTTGGTAAGCAGACCGTAGGTTAGGGTTGTTTTACCACTTCCTGATGGGCCCATAATAACAAGCCCTCTTCCCTGCCTATCAACTAATGAACCATGAACAGAATATCTCCTATGCTCACTATGATATTCTTCAAAAAAGTCTGAGGTTAATGATAATGCAAGACTCTTTACAAGCCCATAGTAGTCACAGTCTAAGATGATCAAAGTTTTTGATACGGGCTCATATTTTACCCTTAAAGGACTTACTTCCCCACTATTTATGACAAAAAGCCTACCATGAGGCCTAATCTCTTCCGAAATTGGTTTAAAGTTTTCAATCCACATTTCATAAAACTGTTTAACGTTAGTTAGAAGTTTGATGCATGCACCATGTATTTCAGCCTTCCTTTCATATAGGAAAATCTTTGAGAAAGTGTCTACTAGTGAATCTTTTTCTATTGGAGATATTATTTCTACACTATAACTCATTACGTAATTTTGTTGCACATAAGTTTAAAAACTTTATTCAAAAACCATATAATGTGAGCTAATGTATAGGAAAGTTGTTTATGCACCCCACCCTCCAATTTATATTACACTTCTGACAGTCATTTTTATTATCACAATTTTATTCTTCTTTTACGGATTAATTGGATACGCGTTCAGAAAGATAGGATTTGGTACAGTTACAGTAGCATTACTACTTTTAGCAACATTAATTGGAAGCTACGTGAACATTCCACTTTTTAAAATAAGGTCACAGGTTCCAATGGTTAGAGTTAGGGAGATAAGCTTCTTCGGAATCCTAATAAGGGTTCCAGAAGTTAGTGAAATCGAGGCATATACGACTATTGCAGTAAACTTGGGAGGAGCAATAATTCCAGTACTGGTAAGCTTATATTTTATGATAAAAGATAATCAGATAATAATTTACAGCATACTAGGCACATGTATTGTTGCATTTATTACACATTTGATTGCAAAACCAAAACCTGGAGTGGGAATTGTTACACCAGCATTCATTCCACCATTAACAGCCGCACTAGTTGCAATGATCTTACCAACAAATCAGCAGCCCATTATTGCATATGTAAGTGGTGTACTTGGAACACTTATAGGAGCGGACTTAACCAATCTTGGAAAAATCGGATCCCTAGGAACACCATATGCAAGCATAGGAGGAGCTGGAACCTTCGACGGAATATTCTTAAGTGGAATATTAGCAGTACTCTTGTCTTAGACAGAAGCATTATAGAATTAGGAAAATAAAGAATATTCTTATTAATCCAAATTATTTTGATAGTTCTTGAAGCCTTTGTTTAAGCTTGACAGCCTCCATGACATCTAAGGCGTCACCGCCTTCCCTATAGTTTTCTAGAGCCTTTTCACAGTATGGTATAGCCTGTTTTGCTTTAAACTTCATTTCAATCTCTTGAGACAATATTATTTTTACTGCCTCAAGATACCAGTCTCCACTAAGTTTTAGATCATTCAATTTCTTATAACATTCTGCAATCCATGTACAATATTCTATACGCTCGCTAAAAGGCCTACTTTTATCTTTCACAATCTTTTCCATAATCGATATTGCAGAACCATATTCTCCACGATTTATTAGACTAACGATTTCTGGAAGCACCAAAGTGACCACATAAAATTTTGTAAGGTTAGAATAAAAACTTTTTCAAAAAATTTTTTCAGAAAATAAGTTTTAATAAAATAAATTTTTGAGCTATAATGTGGACAGCAATTGCTTAAAGAAAATGAAAACTTGAATCTTCTACAGAGAAGAATAATTTTACTTTCAACGACAATGGCATCTTTTCTGGTTTCCTATACAATTTCAGCGGTAAACGTAGCCCTTCCAACCATAGGAGTAGAATTCAATTTATCACCTACAGAAGTTGGCTGGATACAGAACACTTACCTTCTAGCCTCAGTAGTTTTCCTTATACCATTTGGTAGACTAGCGGATATAAAGGGTAGGAAAAAGATTTTCTTAACAGGATTATTTCTTTTCATAATATTTTCTTTCCTAACATATATTACACCTTCTAAAGAAGTATTCTATATATTCCGTTTTATTCAAGGTGCTGGAGCTTCTATGGTGGTAACTACGATTGTTGCAATAATCTCTTCCGCATTTCCAAAAAATGGTCTTGGAAAGGCACTTGGAATAAACACTGCAGTACTTTATGTGGGATTATCAGTGGGGCCTTATATTGGAGGCTTTTTGACACAAAATTTTGGATGGAAAAGCATTTTCCTCACAAGTGTTATCGTAGGAGCCATTGCCCTCCTATTAACATTGTCCAAAATTAGTTTTGAGTGGAAAAGTGAGTACAAAAGTAAGTTTGATTATATTGGCATGATTTTTTACGGAACCGCTTTAGCAGCAATTGTGTACGGAACAACATATATTGAGTTAAAGTCCTTAAACATGTCTATAAACTCAATTCTAATATTATCTATAGGCATTATATCATTAATTATATTCACTATTTGGGAGTTAAAGAACCGTGAACCACTAATTGATGTCAGAATATTCAGGTACAACAAACCTTTTACTTGCTCAAACTTGGCAGCATTAATAAATTATAGTGCAACATACATGCTTTCTTTCCTATTGAGCATATATCTTCAAACGGTAAAAGGATTCAGCCCAGAAACAGCTGGCCTAATACTTGTATCACAACCTCTAGTACAATCAATCCTATCACCAGCTGCAGGAACACTATCTGATAAAATCCAGCCAAGAATAATAGCGTCCACAGGAATGGGCATTAATGCAGTAGGAATATTCCTTCTAACATCCTTAGACAATGATACAAGCCTATACTTTATATTGGCAGATTTGATTTTTATGGGTGTAGGCTTTGCATTATTCAGTGCACCAAACACAACTGCACTAATGTCTTCTGTGAGCAAAGAAAGTTTTGGAGTAGCCAACGCAGTTCTTTCAACAATGCGCCAAATAGGCATGATAATGAGCACAATAATTTCAACAACAACACTAACATATTTTGTTGGAGCGGAAGAATTATCAAAAGTGCCTCAACCGCTTTTAGTGCAGGGTATAAACTATTCTTTCTTGATATCTTCGGCACTATGTTTAGTTGGAGTACTCTTTTCTATCGCAGGCGTAAAATGGAAGCAAGTGAGGTAATATGCTAATTTTATGCAAGCACCATTTATAAGATAAAATAAAAATTTTTTGTACTTTAAAAATATCACTTAAAAAAATTTTTATATAAATTGTTTTAACATAAAATGTATGAGCAAACATGCAGATTTAAAGAAGAATATGAAAACAATTTTTGCAACCATCCTTCTAATTCTACTCATACTTTCACCTTCATCAATATCGGTAGCTTACGCATCACCCTTAACTCAAATGAAATCTGGAGAATATGTAAGGTATGATCAGGTTAAAGTGGTGGGAAACGAGAAACTCGCGATACATATAAGATTTCAAGAACATATTATGGGTACTGCTATAGGCTCATTAGATGCAGTAAATCAGGTTAAGACGTTAGCAAAAGCTACAACAAACCCTGTAAAACTAAAAGATGGTTATTCGATAAAGTTTCTAATACACAAGGACAAGCTTGGCCTGCTTGAGAACATAAAAGGCTTATATAAGGTTACTCTAAATAAGGTACCTCAACTTCAAACAGCCTTATTTCCTAAAGAAGAATTTTCTTCAGAAGCGTTACCCGACATGTTCATTGTAAGAGATTTTACTGGAGTAAATCAAGTCAACAGTACCTTCGGTTTAGAAGGTGAAGGTGTAAGGGTCGCGGTCGTCGATACTGGTGTAGAATATGCGCACCCAGACTTAAGAGAGGCATTAGATTATGTAATTTTACCTGGAGGGTTTAGGGAGCCGCTTGTACTAGATGCTGACGAAAGCCATGTTATGATAATGCAAGGTTTCACTAAGAACACTACAGGCTGGATTCAGACAAAAAATACATATGCAATGATTATTGAGCCGTGGAGTGAATGGAAAATTGTTACTGAAGACTATTATGTAGGCTCTATTGAATCAGCTAGTGGAGTATATCGATTCTGTCTTACGGACTTGTACCTTCCAGACTACAACGTATACAATTTTGGTGTACTACTTGTTGATCCAACTTCTCCAGGAAACTATACAGTAGCATACATAGACTTTAACATGAACGCAAACTTTACTGACGACAAGCCTATATACTATGATGGGGACAGGGTGGCTGAAGACTTAGATAATACGGGATATTATGCTGGAGTTTTAGGAGGATTCTTTTACGATATAGGATGGTACTTTACCTATCCAGGGGACTTTATTAGAGGATGGGATCTTAGTGGCGAGTATCTTTCTATCTTCTACGACTTCTATGGGCATGGTACAAGCTGTGCCGGAAGCATAGCTTCAAGAGGGATTATCCAATATTATATTCCAGGCTATGGTTTCAAAACACTTCCGGGAATAGCGCCGAAGGCAAAGATTGTTGGAGTTAAGGCACTCTGGTATGGTAATACGGAGCTTGGAATGCTTTGGGCAGCAGGATTCGATGAACAGGTGGAAGAAGATGGTGTTAGAATGGTTTATTCTGGAACCAAGAGGGCTGACATAATAAGCAATAGTTGGGGTATATCGTATCAATGGTATGACTACTATGCTTTCGGATACGATATGGAAAGTATGATAATAAATGGTCTTTCAGTTCCAGGCTTTCTTGACCCGAACTTTCCTGGAATAATAGTTGTACAGGCTGCTGGAAATGGTGGATTTGGCTATGGCACCGTAACCGCACCGGGTTCAGCATCATTTGCAATAACAGTAGGTGCTTCGACAGCAACACACTTCTATGGCTTTGCAGGATACAATCCTATTGGCTCAGTAGACGACGTTATCTCATGGAGCGCTAGGGGACCAACGCCTGTTGGAGAAATAAAGCCTGACGTGGTTAATGTTGGTTTAGGATGCTGGGATACGGCGCCAATAAGTTTGGGATGGTATGGCATATTTAGTGGTACAAGTTTGGCAACACCATTAACAGCTGGAGCATTAGCTCTAATGCTTCAGGCTTCAAACAAAATGCTTACACCATCTCAAGCAAAAACTTTGATAATGAGCACTGCAAAAGACATTTCATATAATGGTCTCGTTCAAGGAGCGGGCAGGGTTGACGCTTACTCTGCAGTGGTAGCGGTAAAAAGGCTCTTCAACCTAAACACTCCTGGACCAGTTACAGTAAAGGTTTCTTCAATTGAGACGAGCAAAGTTTTACAGGATAAATTGAATGATGCATGGATAGGACAGTTCGCATACAGTATCCCAGAATATATTAGTGAATGGTTTACTGGTGAACCTCTAATATTACCATATAATGTTCCAAGTTTCACACTAATGGAGACTTCAAGCATGTTCCTAGGATATCTTAGTAGTGGAGTGTCAAAGACATTCAATTTTAGGGTTACAAACTTGAACAGTAAGCCTGGAACATTAAGCAATTTAAGAGCACTAACATACAAGCTTGTAGATTCTGAGACAATTTTTGGTACAACACCTGTAGGTGGTGGACCGGTATGGTACATTTTCGACCCAGACGAGTTCTCTAACATAGACCTAACAAGGTTTACATTAAGTTTTAACTTCAAATACTTCGACTACAACTTCAATTATTATAGAGATAATAGGCTTTCACTTTTCATATTCGAGTGGATTGACTTAAACACAAACGGGATAATAGAGTATAGTGAGCTTATAGTAGTTAATGCAGCATACAACCATGGTACAACAGAAGAGGCAACAGTCGGAAACATAGTGGATAGACTTCATTCACAAAACTCTAAAATTGTAGTAAGAGTATATCATACAAGATATTTTGGGCCTTACTTTTCAATACCATTCGAACTTAAAGTTCTAAAATATACTAGAACAAAGGATACTTCGATAACGTTTACGACCACAGCATATTCTATAAGCTCAGGAGCTTCAGCAAGCATTTCAGGTACACTCAAGGTTCCAACTGAAACCGTTTCAGGAGTTGTAGAGGGACTTATAGGATTCGAGTTTAAGACAGCCGATGGAACAGTAACTAAGTATATTCCATACTCTTACATGGTCGTTGGCAAGATAGGTGAACTTACAACAAAACCATCAGGTGAAAATAAATTATACGATTTGGGTGTAGTAAGAGGAGCCATAGACTGGACATGGAGGGCTGAATCAGGAGACTGGAGAGTTTATTCATTTAAGGTTCAAAGCATAAAAGATTACCTTTTCAAAATAGACCTAACATGGAGCCAACCAAATTCAACACTCGATATATATGTTATTGGACCTGACGGAGAATTTGCAAGCTATAGCATTGGAGGAGGAGTAGGCTACAATCCATACTTTTATTATTCAGCAGGAATATATATTTGGCACTGCACATCAGAAGATACTGCACCAACAAAAAGGCTGACAGTTTACACCACAACAGTGTACGGTTCCCTGTTTATAGCAAAACCTAAAATTAAACCTCCAGCAGTATTCACAATACTTGTGCATCAAGTTCTCCATGGAGGGCAATCAATTTCAGAAGACTTAAACGTTACAGTATCAAGTATAGCTGGAAGCATAAGACTTCCTGATAGATTATACCTTCCATTAAACACATGGTCTAAAGTTTCATCAAAATACGTTTACCCATTCACTTCAACATGGAGATGGTATCAGATTGAAGTAGACCCAGGGTATGTGAGAACCATTAGAGGGGGTGGAATAGGTGCAATTGGTATAAGTGTAAACTTACCTGGTACACCGGCACCATCTACAATAGACTTTGGAACATATGGTGAGAGGCTGGAAGTATATCCGATAGGGTCACCTGGAACAGTTGTCATAATTGGTGCTATGAGAACTGCAAACGTATACTATAGAGTTGGAACAACCTATTATGGTCCGCTTGAGACAGACCATTACTTTTTCGACTTCACAACATTCTATAGAAGAATATAAAAAATTCCCCTAATTTTTTTCTATTTCATCAATTTTTATCCTCTTCTGGAGCCAACTGTCTCTATCTCTTACTGTAACGGTATTATCTTCTAATGTTTGATAATCAACAGTTATAGCCTTACAGACACCTATCTCATCCGCTCTAGCATACCTTCTTCCAATAGAGCCATCATCATCGTATAATACTGTAAAGCCCCTAAATTTTAAAATTGAATATATTTCTTTTGCTTTAACATCTAGACCATCCCTCTTTACCAAGGGAAATACTGCATACCTGTATGGTGCAATTTCTTCATTCAGAGAAAGTATTACTCGATCTCCTTTTTCATGAAAAGCATGCTCTAGAACAGCATGTATTATTCTCTCTATTCCAAAACTTGGTTCAATAACGTGCGGTATATATTTTCTTGTTGAAACTGTTTCTTCAACTTCTTTGAAAATAAAATATTCTTTTCCAACAACCATATCATTAACATCTATTTTCCCTTCTCTATCAAGCAATTCAGCAAGCTCACAAGGTTTTAGACTTGATATATGCTTGAATATTTCAGAAGCCTGTCCAAAGTCCTTTTTAACCTTTAACGGGTCAACATAAGCTAACCTTCTCCTAACCTTTACCGGTTGATCAAGCTCTTCAACAACCTCCATACTACTCTTACTCTTTATCGCATGAGACTTTAGGTCATAATCCTGCCTATATGCGTGGCCAGCGACCTCTATCCAACCAAACTTTCCAGTTAAAACTTCATGGTCAAATGTTTGTGCTGAATAATGCGCTCTTTCACCCTCCAACTTCGCCTTAAACCTTTGAAACTCCGGCTTAATCCCTAATCTGCAAAGAAACTTTTGTGAAAGAGCCATCATGAAAGCAAGCCATTCCTCTTTGACAAAACCTCTTTCTACAGCCTCTCTAGCGTTAACATCATGTGGTACAGTATCACCCTTCCTGACCTTTTCCTCATCAAGAATATTCATTCTAATATCCTTAACATCATCCAAATACGGGCACTTGTTATCTGATGGGTTAAAAAAGAGTTCAAGTTCCATTTGAGAAAATTCTCTCAACCTTATTAGCCCCTGCCTTGGAGAAATTTCGTTCCTATAAGCCTTACCTATCTGTGCTACACCAAAAGGCATTCGAGCCCTATTTATTTCATAAAGTTGTCTAAATTCAACAAACATTCCTTGAGCTGTTTCAGGCCTTAAAAAGCCGACATTCTCTTTATAAGGTCCAATGTTTGTCTGAAACATTGTTAGGAAGGAGCTCACCCTCCAGCTGGTGCCACTACAATCAGGACAGCGTACAGCTTTTTCATTCAACAATTTTTCCAACACATCTAGGCTTGTTGCCTCAGAAACCTTAACACCATTTTCTTCCAGCAAATGGTCAGCCCTATATTTGTTACCGCATTTCAAACATTCAGCCATCGCATCCTTAAACGAGCCAACATGACCTGAAGCCTCAAAGACAATATATGGTGCAATCGTAGGAGATTCTATCTCAATAAAATCGTATGGTTCTAAAAAGATTTTTCTCCAAACTCTTATTATATTATCTTTAAGCCTTGTTCCAAGAGGGCCTAAAGTATAGAAGCCACCTACACCACCATATATTTCATAGGCTTGCCAATAGAAGCCTCTTCTTTTAGCGAGAGCTATAACCTTTTCTGTGACATTAGCATCCAACTTTTCCCGCCACATCCTATGAACATATATGTAGAAATAACTTTTAAACTGCCTTTATAACCTTAACAACTTGAGGCCTCTTTTTCCTCAAAATCCTGTATCCACATATGCATTTAATTTCTAAAAGCTTTGAAAGCTCACTTGAAGTTACAACTGTACCACATCTTACACATTCATAGTATACTTCATCTTTGGCTTGCTCGCTCATACCAACCATCCTCTAACATTACGCTATAAAAATGTTCTAATAGCCTCCTTAAAAACTTTAACAACATAGTTCAGCTCCTTTTCAGTAAGAGTTGGATAAACTGGAAGAGATAAAACGTGTTCAGCAGCATCTTCACAGTTTGGAAGAGGCTCAAATTCAACATGTTTCATGAAAACCTCCATCCTGTTCAATGGTATAGGATAGTAAACTGTTGCACCTACACCTCTTTCCCTCAAATATTGGAGAATTTCATTTCTCCTCCTCTTAACGTACACGGTGTATATGCTCCAGTTTGCTTCAGCATAATCCTTTTCTATGGGCAACCTTATATTTTCAAGCTTACTAAACTCTTCATTATAGAATAAAGCATTTTTTCTCCTCGCTTTAATGAAAGAATCTATCTTTTTAAGCTGCTCTATACCAATTGCAGCCTCTATTTGGGGCATCCTAAGGTTCAGACCAAGAACTTTAGAATCATAGCCTTTAACTTGCCCATGGGACCTTATCATCTTCAACTTTTCAGCCAGGGCGTCATCGTTTGTCGTAATCACACCACCCTCTCCACATGTCACAATTTTTGTAGCATACAGACTAAAACAGCCCATAATACCTAAACTTCCAGTCATCTTACCCCTATACTTTGAACCTAAAGATTGAGCAGCATCCTCAACCACGAACACACCATACTTTTCAGCCTCTTCAATTACTTCATCTAATTGTGCAGGATGGCCATATAAGTGGACAGGCAAAACTACTTTAGCAGCCCCAGACAATTTTCTAGCGAGGTCGTTAACAGAAATAGAGTATGTTTCAAGCTCTATGTCAACAAATTTCACTCTAGCATCTAGTAAGAGGCTTGTTGTAGCGGTTGATGCAAAGGTAAAGCCTGATGTTAATGTTTCACAGCCTTTTCCTACTTCAAGAGCCATTAGGGCAGCAAGTATCGCTGAGGTACCAGAATTTACTGCAATAGCATGCTTTACACCAACATATTCAGCAAAAATTTTTTCGAACTCTCTAACAAACTTTCCACCCTCGAAACTTGAATCTGTTAGCTGGAGAGACTCTAACACTTTTAGGACGGCGTTCTTTTCTTCTTCCCCTATGGCAGGCTTGTTTATTGGAATCATTTTAATCAAACCTTTAAGGTAAGGGGATCAAGCCTTTCTTAACTTCTTCAGGATAGGCTTCGACTATTAAATCATGTCTAGACTTGAAATAGTCTCTAACCGGCTTAAGAAAATCTATTAGTACATTCGCTACAGCATTCTTTAAATCCAGTGGATGAATCTTACCTTCAACATAATCTCTTTCCATTGTCTCAGCATCTGTGTATATGATGTCACCACCCTTTGAAGGATCTCTTTCAATCTTAAATCTTCCAAGCATAGGAAGCAGTGCAAGAGAAGCTATTGCAACAATCGGATTAGTATACTGTTGACTCGAGCCTTTAACCTCCTTCATCGGACAGTATGCCTTCAAAACCTTTCTCCTTATACTTTCTTCTGGCTCATAAACTTGTATATTTGATTCTGGAATAGAAGCGGACATTTTTACATCAGGACCCTTAAGTGAAGGTATCAGTGGAGTAAAAACACATGTTACAGGCTTAAGCCCAAGAAGAGGAAAATATTCTCTTGTAAGCATGTAAATATGTCGCTGGTCAATCCCTCCAAGAGCTATGTTAACCTTTAGAGCATCACAGTCGATCGCCTGCATTATGGGATAAACTAGTTCAGAAACCTTAGGCTTCTTCATCCTAGTAACCATTGAGGCAGCCCGCTGAGCTCTGGATACAGTTATAAGAGCACTAACTCTGTAAAGTTTTTCAAAATATTCTTTTTCAAATTGGAAGCTTGAACCAATGTAGTATTCTACACTAATGTCCTTTAATAGTAAACTTATACATTTATAGTAGTATTCTGTTCTAACCTTTAATAGGCTCCAATCGGTCTTCCTATCATCCATGTAGGCATGTATGTCTGCCAAAAGTATCTTCATCCTAACGCCAGCTTTAATAAGGTCAGTGACCTTTCCAAGAGGCACAAGATAGCCTATATGAAATGGCCCCGTAGGTGCAGTGCCATAGTAGCCTACACCAGAGTTAGTTAAAACAAGGTTTTCAAGCTCTTCTCTTGTTACAACTTCTTCCACATTCCTGAAGACAAGTCCGATCTTGTTATTCAACATAAAAGATCATAATAAAATTATATTAAAGGGTTTTGTTCAACTTCCATAAAAGAGTAAGAGTATAATATTGAGTACGAGGAAGATTGAGGCCGAAAATATTGTAATGTAGACGTTCAAATTTAATCCTATACTAAAAAAGGGGAGCGTATTATATAATTGAAATGAAAACACGATTATGTTGAAGATTGGGACAAAAAATTTTGCAAAAAGTTCAAGCCTTTTAAACTTCAAGTTTATCAAAAACGCGATAAGATTAACAATACCAATAAACGCTGAAGTTTGAGGCGAAATATTTAATATTGGTAATATGAGAAAGAACACACTTATCAATAATATGATAATGTTATATGGTGTGAGTATAAGACTTTTTGATTCCATCTTTAAAGACTCTAATAAAATATGATTTAAGGTTTTTCAAAAAGGTTTATCAAAAACTATAACGTATGGCATATAGGAAGGAAATTGGTGTTTGAACAGTTAAAGCAAAAACTAGCAGTTCTTACAGCACACACGACTTCATTAGATGAGGGACTGCTTGTTTCCGCAGGATACGATGGCGACGAAAAAAGAGTTTACCTTGTATTTTATTCACCAAAGTTTGAGAGAAACTTTATCTGGAAAGATAATACAGGCCACAAGCCATACTGTTATACAAGGGTTGACGATAGACAATTAGAGCGTATAAGGTCTAGACAGGATGTGATAAAAATTGAGGAGGTAGAAAAAGTTAGCATGTTTACAATGGAAAAGATTTTAGTTAAAAAGATTGTTGTATCAAATCCACTCTCAATAGGCGGTGGCAAAGGTGAGCAGAGTATAAGAAACATTATACCAACATATGAGTCAGATATAAAATATTATGAGAATTACCTTTACGATTTTCAGCTGACGCCAGGAATATTTTATGAAATAAAAGAAGATAAGCCTATTCCAATAAAGTTAGAAGTTGACCCATTACTCCAGCAAGAGAGAGAGAAGTTGGAAAATTCTTCTAAAAAAGAATTTATTCCATATGTTAAATCATGGTGTGACCTACTAACCCAGCCCCTACCACGATTAAAGAGAGCTTCACTTGACATAGAGGTAGCATCACCAGACGAATCACATATACCATCCCCTTCAGAGGCAGAGCATCAGGTTATTGCTGTAGCAATGTATGGAAGTGATGGAGTGAAAAAGGTTTTTCTCCTAAAAAGAGAGGACGTGCCAGTCGGGGAGAAGAAGGTTAATGACGCAGAAATAATATTTTTTGAAGACGAGAAAACGCTTCTTGAAGCAGTATTTTTGAACATGTTAGATTATCCTTTCATAGTAACCTATAACGGTGACGAATTCGACTTAAACTACCTCTATCATAGGGCAAAAAATCTAGGCTTTCGAGAAGAAGCGATACCAATAAATCTTGGCAGAGACCAGGCTTGGATAAAGCATGGAGTACATATTGACCTTTACAAGTTCTTCTCAAACCATGCACTAAAAGTTTATGTCTTTGAATCAAAATATGTTGAAAACACACTTGACTCAGTATGTGAGGCTCTGATAAACGAGTGTAAGATAGAATTTGAGGGGTCAATAAGCAGCTTACCCTTAATGGAGCTCGCAAACTACTGTTTCAATGATGCAAGAATCACGTACAAGCTAACAAGCTACAATGACGATTTAGTAATGCGTCTTCTAATAATGATAGCAAGGGTTGCGAAAATGCCATTAGAGGATATTGGGAGACTGGGAGTATCCAACTGGATACGGAGCCTAATGTATTTTGAGCATAGAAGAATAAACGCACTAATACCTTCAAGCGAGGAAGTGTCTTTAAGGGGAACAATTTCATCGACAGCCATCACAAAAGGTAAAAAGTATCGTGGAGCATATGTTCTAGAACCTGAGGCGGGAGTGCATTTTAATGTGGCAGTATTGGACTTTGCAAGCCTATACCCGAGCATAATAAAAGTCTACAACCTTTCTTATGAGACAATACTCTGCCCACATGGGGAATGCAAGAGTAACATTATCCCTGACACACCACACTGGGTCTGCAAAAAAAGATATGGTATAACATCACTGCTCATAGGCTCTTTAAGGGACCTTAGAGTAAAGCTTTACAAGCCACTTTCCAAAAAGTATCCTCCAAATTCTGACAAAGGAGTACTATTTAATACAATTTCACAAGTCCTAAAAGTGATATTGAATGCCAGTTACGGTGTATTCGGTACAGAGGCGTTCCCATTATACTGCCCACCGGTTGCAGAATCGACAGCAGCAATAGGAAGATACCTTATCATGAAGACAATAGAAGAGTGTAGAAGAAGAAACTTTAAGGTCGTTTACGGGGACACAGATTCGCTATTTATTGCAGGAATATCTAAAAATGATATAGAGCAGATGACAGAATGGGCTGAAAACAATTTAGGCATAGAACTTGACTTAGACAAAGTGTATAGATATGTCGCATTCAGTAAAAGGAAAAAGAACTATTTAGGTGTACTTCCAGACGGAAACTTTATACTAAAAGGTTTTACTGGCAAAAAGAGCAATACACCAAACCTGATAAAAAATGCTTTCTATAACGTGGTTGAAAGATTAAGCAAAGTGAACTCGCCTTCAGAATTTGAGATCGCAAGAGAAGACGTCAAAAAATATTTGAAGAATATAGTCGACGATTTAAGAAAGAAGAAGGTTCCACTAGAGGACCTTGCATTCAATGTTATGGTAAGCAAAGATTTAGACGAGTACGTTGACACAACACCACAGCATGTTAAGGCAGCAAAACAGCTTGAGAGAAGCGGTAAAAAGGTTAAAAGAGGAGACATAATATCCTTTGTGAAAACTGTTTCACCAGACGGTGTTAAGCCTACAATATTAGCTAAACCAGAAGACATCGACGTAAACAAGTACATAGATTACATGAGAAGTACATTTGAACAATTATTGGACGCACTAGGATACGAATTCGATGAAATAATAACTTCCACAAAACTTGAAGACTTCTTTTGGCCATAAATCAAATTTTATATAATTTCAATTAGAAGGCTAAATCATGAGTTATAGAAAACTGTACCTTCAAGAAACAGGTAAGATCCTAAAGCTTACAGAGAAAAGTATACCATGTGGAAGAGTATTTGGAGTGCCATTTGATTCCACAAGCACATATAGGCCTGGCTCAAAGTTTGCACCAAACACTATAAGAGAAGCATTCAACAACATTGAAATATATTCTAGAACATTTAACATAGATTTAGAGAAAGAGCTAATAGAGGACTTAGGGGACATGATTATACCACTTAATATAGAAGAATGCTTAGACCAAATTTCAAAGATTTCTAAGGAACTATTAATGGAGGATGTGGCTTTCTGCATGCTTGGTGGAGAACACACAATTTCATATGGAACAATAAATGTGCTTCCAAATGATGTTGGTATAATAATATTTGATGCACACCTTGACCTACGTGACGAAATGAATGGTTCAAAATTTACACATGCAACATTCTACAGAAGACTGCTTGAGAAGATGGATAAAGAAAGATTCTTACATTTAGGAGCCAGAGCGGCATGCGCAGAAGAATGGAAACTTATGGAAAAAGAAAAACTGAATGTTATTGAAGCATCAAAATTTAATGTAAAAGATATTTTAGAAAATGAGTTCCTTAAAAAGTATAGGCGAGTTTACCTTTCCATAGACATGGACTTTTTCGACCCAGCCTTTGCACCGGGTGTAGGAAACCCTGAACCGTGTGGACTTGCACCGAAAAACTTTATCGAAATTTTATCAAACCTAAAGGACATGGAGGTTGTTGGATTCGATATAGTTGAAGTCTGCCCACCATATGATAACGGTAACACTAGCATATTAGCGGCTAAGCTGATGATGGAAATATTCTCCTACTGTATAAGAAGAAGGGCAGTGATTCAACCATAAAACTTTGGACGCTTTGACAGTAGCCTTGGTAAAGGTAGCGGCTTAAAGGGCTTATCTAACGTCTTAGACTTTATTTCAATTAAAAGGTTTTCTATAGACATCTTCTTAAACTCTTTTTCACCACGCACCCTTACCGTAAGCATATTCGATTGAACTTCTTTTTCACCAACAACAAGAATGTATGGAATCCATTCTCTTTCAGCATCCAAAACCTTCCTATTTAATGTAAGGGGACGGTCGTCTACATCAACTCTAATTTTATGTGACTCTATCTGTTCACATAAGTTTATTGAATACTGGTAAAAGTTTTCTGATACAGGCACAATTCTAACCTGTGTTGGAGAAAGCCATAACGGTAATGTTGGAACAAGACCTTTTGACTGTAACATGTACGCTTTTTCAAGGATCGCGTAAATGTCCCTTTCTATCGCACCACTAGGAGAATTATGTAGTATAAGGGGGTGCCTTTTTTCACCGTTTTCATCAACGTAGGTTATACCATACCTTTTAGCGTTCTCAATATCTATTTGATCTGTCGAGAGAGCGGAAGCTTTGTCAAGACTATCTATAAAATTAAATTCCCATTTTAGAACAAAGTAAAAGAATCTTTCCTCCCAAAGTTCCACTAAAGCAGGTTTACCGTACATGCTTATTAAGGAAACTATAAAGTCTTTATTATTTTCATAAAAGTCTCTAGTAAATCTTATAGCAAGCTCGTAATCGTCCTTACTTAACCCTAGGCTACCCAATACATCCATGCTTAACCTAAACCTTTTTACAAATTCCTCTTTAGCCTGTTCGAGGTCAGCGCAAATAGCGTGACAGTCTGGCATAGTGAAAGCCCTTAAACGCCTCAATCCTGTAAGCTCACCACTCTTCTCCCTCCGAAAACTGTATTTTGTAAGCTCATACAACCTAATTGGAAGATTCTTATATGATATTATAGCATCGTGAGCCATCAAAAACTGTCCAAAACATGCACTAAATCTTAAGAAAAATTCTTTGTCATCAGAGTTTAGTGTATACTGTCTTGCTGGAAAACGGTTCAAGTATTCGTAAAGGCTTGGATGCTGATAATCGTACATTATCGGCGTTTCAACCTCCATCGCACCATATTCTATAACCTTAGAAGTAACAAATTCTTCAATAAGAGATTTAATCAAACGCCCCTTAGGATACCATCTAAGGTTACCCTGGTCACTTGCCGGCTCATAATCTGCAAGCTCAAGCCTCTGCATTAGAGTCACATGCGGAGGAGTGCCTTTAACAGCTCTAACCTTAGCCATTTCATAGCGTGCAAACTTTTCAAGGTTCTCATGACCCTTGAAATCAAACTTTTCCACAGGAACAAGGTTGCCTTCGACAGTAATAATATACCAATAGGATTTTATCTTCTCTTCAGCCTTCAAAGCTTGCGGAACCTTTTCCTCTAAAGCCTCCTGCTTAGATATTGACCTAAACTGTTCAGCTAAAGGGTGACCCTTAATGGATAAAGAAAACTGTTTATTCCAGCCAAATGGAGCCCTATAAGTTTCAATACCAGCACCTTTTGCAGAATCTTCCATAAACTTGAGAACCTTATATGCTTCAAACGGGTTAGCAAGGTTTGAGCTTAAATGGGCGAATGGGTAGATTAGTATCCTATTTAATCCAAGCTGGTTAAGTGAGCTCTTAACATCTTCAATAGCCTTTAAAACGACACTTTCATCATCACCTTCTTCAACTGAAGTGAAAAGGACAAGAATATTGTCATATTTAAACTCCTTCAATTCACAATCTTCCGCTGCATCTATTTCCTTTTTAACAAGCCTAAACTCTATAAAATCTGTATGAAGTTGTAAAATCTTCAACCAAGTTCACCTCAATATGATATGTGTTCGAGTTCCCTCGCTTTCTTAGTCTCCTTCTTCCACTGCTTATAATGTTCATGACATAGGTAAACTCGTCTAGCGTCGCCTTCTACACTAAGACTACTCTTCGAAACCTGTTCAGCACTAAGAGACCTTTCTGCGAAATTACTGCAGTCTTTAACCATACACTTTACACCCTTATCAACCTTACCCATTACAGTCCCTCCAACCTAAACTGTTATTAAATCTCAAAATATAAGTTGTGCGGATTAAGATGGTACTAAATAAGGTTAGGGAAAAAATAAAACCGGTTATTACAGGCATTGGAAAATATTTTTCAAAAACAGGAACCCCCGCATGGTTCTGGACACTATTTGGTATAATGTTCGCGTTAGTAGCGATGTCATTCTATATGCAAAAAGGCTTTTTGAACTCGTTTTTGGGAGGAACATTCTACCTACTTTCAGGATTTATGGATGTAGTAGATGGCGCAGTAGCAAACTACACAGGGACAGCATCTAAAATGGGAAGCTTCATAGACTCGACAGCGGACAGGATTACAGAAATTATAGTCTTTTTTGGGCTCATGGTTGGAGGTTGGGCGCCACCTGATATCATCTTTTTAGCAATAACATTTTCCCTCTTAGTAAGCTATGTTAGAGCAAAAGCAGAATCTCTTAGCATAGAAATTAAGGGAAGAGGTTGGGGGGAAAGGGCTGAAAGGATGCTCGTATTATCTTTATCAAGTATTTTTGGACAGCCATATTATGGGGTAGTGATAGTAGCAGTGCTAGCGGTGGTTACATTCATTCAAAGATGTATTATTATAATGGATGCTTTAAGGTAGCTTACTTAAATTTTCTTTCCTCTTTAGCCCTTACCTTTACAACGCCAAAGTGAACTGCACAGGATATACAATAGTATTTTACTGTCTTTTCAGAAGGAATATATGTTCCAGCAGCCTTTAACTCCTTTGCCAAAGTTGGGTCTACAAAACTTAGTCTCGCAGTCACCTTCTTAGCTTTGTCTCTTGGAACCATAGCACCACAGTTTGTACACTGAACCATTTCAGACCTCCCTTTACCACCCTTGCCACGCCCTCTGCTCTTTCTTTTCTTCGCCAAATTCGCTCAATCAAACTACCTATTAGGTAATATAAAAAAATTTTCTTAAATTAAGCTTATAATCGGTTACATGGTATATAATGCTATGGAAAAAACCCTCATTGAGGTAAAATATGCTATAACATGTAACAGGAATTTTGATATAATAAAGAATGCGGCAATAGCATTTGAGAATGGGAAAATAACATATGTTGGCTCAAACAAGAATATACCATATTATAAATCGTACTTTGATAATATTATTGTAGAAGAACATGGTATCGCTATACCCGGATTAATAAACTGCCATACACATGCTGCAATGAACCTATTTAAAGGAGCGTGTGACAATCTACCTCTAAAACTTTGGCTGGAAAAAAAGATTTGGCCTCTAGAGTCAAAGTTAACTTCAGAGGACCTCTTCTATGGAAATCTTTTATCGTTTCTAGAAATGCTTTCTAGTGGTACAACAACTTTTGTAGATTTTTACTATTTTAATGAGCTTATAGACGCATTAAAGGTTATACCGTTGAGGGCCATTGCAACCATAGCATTTCTTGACCAAGTGCCTGATGGAGAAGCTTATTGGAGAAGATTTAAAGAGCTTCAAAAATATTTTGACATGGCTAACTCTATAAAAGATGGACTTGTTAAGATTGCGTTAGGACCACATGCCATATACACTTGTAGCAGAGAACTTTTGGAGAAGATAGTTGAGGTTTCGGAAAAGCATAATCTGCTAGTACACATGCATGTCTCTGAAACTCTTGACGAAGTTCATTTTTCTAAAGAAAAATTTGGTTTAACACCCATAGAATACTTGGATAAAATAGGTATATTGAATGAGAGAATGATAGCAGCACATTGTGTTCACATAAAAGACAAAGACATAAACATATTACGAGAAAGGAGGGTAAACTGTGTACACAATCCTTCATCCAATCTTAAGCTTGCAGACGGTATAATGCCACTTTCAGAATTACTAAAAGCAAATGTTAACGTCTGTTTGGGAACAGATGGTTCAGCAAGCTCAAACTCATTAAACCTCATTAACGAAATGAGGACTGCCATTCTTTTACAAAGGGGAGTGAACCTTGACCCAGAATTTCCAAACGCCAAAGACGCGCTTTTAATGGCTACAGTAAATGGTGCAAAAGCACTTGGACTCGACAGACACATTGGCTCAATCGAAACTGGTAAGAAGGCAGACATAGTTGTCGTAAATGGAAAAAGTCCAAGACTATATCCAGAATATGACATTGTATCGAATATTGTCTACTCGTGCACTCCAGCAGACATAATGTTTACGATAGTGAATGGTAAAATACTTTATAATAGGGGAAAATTTTCTAACATTGATATAGAAAAGATTATGGATGAGTTTAATGATAGGGCTTTAAAACTCTTGAGCACCACCAACTAAATAGACCATTGCCTAAGGTAAGCCTTCTGCTCTTCCGTTAAAACGTCAATTCTAATATTTTCTGATTCAAGCTTCTGTAAAACAACCTCCCTATCAATTTCTTGAGGAACCTCGTACACCTTGTTCTCCATTTTTTCACAATTTTCTAACAAATATATTATTGAGAGAAGCTGGGTTGCAAAGCTTAAGTCCATGATTTCAATAGGATGCCCGTCTCCTGCAGCGATATTAACAAGCCGGCCTTCAGCTAAAAGATAAAGCCTACGTCCATCGGGTAAAATGTATTCGTCGATATTTTTTCTAACACTCCTCTTTTCTTTCGCAATAGACTTTAATCCTTTAACATCAACTTCTACATCAAAATGTCCAGCATTAGCTAGTATTGCACCATCCTTCATCCTATAAAAATGTTCAACCGTTATTGGTTTAATGTTTCCAGTTGCCGTAACAAAAAGATCCCCTATTGATGCAGCATCCTCCATTCTCATAACCTCAAAACCGTCTAAGTGTGCTTCAAGTGCAGAAAATGGGTCAACCTCACAGACAATAACCTTAGCACCAAGACCTTTTAACCTTGACGCAATCCCCCTGCCAACCCAACCGTATCCCACTACAACGGCGTACTTTCCTGCAATAAGCATGTTCGTTGTCCTCATAATACCGTCAACCACACTTTGGCCACTACCATACTTGTTATCGAATATACGCTTACTTTTGGCATTATTTACTGCAATAACAGGAAACTTTAGTACACCATCACTCTCCATAGCCTTATACCTCAAAACACCTGTTGTAGTCTCTTCTGTGCCACCCAAAACATTTTCAGCCCAACCTCTTTTGTGCAAAAGGACACCAAGATCGCCTCCATCGTCAACAATTAGGTCAGGCCTATTTTCGGCAACACGTAAAACATTCATTTCATATTCCTCTAAAGTTTCATTATACCATGAGTAAACATGTGAAACCCTTTCAGCTAATGCTGCCGCAACATCATCCTGTGTAGTCAATGGGTTAGATGATGTTATAGAAACTTCTGCACCAAGCTCCTGCAAAGTTATTGCCAAAAGCGCTGTCTTCGCTTCCAAGTGAAGACAAACGCCAACCTTTTTCCCCGATAAAGGTCTTTTTTCCAGAAACTTTTCCCTAAGCCTTTTTAGAACAGGCATTCTAGCCCAAGCCCATTCAAGCTTCTTTCTACCCTCTGGGGCTAGAGAGGGGTCTCTAATAGCATGCTCTAAAACCATATCCTAATCGTAATAATGTAGTAGATGTACACTAATATTCTTTTCTAGAAAGCTTTTGCTACTACAACAACCTTTTCAGCTGACCTGCCACACCAAGCACAAGAACCCCAAACCTTTTCTTCAACATCAATCCTCTTACCTCTAATTTCATATCCTCCAGTGTCTTCCTTAACCTTTTCAGCACATTCTTGTCTACCGCAAAAGTTCATTAAAATTATTTTTCCATTCCTACTAGCTTCTATTCCTTCACTCCTACTATTTATTCTAACAAGAGAGCTTTCGAGTCTATCGTAAGCTTTCTTCTTCAGAACCTTTAAAATATCCTCTTTAACGTTCAGGACCTCCTGTTCAAGAAGGTGTTCATCAACCTGCCATCTTTTCCTCAAATCCCTTCTAAAAAATGTAACCTTTTTTTCCTCAACCTCTTTAATACCGACTTCAATCCTAAGAGGTACACCAAACAGTTCCCACTTATAGAACTTGGAGCCAGGCCTGTCTTCAGAGTCGTCAACCTTAAAACGGACATTTAATTTTCTTAACCTTTCACCGATTTCAAAACATTTTCCGAAAATCTTCTCCTCAAACCCTTCTTTAGGAATTGGTACAACAACAACTTGTATAGGAGCGACTTCAAAAGGCAAAACTAGACCAAATTCATCACCATGAGTTGATATTATTGCAGCAGCCATCCTTGAAAGCCCTGGACCGAAACATGTTTGGTGAACATGCTTTTTACAACCATCCCTGTCGAGAAAAACTATTTCAAAGGGTACAGAAAATTTTGTTCCAAGATAGTGTGTGGTCGCTATCTGTAAAACTTTCCCTTCAGGCATTATACAGTCAAATGCAAAAGTTTTTTCAGCACCAGGAAACTTATCCCATTCTTCCCTTTCAACAACAATGAACGCTAAACCAAACTTTTCTAAAGCATTCCTTGTTATCCTAATATCTTCAGAAACCTGATTCAAAGCTTCCTCCTTGCTCGAGAAAGCGTCATGAGCTTCAATCCACAAGAATTCTCTACCCCTAATAAGGGGTCTTGTAGCCTTAGTCTCCTTCCTGTACACGGTTACAGTCTGAAAAAGCTTTAGTGGAAGATCCCTATAGCTGTGAATCCATAAAGAGTACATGGGATAAAATGCTGTCTCCGAAGTAGGTCTAAGAGCAAGATCCTCTTCACCTTCCTCACCCTTTATCTTGAAAACTTCGGCCTCAAAACCTGTAATATGCTCTTCCTCCTTCCTAAGATAGGACATAGGAATAACTAAAGGAAAGAGGACAGGCTGATGCCCAGTTTCAGTCAACCCACGCTCCAATTCATCTCGTATAAGATTAATCAGCCGCATAAGATTAGGCCTATATACAACAAATCCCTTAACATTATACCTTATATCTACAAGTTCAGCCCTTTCCAAAATTAGGGAGTACCATTCACTAAAATTTTTCTCCTTATCAGGAAAAGCTTTTTCTGGCTGCAACTGTACCATCGCAGACAGTAAAATTAGATAAGAATTTTAATTTTTTTAAACTCGCCAACAAAAATCTTATATTGTACGATAGAAGGCTACAATATAAGTTTGATCAGAGTGAAAGTGATTGTCCCAAAAAAAATTTTAACTTTAAAATAGTTGCCATATTTGTTGAAAAATTTTAAAAAAAATATATTTACTAACCTTTAACGTTAGGATGTTGGGAATGTTTCCTAAACCACTTACACACATGATAATATATGCTCCAAAAGAGCAGGCTAGAAAAATTCTTTTAAACCTATCGAATGAATGCTGTATTCAACTTAACTCCTCATTTTACGATAGGGCTATTGCAGAAAACGCAAAACCAGTCCAACCTTCAAGCTTACTAGCAGGAGCACTAAACCTATTACAGCGTATGGAAAAATACGTAAAAGATAAACCGACACCAAACATTAAACTGGATGAGAAATTAATTAGCTTAAGTGAAGAAGATATTAAATATATTGAAAAACTTGATGAAGAATTGAGGAAAGGTGCTGGAAACTGGGACGAGTACATGAAAGCTTATGTAAGACTAAAAGCATTCTGCAACCTTGAATCAACACTAGAAAAGGTTGCTGAAACAGACAAGGTTGCAATTATAGATGTTTGGGTAAAAACTGTTGATGTGGAAAAGGTTATAGATTCTGTTAAAAAGGTTGAAGATAAGGCTGCCTTCGAAATTGTTGAAGAGAAAAGTGAGCATGGTGAAACAGAGTCGCCAACGTTGCTTGAAAGAACAAGGATACCTCAAGTTTTTAGAAAACTTGTGCTATCCTTTGGAACACCAAAATCTAATGAGCTTGAACCTTCAGCCTTTATGGCAATAACTTATCCCATAATTTTTGCACTCATGTTCGGAGACTTTGGGCATGGACTACTTCTAACCATTTTTGGGGTGTACCTCCTACTATTACAAAAAAGAGGGGCCAAATTTGGAGAAACATTATCACTTATAGTTTCGGGAGCAAAACTTTACATAATACTTGGCATAACCTCATCACTTGTAGGCCTATTCATGTACAGGGAGGCGTTTGGAAGCCATGAGTTAGCGCAAACGATATATGAAACATTACATCTTCCAGAGATTCCAGAAAATTTACTCTTGGGAATAACATATATTCCGTTAAGGTTGAACCCAATAGAAACACCATTAAGACTTGCCAGACTATCACTTCTAATAGCATTTTTCCAAGTTTCCTTTGGAATAATTCTTTCAATGGTGAACGCATTCTATACCAGAAGAATATGGAAGGTGGTGGGAGATATAGGATGGGTTACCCTTTACCTTTCAATCGCATACCTTTTCTTTATTCACGGAAGAAACGTTATTTCAGTTATCCTAAACTTTAATACAATATTATACTTTCTATTGCCTCCAATGATTGTAATGATTGTTGGTAGAATAATTGAAGAAAAAGTAAATGGTTTACTTGAAACAATGGAGCAAGTTATATCTTTGATTTCAAACACATTCTCCTATTTCCGAATTCTAGCTATAGGCGCAGCTCATGCACTATTCAGTAAAATGATTTTTGACACAGGAAGCACATTAAACATTTTCCTATTTATTCCCATTCTAACACTTGGAACAATAATCATTATGGGATTTGAAGGCTTACTAGCATTCTTACACTGTCTCAGGCTACATTGGGTAGAATGGTTCATGAAATTCTATTCTGGCACGGGAACAACATTTCAGCCTCTAAAACTGGTGTAACCCTTGATTTTATTTTCTTTTAGCAAGCCTCCAAGCTTCATAGAAGGTGATAAAAATTCCAAAGAGTGTAGCAAGGAGAGTGACTAAAACAGTTTGGCCAATCTCTTTACCAATAAGATAGCCGGCTATAGCGAAAACCAATATTGTGAAAGAGAGGCCAAAGTATTCAAAACCTTCCCTTACGCTCATAGCATCCAACAAATACGCATAACTAGAATAAAACCATTTTGGAAAAAATACTTGATAATATTTTCACCATTCATACTTTCATTAATCTTAACACCAATAGTATTTTTTGTAATCTTCACATACATGAATTCAAAACTTTTAGCAGCAATATTCTCTCTCATATTAGGGGTAGGTATACTTTTTATAGGAAACATATACCTATACTATAAGCTTAAGAGGGAAAAGTAAGATGGCCATGACAAAAAACTATGGTCCAGTACTTGCAAAAGTAAGAGTTGGAAAAGGGAAACTTTTAGATAAACAAAAGTATAATGCCATACTCTATGCAGAAAATTTTAATATTGCAATATCATACTTAAATAATACAGACTATTGGAACTATCTATCAAAATTTTCGCAGACAACACCATCTACATTAGAAATAGAAAAAGCACTCTTTGAATACTATTATGAGGAACTAAATAAATGCATAAAATATTCTCCAGAAGAAGGAAAAATCTTCCTAAACTTTTTACACGATTATGAACTAATATCAATACTAGCTGACCTTTTGAGATCCAAATATTATGGAGTAGACTTTAAAAGCTTCCATAACACGTTAACAAGGAAAATATTTTTAGAGAAAAATAAAATATCGTATGAGAAACTTGATACTATACTAGAATTGTTTCAAGAAAAAACTTTGATACCCAAACTAAAACAGATGATATCAGAAACTGTTAACGATATAAACCGTCTAACACTTCAAATAAAATGTACATTTTGGAAAACATTCTTAGAAGTGGTAAAAGAAAAAATAGGAAGACAAAAACTTTTAACAGAAATATTTCAAATGCAACTTTTAAAGGAAAATATAATGTTAATAGTACGTTTAAAAAGCATAGGTGCACCAAATAGTCTAATTAAACAATACATAACACCGTTTTCACTAGATGAAGAAAAAACATTTGAAAAAATATTAATGGCACAAGACATTACAACATTTGCCACGTCAACTGCTGAAGAATATAGTGTGATACTAAAAGAGTTTATAGAAAAGATACCAAATTTTAAGGCAGACGAATTAGAGACAGAATATAATAGGATGATAGCTAGAAAAGCATACAAGGTTTTCTTAGCATACCCATTCCAACCAGACATAGCATACGGTTACATAATCCTAAAAAGGTACGAAATTAATGATGTAATGAATATGCTGAAAGCTAAGCTACTTCCAGTAAGTATAGAAAATTTAAAAAAAGTTTTAATACTGCCAATTTTTTTCTAAAACAAGTGGGGAAAATTGAAGTCTTTAAAATATGTTTTAGGCCTCACAATCCTATGCGCTACAGCAATAATATGTAACGGTGCTTATGCACAAGAAACACCTACTAAAACTTCAAGCTTTAAGGAAATCGGTGCGGCAATAGCATTTTCTATCGCTGCCGCTGGTGCTGCAATTGGAATGGGACAAATAGGTTCTACAGGAATATCAGTACTGGCTGAAAAGCCTGAAATGCTAAGCAAAGTTTTGATGATATTATTGTTTGTAGAAGCTATAGCAATTTACGGTCTAGTGCTAGCGTTCCTCATCCTATTAGGATAATCTTTTTCTAATCTAATAATTTTTAATTTTTAAATTATTTAATAGAAGATAAAGAACGAAGGCTATAGTGAATATTGTTAGACCGTTCACGTAATTTTGCATACTTTGGCCTTCCTTTAAACTCATGTAGAAAATGTATGCTGGTGAAGATGCCATTAGTATTAAAATAATTGCATTCAAAATATTTTTTAGCCCAATGTTTGCAAATAAATCTTTTCCTAAAGGGAACATTAGGGAATAAAATATTATCATTAGCGGCTGTAAGATGAGAAACTTTCCTTCGATCACAAGATAAAATATTTTAATCGGCTGAAAATTGGTTACAAAGACTGAAATTATAAATTCAATCACCAACCAGATTAAAGCAACCTTTTCAACCCTTTCTACTATAATTTCTGTTTTAAAGCCATTAATTTTATCAACAAATGTTCCTACCACAATTCCCGTAAAACCTAATATGAAGAATAGAGGATCTTTAAAAACCATTTCAACTATAGTATAAGGCAGTCTGTCACTGGAATCCAATATCATAAAATAGTATGTGTAGCCGATTACAAATGATAATAGTGGTATAGAATACAATATTTTAGACAGACTTTGTTTCATGCTAATTCACTTCCTTCACAAGGGTATTCTTTACAGGATGTATTAACTTTTAGGAAAGACTTTCTGGCAAACATAAGATATGCGGTATGAGCGATCATTCTAGTGGAAGGACGGCTCATACCTTCCCTAGCTTCAATACTTCTACACAAAAGTTCTATTGTATGAACTTTTACAAAACCAGCCTTCTTCAATTCTACAGCAAGCTTTTCAGCCTGGTTTATTGTTGGAAGGATGGCTGCTAATGCACCACCACCTTTTAATGCATTAAATGCAGGCTTAACTAGAGACCAAGGTGCACCGACATCGATCAAGACCGCGTCAGCTTCTGTTTCATCAAAACCTTGTGAGGCATCCTTATTTTTTATTACTACATAATCTTGTAGTCCAGCTTTCTTCAAGTTCCTTTCAGCTATTTCAATAAATTCTGGTCTTATTTCATAGGAGTATACTTTTCCAGTTGGCCTAACAAAGTTTGCAATAGCAGTAGTTAATACACCGCTTCCAGTGCCAGCTTCAATAACCATTGAACCAGGACCGATGCCAGTTTCCAAGATAATTATGCCTATGTCTTTTGGGTAAACAATCTGAGTCCTTCTTTCACTCTTCATCAAATAATCTACTAGGAGTGGCTCAAGCAATATGAGTTCTTGGCCTAAATTTGTTTGCACAACATCACCATATCTTTTTCCAACAATATCAGAAAATTTTACGACACCAAAGTGCGTATGGAATTCGTTTTTAGAGACTACTTTAACAAGCCAACTTTTGCCTTTCAAACTATACAATAAAACAGTACTACCATCTTCTATTAAATGCTTCAGCATCAAATATGCTTTACAGGAACCAGTTTTTAAACACTGTCAAACGGGTTCACTAATGTTTAAATACCATATTTATCGATATGGGACTGAGGCAAAGATTCACTTGGAAGAGGAAGGAAATGCCCAGCCGCGTGGCAGAAGAGGAGGAAAAAGAAGATTTCCATCATCTTATTTCAGAGAAAAGCCGGTGAAAGTCGGAGACGTAGTAGAACTAACAATTTCAGAGATTAGTAGAAGGGGAGACGGTCTAGCAAGAGTTCAAGGATACGTCATCTTTGTACCAAACACAAGCAAGGGTGACACTGTAAAAGCTAAAATTACTCAGGTACTTCCAAGCCACGCAGTTGGCGAGGTAGTAGCATAAAATATTTTCTAATACCTGAAGAAAATCTTCAGGCCCCATCTTTTTCTCTATTAACTTTTTATTTAACCCCAATTTTAACCTATTATATGAGTATTTTAGAAAAAACCTTTAATGATATAAGGCAAATGAGAGTTAGGGGGGCTGGAAGAATTGCGAGGGCTGCTGTTAAGGCACTTGAAGAATATAGTTTGACACTTAATGTTTCTTCAAAAGAAGAGTTTATTAAAAGTTTAGAGGATGCTGGAGAATATTTAAAAGGTTCTAGGCCGACTGCCGTATCACTTCCTAATGCAATAAATTATGTTATATCAAACTTCAAGAGAGAGTTGTATAAGTTAGAAAATAGAGAGGCTTGGATAGAAGCGTTTAGAAGATCATGCGAGGACTTTATTGAAAAAAGCGTTAACGCAATTGAAAAGATTGGGATTATTGGTGCAAAGCGTGTAAGAGATGGTGATGTCCTTTTAACACACTGTAACAGTGAGGCAGCACTTTCAGTTATTCTGTCTGCTCATAAATTGGGTAAAAATATTAGGGTATATTGTACAGAAACAAGGCCAAAATTTCAAGGACTAACATCTGCTTCAATACTTTCAAGAAATGGAGTGGATGTTACACTCATAGTTGATTCAGCAGTAAGATATTTTATGAATAAAATTGATCAAGTTATAGTTGGAGCAGACGCTATTACAGCAAACGGGGCTGTAGTTAACAAGATAGGTACTTCGCTGATTGCTTTAGCGGCTAAGGAGTCTAGAAGTAGATTTATGGTTGCAGCAGAAAGTTATAAAATTAGTCCTCAAACATTCTATGGAGACCTTATTATCATTGAGGAAAGGCCAAAGTACGAGATTGTTTCAAAAGATTGGCTTTCTAGAAACAAAGGTGTTAAGGTTTCAAACCCAGCATTCGATATCACACCAGCTGAATATGTTGACGCTATAATCACTGAAGTAGGAATATTTCCACCTCAGGGAATATTTATTCTTTACAAGGAAATGTATGGTTTCCAGTTTAAGGACATACAAGATTAAAAAAATTTGAGGGTGTAGACATTAGCTATACTAAGTCATCTCCTCCAAATCTTTTAATATCTTTACTGCGTAGTTTAATGTTTAGTTTAAAGTCGTTTGGTGATGTTGTTTCACTAGTTAATCTTTTGACCGTTAAGCCACACCTGTTTCCAGAAATAAGTTTCCCCCTTAAACAGGTTACGTAGGCGCATGTTTGAGGATTACATGGTTCATTAACAAAGTTGCACCAAGGCCGCCCTCCTTTAAAGGATAACATTTTACGGCCGCAGCGGAAGAACTCGCATCTAGCTGTGCAAGGTTTGGCCGTGGAAATTTCAGCCATCATTATTCACTACTGCCTAATAGTTTCTAAAGGGATGGATTAAAAGTTTTCTAAAACTAGCTACCCTTTCCACCATTCAAACGCCAAATATTTTGGACAAACATCATCCGCTACCGCAATAATGAATCGTTTTCTCACAGTAGTTGCAAGCCGTCCAGATAAAACAAGATATGTTGCTGACAACTTATCTGTATCTTTAACAACACGCACAATATACGGTGCATGATCAATACCTGGACCTTTTTCGTATACAGCAAAATCACAACCGAACTTTATTCCAGGTAACACAATATAGTTTTTTTCTCTAAGGTCTTTGTAAACGGCATATTTTCTTCCAAAATCAATATAATCCTTCTCACATATCTTGAAAAGCGTTTCATATGAAACTTCTTTCCCATTTTTGTCCACTACTTTTAAAAATTTTTTCTCAACCAAATATAGTCCTTCAATAAGGTCTAGAATAAGTGGTGCTTGGAACTCAAAATTTTTGGGCTTATGTATTCCAAGAGGTTTACCGTAAAAGCCTAGCCTATAAAGTTCTCTAGACTCGTTAATATCCCATATAACAATTCTATTACCTAAAATGTGTCCAGTAAACATTCTAAGAACACTATATGCCTAGAGCAAGTATTGTTACAGCGTCAGTTGCCTTAAGGCAGGCGTCTGACAGGGCTTCAATCCTATCTAAAATGTCAAGTAGCAAAAATGCACCTGTAGTATTTGAAATTAGTGGAGGTAAACGCATGCTTAATGTCCTATACTTCTCGTCTATCTGCTTTTCTATGTTTTCTACTTCTAAGGCGATTTCTGGAACCTTTTGAGGATTTATTGTCAACATCCTTACAACATCACTCATCTTTTGCACAACATCTATTGACATTAAAATAAGTTCTTCAACATCCTTTTCAACATTATATTTTTTAAAAATATTTGGGTCAACTTGACCCAACCTAAATGTTATCGAGTAAACATAATCGACTATATCTTCTATAGAAAAGGCGCTTCTTAGCACGTCTTCCCTATTTATGACCATATTACCCATGCTCATAAGCTCTTTAACCAGACTCCGCCTATACCTTTCAACTTCATCCTCAATTCTTTTCGCTTCCCCGATATAGGCTTTAACATTATCCTGGTTCCCGTTCAAGAGTTCATCATATGTGTTTAAAATAACTCTTACACCTTCAACAACTTTTCTAGCTTCATCAGTAAGCAGCGAAAGAGTTTTTCTTTTAGCTCTAAGCTCTGCTTCCCCCTCATACATATTCGAGTCTACATATACTATAAAATTACAATTTATAACTCTTTTTAATTTTACATATGAGAAGAAAAATAAATTTTTATGATTAGTAGTGCTTTAATATTATGTTTTTGAAGTCCGCAGCAACCTTTCTTGGTTCAAGATTCGATGTTATAGCACGTCCAACAACAATAATCTTTGCACCAGCCTTAACCATCATGCCGGCGGTTTCCAATGTGATTCCACCAGCAGCTGAAACTATGAGTTTAGTGGAATCAACAATTCTTTTAACCATTTCAACTTTTTCTTTAATATCTACACCACTCTTTTCTTGGTCTATTGCAGTGTGGGCGCACACCATGTTTACACCAAGATTCTTTAATTCTATAGCCCTTTCAACCTGGAATTTTACACCCAACAGGTCGGCCATTAGAAAAACATTTTTCTCTTTTGCAGCTCTAACCGCTTCTTTTACAACTTCATCAGGAGCTAAGCCAGATATTGAAACTATGTCTGCGCCAGCAGAGGCAGCCATAGATACTTCAACATATCCTACATCTAAAGTTTTCATGTCAGCTAAAATAATTTTGTCTGGAAAAAGATTTTTTAGCAATCTTACTATAGATATACCGGTAGATTTTATTAATGGTGTGCCAGCTTCGAGTATGTCAATATAATCTCTGGTGTCTAAAGCAACCTTTAACGCTTTTTCAGCCTCAAGTAGGTCTAGTGCAAGTTGAAGTTTTGGGAACATGAATTTTTCTACTATACTCATTGACAATGCTATCCTTTTTGGACAATAAAAATTTTGTCAATTCAACTAATTTTATCGACATCAACTTCTTCAGCCGTAATCTTTGTAAGCTTTCTCTTATAAAGTTCTATTACTTCATCAACTGTTGTAGCGTCTTCGGGACCCTTGTCATCTCTAATTCGCCCAGTAAACTTTGGAAAACGTAGTGCAAGGCCAGTATCCTTTTTTATCAAACCATATCCTGCAGTATGTATTGGGCTTAAGGTAATCTCTGAAGCTATAACTTCAATTACTATGGAGGGAACAAACCATATGTCAGGCTCTATCTTTGAATCAACCCTACTATGTTTATGCATTATTTTATATGGTTCGAGAAGCTTTTGAAATATGTCAAAATCTTCATCCTTAAAACCTGTTCCAACCTTACTTATTGATTCAAACATATCTTTCTCCTTATCGTATGCTGCCAGCAAGAAAGCACCATATTTTCCAGTCCTACGTCCCTTTCCATAAAAGGCGCCAACTATTACAAGATCTAATGTGTCAGCTAACTCGCTTCTATATTCTCTCTTTAATTTTATCCAGCTGAATTCTCTTGCACCAGCCCTATAAACACTATTAACATCCTTTACCACAACACCTTCACAGCCATCCGAAATAGCTTGGTTCATGAAAACTTCAATCTCTTCAGGATTTCTTGTAACAATATTGGGAACAATTTTTACATAAAGATTTTCTTTAACATATTTTATAAGCATGCTTCTTCTATAAAGATATGGCCGATTTGTTAGGTCAACATCTTCAACCACGAGCATGTCAAAGAGGTAAATCATTGCAGGAATTTCCTCCATAACCTTTTCAACATCATACTTTCTCCTTCTATGCATAAGCTCCTGGAAAGGCAAAAGTTCACCAGATTCAGGGTTATATGCTACAATTTCACCTTCAACTATACACCTTTCTGCAACGATAGACTCTTTAGCAATTCTAACAACATCAGGATAATGGTGAGTTATATTTTCAAGCCTTCTCGAAAACAGCATAATACTATCACCATTTTTATGAATTTGAACCCTTTCACCATCCAACTTATATTCAACAGAAACATCATTTCCAATTTTATCAAGAACTTCCTTAGCTGTAGTAAGTCTCTCCGCCAACATAGGTCTGATGGGTCTACCAATTTGTGGGCCGAATTTTTTTAATTCATCAAAGCCTTTATCGACCAAAACTCTAGCAACAAGCCCTAAATCACTAGAAAGATTATAAGCCCTTTCAATCACATCTCTATTCTCCTTTCCTCCAACAAAGGCTTCAGCTAAACCATCTAATATTGTATAGTCAGCAACACCAAGCCGCAGAGTGCCGACAACAAGCCTAATTATGAACTTAGCTTCCAAAGGACTACTTTGATTTAAAAGACCAGCAAGAATTCTAAGCTTAGTTTCTTGAGCGCCGGAGCCTGAAGATCTAGCAGCCCTATCCAATGCACTATAGACCTTTTCAACTGTAAGAGGTTCGCTGAAGAGAGTAAGCTGAGCCTTTTTCATTAAAAGCTGTTCTGCAGCGGATCCTAAATCACCTAACTTTGAAGCAAGTTCCTCAATCTTTTCAACACTTACACCTGAAACATTTGATATCGCCCTTGCTGCAAGCTTTTCTGCAACACCAATCTCTAGACCCATATAGTCTGGGTGAATTTTACCTTGGATCATGTAAACAACTTTATCTATCAAATTTTTGTCAGTTTTTCTAAAAAGGCCAGCTAAAATATCTATCATCTCTAACCTCTTGGTTGTCTCAGAAAGCTTCGCTAAGGCTTCTGCAAAATCACTAAACAGCATATTAGTCAAAAAATTTTAGTGGGACACATTAATTAAACTTTTCCAAAAGTTCAATATATCATGCGATAATAGAAAACTTAATTTATGTCCACATAAAATCCATTTTGGATGATTAAAGTATGGGTGGCGTAAAAAAGAGACCGGTAACAGCGCAGGAGAAGGCGCAGGCTAGACAGGCGGCTGAAGAAGCAGCTAAGGCTAAGCAGAAAAAGACAGTGCAAACTAAAACAAAAAGTGAGGAGTTTAGGCCTAAAATTGTTGATGAGGAAAGTGCAATCAACCAAATCAAGAACATTAAGGCTTTAACATTATATTCTGTTGCAAGAGCATTAAATGTTCCTGCGTCAATAGCAAACATGTTTTTAAAGTCACTTGAATCTAAGGGTATAATTGTTAAGGCAGGCGGTTTCAGTGGCCACTACATCTACAAGTTTACTTCTAAGGGATAGCTACTCCATTTTCTCGATCCTTATACTTTCAGCATATTTTATTGAATCCAAAAGTTCTATACCCTCTTCAACTTCACCAATAATATTGTAGGACCTAGAAGAAACTGTATCTTGGAGGAATATTATTATTGCACTATCCTGAGGGCTGTATACAACATCACCTCTTTTGTACTTGTCTCTCGCCTTTTCCTTTCCAACAACAATGTTGAATGGCATAACAATAGTATCCCTTTGCCTAATAGCATGAGTTTCATAAGGCATTTTTCTGCTTAAATGTAATAATGTTAAAGGAGACAGATGTTTATACAAGTTTAAAATAACATCCCCTTTCCTAATAATCTGTAGTCTAAACCTCTGTCTTGAAACACTTTGGTTAACTGACAATTTTGATACGGAAACTATTAAGTAAACATCTTTATTAACCTTATCTCTGAAGCAATCCATTTAAAATATAATAAAATGGCACCGAAAATTTCAAAAAGGGGTAAGTTAAAGGGTTCTACGTTAAGAATGGTGAATAATTTATAATGAACGAAAAAAAATTGCAAAAAGCTCAAATCAGTTTCCAAATTCTTATTGGCCCACCTAAGCTTACAAAATATGAGCGCGCAAGAATAATTGGAGCACGCGCACTCCAACTATCATATGGAGCACCACCGTTTATACCAATAAGTGGAACAGAAAGTGTCACAGAAATTGCAAAAAAAGAGCTTGAGATGAAAGCTTTACCAATTTCAATAAGAAGACAATTGCCTGATGGAACATATCAGGATATACCAATTCAATACCTTCTCTAAAAAATTCAAAAAAGTTATTAATAAGAATTATATGCCTTTGTATACGAGAAAAGTATGTCCAAGGCAAACAAAAAAACTGAAGAAGAAAGTGTTGAAGTAGCAAAAGAAGCAGCCCCTTCAGCTCCACAAAAGAAGTCTGAGCCTAACGTCATTTACATTGGCAAAAAAGGTGTTATGGCCTATGTGCTTTCTGCAGTACTACAGCTTTCCCAATCATCTTTCGTTGTTCTAAAGTCAAGAGGAAGAGCAATTAGCAAAGCAGTTGACGTTTCACAAGTACTCATAAATAGATTCGGAGACGGAAAGTACTATGTCAAAGAAGTTAACCTAGGAACAGAAACCTTACAGGCACCAGATGGTACTTCAAGAAACGTTTCAACCATTGACATCGTTGTTTCAAAGAAGGCGTAAACTTCATATTATATGAGGCGTTAGTTAAAAGGGGCATCCTGCTTTCTTTTTTTTAATTTTCTAAAAAATTTTTATATACATAAAATTGTAAAATAGATGACATGAATAATTTAGATGAAGTTGAAAAACTTTTGTCATATGATCGTATACAAAGGTTTAATGCAACAAAAATTTTAAACGATTACAGAAAATGGTATGATCTTGCAAAAGAAGTTTTTGAAAAGGACATTTATGTGGTAAAAGAGAAAGAGGTTAGAAAGATAATTTTGTGTGGAATGGGAGGTTCAGCGGCAGCATGTGATGCAGTAAGAGACTGTTTTAAAGAATTGGATATTGTTGTAGTAAAAGATTATCATTTACCTTTATGGGTTCAAAAAAATGATTTAGTTATTACCGTATCATACTCTGGAAACACAGAAGAAACTTTAAGCTGCTACATTGAGGCATACAAAAAGGGTTTACCTTTGATAACAGTTTCATCTGGGGGAATTCTTGAAAGAGTGTCAAAAAGGGATAATGTACCGCATAATAGTGTTGTAGCAGGTCTCGCACCAAGAGCAGCTTTCCCACAACTCTTTTACACTCTAGTCGCCATATTCCACGAAATTGGTGTCATAGAAAAAAGGGAATTTGATGAAGCAAAAAATTCTATAAACCAGTTTTCTGAATATTCTAAAAAAATTTTTCCCGAAACAGATTTAAGAGAAAATGTTTCAAAGCAAGTTGCAGCCTTTATTTACAAGAGTTTTCCAACAGTTTATGGAAGTAATGATATAAAATGTGTTGTAGAAAGATTTGAAAGAATGGTTAGCGAAAATGGAAAATGGCATGCGATGTCAGATATAATTCCAGAACTATGCCATAACGAGATTGTATCATATGAATTATACTGTCCACAGACGAAGATTGTGATTTTAAGAACAAGAAATGAGTCTAAGGAAATTTTCAAAAGATTCGAGATAGTTAAGGACCTTATAAGGAGTTCAGGACACGAGTTAATGGAGTTAAAACCAGAATGTGATAAAATGATAGAAACTATTGTTGCATACTTTTATTTTCTTGATACTTCAACAATATATTTGGCTGTGATGAATGGTGTAGACCCGTCTAAAACAGCAAGCATAGATTATCTTAAAAAGAGGTTGGATGAAGAGTAAATTATACTAAAATGCTTGGACTCGAATTTTAATAAAAATTTTTTATTATTTAGAGGGAGAGGTTGTTTTGCGTATACTAATGCTTTCTTGGGAGTATCCACCAAATATAGTTGGGGGAATCGCAAGACACGTGGATGAACTTTCAAAATTTTTGGCAAAGAAGAATGTTGAGGTGACAATTGTTACTCCAGAAGTTTCTGGAGCACCATTATATGAGGTGAAAGATGGGGTGAGGGTTTTCAGGGTCCCTATACAGATTCCAGCTCCAAACTTCTACACTTGGATATTTATTTTAAACCATTTTTTTAGCAAAAAAATAGCTCAATTAACAATGGAAGCGAAAACTTTTGATATAATACATGCACATGATTGGATGACAGTGCCATGCTCGAGTGAAGCTAAGCTTTATACAGGATCTAACTTTATACTCACATTCCATAGCTTGGAATTTAAAAGAAGCCAAGGTGCGCAGACTCTTGAATCAAGGATGATAGAAAGCATAGAATGGTGGGGTTCCTATGATGCACAGAAGATTATAGTATGCAGTAACTCCATGAAGAAAGATGTTATTGAAAGATTTGGTGTTCCAGAAGAAAAGTTGGTTGTTATACCAAACGGTATAGATCCTGCAAGGTTAAACGTGATGGTAGACGTTTCAGAAACAAGGAGAAAATATAATGTTTTTTGGAAGGAGATTATGATATTATTTATTGGAAGACTTACACCTCAAAAAGGTTGCGAGTATCTAATTCGCGCAATGACATATGTCTTGAGAAAGTATAATGCAAAACTTGTCATAGTTGGCGACGGCCCCTCAAGAGGATTTCTAGAGTCAGAAGCTAACAGACTTGGCTTATCAGGTAGAGTAATTTTTACAGGCTTCTTACCTGATGATGAAATGATAAAACTTTTAAAAAGCACCGATGTCCTTGTTGTACCATCCGTTTATGAGCCATTTGGCATAGTTGCATTAGAGGGCATGGCTGCCGGAGTCCCAGTTATAGCCTCAGACGTTGATGGACTTTCTGAAATTATAGAACATGAAGTTAATGGGATAAAAGTTTTTCCTCGAGACCCTTACTCGATATACTGGGGTATTGATACCATATTATCAAATTCATCTCTAGCAGAATCTATTAAAAAAAGGGCTAGAGAAAGCGTAGATAAAAAATTTAGTTGGAATGTTATAGCAGAAAAAACTATTGAAACATATAAAAAAAGTTGTGATAGAATTTGAGTAGAGAATATCGAATTATTGCTATGCTTCGATATGCTAACGCATTAGATAGTGAGAGAGGACTATTCTTGGATAATATTGGAAGATATCTAGGAGAAAATGAAGAATTTGTTAAAGAAGCTATTAAAAAACTTGAGGGGGAAGAAATGATATATTCTGATGGGAAAAAAGTTTGGCTTTCATACAAGGGTTTTCTCGTGTCACAAAAAGATTATAGTTAACTTATTCTACATTATGCAACTTAGCATACTCTTTTTTTGCAGCCACAGCCAAAACGCTACACGCATGTTCGGGAGGAACGGGGTTCACATATATGCCTGAACCGAGTTCGAGGCCAGCGTATGTAGTTAATCTGGGGTAGACTTCAATGTGCCAGTGTAGTAGCTTAGTAGTCTTCTTTTCTGGAGAAATGTGGAAGACTATATTAAATGGAATGTTTCCTAATGTCGAACCTAATGCACTGAACATTACTCTAAGTATTATAGCAAGATCTTCAATCTTTTCAGCATTTATTTCAGAAAATTTTGTTTCATGTTTTATTGGATATATCCAGAATTCGTATGGGTTAACTGAAGCCCAAGGAGTTATCGACATAAAATTTTTGGTTGAAAATATGTGTCTAGGTCCACCGGTTTCAACTCTTAATATGTTACAGTGCACACATTTTTCAAACGAAGGATGAGTTTTGTACGCCATTATTTCATTTGAAATTATTGGTGGAATATTTTGTGTTGTAACTATTTGCGCATGGGGATGCCTTATTGAGGCGCCAGCGGTTCTACCATTATTAATAAATATTGAGACATATCCTACACCCTTAACCTTATTACTGTACAAGAACTGTGTTATGTCTCTTAACACTTCAATAAAAGTCACCCATTTTTCCTTAGAAAAGGAAATGAACTTGTCATCATGATTTGGTGTTGGAACCACAACATAATGGTACCCATATGCAGGCTCACTTTCAGTCGGATAATTTGCATATTCAGCATTTGGTTCAAGAGACATTATTGGATACTTATTGGGAAAAACTCTAACAGTCCAATTTTTAACCCGCTCCTCTTCACTATCCTGTTTTTTAATAAAAATGTTATTTTCGAGCACAAGAGTGTATATGGACGGTGGAGTAAGATGTTCATTGCCTGGACAAAAGTAGCAGAGACCCTCATTAATTTCCTCATCAATTCTTTCAAAATCAGAAGGCCTCTTCGCTCTAGCAGGCTCTATAACAACCCATCTTTCAAGAAAATAATCTTTTCTTAACTCCCCCAAAAAATTCACCCACATAGAAGACTACTGTAAACCTTAATTGTTTCCTCTACAGCGTTGTCCCAAGTAAATTTTTCAAGAACCCTTCTCCTACCATTTTTCCCAAACTGTTTAGCCCGTTCAAGATCCTCTAAAAGCACGTTTATTCCCCAAGCAATATCAGATGGATCGTAGGGGTTAACGTGGACACCACATTGATTTGGTCCAGAAGGTATAACAATTTCTCTTAGTCCAGAAATACCACGTGCACCAACAACAACAGGCTTTTCCATGCTCATAGCTTCAAGTGCTACTATTCCAAAGGGTTCATAGAGACTTGGAAAGACAGCCATGTCACAGGCAGCATAATGTAATATTCTCTCTTCCTCTTCGATAAACTCGAACCTTGCCTTAACACATTCGTTTAAACAGAGATTAGATATAAGATTCGAATAGTATACTTCATTTTCTGAAGTTCCAACGAGCACAAGTTTGGCCTTAGGATATTTTTCTGTAACATGTTTCATAGCATATATTAGTTTGTCAACACCCTTAACTGGAACAAGTCGTCCAACAAATAGTATCATCTGCTCATCATCTTTGATACCATACTTTCTCCTAATATACTGCTTAGCATCATCACCAATTGCTTTAGGATCATACTTTTTAGGGTCAACACCATTGTATACAACCTGAACCTTTTCTTTCGGAATATCAAGATTGGTGAGGTCATCAAGCATTGCATTAGACACCGTCACTATCTTGTCAGCCACCTTTCCACCCATCATTTCAAGCTCTACAATAGTCTTTGAGCCATTACCTAAACTTCTACCCTTTTCAGTAGAATGGAAATGTGCGACAAGAGGAAGCTTTAATTCTCTCTTGCTAACAATGCCGCCAATAAAAGATAGCCAATCGTGTGCGACTATCAGGTCAAATTCTCTACTATCCAATTTTACAAGCTGGTTAACGAGCTTTGTCGCACACAATATATTGCTTGTCATCACGTTAGCAAAAAATCTTATGCCACTACCCCATCTGGCAATATCTTCCCTTACAACCGATGGAAATATGTCTTCGATGTCAACAACGGTCGGCCGATGAACTTCAACACCCCTGTACATTTCGTGAGTCTTTAATTTTCCATCATTAAAGGTAAATAGGCTCACATCATTGCCTCTTGCCACGATCCTTGGAGCTATTTCCGCAATGTAGGATCCAAGCCCTCCAACAATACGTGGTGGAAATTCCCAGCAGAATACTGCGAGCTTCAAAACTATCCTTTTAGGGTTATATCTGCCTTTTTATAAAAATTTAGAGGGCACACAATTTTTGTTCTAGGTAAAAAAAAATTGACAGAAAAGTATATTATTTTTCAAGTAAACTTTATTAGTGATAGCAGAGTATATGATGTGAAATGACATACATTGTACTTGCTTTTGAAATACATCAGCCTAGACGATTAAATAGAATGTTCCCTTATGAGAGGATAAAAAGGATCGCTTCAGGGGAATCTGTAATGGAAAAATACTTTGATGACAAACTTAATAGAGAAATATTTACTAGAGTTTCAAAAAAATGCTATAACCCAACATTTGACATCCTACTTGAGAAAATAAAGGAAACTTCAAGCACAGATAAGCCATTTAAGGTAGCTTTAGGAATGAGTGGAATGTTTCTATATCAGGCTGCATTGTATGAACCACAATTAATAGAAAAGCTTAAGGCACTTGTTTCGACAGGAAATGTGGAACTTTTGGGAGGAACATATTATCATTCCCTAGCATCCTTATCAAACCTTGGAATGAACGAATTCATATCACAAGTGAAAGAACATAAAGATCTTATAAAACAGGTTTTTGGATACGAGGTGAAAGTCTTCGAGAATACAGAATACATTTATAATGACGTGATCGCGAAAACTGTAGAGGGGTTGGGGTTTAAGGGAATACTAACAGAGGGTGTGCCAAAAATTCTGGAATGGCGTACACCAACATACGTTTACTCAGCCATAGGAACAGAAACTATAAAACTTATCCTACGCCACTATATTTTATCCGATGACATAGGCTTCAGATTTTCATTAAAAACTTGGAGCGAGTATCCACTAACTGCAGAAAAATATGCAACCTGGCTCTCCCAAACAAGAGGAGATGTTATACTTATAGCAGTTGACATAGAAACATTTGGGGAACACCATTGGAGTGATACAGGAATATTTGATTTCCTCAAATATCTTCCTAAAGAGGTTGCAAAAATGGGGAACCTACAGTGGGCTACACCAACAGAAGTTATAGACAATGTACCATCTTCTGGAGCAATAAGTGTGCCAGTGGAGAAGACCATATCTTGGGCTGACATCGAAAAGGATATTAGTGCATGGATAGACAATTCAATGCAACGTATAGCATTTGATAGGCTATGTAAACTTGAACCCTATTTAAAAGAAATAAACGATGCAGGCATGTACAAGATCTGGAGATTCCTACAGCAAAGTGACCACTTCTATTACATGTCAACAAAAAGTGGTTCACCTGAAGCAGTTCATAAATATTTTAGTCCATTCAGTTCACCGGCAGAGGCTTATGCAACATTCGACAGCATACTATCGGACTTCGAAGGCAAGATAGGAACATTATATTATAGGATAAAGAAAGCTAAAACACCAACTACACCTACACCACCATCTCAGCCAAGATATCAACAAACATATGGAACATACAATAGATAGAAAAATTTAAAGATTTTTAACTTAAAATTTTAAACCATAAACCGTTCAAAGATGAAGATACTTTATGTTATATTAGATGGAGCAGCAGATAGACCTATTCCACAACTGAACTATATAACAACATTGGAGGCAGCTTATACACCGAATTTAGATTATTTTGCAAGAAAATCAGTTGGAGGATTAGTGTATACTGTGGGAAAAGGTATAGCTCCAGAATCTGATGTAGCAGTATACAGTATGCTTGGATATAAGGTGAGAGAAGGATACATTGGTAGAGGGGTTGTTGAAGCATTAGGTGCAGGAGTAGAGTTCGAGGACGGAAACCTTGCATTAAGAGGGAACTTTGCAACAGTAAATAATGATATGACAATAGTTGACAGGAGGGTTGGGAGAACACTTACATCAGATGAAGCAAAAAGTTTAGCTGAAAAAATAAACATGAAGATAAAATTATCGGATAAGAGAAAAAGTGTTACTGTCAAAGCAACGGTGGGACATAGATGTGTAGTAGTTTTTAGGGCAGAAGATACTAGATTAAGTGAGAACATAACTAACACAGACCCCGCATATCTAAAAATTCATGGGATGGGTGTAGCGGTTACAGGTGAAAAGGAAATGAAGGTTGCAAAGTGTGAGCCATTAGATGATACAATAGAGTCAAAGACTTCCGCTGAACTCGTGAACGAGTTTACAGAAAAGGTTTACGAAATATTAAAGGACGATGAAATAAATAGAAGAAGAAAGGTTGAGGGAAAACTTGAAGCAAATATGATACTATTAAGGGATGCCGGCTGTACCTTACCCAAGCTTGTACCATTGGAGGAAAAGTTCGGATTAAGAACTGCGATAGCTGCAGACATGCCAGTAGAGATAGGGATAGCGAAAACACTTAAAGCAGACGTATTTACCATAGGCACACCTTCAGAATTTAAAGAAAAAGCTGAAAAGATAATAAAATTGCTTAGAGATTATGGACTCGTTTATGTACACTTGAAGGGACCGGATGAGCCAGCGCACGATGGAAACTATACTGCAAAAAAGAAAATTATTGAAGAAATTGATAGAGAATTTTTTGGAACATTGAAAGAGACTTTAAACTTAAGGGAGACACTGTTAGTTGTATCATCAGACCATACAACAGCAGTAACATTAAAGGCACATACAGACGACCCCGTACCATTCATTATCTCCTCCGAAGTACTTAAAAAAGACATGATATGTAGATTCACTGAAAAAGAATGTGCAAAAGGCAGATTCGGTGTACTGGAAGAGGGAAACATGCTACTACCACTTGTCAAATCATTAATTAAATAAATCTAGTTCAAATATTAATTAAAGATTGAATATAAACCTTCTGTATAAAGCTATTAACCATTTTTAAATATTTTTAAATAATAGAGTAGAAATGGCGTCCCTACATGCGACAACTCATACACCATGGTGTTTATATTCCAGAATATAGTCCGGTAGGATTAAGCATAAAATATAATGGGAATAAGATATTGCTTGATGCTGAAGCTGAACAGATGGCTTTAGCTTTTGTTAAAAAATTTAATACACCTTACATAAACGATGAAGTATTTGTTAAAAATTTTCTTGAAGATTTTTGTAAAAAGGTTGGAATAGACAAAGTTTGCAGAAAAGAGGAAATAGACTGGAGTGAAATCGAAGAGTATATTGATAAAGAGGAGAAGAAGAAAGAGAAAATGAGTAGGGAAGAGAGAAAAAGATTATCGGAAGAACGTAAAAGATTACGCCAACTACTAAAGGAAAAGTATGGGTATGCGGTAGTTGATGGAAAAAAGGTTGAGCTACAGAATTGGGCCGTTGAACCAGCAGGCATCTTCATGTCAAAAGGTAAAAATCCAATTAGGGGAAGATGGAAAAAGGCAATTAAAAGAGACGACATAATACTAAACTTAAGTGAGAAACCAAAGGACCTTGAAGACGGATGGAAGGATATCGTTTGGAAAAGTGACTGTATGTGGATAGCTTGCTGGCGAAACCCAATAAATGGTAAAATGAAGTATGTATGGTTTTCACCGAATAGTAGTTTAAGGCAAGAAAAGGAAAGAAGTAAATGGGATAAGGCGATAGAACTTGAGAAAAGAATAGGCGAAGTTGAAAAGCATATTCGCAAAAATCTTGCAGCCAAGGACTATCTGAGGAAAAAGGTTGCAACCGTTGTTTATTTGATCAAGGAAACAGGTATAAGGGTTGGTGATGAAAGAATAGCTGGTGAAACAGGTACTATTGGATGTACAACTTTAAGAGTTGAAAACTTAAAAGTAGAGGAAAACATACTAGTCTTAGATTTTGTTGGCAAAGATTACGTGCACTGGCATCGTGAGATAGTTTTGCCTAAAAGGGTTTTAAAAAATGTTATTAAATTTATTGAAAATACAGAAAATGGGCTAGTATTTGATGGAATAAATTCGAGTAAAGTTTCTAAATTTTTGCAAGAAGTGGTTCCAGGAGTTTCTGCTAAGACTTTTAGAACAATGATAGCTGGACAAACATTTAAGAAAACTTTAAGGGAAACAGCTGGAAAATTTGGAAAAAACGAATTCGAGAAACTGATAAGATTCAAGTATATTAATTTAGCTGTAGCAAAAAGGCTAAATCATAAAAGGAAGCTTCCAGAAAAATTTGATGAGAAAGTTAAAAGGAAAGAGTTAAAGGTTGAAGAAAAAAAGGAGAAGATGGATATTATTAAAAGGAAAATAATGGAGGCCGGCGAAAAAAGGAGGAAAAAGTTAATTGAAAGGTTGGAAAAGGTAGAAAATGAGTATAGGAAAACGCTTTTAGAACTTCAAATATATAAGGATACAGCTGAATGGAATCTAAACACCTCACTAACATCCTACATAGACCCAAGACTGGTTATAGAGTATGCGAGAAAAAATAAGTTGCCTATCGAAAAAATGTATTCAAAGAGTCTTAGAGAAAAGTTTAGTTGGGCAATAAACTGTAAGTGAAACAACCATTCATATCTGATGGAATTTTCCGCAAAAAGTTAAAAAATTTTCTATGAAACAGGTTCATAAACTATACCAAGATTTTTTGCATAGGAATATGCTTCCATCATCTCTTCTCGTGAAACATGTCTGTAAAGAGATTTATATTTTTGAGGAAACTTTTCAACCAGATAGTCTGGATGATATTGGCTCATAATATTTACTAGAACATTTGTAAGATGTTCTGAAATCCATTTGAGTACTGGTTTAGTACAGCATTCTATATGCCCCGGTAAAACAAGATGCCTTATAATCATGTCACCATTTTTTGATGCAATCAAATGGTTCCTCGACACTATTTCAAAATAGTTTTCAACATTAGAAAGAGATTTTGCACAAACATCATTACCGTACTTGAAATCAGGCAACCATATGTCTATGACATCAGACAAAAGTTTCATAGTTTCAATAGAACAATACATATTACTATTCCAAAGCTGAGGAATATTATGCTTCAAGAATTTCATTGATTCAAGTATTGTATGCAAATTTGGAGTTGGCTCCCCTCCAACATAATTTATGTTCGCAGCACCACCATCTTTAAGCTCTTCACAGATTAGAGAAAGTGTTTTAGGAGACACTTCCACACCATTTTCTGGATTAGAGGAGATGTCCCAGTTTTGACAATAGACGCAAGGACCAAAGTTACATCCAGCAAAAAATATTGTACCTGAACCACCTTTACCTAAGAGTGGACCCTCTTCACCAAAATGATGAAACCATGTAGAAACCCTTGAATTATATCCAACTCTGCAAAATCCTTTAAAGCCAGCTTTCCTATTCACTGAACACCTACGCTCACAAAATATACAATGCTCCACAATTCTTTCAGCCAATTCAATTTTAAGGTCTAGAAAGCTTGGTGAAACCTCATGCCTAAAATCAATTTTTTCAGAACCTTCAACAATCTTTTCATACAATTTAACAAAAACACTTCTAGTTTTTTCATGAAGTGACCAAAGTTCTTGTTCACTTAATCCACTAAAATCTTCAACGGGAACATTTTTGCAAATGAAAAATTTTGCAGGCTTTTCGCCAACCATTACACTTCTATACCAAGAAAGCCTACGCTTAACTTCATCGTCATACCAAACTGTTTCAGCATCAGGTCTAAATATCCATATCATACAATTAAAGTTTTGTGTATAGATATATATAAGTTGTCAATCTTAATTAAGAAGTTTCTAGAAAGGTTAAGTTGGTGTAGATGTATGGTGGAAAGATGCCCCGAATGTGGAGCAATAATGTCATATGAGGTTTCGACAAAAAGCTATTTGTGTAAATCGTGTGGACTATATGCAACAAAAGAGCAGTTAGAAGAATTACGTGAAAAGATGAGACAGTCTGATGAGAAAAGTAAGAAGAAGAAACAGCAAAGCGAAATACTAAGTTGGTGGCTTTCAAAAAAATAATGTCAAAAGATGGGCTAATATGAGCAAGTGTAGGATAGTCTGTATAGGAAATGAACTTCTTATAGGAGAGGTTATTAACACAAATGCAACATACATTGCAAAACAATTAAATAGAAAGGGATATTTTGTGGATAGAATAATATGTGTAAGGGACAATTATGAGGAGATTTTATGGGCAATTAATGATGCAAAAAGAGATGGCGTAAAATATCTCATCCTAACAGGAGGATTAGGGCCTACTTACGATGACATAACAATGGAAAGTGTTGCAAAGATTATAGGAAAAGAACTTATACTGCACCATGAAACATTAAAGAAACTGGAAGAAAGGGCGAAAGCAAGGGGCCATCCTCTTGCTGAAGCAAGTAAGAAGATGGCGTATGTGCCAAAAGACTGTGATATCATACCAAACAGTAAAGGAGTAGCGCCTGGAGTAGATGTTAGAGTAAATGGGCTAAGGATATTTGTGCTTCCAGGCGTTCCATCAGAAATGAAGTGTATGATGAAAGAGTATGTTCTTAAGGTTTTACCGGATCTTGGAAAATATTATGAGAAGAAGATGAGCTTAGAGGGTGTAGGTGAGTCATTTTTAGCGGAAACTTTGAAGGAGATTGTAAGGAAATATACTGACATATATTTGAAAACGCATCCAAGATCCTATCGTGGAAAATATAGATTAATATTACACGTATACGTTAGAGATACACTTTCACCTACAGCCATAGAGCATGTTAATGAGGTAGTGCAGGTTATTAATCAAAGGTTCGGACAGTATGTAACAAAGATAAGGTAGACTGCAAAAACTTAAATTGATAGGAAAGGGAAGTTTTGTAGAAAATGTACACAATATTTTTAACTGGAACCGCTGGCTCAGGAAAATCTACACTTACATCAGTTTTGAAAAAATGGTATGAGGAAAGGGAATCCTATGCAATAACATTAAATTTGGACCCAGGCGCCCTTAAACTACCCTATGAACCTGATGTTGACATACGTCAGTATATTGATGTTCAGCAGATAATGGAAGAATATGAACTTGGACCAAATGGTGCGATGGTTGCGGCATCAGATTTAATAGCTGTAAACTTGTCGAAGGTAATAGAGGAGGTTGAAGAATGTAATCCAGATTATGTTATAGTTGATACACCAGGACAACTTGAACTTTTTGCGTTCAGAGAAAGTGGACCCTATGTTGCACATAACTTAAGTGGTGAAGAAAAAGTGGTTCTATTCCTATTCGATTTCACCATTTCAGCAAACCCATTTAATTTCCTTTCCACAGTCCTGTTATATAATTCGTTAAAGCTAAGATTAAATCTACCACAAATACCTGTACTTACAAAAATAGACATGAATCGAAGGATTGCTAAAAAGATTATGGAATGGTGCACAGAACCCAAAACATTAGAAAAGGACATTTCAATTGAAAGGGAAGGGGAAAGGTACCTTTTGGCTACAGAAATCTTTAGAGCATTCTCTAGACTATCTTTGATACCTGTGCCAGTACCAGTTTCAGCCATTACCTGGGATGGAATGGTAAACCTAGGCTCCGCGATAGCAAACATTCTAAGAGGGGGAGAAGAATATAGCGAATGAACAAAATACAAGTTGGTACAAATTTTAAAATTTTATTTAAAACAAATAAATTTATTTATTAAACTTTGATGGGTTATGGTAAGGACCGTGTTTGGAGCCGACAACAAAAATTTTGGAGATAACAGAAAATATACAACAGCTCTTTAATAAAAAAAGAGAGCTTGTAAATGAGTTTAATATTTTAAAGAGTAAACTTGAGGAACTAAGCCAGAACATAAAATTTAATAAAAAAAGGTTAAATGAACTGTACTTTAAAAGAGAAGAACTAGATAAACAATTTAATGAGTTGGTTGATCAGAAGAAGAAACTTATTGAAGAAAAAAATGAGATAAGAAGCACATTAAACAAGAAACTTTCCTCTTACAAGGATTCAGGAAAAAGAGTGAGTTTGGAGGAGATCATTAATCTTGAAAAGAAATTAGAAAGTATAGAGTGGAAGCTTCAAACAGAACCAAAAGCAAAGGGTATGGAACTTAAGTATGCTGAGGAAGCAGACAAAATACGTAGAGAACTTGCAAAAAAGAAGAAGGCGCTTGAAACAGATAATGAGATAAAAAGGTTAAAGGAGGAGCTTGAAGCACATGATGCAAAAATTGATGAAATAAACACTAAAATTGATGAGATTAAAAAGAATATAGAAAATTTAAAGAATGAAATAAGACAGGTTAAAGAAACGTTAGGAAACTACATTAATCAAGAAAAAGAGTACTTTGAGAACATTTCAACCCTTCAAAATGAGATCGAGAAGGTTCAGGGAGAATTGGATAGGTTAAGTGCGGAAAAAAAGGAGACAGTACACAAAATTAGGGAAAAAGAGAATACAATATACAATAGAATTTTGGCGAAAAAGAAACAGATGGTAAAAGAAGAGATAAGAAAGAAGTTAGAAAGAGGAGAGAGTCTAACATTCCAAGAACTCCAACTACTTTACGAAGAAGAGAATCAACTATAGTTAGAAAAAAATATATTTTACTAAAAAATATCTTTTTATGTGAAAAAGTATAAATTAGATAAAGGATACGTTCATATAATAACAGGGGATGGGCCTGGAAAAACAACTACAGCCTTTGGGCTTGCAGTAAGAGCACTTGGTTGGGGCTTAAAAGTATGTGTCATACAGTTTTTGAAAAGAAGAACTTCAGGTGAAATCCTTTTTTTTAAGAGATATCGTAAAAATATTGTGATCAGACAATTTGGAACAAAAACCTTTGTTAACAAGGGAATCGTTAGCCCAGAAGATATAAAACTTGCAATTAAAGGACTAGAATATGCTCGGAAAATCATATTATCTCGAAAATTTGATCTAGTAATTTTAGACGAAGTTAACATTGTATTACATTTTGGTCTTTTAAAGATTGATGACATTATCTTTCTAATAAAATCAAAACCAGAGAATATTGAACTGGTTTTAACTGGTAGAAATGCTCCTCAAGAGCTATTCGACTATGCAGATTACTTGATTAAAATAGATTGTCTCCGCCACCCCTTCAGTAGAGGACAGGTTGCTCGTAAAGGTATAGAATTTTAAGTATACACCCGTCATTTAAAGTTTTTAATTTAAGAATAATGTATCTTATTTGATGGCGGACAAATTACAGGAAAGAGTACTAGTATTATGTGTGGATAGAGATAACGACCTTTATCAGAAGACAGGAATACCTTCACCTGTGGTTGGAAGGGGGGAATGCTTAAGGGCGGCAGAAAAACTTGCAATTGCAGACCCTGAAGAAGCAGATGCTAATGCCATATTTGCCGCAATAAAGGAATATGACAGCCTTACTGAAAAAGGATTAAGGTCTGAGATTGCAATTGTAACAGGAACATTTGAAGGCGGTGTTGAAGCGGACATCAAAATAAGGAAGGAGTTAAGTAATGTTCTAGAAAAATTTAAGGCTGATGGAATAATTTTTGTTAGCGATGGAGTCGAAGACGAAATACTTGTCCCAGTAATTCAGTCTCTTGCACCAATCTTGTCTGTCAAAAGGATTGTTATAAAGCATAGTAAAAGTGTAGAAGAATCTTATATGATCATTGGAAAATATCTCAAGATGCTTGTATTTGATCCTAGATATTCAAGATACTTTCTTGGATTACCTGGAGTCTTCTTACTTATTTTTGCAACCTTAGTCTACTTTAATCTAGTTACTGAGGCATTAATTGGTATACTCTTCTTTTTAGGCATACTTTTTATTATTAGAGGATTTAATATAGATAAGATTGTTGGAGAAGTTAAGAAACTGACACCCTCAAGCTATATTAGAATATTTTCAATATTTGGTATGCTGATTATGTATGTTATCGCATTCTATAGGGGGGGAGTTGGTTTAGGAGCTACAACAGAGTTTAAGAATGTCATTGCAGATCCATCACAGTTTTTAGAATATTTTCCATTCCTTTTAGGAGTATTCTTAGAAAATGCTCTAATATACATGTGGTTTGGTGCGGGAATATACTATGTTGGCCAAATACTTAGAGCATTCATAAAGGATACTTTTTATAAAATTTTCAGATACACTATTGGGATCGTAACACTTATACTCTTATATTTTCCATTTTTAGAATTATCACAAGTTTTAAAAGATCCTAACAGGAGCCCGTTTTCAGTAGTTTCAACAATTTTGATAGGCTTATCACTACTGTTCGTTATAATTTCATTCACATACATTAGAGTGAGTGAGAAAAGAAGGGAGAGGGTAGAAAATGTTAAGAAGGATTCTGGAGATACTGGGAGTGTATAGGTTGTACGAGTATTGGCTAAGCAGGCAGATCGCTGGGAAACCTATTCCATCCCATGTTGGATTAATATTGGATGGGAATAGAAGATGGGCATTAAGTAAGGGCCTACCACCTTACGTTGGCCACGAGTTTGGAGCAAAGGTTGCAGAAAAGATTCTGAAGTGGGCAAAAAGTTTAGGAATAAAAACTATGACATTATATGTACTTTCAACTGAAAATCTTAAAAGAGACCCTGTAGAAGTAGGACATATCATATCGTTAGCAGAAGAATATCTTTCAAGAGTAAAAGAGAACAAAGAGTTTCATGAGAACAGGGTTAAGATAAAGTTTATTGGAAAAATAGATCTCCTTCCAGAAAAAATTCAAAAGCTAATTAGAGAAATTGAGGAAGCGACGAAAGAATATGATTCATTTTTCTTGAACATTGCTATGGCATATGGAGGTAGACAAGAAATCGTTGACATGGTAAAAAACATTGTACATGATGTCCAAAATGCTAAGGTAAGGGTTGAGGAAATAGACCAACAACTTGTAACCAGATATCTTTACACGGCACATCTTCCAAATCCCGAACCAGATATTATAATTAGAACGTCTGGAGAAGAAAGATTAAGTGGCTTCCTCCTATGGCAGAGCGCCTACAGTGAACTTGTGTTCTTTGATGTTTATTGGCCAGATTTTAGGAAGATCGATTTAATGAGAGCAATAAGAATTTATCAAAAGAGAAGTAGAAGGTTTGGCTTATGAAAATCGTTTTTTAAGAAGCCATAGTTCGTCAACAGGACTTTTTCTAGCCACAAAACTTTTTCTTCTCCCTAATATTGTTCTTTCCCCTTTTCTAAAGTAGCCTATTTTGGAAACTTTTATACCATTTTTCTCCAATTCTTCTTTAACATATGTTTCCCCTTTAGGGTCGACGGCCATTAAAAGAACACCTGAACTAATCAGTTTTAATGGATCGACATTTAATATCTTACAAACCTTTTTTGTTTCCTCAGCTACAGGAATCAATTTAGCGTCTACACTAAAACCTAAACCAGAGGCAACGCTCATTTCATATAAGCCTCCTAATACGCCACCTTCTGTAGGATCATGCATTGCATGAACATATCCTGTTGAGAAAGCAATTTCAGCATCACGGACAACACTAATTTCCCTAATCATGTTTTCAGCACGTTTTATAATATTTGGTTCAAGATCCGAGAGATACCTTTTATATTCTCTTGCCAAAATACTTGTACCCTCCAGCCCAGCAGTCTTTGTCATCATAATCAGATCGCCATCTAAAGCATTTTTTGAAGTAACATACTTATCGGCGAAAGTGAATGCAGTTACAACAAGAATTGTATTCTCGAGACCTTTAACAACCTCACTATGTCCGCCAACAATCATAATATTTAATGATTTACATGCACGATCTATTTCTTTAGCAATCTCCTTTATCGAATTCCTACCCTCATATTCTGAAAGAAGCATAACATTTACAGCAAATTTTGGCCTGTTTCCACTTGTAGCAACATCGTTTGCGTTAACATTAATAGCATACCATCCAATATTTTTTCCAACACCAGTTATCGGGTCAGTTGAGACTATCATGAACTTGTCAGAACATTTTATTACAGCAAAGTCAACACCTATACCAGCAGATTCAGTAACATCCGAATATTTAACCCCCGTGTATGGAAAAATGCATTTCCTCAACAGGTTTTCACTAAGTTTACCATATGTTTTCATATTATACGCTTCAAAACATTTAGATTTAATCTTTATATCATAACTTTTTTCAACCAAATAGATGTTGGAGTATGCCCTGTAGTGTCATAGTAGGAGGATTTTTTGGAGATGAGGGAAAAGGCAAGATAATGTCCTACCTTTCAATTAAGGATAATCCAAAGATTGCAGTAAGAGGAGGGGTAGGCCCAAATGCTGGACATACAGTAGTATTCGAGGGAAAAGAGTTTAAGCTAAGAATGCTTCCAAGCGCCATAATAAATAAGAGTACAAAGCTTATGATCGGGCCTGGTGTTCTTGTAGATCCGAATGTTCTACTCAAAGAGATAGAGACATTTAGTGCACAGGATAGAGTTAAAATTGATAGACAATGTGGTGTTATAGAACAAAAGCATATTGAAATGGATAGAGCGGATGCATACTTGAAGGGGAAGATAGGTACTACTGGAACAGGCTGTGGTCCAGCAAACGTTGACAGAGTAAGAAGAGTTGGAAAAGTTTGTAAAGATATAGAGGCTCTTTCAAGATATGTTGACGATGTACCCTACTTGGTTAACGACGCCATTTCTAAAGGAGAGACCGTGCATGTTGAAGGAACACAAGGAACATTCATTTCTCTGTTCCATGGAACATATCCTTTTGTGACGTCCAAGGATGTTACAGCTTCAGCAATATGCTCTGATGTGGGAATAGGCCCAAAAGTTGTAGATGACGTTATTGTAGTATTCAAAGCATATGTTACAAGAGTTGGTGCAGGAGAGTTGCCAGGAGAATTATCTACAGAGGAGGCTGAGAGGAGGGGGTGGCTTGAGAAGGCTACAGTTACTGGCAGGGTTAGAAGAAGTGCACCATTCAATTATGAGCTTGCAAAAAGGGCGGTAATGTTAAATTCTGCAACACAGATCGCTATAACAAAGTTAGACGTAGTTTATCCTCAAGCAAAAAATGTACGCGAATTTTCTCAGCTGCCAAAGGAGGCAAAAGAGATGATTGAAAAAATAGAGGAGGAGACTGGGGTTCCTGTTACAATAATCAGCACAGGAGCTGAAGCAGAAGCTACAATAGACCGAAGAAAAGAGCTTGGATTTCTTTAGCTAAAATCTTTTAGAATATAAACCGAACTCTTTAAATGCATCACATGCAACTCTAATATTTTCTAATGGAACCTTTAAGGCTATAGTGTCACATGGATCTATCCATCCAGCTATGAGGCCACCATTAAACTTACCTAGATAATATATGATTTCTTTTGCCTCAAACCTCATTTTATCCTTCGAACCATATATTGTTGTCTGATTATCAACATTAGTTAGAAAACAGATTTTTCCTCCAAAGTTACTACTTAAAAATGGTAATGAGAATAAAGATGTAGGTTGTGTAATATTTATTACATCTAAACCAACATCAATAAAGTCTCCGATGATAGAATGAATTTTTCCATCGGAATGTAGTATCGCATGCACACCGTATTCATGTAAGGTATCAAAAAGAATCTTATATCTTGGCTTAAAAATTCGCCTAAAAATTTGGGGAGCAACAAAAAGTCCTTGCTGTGAACCCCAATCATCAGTAAAGAATATGCCATCAACACCAATTTCACACCATTGTTTAACAAGATCCAATTGAACGTCAAGAACATAATCAGCTAAAAGAGACACCTTCTCAGGATACTTGTAAAAGTCTGTAAGCAGGTTTTTAAAACCTCTTAAAAAATGCATTCTTTCAAAAAGGGTGAAGGGAACACTTCCAACAACATATTTACTTTTATCAAAAGTAGATTGAGAGGAATTTAAAACAATTTTAAATTTTGGGAAACGATAATTTTCTAAATTACTCCAATCCTCCATAGGATGACCTGTGACAATACCCATAGTTTTCCATTCACCAGACAATGGTACAGACCAATAGCAGCTCCATTCATCAAATCCAGAGACACCATTAAATGGATCCCAAGTCCTCTTATAGCCACCGACAAATTTTGCTGACAATTCAATTACATCACTTTCATTTAATTCAGTAAACCATATCGGTACACGCTCTGGACTAGAAAAATCAATCGCATCAACAACAAGATCCCTACCATACATAACCAAAAGCATCCCTAAAATCATAATTAAGGATTTCATAATTAGCGTGGAACAAATTTTTTAACACCATCTTTAACATTACGTACAACATTCTCTGTAAGCTTAAAACCATTTTCCTTCAGACACAACAAAATAGCACCTTCAATTGTGGTAGGATTAGGCTTTTTCACATTAGCATAGGGTAAAAAACTTTTCACATAACGTCTAAAATACTGCCATACAATCAGTCCAGATTTAAACACACCACCAACACAACCAATAATAACTTTAGAATCTTCCATTCCAAGCTTTCTTGCAACAGAAACTGCAAGTAGAGAAAGTTCCTCACCAGCCCTCATTAGGATATCCCTCGCAACCTTATCCCCCATCCTGTAGGCCCTAACAACCACAGGAGCAAGTGACGCAATCCTAGCTTTTTCTGTATTCTCATAAATTTTTTGAATAAAATCGTCAAAATCTTTAGCATCCAAACTTTCCATAAAAAGTTTCAATAAAACCGTCTTTTCACCAATATTATCATAAGATTTTACAGCCATACAAAGACCTTCCCTTGCAATAAAATATGCGCTTCCACCATCACTAACAAGCCATTCCCAGCCACCAGCCCTAGCAGCCTCACCTCTTTCATTTACGCCATAAGCTATAGAGCCTGTACCAGAAATAACCACAATTCCAGGGCTACCAAACGTTACAGTATAGTAGGCAGACACATGATCTCCAACAATAATAGGTCTTTTAACAATGTTCAATTCACTTAAAAGTTTAGACACAATTTCAAAATCTTGTTTAGTGTCAAGTGCAGCCATACCAAAGCAACCAGATTCTACAATACGTTCAGCCAACCCTGCTGATTCGAAAGCATTCTTTAAAGACTTAAGCAAATTTGCTTTAACCACATCAATTTTAACAGCATGATGGCTACTTGGACCAGAAAAACCCATACCTAAAACATTACCCCTAGAATCGAATATGGCTGAAACCGTGTTTGAGGCACCACATTCAACCGCTAAAAAAATGTCAGATGCATTCAACCTAATTTTTTCACCTCAAGCTTATATTAAAAATTTTCATGATAAAAATTTTTATTCCAAAACTTTAATGGACTTGCATATGAAAATCTACTATTCTATAGAAGAAGCAGATAATATTATAAGAGTTTCTGACAAAGAATTTGACAGCATAGTAGTTGGTGAAGACCAGTTTATCGAAAAACTTGTAGAAGAAATTCAAACCTTTAAGAAAAAAAGGAGAAGGGCATGTAGAATCGCTTTTGATGGATATCTTGGAATAGACTGGGACAACATTCTTTCAAAAGTAAACGAAATTTTAAAAGGTTTAAAAATCAAAACATATAATTTTTTAGAACATTATAATATTAATGCATTGAATAAAATTGTTGAAAAATCTCTTTCAGCAGATAAAACATTTGGATATGTTTATAGAGGAAAAATATTAACGGTACTTAACATCAAAAATGTTAGAAAACTGAGGTCTAGATTATTAGAGGATAGCAAAGATAATGACGCAATAATATGCTTTGGTCCTGGTTCAGCAAATCCAATTCTAAGAAAATACTATGACATAATATTCTATTTTGATATTACAAGAGAAACATTGTTTAACAATTCAGAGAAAAGACCCATATATTATATTGGAGGAAAGGTTGCAGTACACCAGTTAATGAGAAGATTTTATTACTTTGACGGACCAATTCTCGAAAACCATAAAAAATATATTTTAAAATACATTAATTGGTATGTTGAATGCAATAGCATAGAAAACTTGAAGCTTATCCCGAAAGAAACATACCTATCAATCCTCTTAAAAGTGTCTGAACAACCATTTAGAATAAAACCATTATATTATCCAGTACCATGGGGAGGAAACTGGCTTAAAAAAATAAAAAGGCTTCCAAAAGAAATGCCAAATTCTGGTCAAGGATGTATAGTTGCTTCAGAAAATAGTATTAGAATAAATGTTAACGGAAAAATTTTAATTGAAATACCCTTCCAAAATCTGCTCCTAGCTTATTCTGAAAAGATATTAGGAGAGAAAGTTAACAAAAAATTTGGAGGAGAATTTCCGTTCACATACTGGTACGACGACCAAATAAATGGAGGAGATATGGCAATACAAGTTCACGCAAACGGAAAATATTTAAAAGAAAAATTTAATGAGAAAATAAGACAGGATGAAAGCTATTATATTGTTTATACTGAGGAGGGTGCTAAAACATATTTAGGACTTAGAGAAAATATTGATGTAAAAGAATTTTATGAAAAGGCTTTGAAGGCTGAAAGGGAGCATATACCATTTGACCACAACATATACGTTTACAGTATTCCAACAAAACCGGGGGACTACTTTCTAATACCAGCTGGGACGGTCCACGCTTCTGGAAGAAACCAAGTAGTCCTAGAAATTGATGGTGGAATAAGCGCATACAGTTCAGGTTACACATTTCACATATACGATTATTTGAGACCAGATTTAGATGGAAGCCTACGTGCAATACATATAGAACATTCATTCAATGTATTGAAGACTTATAGAAGAGAGAAATGGGTTTTGGAAAACCTAAAACAGAAGCCTAAAGTAGTGAGAGAAGGTAAAGGTTGGACAGAATATCTTATAGGAGAGAGAAAAGATATGTATTTTAAAACATACAGATTAGAATTTGAAAAAGAAATCGAAGATAACACTAATGGACAATTTCATATGATTACACTTGTAGAGGGAGAAAAAGTTTTAGTGAAGTCTGAAAATGGGGGAGAGTATACCCTATGTTTTCCAGATACTTTGACTGTGCCCGCAAGTGTTGGAAGGTATAAAATAGTAAATCTAGGAGAAGGTATCGCTAAAGTTGTTAAAGCACTGATAAGATTATAAAGGCTTTATCCTCCCAAAGTATTCTTGATAGTATACCCTATTATACTCGTCTCCACCAGGAACATTACCTTCCATCCAAATCTTTGGCTTAACACCCCTTTCAAGAAGCCTTTGAGCAACCTTTAATTCAATAGAATGTAAAATGAAAGAGTTAATTATAGTAGACAGTGGAGCCATTCTTTGGTCTAAACCTTTAACATAAACTGCAGCATCACCTGTTGGAACCTTATTGTCTACAACAACATCAGCAATCTCATACAATTTCTTATTTAATGGATTTGTTGGCGGAACACTTTTAGAATATTCCAAAGATGTAAGAGCTATAACATGCAGACCTCTAGATTTTGCTTCAAAAGCCATTTCAACCGGAACAGCATTTTTTCCAGAATTTGATACAATAATTAGTGTTGAACCAGGTTCAGGACTATAATAGTCTAGCAGTGCTTTTGCGTATCCTGAAAGCCTCTCAATATAAGTGGCTTTAAGGGCACCATTATACCCGGATACACTTGAATCAAGCAATGGATAAACTTGAACAAGCCCACCTGACCTAGTAAACATTTCCATAGCAAGCATCATCGAATGCCCTGTACCAAATATGTATACAAGCTTGTTTTCAGAGATAGAGTTCACAATATATTCTGAAGCTTTTTCGATAGAAGAAGATTCTTCGTTATAAACCTTTTCAATTGTTTCTAAAATAATATCTTTATAGGTTTTTATTATCCCATTCATACGCTTCCCTTAAAAAGGGTGAAATTTAAACTGTACGTTGCATATGTGTTAAAAAATTTTAATATATTAATTTAGTTCATATACAAGCGTTATGACATTAAAAGAATATAAAAAGAATTAAAGAATATAATATGATAGAGGATGTTAGAGAAACATCGGCTGCACTAAAAGCGGTTATAAAAGAGATGGAGAAAATAGAGAGGTTAGGGGATGTTGGAAAAGAGTTTAAAAAAGTCTTTCTTATTGGATGTGGTTCATCATATTATGCAGCATTATATGGTTCCTGGCCTCTTTTAAAAAATGATGACATTTTAACATATGCACTACCATCCTCTGAGCTATTATTCTATTATATGGAAAAAGTTGACAAAAGTAGTTTAGTTGTTGGAGTATCAAGGTCAGGAAACACGGCTGAAACAATTACAGCCCTTGAAAAATGTAAGAAAAATGGAGCACATACGATAGGGTTTACAATTGAGAAGGAAAGCAAAATATTTAATATTACAGATGAGCAGATTGCATTTGATATTGGAGAAGAAAAGAGTATTATAATGACAAAAAGTTTCACATCATTTTCACTTGCCACTGCCCTTTTTTCAACTATTTTAAGCGAAAAACTTTCTAGCAGGAAACAAAGGTTTTTAGATGAGAGTAAGAGTATATGCTCTTTGTCAGAAAACATTTTAAGTGAAGAGAATAAAATTATACCTGTATCAAATAGACTTGTTGCTGAAAATGTTGAAAGATTTGTTTTCTTAGGCTCTGGACCATCATATCCAATCGCATTAGAAGGAGCACTAAAGATTAAGGAGACATCTTACGTTGCGACGGAAGGATTACATTTACTTGAATTTAGACATGGGCCGATGGCTAGTATAGGAGAAAAACAGACATTGATTATATCATCTTTCCTAGAAGAAAACCATGTTTATTTAAAAAACTTTGTTACAGAATTCATGGATAAGCATGCGGATACCATTTTAATAACAGACTCTAAAGATTTTGGAGAAAATGTGATAGAAATACCTTCAGAATGTACTGTTGAAAGTAAATCACTTTTAGCAATCATACCTATCCAAATTTTAGCATACTATTATGCAGTAGGTAAAGGAAGAAACCCGGATAAACCAAGAAACCTTTCTAGATACATACAAAGGTTTTAGGTATGGTCATTCTCTGCATGGACATTGGCAAAACAAAGACGTTGGCAATCACTTTAGACTATAATGGAAACATTCTTGGAAAATGTAGTACAGGACCCTCTGGGATGTGGTTAAAGGAGGAAGTCGTAATAAAAAATGTTAAGGAGGCAATAGAGAAGTGTTTGTCCATTTCAAATCTTAAAATGGAAGACGTTGATTTAATTTCAATAAGTTGGGCTGACCTTGATACACCAAAAGATTGGGAAAATGCATGGAAAGTTGTAGAAAAAATAGGGGTTGAGAAGAATAGGGTGTTAATTGAACATGATGCTGTAGCAGCATATTATGCGATAACATGGGGTGAACCTGGAGC
>CALHLD010000003.1 GCA_938034445.1 uncultured archaeon | reverse complement strand
TTTATTTTTTGGAAAGCACTTTTCCAGCTAAAATTTGTTTGAGGTCTCCATTTTCTACCACAATTTCTCCGTTTACAATCACATAGGATATTCCTTCAGGATACTGGTGTGGGTTATCGTATGTGGCTTTATCATATATCTTATTAATGTCAAATACTACAATGTCAGCCCAAAAACCTTCTTTTATCATCCCTCTATCTTTTAGGCCGAGTTTTTGTGCTGGAAAAGATGTCATCTTTCTCACAGCATCCTCCAAACTAAGTTTCTTCTCTTCTCTAACATATTTCCTGAATATTCTTGGATGTGTGCCATAAAATCTTGGATGAGGTTTTCCGAATGCGAGTAAACCTTCTTTTCTTACTGGCCAAGAGTCTGTAGAAATCATTGAAAGATGATTTGATATAACCCTTATAACATCCTCTTCACTCATTTGAAAAACTATCATTGTCGCACAGCCTTCTTCTTCCAATATTAGGTCAAATAGCGTCGTATACTCATCTGAAGCTCTCATCAACTCACATATTTCTCTCAAATTCTTTCCTTCAAAGCATCTATTTTTCTCAGTTTTAACGGAGCTTACGAAAATGTTTTCCCAACCATAATCTTTTACAAAACTTTCCCAATCACCTAAACCCTTTACCATATCATCCCTAATCTTTCCCCTATCACTACTGCTCTTAAGCCTTTCAAGAAGCCTTCCTAATCCTCCCTCATGAGCCCATGGTGGTAGCAGTGTTATTAGGGAAGTCATGCCAGCAGTATACGGATAAACGTCACATGTAACGTCAACACCCCTTTCCCTCGCCTCTTCCATTAAAGAAAGTGTTTCAACTGTTTTACCCCAGTACCTTCTTCCAGCAGCCTTATGATGTGAAATCTGTACAGGAACATGTGCTTCCTCACCAACCTTTATCGCCTCTTTAACTGCATCTATCAATGTCTTTCCCTCGCCCCTTATGTGTGAAGAGTATATTCCACCATATTTTGACACAATTTTCGCCATTTCTATAAGTTCTTCTGTTCTAGAATATATGCTGGGAGGATATATTAGTCCTGTAGAGATACCGAACGCTCCAGAACCCATTGACTCTTCAACCAACTTTCTCATTTCAATTAACTCTGATTCTGTTGGATCACGTGCATCCATTCCCATTACAGCTATTCTCACTGTCCCATGGCCTACAAGGTGTGCAACATTACATGTGACACCATTATTTTTCTCCCACTTAAGATATTCGCTAAATTTATTCCATTTAAATTCAACTTTTAGGCTATTTGGTAAAAATTGTGAAAGATATTCTCCCATCATATTTATTTTTTCATTGTTTAATGGTGCGAGGCTTATTCCACAATTTCCTACTACAGTGGTGGTTATACCCTGCATTATTGCACTATCCATATAGGGATTAAAGGGTATCGTTAAGTCCGCGTGACTATGCATATCAATAAATCCAGGTGAAATAATCTGGCTTTGGGCGTCAATAATTTTATCTGCACATTCTCCCCTTAAGTTTCCAATTTCAACAATCTTTCCTTTCTCAATTCCAATGTCAGCCTTGTACCATGGGTTTCCAGAGCCGTCTACGATTTTGCCACCATAAATAATGATGTCCAGCATGTTCAGAAAAATTCTTCTTGAATATTTAAGTGTTAAAAACTCTTAAATATCATTAATAATTTTATTATAGAATGAGGTTAGATTTTGGTTGAAGAAGATTTCCTTTAAGGATATTGGCTTAAAATATACTTTAAGTCCATACGATAAGCCAGTGCTGTATATTAAGCCAAAGGAGAGTGTTACTATAGAAGTTGAGGATGCAAGCTCTGGCCAGATTAGAAAGGAAAGTGATTTTAGGGACAGAAGTAAGATTCCATTTGGAAACCCTATAGTCGGCCCAATATATGTTGAAGGCGCTCAACCTGGAAAATGTTTGGCTGTAAAAATATTGGATATTAAGCCAACTATCGGCCAAGGTGCAACATATTTTTCCGAATTCAATGAAAGGTATCTAACAGATGTTCCAGTACTAAAATTTATGGGCGCAAATCTTCCTTTAAAAACAAAAATATGTAGGATCGAAGGTAAAAATGTAATCTTTGATAAAATCATTTTACCATATAATCCCATGGTTGGAACAATAGGTGTAGCACCATATCCTGAAGCTGAAGGAATATCATCGGGCGTGTTACCTGGTAGACATGGGGGTAACATGGACCTTCCAGACATTTGTCCCGGCGCTAAAGTTTTCCTTCCCATCTTCCATGAAGGTGGTTTACTCTATATTGGTGACGCTCACGCGATACAAGGTGATGGTGAAATTTCTGGCACTGCTGTAGAAATGCCTGCTGAAATTGTAATAGAAGTTGACTTGTTTGACGAGAAACTGGATTGGCCTAGAATAGAAAACGATAATGAAATAATGTGTGTTGCAACAACCGGTCAAGGTAGAAGCTTTGAAGACGCCGTTAGGATAGCGTTTTTGGAACTTGTTCTTCTAATGGAAAGAAGGTTTGGATTAAACAGATTTGATGGCCTAATGCTCTGTTCACAGATAGGTAAGATAAGGGTTGGAAACCTTTGGACTGTTGCTGCAAAAGTTGAAAAGAAGTATCTTAAATCATTTTCTTAGACTTTAAAGCTTTAGGCTCTTTAACATCCCTTAGCATAAAATATGCAAACAATCTAATATATACTATTGAAAAAAGTAGTGCAAATCCTAAACCAAATATCATTCCAAATATCAGGTACTGTAAATTAAATGATGTTATTGGCTGCCCGAAAATATAGCCTATCATTAATTCAACAAAATATTGCTGGAACGGGAAAACTATTATCCAAAAGATGCTTGTGTATGCAAGAAACTTTCCATAGGATGAAATAGAATTTTTTATTTTAGACAAAACTATATCATAGAATATTCCACATAATGCAATAGCTGCAAAGCTTGACATAACAGTAACTATTCCCAGCTGATTCTGTGAAAAAATGAGTGTTGCAATATTTAATGGTGTAGAAAGTATGAGTGCAGAAACCATTCCCACAAACATTTTTAAATCAACCATTCAATTCACCTACAAAATTATTTTTCTCAAAATCTTTTCTAACATCAAGATCTATAATATTTTCCATACATTTTCAAAGCAACACTATTTTACTCTGAAGATTTAAGTCTTTATTTTTAAAAGAGATTTTTGAAAAATTTTATCAAAATTGTGGTAAAAGTAAATATGTGTATAGAATGTAAGTAGAGTGATGGAAAAAGGTGTAAGGGAAGAAGAGAGAGGCTATCATATAACGTTATATAAGAAGGTTGTGGAGAAAAGGCCTAAACTTTGGGAGGCTGTACAGAAAAGTTTGCAGGAACTTTTGGATGAACTGCAAAATAATCCTGAAAAACTTGTATCATACTATGAAAGAGGTTTATCTGAAGAATTTTTAGACAAGTGTGATGCTCCTGAAAAGCTTTGGCTTTTCCTTATTCTAAAATTTTCTTTAAGCTATCTTAATGTTGAAAGGAATGTCTTCGACTCATGGTATGATTCGATAAAAAGATTCTATGATAATGAGATACCCTCTACATTAAAAGTAAATGTCGAGTTCATTAAACTATTAGAAGATCTTGAATATAGGGGACGTTTTCTGAGTAGACTCTATCAGGTTAGGAGAGACATTTACCTAAAGCTGGAAAAGATGCTAAAAATATATGATAGGTTTAAGATGGTTTCAAAAAGGGACGAAGAGCTTGAGGGGAAGCTTAACAGGAAGCTTACAATATTCAGGATTATACATCCTATAAAATTCAACAAATTTGTAAGAGAAGTTGAAGAAGAAAAGCCAAGTATATTAAATTACTTAAACCTACTATTAGATTAACTATATTAGGTTACAGCTATTGGATCCAAAAAGTATTATAAATTTTTGTCAAAAATCAAGTCCAAAACCAAAAAGTATATATGAGCATATAAAATAAAATCTTTTCTAGGTGCATGTTAGTTTGGAGTTTCAAAAATTTTATACACTGCCAAAACTTCCATACGATTACAGGGACCTAGAACCATTCATGTCAGAAGAACAGTTAAGAATTCATCATACAAAACATCATCAAGCATACGTTAATGGTGCTAACAATATACTACAAAAATTGGATAAAGCTCACAAGGAAAACCTTGACATAGACATAAAAGCGACATTAAAAGAACTTTCATGGAACATAGGAGGCCACCTCCTGCATACTCTTTTCTGGGAAAATATGAAACCGCCTTCGACTGTAGTCGGTAAACCTGGGGGACTATTGGGTGATGCTATAGAAAAGGAGTTTGGAAGCTTCGAAAGGTTTAAGAAAGAGTTTTCCCAAGCCGCTATATCTGTCGAAGGCTCAGGTTGGGCTGCATTAACATATTGTATGCAAACAAGTAGACCACTTATAATGCAGGTTGAAAAACATAATACAAACGTTTATCCAATGTTCAGAATACTTATGGTACTAGATGTCTTTGAGCATGCGTATTATATTGATTATAAAAATGATAGGGCGAAATTTGTTGAAAGCTTCTGGAATATCTTAAACTGGGATACGGTAGCCAAAAGGTTTGATGAACTACTGAAATAGACTTCATTTCACCACTATTTTTTTACTTTACTAAAGTGTATACTTTGGTATTTTTTCACCCGTCACTATGTATATTGTTGAGTCCGCAATGTATGTTGCATGGTCAGCTATCCTTTCAAGATATCTTAAAATCAGGACTTCAGAAACTATGCACTTTATTCCTTCTTCTGTCTGTGCAGCCTTTTTAAGCGAATTAAGATAAATTTTGTCAACATATACGTCCATCTCTTTCACTTTTTTCGCCTTCTCTACATCTCTTTCTATAAATGCTTCTATACTAATTTTTATCATTTCTCTTACTAGCCTACCTGCTTCTTCAACAGCCTTCTTATCACATGCTGTTAGTTTTCCAAATATTCGAAGTACTTGTGCTATGTCGAATGCGTATCTTCCAAATCTTGAAAAACCATACCCAATATCTATACATGATTTTAGAAATCTAAGGTCTGATGCTACAGGCTGATATCTTGCAATTATCTCTACTGCAAGCTCATTTGATTCCTCCTGCATTTTCCTAATTTCTTGAGCACTTATGTATAATTTTTCCATCACATCTTGGTCATTAAGATATGAGTCTATTGCTAGGAAAACTGTTTTAGCCGAATAGTTGCCCATTTCTACAATAATTTTTTTCAGTCTTTCGAGACCTATATCAATCAATCTAACCAAATGTATTCACCTTCAACCAAATCTTCCCGCAATGTAATTTTCTGTCAACTCTTCTTTTGGGTTACTGAATATCCTGGATGTTTCATCATATTCTATTAGTTTTCCCAAATAGAGGAAGGCTGTGTAGTCAGCTACCCTTGCAGCCTGCTGCATGTTATGTGTAACTATAACTATCGTATAATCTCTCTTCAAAGATACTATAAGTTGCTCAATTTTTGAGGCGGCTATAGGGTCGAGGGCTGATGTAGGCTCATCTAATAGCAGAACTTCTGGTTCAACTGCTAATGCTCTTGCAATGCAAAGTCTCTGCTGTTGTCCTCCAGAAAGGCTTGAACCAGGCTTGTCTAAATCATCTTTTACTTCATCCCAGAGCCAAGCTTGTTCAAGACTCCTCCTAACCAATTTATCTAACACTTTTCTATCCCTTATCCCATTTAATTTAAGTCCCGCAGCAACGTTATCGTAAATGGACATTGTAGGAAAGGGATTCGGTTTCTGAAAAACCATACCAACTTTTCTTCTTACTACTACAGGGTCAACATTTTTTGAATATATGTCGATACCATCTAGAAAGACTTTACCCGAAACCTTTGCTGAAGGAACTAGTTCATGCATGCGATTTAGGCATCTAATTAACGTGGATTTACCGCATCCGGAGGGTCCTATTATTGCAGTGATGGCGTTTGCCCTAATTTTCATATTAATGTCCTTAAGGACCTGTTTGGTTCCAAACCATGCACTTAAATTTTCTATCTCAATTTTATAGGTTCTTCCATATTTTTGTTGGCTTCCAGCTTTTGAACCTAAAGATATTAGTTCGTTGTCCAATTTTTACACCTTTACCCTATATCTGGACCTTGTTAAAATTCTTGCGCTTACGTTTAATGAAAGTACTAGAATTATGAGAACCAATGCTGCACCCCAGCCCATAGTATGTGCGTACTCGTATGGGAGTAGCGATAGCCTCCATATTCTTAATGTTAGGGCATCCATGGGCTCGGTTAGTCCAGAGAAAAACCATTGGCTGCCCAATATTGTCATTATTAGTGGGGCGGTTTCTCCGGCTACTCTAGCTATAGAGAGCATTATTCCCGTGATAACACCACTTTTTGCTGAAACTAAAACTATGCTAACAGTTGTCCTCCATCTTCTGATTCCTAAAGCCATTGACGCCTCTCTTAATGTATTAGGAACCAACTTCAGAGATTCTTCAGTTGTTCTTGTGATTATGGGTACCATTATAATGGCTAAAGCTATTGCTCCAGCAAGAGGTGAAAAGCTTCCTATAGGTAAAACTATAACTAGGTAAGCAAATATTCCGATTACGATTGAAGGAAATTGCATAAGAACATTGTTTGTTAACCTAACAATTCTTCCGAACTGATTGTTTCCATGTTCAGCCAAATATATTCCTGACATGATTCCTATTGGAATACCTATCAAGCTGGTCAAACCTATTAGAATTAGTGTTCCTTGAATTGAATTTGCTATACCCCCACCTGATTCTCCAATAGGTCCAGGCCCCTTTGTGAAAAAATCTGAGTTTAGTGCTGGTAGTCCGTTTTTAATTACCTCAAATAATATGCTGCCCAATGGTATAATTGCAATTATTACGCAAATTAAACAGACAGCGTACACAATTTTATCTTTTATCTTTCTTATTAAATATTTTTGCATTTACTCTACTGCACCCTCCTTTATTTTTAGGATACGCCATATAAGCAATTGGGCGAGTAAATTGATTGTTAATGCTAAGACGAATAAAATTAGTCCAACACCTATCAAAGCATTTGGATGAAGTGATGTCGGATCTGCTTCATTAAACTCGTTTGCTATTAAGGATGCCATAGTCTGTCCAGCTTTAAATAATGAGGTCGGTAGGGCTGCTGGTCCTATAGCATTACCTATGACCATCGTAACAGCCATTGTCTCCCCAATTGCTCTACCTAATCCTAGAATTGCTGCTCCGACTATACCTGATTTTGCGTAGCTTAATACCCCTAACCTTATAACTTCCCATTTTGTAGCACCTAAACTATAAGCTGCCTCTCTTTGAGAATCTGGAACGGCCATTAAAACTTCCCTTGAAACTGATGATACAGTAGGTATTATCATAATCGCCAATATCAATCCTGCTGTAAGTATATCTAATCCAAACGGTTCTCCCTGGAAAATGGGTATGAAAGCTAGATGTTTAGATAGAGGCACTTCTATAAAATCTCTAACCCAAAATCTGAATATAAATAGTCCCCAAAGGCCATATATAACACTTGGTACAGCAGCCAATAACTCTATAACGAATGATAGAATTGTTCTTATAAAATTTGGAGCCATTTCTGAAAGATATATTGCAATACCTAAACTTATTGGAACACCTACAAAAATTGCTATAGCCGAAGTTACTAGTGTACCTAAAATGTAAGGTAAAATTCCATACTCTTCACTACCTACTACGGGGTTCCAATTTATCCCAAAAATAAATTTAAGGCTAAGAACGGGTAAAGAGTATCTGAATAATTCTAAAACCATAAGAAATAAAGTTAAAACCACTATACCAGAAATAAACCCTAAAATATACTTAAAAACATCATCTGGAGACATATCCTATAACACCATAAAAAAATTTTTGTAGACAGCATTATCTGCTGTCATGCTAAATCCCATACCTTCTCTCCATTGAATGTAATCGACTTGATTGTTTCCTCATTTAAGTTTACAACGGATTTGGGTAACGGTACGTATTGTAGGTTTGGTGCATAATTTTGGCCATCATGTATTGCCCAATAAAGGAACTTTACTAGCTCAATAGCCTTTTCTTTATCCATTTTAGGTAGGACGGAAAGCTCTTTATAAACAAGTATGTAGCTGAAGCTTGCTATAGGATAACTATCCTTTCCAGGAGCATTAAGAAGACTAACTTTTTCCCAACTTTCATCTCCTTTAGGTAAAATTGGAGATAATGCTTCTACCGCTGCAGCTGTCGACTCTAAACTTGGTTCAACAAAATTTCCATCTTTATTCTTAAGATAGGCATAACTCATTTTCGTCTGTAATGCATAAGCTAATTCTACATACCCGATCGTATATGGTGTTCCCCTTATCACACCCGCTACACCTTCGTTTCCCGCTGCACCTAATCCGGTAGGCCATTGTACAGCTGTACCCTTTCCAACTTTAGAATTCCATTCGCTACTAACAATTGAAAGGTAGCTTGTGAATACGAATGTAGTTCCTGAACCGTCTGACCTGTGTACGACAATAATTTCTTTATCAGGAAGCTGAATTTCTGGATTAAGATTCGCAATTAAAGGATCATTCCATTTTTTAATATTACCTAAAAATATTTCTGCAACCAATTCTCCAGTCAACTTTAACCCTTTTGGGACGTTGGGGAGATTATATGCTACTACTACACAACCGATTGTAATTGGTATATGCAAAGTGTTTGGCGCTGCCTTTCTTTGATCTTCGTTTAATGGCGCATCTGAGGCTGCAAAGTCTACTGTTTTATTTGTATGTTGTCTAATTCCGCCTCCACTTCCAATTGACTGGTAGTTAACCATTATGTTGGGATAAATTTTATTGTACTGCACTGTCCATGTCGAGATCAGTGGGTATGGGAATGTGGCTCCTGCGCCATTAAGCACTATATTTTTGGATGTAGTGGTTGGAGTCTGTGTTATTGTTTCTGTTTTTGGTTGGAGATACGGGATTGCAAGGACTATTCCTAATACTATTATTACTGTCGCACCTATTCCCACTAACACACTTTTTTTCATAGTAGTCAATATGGCTAAAATAGTAAGTTTTATATAGGTTATCCAAATAATATATAGAGAGTTACAATGTCTATATATAACTATTTAGATAATAATTTTTCTTATGATTTAGATACTGGCGAAGTTAGGAAAATACAAGTTACAGGAAAGTCAACTTACATAATATCTCTTCCAAAAAAGTGGGTGGAAAGTTTGAATCTTAAGCAGGGAAGTCAGCTCATTATTTCAAGAAAAGATAACAATACACTTATTATAACGCCTAAAGATGTTGTAGGATCTACAAAACCAAAAGAGGCAACAGTATCTGTTTCAGGAAAAGACATTATTGGTTCAATAATAAGGAAAATTGTCTCATTATATCTTGTAGGCTATAGTGTTATAAGAGTTAAAGCGATAGAGGAGCGATTTTCATCCGTGCACAAAAATGAGATAAAAGATTTTTTGAGAAAAAAGTTAATTGGAGCTGAAATTCTTTCAGAATCATCCAGAGAATTAGAAATACGTGTTCTGATTGGTCATCCTGAACTTTCATTAGAAAACGCTCTTAGACGTGCATGCAATATTATAATCTCAATGTACGATGACATTTTGACTGCACTAAAATCTTTAGATAAAAACTTGGCTCATGAGATAATTAAAGTTGACGATGAAGTTGATCGTCTATACCTTTACATGGTAAGGCAGTTGAAGGCTGCAGTGGAAAATGAGAAAATACTTAAAGTAAGCGGTCTATCAAGTTCAAGAGATTGTCTCGGCTATAGGATTATTGTAAAATTTGTGGAGAGGATTGCTGACCATTTGGTTAAGATTGCTGAAAACATAACTTTACTAGACGCTCTACCAAAGGATTCTGTGATAGAAAAATTTTTTGAAATCAGTCTTTTTGCAAAAAGCATGTTTGAAGAGGCCATAAATTCTCTTTATAAAAAGGATAGCGTTCTTGCTGATAACGTTATAGAAAAAGCGGAATCAATTTCTATTATAGAAAATGAATTTATTAATTTCATAGAAAAAGTTGATAAAGCTAATGTTTCAATCTTGAGATTAATGGTAGAAAGTGTACGTAGGACTGCAGAATACGCAAGTGATATATCAGAAATAGTATTAAACCTAAATGTAGAAAAGTCCCTTTTAAAATCCTAAACATAAAAAAATTAAATCATGGTATCGCAAAAATGCTTTCTCTTCTCCTATAAGCTATTTTAAAAGATTTCCCAAATTTTTTGGCCATAAAACAAATATAGCCCAAAAAATAAACCTTTTATAGGAAAGGGGGTGTTAAGAAGTTAAGATGTCGCCAGAAGAATTTGAATTCGGGCTTGCCCCAATATATAGGATATTGAAGAAGGCTGGTGCAACAAGAGCCGGTGAAGATGCCTTAATAGAGTTAGCCAAAACATTAGACCAAATAGGAGTAGAAATAGGAAGACACGCAGTAGAACTCTCAACACATGCAGGAAGAAAGACAATAAAAGCAGAAGACATAAGACTTGCAACAAAATATGTGATAAAAAGCTAAGCCCAAATAAAAGTGCCATAAATGTGATGGCAAAGAATATTTATACCAAAGTGGAAACCCTCACACAACATGCTCCGGTAGTATAGTCCGGCCAAGTATAGCGGCCTCTCGAGCCGCGGACCCGGGTTCAAATCCCGGCCGGAGCACTAAATATAATAGTTTGATCAAAAATTTTTTGGTTCACTGAATATTGGATTTTAGGGTTTAAAGGGTTTGAGGGTGCAAAAGTTTATTTTCTAAGTAGCTGAAACCATTTTCTTAGTGGATAATAATTGCGTTTCTAGTTTAATTGATAAAATATTGTAAATCTTGGTCAATATTTTTAAAGTCTTATGCTTGAACTTTCGGGTATGCTCTCTTTGGTTGACGCTCATGTTCATCTTGTAGACGATGAGCTTAAACCATATTTAGACTGGATTATATCTTCTTGTAGGCTTAGAAATGTTATCCTATTCTCTAATAGTATGGATTTTGTTTCGAGCAAGCTAAATTTGGATCTTTTTTCAAAATATGGTTTTGTTAAGGTTTTTGTCGGTGTTCATCCATGGTGTGCACCATCATACTCTGCCACAGATTTTGAGAATCTTTTGAAAGAAAATATTGGATTTATTAGTGGTGTTGGTGAAATTGGTTTGGATGGAAAATATAATGATGTTGTTCCAATAGCTGTTCAAAGGAAGGTTTTTGAAGACCAGCTTGCTTTGGCTGAAAGGTATAATCTGCCTGTAAATGTTCACTCTCGTAGAGCTCAAGAAGATGTTCTTGAAATTCTTTCCTCATACAAAATTTCTAGGATACTTTTACACTGGTTTAGTGGTGATGAGAGGATGTTGAAGAAGGGGCTTGATATGGGCTGTTTTTTTAGTTTTGGGCCTACACTCGTATATAGTAAGTCTACTAGGAAACTTTTCCAAAAATGTAATGTTTCAAGAGTTCTTGTTGAAACTGATTCTCCTGTTGCATATGGTGTATGTTTTGAAGGCTACACTTCCTCCCCTATGCTTTTGTCGAGTATAGTATATGTTATCGCTAATTTATTTAAAAAAAGTTTGGAAGAAACTTTAAATATTATATGGGAGAATTCGGAAAGCTACTTAGGTGGAAAGCTGCTTGGAGATGAAATGTCTTGAGTCTAGTAAGAAATCTTGCTTTAATGTTGATAGAAAAGTATGGTAAAGAGTTTACTACAGATTTTGAAGTAAATAAGAAGGTTGTTGAAAAGTATGTCAAATTTTATTCTAAAAGTTTGAGGAACATGGTGGCAGGATATATTACCAGTTATATGAGAAAATTGGATAGGGTTGGGGAAGGTGAAGAAGGCGGGGGAGGTCAGTCCTAGAATTAGGTGTTGATTATTATGAAGGTTGTTCTTGTAGGGCATCTTAAAAGGCTTTTTGGAAAGGAGTCAATTGTTTTAGAAGTGAAGGTGGATGATATTCGTGCTCTCCTAAAGTATTTGAATCATTTGAAGTTAGATGAAAATGTTGTTATTGATAGAGGCAATACTCTTATTCTCGTAAATGGTGTTGAAGTATCTGCATTAAATGGTTTGGATACAAAAGTTAATGAAGGTGATGTTATAACCTTAATACCTGTAACTCATGGTGGTTAGGCTTGGAATATATTACACCATCATGGAATGAAATTTTTGAAATGTGTGTGGATGGTGCCTTTAAGGTTATTGATTTGGGTATAAAGTTTGATCTGATTGCTACCCTTTCTAGAGGCGGTCTCGTTCCTGCCAGAATTATGTCCGATCTTCTTGAAATTAATGATGTTATCGTACTTGATGTAAAATACTATACTGGTATTGGGAAGAGAAGTGATAGGCCTATAATTAGAGAAATATCTAAGGTTCTTATAGACTCAAAAAGTGTTCTATTGGTTGATGATGTTGTCGATTCTGGAGAAAGTTTGAAGGCTGCTGTTGAATATCTTAAGGGCTTGAATCCAAAATGTCTTAAAGTTTTCACATTACATGTTAAGCCTCATAGAATTATAGACCCTGACATTTACGTTAGTGAGACTAGTGCGTGGATCATATATCCTTGGGAGCTTTTTGAATGCTATAAAGAGCTTAAGGCTAATGGCGTTGATGTGAAAAAGATTTTTGAAGACAATAAGGCTGACACTAGATTGCTTGATAAAGTGATACAATTTTATGATAAAAGGTATAGAGGATGATTTTCTCATTTTCTGTCTAGGGTTTAGGGTTAAAGGAGAATATAATGCAGTCCAGATTCAAAGGCTTTTAGAAAGCTTTGAAAATGTTGTAGTACAGATTTTGGATAAACGTTTTGTAGCTGATGCTGATCACGCTTACCTAATACTTTTGCAGTCGTTTGAAGCCTTTAAGCGTGGTCTCTATGTTGCAAAAAAACCAAGTTTGGATATTATGCTAAAATTTCTTTGCACAAAAAAGATTGATAAGGCTTTAAAGGATGCTTTTCCAGGTGATGATGTTAAAGAGTTTCTCTTAGCAGGTTTTGGTTTACGTGAAAAGGTTGATTTGATGATAAAGTTTTTAGAAGGCTACGGATCTTTTGATGAAAGCCTTCTTGAAGTCTCTGATAAAAAGCTTGATTTTCTTATAAGATATCATGGTCTTTCCAAGGATGAGGTTAAAAATTATGGTGTTGAAAAAATATTATGTGATAGAAGTTCTGCTATATTCTCAAAATATTATAAAATTAAATCCTCTGCCTTAACTCGTTAGCCGGTAACGCTCCCTCCTTTAAAATTACTAATTTTCCCTCACTTGCATCGACTTTGGTTGACTCTCTCCCGTATAAGGCTTCTCCTCCATCTATATAGAGTTCAGCATTTCTTCCAAGCCTTGTAAGTGTCTGTGCTAGAGTTGTTGGAGGCTCGTATCCAGGCTTGTTTGCTGTAGAACACAATATATACTCTACCTCTTTCAAAAGGTTGACTGTCCACCAATAATATGGTACCCTTACTGCAACCTTACCTGTTTTTCCAAAAAATTTTTCAACATCTAAGTTTGCCTTTAATTTACCGACCACTATTAGTGGTCCAGGCCAAAAGTTTTCCGCCAATCTTTCTATTAATGGATTCCACCTTATAATATTTGATGCACTATCAATACTACTACATAGTATGAGAAAGTTGATATCGTTTTCTTTCATTTCATGAAGTTTCTGTTGAGCTTTTATGTTTGTAAGCTGGCATCCTACCTTGTACACGGTTTCTGTTGGAAAGACTATTACTCCACCACTGTGAAGTACTCTTTTAGAAATTGGTATGCTTTCACTTGATTTTACATGTATGAACATGTTATCTGATCCTCTGTAATAAAAGTTTATAAATGATATATTAAAGTTGTTTAGAAGACGGTGTTCTTATGCCATATTTAGAAGAAGAATTTGAGGAAGAATTTGAAGAAGATTTCGAGGAAGACTGGGAAGAAGATTGGGATGAAGAGTGGGAGGAGGAAGAGGAGGAATTCTAGCTCCTCCCCTACCAAATTTATTTTACCATAGTTTAGGACAAACTTATTATAACATGCACCTATAACCTTATGGATACATATGATAAAGTTTCCAGTCCTAATAATTAACATGAAAAACTATCTCGAAGTTTCTGGCGAAAAAGGTGTTTTTATGGCTAAGGCTGCTGAAAGGGTTGCTAAAGATTTTGGTGTAAACATTATTGTAGCCCCTCCAACTCCAATACTCTATTCCGTCGCCTCCTCAAGTTCTATTCCAGTATATGCTCAACATGTTGACCTTTCTAAAGCCGGTAGTACAACAGGCTTTATTTCCCCCGAATATGTAAAAAGTTTTGGTGTATGTGGTTCTATAATAAATCATAGTGAGCATCAGCTTCCAGTGAATAGGGTTAAGCAGACTATTGAGCTTCTAAAAAGTTTGGGCATGGATACCGTTGTCTGTGCAGTAGACCCTAAAAAGACGAAGGTTTTCGCAAAGATGAATCCTGATGCTGTCGCGGTAGAGCCTCCTGAGCTTATTGGAAGCGGTATTGCTGTCTCAAAGGCTAGGCCTGAAGTTATAACTGACTCAGTTAATGCTGTAAAAAGTGTAGGCTCCACTTCCAGACTAATCTGTGGTGCCGGCATCGTTAGCGGCGAAGATGTTAGAAGAGCTCTTGAACTCGGCGCTGAAGGTGTTCTTGTAGCAAGTGGTATTGTTAAAGCCTCTAACCCTGAAGAAAAGATTAGGGAAATGGCTAGAGAAATTAAAAGATTTTTATAAAACAATTTTGAAGCTTCTTATTGTAGGCGGTAATCTTTGCCAGGTAAAGAGATGACCATATTAGAGCACATTGAAGAGCTTAGACAGCGTCTTATAAGAATCTTCGCTGTAGTAGTTGGTTTAGCCCTATTCTTCTTTCTATTTGAAATAAGATTTTTTGATTTAGGCCGCTTTTACATACCATATCCTTATCCTAACATTTTTCATAATACTGCTGCTGGAATAATAAAGTTTCTTGAAGAACAGGTTCTTCCCTCATATGTTAAGATAATCGTTACTTCACCTTCTGAAGCCCTTATTTCGGAAATGCTTCTTTCTATGATTTTAGGTGTTGTTGTCGGAATGCCTGTTATAGTTTATGAAGTCTGGGCTTTTGTCGCTCCAGCCCTATATGAGCATGAGAAAAGAATTATTGTTAAGCTAACGTTGCCCGTTACAAGCTTATTTATTATCGGATGTGTTTTTGGCTATCTTTTTCTTGTTCCATTTGCGTTTGAATTTCTTTACCTTTACGCTTCAAGTATAGGTATAATCACGTATATTACAATAAATGATTTTATAATGTTTATTGCACTCTTGTGTATTGCTATGGGCATAACATTTGAAGTTCCTGCTGTAATGTGGGGTCTCTCAAAATTGGGTATCGTGAAACCTGAAAGTTGGAAAAAGTATTTTAGATATTTTGTCGTCTTTTCAATAATCTATGGTGCATTTATTACCCCTGATGGCAGCGGAATAACAATGTGGTTTGTAGCATTACCAATGATTATACTCTATATTTTAGGATACTACTTTTCTAAGAAAACAGTTAAATAGAAGTTTAGTGGAGTTGATTGGTGATAAGTATGTTAGAAGGTTTTTTGTTTAATATTGCTGGCATGGAGTGGTTCTGGGTTCTTATTGTAGTTGTTGTACTACTGTTTGGAGCAAGTAAAATTCCTGAAATTGCAAGAGCTATTGGTAGAGCTACGGGAGAATTCCAGAAGGGTAAGCTTGAGATTGAGAAGGAAATAGAGAAGGCTTCGGCTGAATTAAATAAGAGTCCTGAGAGGCTAAAGCTTGAGGAGGCTGCAAAGGCTTTAGGAATAGATCCAACAGGTAAAACCGATGAACAGTTGAGGGAAGAAATAAAGAAGGCAGCCTAAATATAGCGATGCAAACTTTTTTAACTAAAATTTTCCAATTTCTAACTCTCTTTCTATCCGCTTAAGTAGTAGTATTTTAATCAGTAGTAGTAAAAAGTTTCTATCTAAATTTCCTCTGGCTGATGGACCAATATAAAGGGCTGCCTCTACAAACTTTACATTGACTGCATGGGAATAGCTGTTATTTTCGGAAGTTCATAAAATTTAGTAGAATGGCGATTTTTCAAGCCTTACATTAAAAGAAATTTCACGTTCTCCTCTAATAACTTTTATGACCACATAATCTCCAACCCTCTTCTTCCACAATATTGTTAGAAGATCGCTCATGTTTATTATCCTTTCTCCATCAACTTGAACTATAATGTCCCCCCCTCTAATGTCAGCATAATATGCTGGACTTTTTTCTATAACAGAAACTACTAAAACACCAAAATCTACTGCCAAATTATAATATTCTGCAATCCCAGGATTCATGTCAACACCGTTTATTCCAAGCCAAGGTCTCACCACACGCCCAAACCTAATTATCTCATCAGCAACTCTTCTGACCGTATTACTTGTTACTGCAAAGCCTATACCCTGTGCATAAGGAATTATCGCTGTACTCATTCCAACAACCTGTCCTTCTAAATTAATCAGTGGTCCTCCACTATTTCCAGGGTTTATTGCAGCATCCGTCTGTATAAGCTCCTCTATGATGGGTCCACCTTTTGCCTGAATTCTTCTTTTTAGTGCACTGATCACTCCTGCCGTAACTGTTGGCCCTCCAACTAAGCCGAAGGGGTTTCCTAATGCTAAGACAAACTGTCCAACCTTAAGTTTGTTTGAATCATAGAACTCTGCCGCCGTTAAATCCGTCCTCGGTATCTTTAAGACTGCAACATCAGTTAACGGGTCCCCTCCAACAATCTTTCCCTCATAAATTTTACCGTCTGATAATGTCACACTAATCTGTCTAGCCTCTGAAATCACATGATTGTTTGTTACAATAAACCCTCTTTCGTCATAAATTATTCCTGAACCTATTCCACTTACTGGCATGCTATAAAACATGTAGTCTGAAACAAGTGTAACCGTACTTACGCTAACAACAAACTTGCTTGCCTTTTCAACTGCCCTTACAACTTTATCCTCGTCTAGTGGTATCATGTTCTCTAATTTTATTTGATGCTTTAAAAAACTTTTGGAAAATGAGGAAAATTTTAATATATTGACATTTATGGGCTTATATTGGTGAACAATATGAACTGTCCAGTTTGTGGTTCTACGGATATTGTTTTAAATCAGCAAATCAGCTTTAAAGAATCTCCTGTTAGAAAGATTTACTTGAGTGGAAGATGCAGAAAATGTAATAGTTCACTTGTAATAGAATTTACTCCAACTTCAGTGAGACAGCAAACAGTTGACTAAAGTGGAATCTTCTATTGTTTAATAGGATAGGTGTGACAGGTACTCCTGCAACGGGCAAAAAGACTTTAGCTAAGGCTCTTTCTAAAGTGACAGGCTATAGGGTCATTAACATAAACAAAGTGTGTTTGCTACAGGGTGTCGTCGTTGGTAGAGACGTTTATGGTATAATAGCTGACACTAATAAGCTTAAGAAAATAATTTCCAATCTTATATTGTCTGAAAATTTTATTCTAGTAGGCCACCTACTGCCCCATGTTGTTTCCTCTAAACAGTTGGACTTAGTTATAGTTCTTAGATGTAATCCTTATATTTTAGAGGAACGATTAAAAAGAAGAGGCTATCCTGAAAAGAAGGTTTTAATGAATGTGGGCTCCGAAATTTTGGGCACCTGCTACTTTGAAGCATTAAAAAAATTTGGGTTGGAAAAGATTCATGTTATAGACACTTCTAAAAAATCTGTTAAAGAAGTTTTAAACGACGCTCTTGAAGCTTTAAATAAGGTTAGAAGGTTTGATGGTCTCAGTATAGACTGGCTACAGCTTGTCTCCGAAAGGGGTGACTTGAGAAGGTTCTTCCCCGACTCCTACTACTGAAGAGTCAACTTGCATTAGAAATGGGGCGCGTATTCTTCCAATACTTACTATAGCTTCTCCAGTCTTAAGCAGTGATAGGAAATCTGCTTGTTCACTTTTTAAGCCTAAAGTTTCTTTTAGTATACGTATATCTTCCATCCATGAAACTCTATGTATGATTCTTAGTCCACAATTTTTTATAATTTCGGAGGAAATTTGTGTAGGATATTGTGCTACAAAAATCATTCTCTCTCCAAATTTTCTAAGTTCTGAAACCATCTTTTCTCCTATCGATGGGGGATCTTCTAGTCTTCTTGCTGGAACTATAGAACGTGCTTCTTCTACAACTGTAACATGATCTAGTTTGGATGGTCCAGAAAGTAGTCTAAAGTCGTATATCATTTTCAATAGTATTGATGAAAATATTATCCTTGTTTCAAAATCCCTTAGATGCCCTAACTCTATGCAAACGTTTTCAGATAAAAGTGTTTGCATAGAAAACGTATTTTCTCCATTAAGTAAGTTACCTGCCTGACCTTGTGTTAGTGGAAGTAGTCTTCTAAGTATCGCTGTCTTTGTTTCATTATCATACATTGACCTTGCAGGATTCTGTTCAATATAGTCTACAAGATTTGATAGTATTGGAGACCTTGAAAATGTTTTAGGACTATCCCCATATAGGTTCACGAGAGCATTTCTGAATGTGAATGTTTGTGGACTTGTAAATCTGTATACTTCAGCGAATATGTCAGTTATTAGTGCAATGTGCTCATAAATATCCTTAACATTAATTGCGTCCAATGGATTCAGTACAAAGGAATCATCTTTTCCTGCACTAACAACATTGCATCCCATTTCTTTGAAAAATGAACCATATTCATTATGCCAGTCTAAGACCATCACCTTCTTCCCCATCCTTATAAGCTGTGAAAGTATAACTTTACATGTTGTCGATTTCCCTGAACCGGTCATCCCGATTACACAAACATGTTGTAGGATATCGTCTTCCCTTAAATAGAATTTATGTAGGTTTCCTTCAGTAGATTTCAAGTAGCCTAAATATATTCCTCCAGAACCTGATTCTTCAAAGTTTGGAATATAAAATTGTGGAATATTCTCTCCACTATACTGGGTGGGTATAGATGGTGAATAAGCTAAAGTAAACGGGAGCCTACTGGAACCTACATTTTCAACCTTCTCTAACTCATACTCTGGTACTGTAATAGATTTTATAAAATGTTCAAGTTTTGAACCTTGAACATTTTCTGGAATAAAATTTTCGTATCCTACACTTAAGGCTGTGCACAGTATCTTACATCTTTCCTCAATCTTTGCCTTAAGATTTTCAAGTTTAGACGTTTTTCCATCAACCCATGTTATTGCATAAATTGACTGCTCGAACATTGGCTCACTGTTTGTTTCCCCATTTTTTAAGAATGTGACCATTTTCTTTAGAATTGGTTGAGGTCTTGGAACTATAGAAACTAGGTAGTATAGAGGTATACCCGCCTTATATATTCCTTCAAAAAATCCTATAGCCTTCTTATAAGATACAAGAATCTCGGCTGAAGACGTCTCAATATTCTTGCTATTGTACATGTTTTTTGGCTTCAAACTTACTATAGCATAGACTCTAACCTTACCATCCTTTTTAACACAGGCATACTTTTTATCTAAAATTTCTAACATTATAGTCTACCATTTCCAGAGGAAGCCAAAAAGGTCTTCTATGGACTTTGATATTGTATCCCATAAACTTGATGTCATCTCAGAAATCTTGTTTAAGACAGACTCAACACCGCCCATTACAAGGGTTAAGATTACAAGTACTACAGAAATAAGTATCGCCTCTTCAACCAATTGAACGGCATGCCTTCTTTTCTTCAACTTTAACACCGACAATCATGTTAAGATCTTATATAATCACCACCATTTTTACTACATTCAACTAAATTCTACAATCCTAGCTTTAAGGTAGGAGGTGTAGGATTGGCTTCGAAAGGTTTAAGCCAATCAAGTATGATAGAATGTACACTATTACCGCTATTAGAGTTCTCTTTTTACCAAATAGTAGATTTTGTAGGAATGATGAAAATAATCCTAGAATGAAAGAAAAGTAGACTGTTTCGTTTACAATACTATGATCAATTTGGATTTTTGGCGTAAAATCCATTATTATAGAAAATAGTGGTGCCATTTGAGATAGGAAAGAAAGCGCTATTCCCAAAAGTAGTGTGACAATCATACTTCTATGGTGGAGGATGTCTAAGAGTAGCATGCGTTCCCTTTGGCATCTCCTATTCAACAAGATTATGTTTACAATTTCATTCAAAACATTTCCCGCAAAAATGGACCTTATCTTGTTTATATCAGAAACATATTTAGGTAAACTTGTCTTAAATGGAAGGTTTTCTAGAATCTTCTTAGAATCTTCTCCTCTAACCAACTGTTTAAGCCTATTTTTGAAGGGTTTAAAGTATGGTTCCATTAGAACCTCAAACATTGCTCTCTCAAGTGAAAGGCCATCGACCATCTTTTTCGAAATTTTTTCTAAAAATAGTAGTTCATCAAATGAAACTTTATCCCTATTTACAAAAGGCTTCATACACTCACCTTATGGATGTATAAGCTTCTTGTTAGTGTAAGATATAATATTGAAAGAAGGAATATGGCTGTAGACAATATTATTAAAATTGATTGTATATCTTTTATGTACATTGATATAAAAATGGTGGATACTATTGGAGTAAAAAAGCATAATCCCATGAGAATAGAAAATTTTGTTTCAATCTTTGAAGTCATTTCCCTGTAAGAGTTGTAGGTTATAATGTAAGTTTTGTAAAACTCGTTTTTTTCAAAACCTCTTTCTAGAAGCAGCGCCTGCAAACCTTCTCTAAAAGATTGGGATGGTTGTGATTGTGCGAGATGGTTTAGGGCCTCCCTTATATCATATCCTCTTATCCCAGAAACTAGTATTTTCTTAAACATTTGGGATATTATAGGATACTTTGCCCTATATACGTGGAGACAGGCGTCGTATAATGATGAATATTTTGTTATAACCTTTAGGTCCGATAATATTAGGTACCCGAATAGAGAAATTATAAAGTCGTGTTGTGAAAATAGTAGGTATGGAACTGTTAAGATAAGATAATTGCACATTATTAAAATTATAAAAAATATTACTAGCTTTAAGAAAGTGTTTTCTGATGGAAAGTAGAGTGAGACTGGTGTTGAAGGTATTAAGGATAAGATCATGGACTTTAAAATGTAGCTTCTAAAGTTGATTCCAAAATATCTATATGCTTTAGCTAACTCATTTTTAGAAAGCATCCTTTACCTTCACCCAAGCGCTTGAAATGTCTTTGACAAGAGTTTCAAAGCTCGTACTCTTTTCTAGAATTGGTTCAAAAATTTTGCACATTTTTTCGTAAGAACTTTTTAAGTAGCTTTCAGAATATAATGTCATAAGCTTTTTGAAAGTGTAGGTGTTCTCTAAGGGGACTAGGTTCACAAAATCCTCATTCACATCTCTTGTGAACACTTCGTTTAATGAAAAACCAATCTTTTCTAGTGAAATGTTCCGTTCTTCAGCTGGCAAAACCTCGTACACACTTGAAATAAATCTTTTTACTGGAAACTCATGTGTTTTTCCCATGCAAACAATAATGTCAAGTTCTAGTAGGCTTACTGGATCTATCTTGTGAGAAAATATCCACCTTCTGAAAGCCTGATATGGTGAAGTTGCATGAAATGTTTGCATTCCTCTTATTCCTGAGGAAAGTGAATTGAAAAGTGCTCTACTATGTTCTTCTGACTGTATTTCCCCTAAAATTATGATGTTTGGTGAACGGTGTAAAATTTTTGTAACCTCAACAGACTTTTTTCCTCTACTGCCAACATCATATGGTGAAACCTTGTACTTTGCTTGATGGTAACCATATTTTAGGAGGTCAAGGGATTCTTGCACATCCTCTACATATATTCTCCTTTTTTCTGGAGAAAGGAATAAGTCTAGTGCATTTAAAAGCGTAGTCTTTCCAGAATTTGTTTCACCAACTATTGTAATGTTTCTTCCAAAGTTTAGGAAGAATAGGAGAAATAGGGCTATCTCTTTTGAAAGCATTTTAAATTGTATTAGTTGTGGAAGTGTGTATGTTTGTGGAAATATCTTTCTAACATCCATGTTAAATCCTGTTGGAGATAACGGGAATGTGTCAAGTGATATTCTATAAGTTATTTTATTAAGGTTCCATTCAGTTTTTATAGAATTTGTTAGATAATCTAGGGCGTATCCACTAAAAGTCTGTACGTGTGTTTTTATTGCCTGCACTTCTTCTTCTGTTAAAATTACGTTTGTTAAACATCTTCCCCATCTATCATGGTCAAGATATATTCTAGTAGATGGTGAATCTAAATAAAATTCTTGAACATGTTCATCAACTAGCAGGGGAAATAATCGTGAAATTTTCATGAACTCAAAAGCGTATAATTTGCTTAGGAATTGTCTTTCACATTCACTTAATGTGAATGTTTTCATGCTAGAATAAAAGAGCTTTGAAAGGTTTTCTATAAACGATTTAAAGGAAATTTCCTCAAACTCTAGTAGACTCGAATTTTCTAATATTTCATCAAACACCGTACATGTTCTCTCTATTAATGTGAGAAGCTTTTTAGAACACCTTATATGATAAAAGTTTCTTCCATTAAACCTTTTAAACAATATTTCAAAATATTCTATCGTATAATTTTCTAGATAAGCTTGTTCACAGTCTTCATCAAATAATTCTATGAGAAAATGTTTTAATGTTCTGTTTTCTGTCCTAATATTTTTGTTTTTAAAAAACAGTTTTTTTACGAGCATCATATAGGAAGGTTGTTTGTGCTTAAATACGCCAATAACATTTTAAAACGAAAAGTATGGTTGAAGTTTTTGAAAAATGTCTAGTTATAGGATTAAGTCTGATGTTAGCTGCCTCAATTTATCCTCCAATTTTAAATATAATTTCACGTATATGTGATAGTGTATCTTATGATCAACTTAATATTCTGGCAAAGGAGGTTGATAGATTAATAAAGCTGTCCCGCGCCTCTAAAGGTGTATATTCTCTTTCCTATATTGTTTCTAAGGATTTTAATATGTTTTTTGAAGGTAGTGTTTTGAAAATATTTTATGGCGGTAGGGTCGCGTATGTTGGTGTCTACGATTTTGATATAATCGTAGATGATTTAAGGAAAGGTGGTGATTTTGTGAGGATTTTGGTTATTGGAGAAGATAGTTCTGTAGTTGTAGTGATCGAGGATGCCGTCTGAGGTAGTAGAGTCCTCTTTAGGCTTTACTTTCTATCTCCTGATAGGTTTAATAATACTTTCTACAGCTATACCCTTGCAAAAATTTTATACCCTATGTGAAGTGGTTGAGGCGAAAAAGGTTTTGGAAATTTTTGTAAATATTGGCTCTTCTCTTGAAGAGGGCATGTGTGTAAAGTTCTCTTTGGAGAATTTGACACTTAAGGATGCTGTCTTTTATTCTGATGGTAGAAGTATTGGTATTATGTTTGGTGATAAAATTTTTTATTCAATGGTCTGTGACGATGTCGAATTTTATGAGCGGAAAGTGAAACTTTATGAGACTATTTTATTTTCAAAAGTTAATGGTAAAATTATGGTGAACAGCTTTTGAATAGTATCTTCGATTTTGTTGTAGAAGTATTGTATCTTATTTTAGTGTTGACGGCCTTTTTGACTTTAGTTTTACTTGCCTACAATGTTGTTTTAGGGTTGGAAGGCTGGATTTTTGGTGTTCTCTAATGTATAATCTTTTAGATAAGGTTTCCTCAATGATTGTTATACTAATTTTTTCCTTAGCGTGTATAAATAACCTTTACATGTATAATTTAGGCGAGTACGAGCTTCAATATCGTAATAAAGTTATGGCCTACCAGATTGTTGATAGTTTATTAAAGGAGTTTAGTGTACCAAGACTGTTTTATGAGGTTGAGAAAGGTGATATCTGTAGGCTTTTGAAAAGGTTTTTGATAGAAAATAGGATCTTTGATTCAACCCTTGTCATGATAGAGTTCATGGGTTCAAGATATGCTGTTGGTGGCGGAAGTTCTGTTGGCGGTTTTGTTGAACTTGTGGTGTATAAGGATTCTTCTAGAATGGTGTTAAGGGTTTGGTTTATGCAAAAATAGTTTGTGGTAGGAAGGCTGTTGTTCAAACTACAGCCGTTTTAATCATCTCTATTATACTATTTTCTTGTACACTAGCCATTTTGAACGTGAAAGGGCATATTATAGAATATTATCTTGTTCAAGAAAATATTCTTGCTACTAAATTTAAGGTTAGAGAATGTAAGATAAATGCTGCAATTAGATTACTTAAGTATATAGATGATTTAATGCTCTCAAAAAACTTTATATCCTATGATGAGTTCTTGAATATTTTTGATGATAAAATATTCTATGAATCTTATGAAGATGAAATTTTTTATGTTTACTTTCATGTTCACTTTTCTTTGAAAGGTTTTTCTGGAAATAGGTTGTATGAGTTCCACGAATATTCTGGATCAAGGTTCTATGCTAAAGTAGATTATCGTATCATAAACAGGTTCGGTATTGAAGTTCATGGTGAAGACACATTTTATGTCTCATGCAATATTAACTTTACTTCAATTCTTAACAGTGTTAGGATGGCGCAGGAGATTTTTGAAGGTCTGATGTCTTCAACACTTTCTTCCAACTCTACATTAGACGAAATTATGAGCCTAGTTTATGAATTAAATGTGTTGATAAATGCTTCCACCGGCTGCCAGATTGTTATAGATTATATAGGTTTCGAGGGCTTGTCCATTATGATAAGCTATAGACTAGTCTATCCCATACCATATGAAAGTGTTCTAATGTATGGTGTCTCTAACATGGTTTATCTCTGTTATGAAAGAGTTTTAATATTATAGGTTTCACATTTATTGAAATTAGAAAGAAACCTTTATGACATTTTATCTAAACCTGCAAGAAGATCCATCCGCAACGGTAGTTCACTTGTCTAGATCGTGCAGGAGCTTATTGACTGCCTCTCTAAAAAGTTCACTATACTGTTCTCTTATAGTATACTCTGCGACATCAACACTTTCTGATATTATACGTTGGGAGAATAGTGGTGGTCTATGTTCAATTTTAGATATTGTGATTTCTCCCGCATATGCCGCTGTAGTAGCTAATGCGTAAGGATTATGCCCTCCCCTCCTATACTTGTCTACATGAGATAAGATGGCTATAGTTGTACGATAAAGTTTTCTCTCATATTCTACAGGTGAAAGATAATATTTTTTCGCTCTCTCGAGAACAACCGGATTGGTCGCTATTGAAGGTATTATTGTAGTAAGATATTCTTCCACGGGTTTGGGTTCAATCGCCGTGTTTGTAAGGCATGAGACTTTTGCGAGTGCAGCTAAGCTTACACGATATCCTAATGTTCTAAATGTTCTAAAAAGTTTTTTCATTGTAATTCTATCTATTTTTGATTTCTTACACGATATCATTAAAGCGTAAAGGCATACGATTGGAACTGTTACGCCTTCATGCTCCAACCTTTTAGAAAGTAATCTCTTAGAAAATTCAAAAGCGTACACTGCCACATTTTCTGGTATAGCCAGTTTTTCACAGACTCTTGAGATAACCTTCATACAATAGTATTCTTCATTTTCTCTTTCAGTTTTCAGCCACCTTTCTGAAAGCATCCTATAATATTTTAGGCTTGAACTTTCTCCAATTCTAGAAAAATTTTCTTGCAAGTATTGATTTTTGAAGCCTATTTGGCTTCCAAGTTCGTAAGATGTTTTTTTCTGTCCAAATTCTGATGATATTATGTTAGTGTCTTGTGCAACATATCCACAGGATTCGCATACTAGTTCGTCGTCTACTAGTACTAGTCTACTATTGCAAAGTGGGCATACACTTTCTTCCATAAACTTGGAAACCTAATTTACACATTTTTTATGAAATGTATGAATGAAGCTATGTTTTAGATGTGTTGCCTGTCTTGTTCTGTAGGCAGAATATTTTAGGTGGGAGGGTGAGAGTAGACAAATTTAAAATATGGGTTGACGATAGCCACTATGGAGTTGTAAAATGTCGATTGCTGGGAAAAAGTTTGCTGAAGAATTGGCGAATTTGGTGGGCAAGAAGGTTACTGTTGAAACTGTTGATGGTTTAAAGTTTAGTGGAGAGCTTTCTGGAATAAGCGAGACTCTTAACATAATATTAAGTAATGTTGTTGGCGGCGAAAATGTTAGTAAGATTGTTATAAATGGAAATTTTGTTAAGAGAATTGAGTTGGTTGAAAAACTTTTTGACTTAAAAGCTTTAGCCATGAGGTTGGAAAAGTATTTTCCAAATAATGTTAAGTTGATGGAGGAGCTTGGTACAATATTGGTTATGGATAAGATTAAGGTTACAGAAAAGGGTGTTGAAGGAACGGGTCTTGCTACGGTTAGGGTTAGAGAAATTTACGAAGAATATTTAAGGGAGACTGCAAAGAAGCAATAGCATAATGCCCACTTTCGAAGTTAGGAAGACAGATTTAGCGGCTAGAATAGGTAGGCTTAGAACAAAACATGGAATTATAGAAACACCTGCTATTTTTCCAGTAATTCATCCATTTAATCAGACGATTTCGCCAAGGGAAATGCTTGATATTGGATTTAATGCTGTTATGACAAATTCTTACATGATATTGAAGAGAAGCAGGGTTACTGGAGAAAAATTTGATGTGCATAAACTTCTTGACTTTGAAAACACTATAATGACCGATTCTGGAGCATATCAGCTTCTGGAATATGGTAGCGTAGAAACGACTCCAGAAGAAATTGTTGAGTTTGAAAAGTCTATTGGAAGTGATATAGGAGTAATACTGGATACGCCTACAGGTTTCACTAGAAATAGGGTAAAGGCTGAGGAGACAGTATATAGGACGATAGATGCTGCAAAAAGGTCTATAGACCATTTGAGGCCATCGGATATGCTTTGGGCTGGTCCTATACAGGGTGGAATATTCTATGATCTACTCGAAAAATGTGCTAGGGAAATGTTAAAATTTGATTTCGACCTATACGCTTTAGGAAGTCCTACACAGCTTCTGGAACAGTATAATCTTGAAAATATAGTTAAAATGATTGTTACAGTTAAAAAGATTCTTCCACTAGACAAGCCTTTACATCTTTTTGGAGCAGGCCATCCATTAACAATTCCAATAGCTGTCGCATTAGGTTGTGACCTTTTTGATTCCGCATCATACATACTTTATGCGAAAAGGGGCGCATATCTTACAGAATATGGTACGGAAAGTATTGATGAGCTTAAGTATCTTCCATGTGAATGTAAAATATGTAGTGGGCATTCAGTTAAGGAAATTAAAGAGAGTCCAGAAAGGATTAGACTACTCGCCCTACACAATCTTCACATCCTTTCAAAGGAGTTGAAGAGTGTAAAGCAGGCTATAGAGGATGGTCGTCTTTGGGAATATGTTAGTGTAAAATGTAAGGCTCATCCTAGAGCATGGTCTGCCTTTAAGCTCTTTAAAGAGTATCGAAAATATTTGAGTGAAGGCACTCCTGTTTTTAAGCAGAGGGGTCTGTTCTTGTGTACAACACCTGATCAATATAGACCTGAAGTAGAACATTGTTTTAAGAGAATATTAAATCATCTTGAAATAAATAAGAGGATTATGGTACTGTATCTTTCAACCTCAAATGACCACACTTACCTTTATAGGCTTAGGAAGGAGGCTGAAAGGAGATTTGGTGAAAGGGTGGAAAATATTCAATTTTGTGCAGGAATATTTCCTATAGCTATTGCACCTGTAGAAGTATGCGACATCTACCCATTTTCCCAGTATGAAATAGCGTTACCCCTAGATGAGGAGATGAGAAGAGAGTCTATTATAAGGTTGAAAAAGTTTTTAAAAAGGTTTGGTTTCAAAAAAATTCTGGTAGTCGACCATTCTAACGGAAAGTATGAGAACATTTTAGAATGGTTTAGGAAAAGGAAAGATATTGTGTCGAAGATTATAGTTGACAGGAGAGTGGAAAGGATTTTAGAGGAAATTGATACTCTAGGAGTAGAAGGAGCTTAAAGTTTTTTCTCCCCGCTCCTCCTTTTGTGGAGTTTTAGTTAAAGCCTCCTCAATCGCTTCTGCTCCAGCAATAAGTGGTTTTAGGTCTATCTCAAAGTTATAGATTTTTGACATAAGGGTTATTGCCTCTGCACACGCTCTTGGGTCTAAGCGGTCTTGGGCTGCGTAGGCGAGTATAGAATATGCTGGGAATCCTATTGCCTCAAAATGGTTTAAGAGTATTGCTATAGGTCCTACAATAAGTCTGTCATCTTCCAGTACCAATGCATTTTTTAGCTGTTCTGGAATTCTGTAGCCTCTTGTGTAAACGATCCTATAGGTTGTGTTATCATTTTTTAGTGTTGAATCAAGCCCGCCAATTAGACATGCTTCTTTGAAACCGGAGGAGGCTACCCATTCACCAATTTGTGTAAAAAACTGATACTCCTTTTCTCTGGGTGGCGCGACCTCTGCTTTAAAGAAGACTAGGTTATCCTTTTGATAAATTTCAAATGGTGTAACAATGCGTCCTCCTGAAACAGTGCATATTGGTGGAGCGAACATGCTTTCAACGAAACCTATACGCTTTGCTTTGAGCTGCTGTATAAGATATTTTATACTCCAATATCCGGTAAAGCCTATACCATGGAATCCGGTTACGAAGGTGCAGCCTTCAAACTTTTCCCTATCAACATATACTTTTATTGCCATCGCCAAGGAAATAGTTAAAGCCCTATAAATTTATGTCTATGATGACATAGAGAGTATGCGTATAAAGTTTCTTGGGGGCACTAGGCAGGTTGGAAAGTCGGGTGTCCTTGTAAGGGGTGAGAGGACTAGTTTACTTCTAGACTACGGTGTAATGCTTTCTAGGGAGGAACCAGGTTTCCCTATACATGTTCAGCCGAAACAAGTTGATGCCACAATCCTCACACACGCTCATTTGGACCATTCTGGTGCACTTCCAATGCTATACATAAATGGCGGTGTCCCTCTAATAACAACAAACTTAACTTTCGAATTGACTGAGCTTCTGATAGAAGATTTTATCGGCTTATCTGGTTTCTACCTACCATACGAGTATATCGATATGCTTAATATGAGGCGTTACCTTAAAAAAGTTTCATTTAATGAACATATCGAATTTAAGGATTCTGTTATAGAATTTTATGAAGGAGGCCATTTGCCTGGGGCTGGAAGTGTTTTAATACGTTTGGATGGGAAAACGATCCTTTACACTGGGGACGTTAACGCAAGGAAGACTGCACTATTGAGAGGTGCAAAAATAGATTTCGGTGAAGTGGACATAGTTATAACTGAAAGCACATACGCTTTACAGGAGCATCCAAATAGGGAGAAGGTTGAAAAAAGTTTTGTAGAATACGCTCGGGAGATTGTTGAAGGGGGTGGCACGCTTTTGGTTCCAGCATTTGCTGTTGGAAGAGCTCAGGAGATAGCGATCGTATTATATAAGGCGAATTTTAAGTATAATGTTTACATGGACGGGATGGCTTTGGATGCCAATGAGATACTTTTAAGGCATGGAGAATATGTTAGGGATTTGAATTCTCTTGCTAAAGCATTAAATTGGGTTAAAAAGGTTGGCGGCTGGAAGGATAGGAAAAGGATTGTTAATGAGCCTTGTGTTATAATCTCCCCCGCTGGAATGCTTGTCGGTGGCGCAGCAGCATTCTATAATCAGAGGATAAGTAAGGATCCAAAGAATGGTATATCGTTCGTATCATATCAGGTAAAGGGTACTCCTGGAAGGCAGCTTTTGGAGGAGAAGGTTGCATTAATTAATGGTCGACCTAGGAAGGTCAGCGCTGACATTAAACACTTCCACTTCTCATCCCATAGTGGTCGTAGTGAGCTTTTTGATATGATCAAGAGATTAAAGGGTAACCCTGTCATTTTTACTATGCATGGGGAGGAAGAAAATTGTGTACAGTTCGCAAAAGATTTAAAGGAAAAGTTTGGTTTAGAGGCTGTAGCTCCTAAAATTGGTGGTGAATATGAGCTTTAAAGAAAAGATTACAGTATATCCTGTCCACAATATGGACGGTTATAAGTTTATTAATCAGATTGAGGCAGCAATTAGGTTTTATGATAGAGAACCTGACGTTTCTGTAAATGTTATACCTCTTTCTTCTAAAGAATATGACAGTGGTAGGAGACAGTTCAAGGCCGACCTAATAATTGAAAGGATTGCTCAGGTAAGGGATTCTGATAAAAAAGGAAAGAGTATAGGTGTAACTTCATTCGACATTTCAATGCCTAACATGAACTTTGTTTTTGGTGTAACAAACACTCTTAAAAAGGTGTCCTTACTTTCTATAGCAAGGTTGGCTTTAGTTTCTAAAGAGCTTTTTCTTGGAGCTAAGACTGTTGAAGAAAGAATTTTCAAGGAAAGTGCTCATGAAATAGGTCATCTTCTTGGATTAACTCACTGTCCAGAATCTACGTGCATTATGTCTTTCGCTAACACTTTAAAGCAGGTTGACGACAAGCTTCCTATATTATGCAATAATTGTAGAGAAAAATTGAAGGGATTAAGGTAGATATGTTAAAAAGTGTTTTTATTAAACTGTCATCAATAATTTTGTTCTCAGAAATCATAACCCTAACATTACTATCTTTCACCGAAAAAGTTTACAGTGAACCACTTGTGCCAGCAACCTCAGACATTTACGTGGCCACAGGCAACACACTATATTTGATAACAATTTCACTGGCAGCATCATTTCTTTTTCTATGGATAATTAGAAAAAAGGTTATCAAGCTAGAATATATTATCCTTTTCCTAAAAAGCACGCTTTGCTGTGCTCTCTTTTGGGTGGTTTCTTCCCTACTGTTAGAGGGTACTACATATTTTAGATACGATTTAATCAACTTGCTAAGCATATCAACTTTAGCTATAACATTATTCATATTCTGGAAAAAATATTTTCTTCCAAATCTTATAATATCTATACTAATGTCTGGCTCCAGTGCTTTCCTCATAAAACTCATGTTTTCGGATTTGGCGGTAGGTTTACTTCTTGTAGGGTTCGCCCTATTTGACCTATATGAAGTTTTTAGGGGACCATTAAAGCATTTAGCTCAAAGTATGCACTCTAATGAAATATCACTACTTCTAGTAAGGGTTGATGATATTGAAGTCGGTATAGGTGACCTACTATTCTATTCTCTTTCAACAGGCTTAGCCTATAGTGTTGGAGGCTGGCTTCTAGCTGTAACCTCAATAATCTTAATAAAATTTGGTGTTTTAGCTACTTTACTGCTTCTTGAGCGGAGGAAGATGCTTCCAGGCCTTCCCCTACCTGTTTTGCTTTCCGTTTTTGCAACCTTTTTGGTTTTTCTTCTATCTTAGGCCTTTGATTAAATTCCCTTACTGTGCCTTTAAAGTTTGAAAGAAACTTTTCAACTGCATCGAAAGGCATTTTGCAAGTGTACAACATTTTGTCTGTCCTAGCCTTAACTTTAGCAAAATCGTCTTTCCATACGACTCTAATCTCTGTTGCACCTGACGCTATCTTAGTAAACTCTTTAATATCAAAGATTTCTTTAGGCATCCCTATCCATTATACCCTTTAAACAAATATTATAAAAAAATTTTACAATTCTATGGCAGAAACACTGCGGCTGCGATAACAGTTGTCCAATTACCGTTTTTGTCCCCTTCAGCTGATTGTGTGATGTTAGATGTCTTAACAATTTTTCCAGAAATTAGCCACTGTTCCTTCTGCTCATCATAGCTTTTTTCAGGATCGAATTCAAGACCTAATGTTGAAGCAAGCATGTAGGCTGCCAAATCTTCTGCATACTCTCCACATTTTTCTCCAGTCATACCATATGCATGATACTCTGAAAGATAACCGTACATGCTTTTGTCCTGCGGGATCGCCAAGCCTACTGAAGCTGCGATAAGACGGTTTGGTTCATTTGTCTCATTCCTACTTAAAACAACAAATATAATCTGTCCTGGCTTAATATATTTTAATCCTTCACTTCTAGGAATTCTTTTTGCAGTAGGCGGGATTATACTAGAAACCTGTACAATATTACAGTGTTGAATTCCAGCATCACGTAATGCAAGTTCAAAACTTGCAAGCCTATCTTTATGTACACCTACACCTTTAGTCAAAAAATATTTTGTAGGAACAAATGTATACATTTTATCATTTAGTGAGGATAAAATTATAGCTATTTAAAATTTAATGAAATAAACACTGTCTACCTTCATAATATCCTTAACCAAAATTTTTTATAATCTATTCATTAAATTAGGGCACGAATAGCTTTATCCTTAATTCTAAAATGGAGTGGGCCAGGTCGGACTTGAACCGACGACCTAATCCGTGTGAGGGATTCGTCCTACCAGTCTAGACCACTGGCCCACCTTTTTATCCTACTTCTTAGGCCCAACCTGTCTATTCTTTAATCTAAGCTCCTTTGATCCACACTTGCGACATTTTTCAGCACGTATACTATTCTTTCCACCACACTTTAAGCATATTTTGAAAAATAGTCTCCTCTGTTGTGCAATCTGCTTTTTAATGGGGTCTGTGATAGGCAAATTTGCTCAACCTCTACCACTCTTACCACTAACCTTTATTCTTTTAAAATTTTCCTCCTCTATAAAAATGTTCTATTATATTAGTGCATATTTAATCAAATTTCCTCGATTCTTTTACTCAAATACAGTCTTTGAAATGGAACAGGTACTGTTTCTGGATCAATTTTAACATCTATAACTACTGGCCCCTTCTGCCATTCAACAGCCTCCTTAAAACTTTGATAAAGTTGACTTCTTTCAAAAACTCTTATACCTTTAGCTCCAAGTCCTTCCGCAATCTTGGCAAAGTCTGTTTCAGGAAGCTTATAAAGTTCTTTTGTATCGCTATGGTATTTAACATGCTCATATATTCTCAAAACCTTGTAACATGAGTCATTAAACACGATAATGATTGGCTTAGCATTATATTGTACCGCTGTAGAAATTTCAAAGCCTGTCATAAGAAAACCTCCATCTCCAACTATTCCAAAAACCTGTTTTTCTGGATAAAGTATTGATGCGGCCACAGCACCTGGTACTGCTAGACCCATTGAAACATAGCTTGTTGTAGCAATATAAGTTTGTGGCGCATACAATGGCATTATAAATGTTTCAATCCTGTGTGCTCCAACATCTCCTACAACTATAGCATCTTCTCCAATAAATTCACTAAGTGTTTCAACAACTTCCCAAGACTTTATTGCACCCTCCTTTAATGAACCATAAAGTTTCTTTAGCTCACTTTCCTCTTCCCTCCAAAATTCTTCAACTAATCTAACATTATTACCTTCATTTTTTATCCCCCTTTCCTCTAACTCTTTTAATAACATTATAAGAAATTCTTTTGAATCTGAAACAATTGCAACATCTGGCTTAAACACCCTACCAATATCTTCTTCTGAAATGTTAACGTGCACAAGTTTCCCTGAAAGTTTCAGACTATACCTTCCTGTCCCCATTTCACTAAATCTGTTTCCTATAGCAAGCACTAGATCTGATTTCTCAAGAACCCTTTCAGCTGTAATGTTCCCGCTTCTTCCAGCAGATACACCTGCATATAATTTGAAATTTTTTGGTATAAGCCCCTTAGCCATTATAGTGGTTGTTAAAGGTGCATCAAGCATTTGCGATAGCTTTAAAAGTTCTTCTTCTGCTCCAGAAAGGTGCACTCCTCTACCTGCAATTATAACAGGAAATTTTGAATTAAGAATAAGTTCGTAAACCTTTCTCACTTCATCGCTAGAAGGTTTGGGTACATTAGCCTTTATACTCTCATACTTTAGTAAGATACCTTCTTCAAACAAAATTTCTGGAATAAGTTCAATGTAGACTGGTCCAGGCTTTTTCTCCCTACATTTCTCGAATGCTTTAGATAGGACTTTAGGTATGTCATCGAATTTTTTAATCTTAAACTGTCCTTTTGTTATAGGAACCAATATTCTCATCTGGTCTTCTTCATTTACTAGCTGATGCATGTGTGTTTTCTTTCCATCATTTGGAGGTAAGGTTGAAAAGATGATCATCGGGTCTCCTTCTAATCTTGCTTCAGCTATTGGTGAAAGTGATCCTATAATCCCCGGCCCTCCTGTGACAATTAATACTGAAGGCTTTCTCTTTAATCTAGAATAGGTAAGTGCCATGAATGCTGCTGAAAGTTCAAGTTTCGAATTTATGACCTTTAACCCGTTTTTTAAACAAGACTGGAGTAGTGGATAAATGTTTTCCGCTGCTACAGTAAAGATCATGTCAACATTTTCCTGAACCAAACAATCTACTATACATTCGCTTCCAATCATACAATAGCACTATCTAAAGTTGAAAGCCTGTATATAAAAAAGTTAATAATCTAAATATTTACACCTATAAAATATGGATAAAATAATATATTTTGAAAAGTGTGGTGATCACACTGAAGAAGTGCTTATGTTCTGTAAAAAGTTTGCTGAAGAAAATGGGATTAAAGATATAGTTGTTGCGTCAACAACTGGAAAGACAGGCTTGAAAGCTTCTGAAATCTTTAAAGGCTACAATTTGATTATTGTAACACATTGTGCAGGTTTTAGGGAGTCGGGTCTTTTAGAGTTGAAGGAAGAGTATAGGCGTGCTATAGAAGAGAATGGTGGAAAGATTTTAGTTGCAACACATGCTCTTAGTGGTGTGGAAAGGGCTTTTAGGAAAAAATTTGATACAATAGGTCCTGTTGAAATTATAGCCAATGCACTTAGGTGCTTTGGAGAAGGTACAAAAGTTTGTATTGAAATTGCCTTGATGGCTGCAGATGCTGGACTTGTTCCTGTTGAAAAGGACATTATATGTATTGCTGGAACAGGTAGTGGTGCTGACACATCATTGCTTATAAGGCCTGCCTATTCTATGAACTTTTTTGACCTGAAGGTAAAAAAAGTATTATGTAAACCCACTAACTTCTAATCAATTTTTCATCTCATTTTATATCCTTATTCTGATAAATATGATTGTTATAATAAATGAAATGATAATCGAAATAAATATCATCATGTAAACGTTTGTGTAGTCTACCTTATTCTTGTCAACTGTTGTAGTTGTATGTTCAGTTTCTATGGCTACAGCTGGAGCTGGAGCTCCTACTGTTCCATACTCTCCCTCTTTCCCTATTCGAGTTTCTATCGTCTTCTGTTTTTCAAAATATAATGGGAACGCCATTATTATTGTGGCTAAAAGGAATGCGAGTATAACTTGGGTGACTATCTTTTTCATTTTATACCACCATAATGTTTTTGATAATATGTTATTAATTCCATATTTTAGAACACCTAAAACGGTTTGGCTTTCCATATTTTGATAGTTTCAAACCATAGAATAGTGCATGCTATTGTTCCAAAAATTAATGCAATAATCTGGTCTACTGTAAAGGTATGTTCAAAGAATATTATATAGTATAGGAGCATTATTGTAAAAAATGTTGAATAGAATAGGTATCTTGGAAGAAGAATGCTTCCTACTCTGGTATAAAATTTTAGGACACCAACTTTAACTTCCCTTTTTATATAATATTCTCCAATCTCTGTCTTATCTACAAGTCCTAGAGAATTTAATTTTTCAAGATGATATATTGCCACGCTTGGGCTTGAAAATCCAAGTTTTCTCTGGATTTCTCTTACACCAAACGTTTCTTTTTTGCTTTTTAACATGTGAAGGTACACTAGAAGTGTTTTACCTGTTAGCTCAGATTCTATTATTGTTGAATCAGGTAATGTTATTTTCGACAAGCACAATTGTTTGCATCACAGTTTCTTAAAAGAGTTTCGTTATATAACGTTCTTGACCACTGAACATGCTATTATAGAATGTTCTAATACTGTTCTATATTATGGAATAATATATTCAATACTATAATAGGTTGTTGATGAGCATGTTCAAAAGAAAAAGGTTGTTTGTCTCCTTTATAGTATTGGTGCTAGTTTTGATGTCAACTTATACAATATACCATCAATACTATATTGATGATGGTGGTGTTCAATCTTATGGGTTAAAGAAATTTGGCTCCTATAATGAGTTAAAAACTTTTATAAAAAATAATATCGATGCTTCAAGATCTTGGTTTGGAATATATGGTTTTCCAGTATCTGTAGGTGTAAGAGATGTCTTTGGGGTTACTGTACCGGCTGCAGCTTCAGCTGAAGCTTCGCCAAAATATTCTCAGACAAATATTCAGGTTGCTGGTGTAGACGAGCCTGACGTTGTTAAAACAGAGGGTTCCTACATTTATTATGTTAGAGGCGGTGCAAACTATAACTCTGGAGTGAATGAACTTGTTATTGTTAAAGCTTATCCTCCAGAAGATATGAAAATTGTTTCTAGGATATTTTGGGCTGACAATAGTGTTCCTTTAGGAATTTTTGTTAACAAGCATAGGCTTACAGTATTTTTATCGAGTTCAAATTTTAGGTCTTTTACTGTTGGGCAATCAGAATACTATTATCCCATTACCACTAGAATTGAAGTTTATGATTTGATTCACATGGAAAATCCTAAGCTTGTTAGAAACGTCACCTTAGATGGATACTATTTGAATTCGAGAATGATAGAAGATTACGTTTATACTGTAACAACAAGTCCAATATACTATATTAAAGAAGAAATTATTTTACCATCTATTTACGTTAACGAGGAAGGTGGAAGTATAGATCCCAAAGAAGTATATTATGCTGACACTCCAGACATATCTTATTCTTTTACCACAATAATTGCATTAAACATCTTCAATGACCAGGAACCGATCACTAAAAAGACGGTATTAACTGGTGCCGCAAGTAACATGTATATGTCAGTAAACAATATTTATTTAGCCATTACAAAATATAATTTTGTTAAAGAAAATGCACCTACATCCTCTGAAGAAACTTTCATCTATAGAATATCAGTTGATGGAAAAAATATTAATTTTGAAGCTGAAGGAAGTGTTCCTGGACATGTGCTGAACCAGTTTTCTATGGATGAACATAATGGCTATTTTAGGATTGCAACAACTGTAGGCTATCCATGGTTTAGAGTTTCTAGTGAATCTAATAACGTTTACGTTCTTGACATGAACCTTAAAGTTGTCGGAAAGTTAGAGAATATTGCAAAGGGTGAAAAGATATATTCTGTAAGGTTTATGGGTGACAAAGTTTACCTAGTCACTTTTAAGAAGGTTGACCCCTTTTTTGTAATAGACTTAAGTGATGTTAGTAGTCCAAAGATTTTAGGATGGCTAAAGATACCAGGCTATTCAGACTATCTTCACCCTCTAGATGAAGAGCATATTATAGGTATAGGTAAAGAAACTGTTGAAGCGGAAGAAGGCAATTTTGCATGGTATCAAGGTATAAAGTTATCTCTTTTTGAAGTAAAAAATGTGAGTATGCCAAAAGAAGTTTCAAAATATATTATTGGCGAGAGGGGTACTGATTCACCAATATTAAGAGACCATCACGCACTTCTCTTTGATGGAGAAAGGGGTTTAATGGCGTTTCCTGTGCTTTTAGCTTTTATTGATAGGAGCAAGTATATTGGAGAAATTCCACCATATGTTTACGGTGAACCGGTATGGCAAGGCCTTTATGTGTTTTCCGTATCCCCTAATGCTATTGCTTTAAAGGGTAGAATCACGCACTTAAATAATGTTGCTGGAAAAGGTATTATGGAAATCGACTATCTAAGGTTTATTAAGAGAGCATTATATATTGGAGATCACCTTTACACCTTATCTGATGAGGTTGTTAAAGTTAATGATCTGAACACATTAGAAGAAGTTAACGTCCTAAATCTCAGTAAATAAAATTGTGGTACGACATCCAACTCTATATATTGTAAGATTATTTTGATTGCTCCAACTTCTGTATTCTCTTCTCGATCCATTCAGCAACCTTTTCCTCTGTCATGGTTTCAGCTTCACGTTGCTCTTTTAATTTTTCTTCTACAACTTTTAAAAGTTCTTCCGGATTTACTGGTTTCATAAGATATGCGTCTGCTCCTAAGTTTAGTGCCCGTACTGCATTTTCTAATGAAGGGTATCCTGTAAGCATAATCTTCATAATTTCAGGTTTTTCCTTATGTATTTTTGCAAGAAGTTCTGTACCCTCCATGTCTGGAAGTTTGATGTCTAAAATCGCTAGGTTAAAAAATTTTTTTCTAGCCACATCAAGTCCCTTTTGAGCGTTTTCTGCGACCTCAACATGATATCCTCTTGTTTCAAGAATCTCTTTTAGGCTTTGAAGTATATCCAAATCATCATCTACTACAAGTATTCTGGGCTTTTCCCCAACACCCATATATTTCACCTTATTCTTTTGACACTATTCTAACAATTTGGAGGTATTTTAACTTTTTACTGGAAGTTTTACTATAAATGTTGACCCCTTCCCTAACTCACTTTCTACCTCAATTGTGCCATTGTGTGCTTCAACTATCCTCTTGCATACCGCTAACCCTAAACCTGTACCCCTGGCTTTTGTAGTAAATAGTGGTTGAAATATTTTTTCAATATTCTCTTTAGGAATTCCTAAACCGGTGTCCTTAAAGTAAATTTTTGTCATTTTGTCTTCATTTTCTGCATAAATTGTTAGTGTTCCACCTTCTGGCATTGCTTGAAACGCATTCACTATTATGTTTGTGAAAACCCTCTTTATATTTTCAGGGTCTGCATCTATGGTGAACCCTGATGGAATGTTAACTATAACATTTATTTTTTCAGGTGCCTTGTTCGTTGAAAGTATGTTCATTATTATACTGTTTAAGTCTACTTTTACAGTCTTTATTGTAATTTGTTTGCCATAATCTTGTAGGTCGGAAACAATTTTATTCATGTAATTTACTTGCTCCTTTATCCTTTGTACATGTGATTTTAGATTGGCGAGGACCTTATCGTCTACTACATTAGCAGTTTTTTCAACAATGTTTTCGAGAACAAAGCTTTCGTAAAGAATAACCTGAAGCGGGTTTCTGAGGTCGTGGCCTACTGAAGCTGCTACTTCACCAATAGTGGCAAGTCTTTCATTTCTTAAAAGTTTTTCTTGTGCCTCTAAAAGTTCTTTCGTTCTCTCTTTAACCCTATTCTCTAATTCTAGAGCATATTCGCTTAATCTATTTTGCGCTTCCTTCAATTGTCTAATCAATTGTGCATTCTCTATTGCTAAAGCAGCATAGTTTAGGAATAGTTCCAACGGTGCAAGAGTATACTGTGTAGGCCTTCTTCCATCAACTGGATCATCTATGCTTAGAATTCCAACTATTTTGCCATCTGGTAAAGTTAATGGAGCATATAGTAGGTCTTGAGGGTGCCAGTCTAAAGTTTCCTCTTCACTTAATTTGCTATCTAAAACATTTTTAGAGAAGGTGTCCATAACGAACTCGTCTTCATATGGTAGGTAATAAAATTGCCCTATCTTATAGCGATCAAAGATTGGGCTAAATCTCTCTTTCCATAATGTTCCAGGTGTACGATGTTCCCAAAGAAACTTTCTTTCTTCCTCACTTAATCCAGCGGTTATGATATCCTCTGGGCTCCTTATTTCTAAGTTTTCATCTCTTAAGCTAAGGACAACACGCCTCCATCCAAGATTATATATTGCTTCAACAACTTTATGCAATCTCGCTCTAACATCTGATATTCCTATTATATCTATAGAAAATTTCATTAAGCTTAAAAGTTGCTTATACTGTTTCTCGAGTGATACCTGTTTTTCTATATTACTTATTGCTGTTGCAGTATGTGCTGCAAGAATTTCTACAAGTCTTGCATCCTCTTCACTAAATGCATTAATTTTCTTGCTTTGGACATCTATTATACCATAGACTGTATCATTTACTATCACTGGCACACAAAGTTCTGACCTTACACCTCGAACACCCTCAATATAATCCTTGTCATTCCATGTATCATTTGAAATTACTGTTCTACGTGTCTTTACAGCCTTAACTGTTAAACCCTTTTGACTATTAAGAGGTATTTCTTCAATAATTGGCTTTAATCCTCTAAAAGTTTTTATTCTCAAAATATTTTTTTCAACGGCAATAAACATTGCATATTCGAATCCAAGCATTTTACTAAGTCCATCTACAACATGCTCGTAAACTTCTCTAACGCTTTTTGCAGAATTTAGGGTGCTTGCGAAATAGTTTAGGAATGCAAGCTTATCCTCAAACGTCTTCTTTGTTGTATCAAGAATTTTTCTTTCAGTAATGTTTATGCCAGTGCTTAGTGTTCCGAAAATCTCTCCATCCTCCGATTCTAAAAGTACGTTTTTCCATGCTATCATAATCTCTTCCCCATTTTTTGATAATACTGGATTTTCATAATAGTGGTATTTTCTTATTCCATTGTTTGTAGCGATGATTGTTGAAAATATATCCTTTAATTCTTTCCTTACACTGGATGGTATAAAGTTGTTGAACCAATTTTTTCCAATAATCTGCTCAACATTATATCCTAAAAGATTAGCTCCATAACTGTTTATATATTGAACGTTTCCCTTCAAATCTAATACTACAACAATTGCACTAATTAAGTCAAGATATTTTTTAACCGAATCTAATTCTTCAATCTGAAAAATATCAATGTTTCGTTTACTCAATTAATCTAACACCTAATACTCTTAGATCCCCCAATTTTTATCCTAAAAAATTGTTCTATAAAAATTTTTGTACAAAAAAGTAGAGTTTTAAATTATTATAACAATAATTTTTTACTAGTGTTCTCTTAAAAATCTTGCAGAACATGACACACATGGATCATATGCTCTAACAAGTTTTTCCACTTCTTTGGATATTGTATTCAATTTTTCTCCAATTAATGTAGTTAGATAATTTTGGAGACATTCTTCAATGCTTTTGTAGTTTTGTGCAGTAGGTGTAATTATGTTTGCTTCAATAATCTTTCCACTTTCATCAACTTTGTAATGGTGTATTAGGGTTCCCCTCGGTGCTTCTGAAATCGATACACCTTCTCCTGGCCTAATATTATATTTTATGTTCTCTTGTTTTAATGGCTTTGATGTAAGTTCTTCTAGTATATCGACAATTTTATCTGCTAAATGTATCATTTCTATTGCCTGTGCCTTTATGTTTACGAACGGCTCATTTGAAGGAAAGCTTATTCTATATTTTCTTGAATATTCTTTTGCGTCATCACATAATTGGCTGTAGTTGTTGTTTAGCCTTGAAAGTGCTCCTACCATGTAGGGTTTCCCGTTTATTAGATAATGTCTTGCTGTTGAATATTCTTCGTTCAAATATGATATTATGTTCTCATACTCTTCTTGTTCGAAGAAGATTTCGTTTGAAACTGAAAGTTTACCTTCTAAAATTGGATACCTGCTATCGTGTAATGAAAGATATTGTGTTCTGTTCTCAAATTTTGGAATTTCCGCCTCAAGTATGGGTTCCAAAACTTCTCTTAATGTTTTCTTAAATAGTGTACTTTCCATTAATAGTGTTTCTAGTATGTTTTTTGAAGGATACCTAGTTAATCCACCTACAGTTGGTGTTATAGGATGTACTGCCCTACCTCCCAATGTATCTGTTATATGATTTGCAACCCTTTTTAATCTTAAAACAGTCTTTACAAGCTCCTCCTTCCCTTCTAAAATTTCTAAAATGTTCTTTTTTCCAACAAGGTCTGGTAAGGTGAATAGGTAGAGGTGAATTAGATGGCTTTGAAGATGTCCTCCTATAACCATTGCCTCCCTTATAGACTTTGCATCCTCATATGGTTCTATTGAAAGTGCTTTCTCTAAAGCCTGTACTGATGTTATATTATGCACTATTGGGCATACACCGCACATTCTAGAAACTATGAATGGTATTTCCTTGTAACTTTTTCCTATCAAAAGTCTTTCAAGTAACCTTATACCTTCACGCGCCCTTACTTCAACCTTAAAGTTGTCATTTACTAACTTTACCACAACATCTACTGCCCCCTCTACTTTTGGAACACCTTTAACTTCAATAAGCTCATGGCTCATGTTTTCCTACCCTCCCTCCTAGTAATTAGAGTTAAATGTGTTGGTGGCTCAATGTTTTTCTCTTTAAATGTTTGCAGTAATCCTTCCACGTTTGCGTCATCACTTAATCCCCTACATCCATAGCATTCTCTGTTAAATGTTGGGCATATCGCTTTGCATCCTCCTCTTGTTATAGATCCAAGGCACGCTATTCCTTTATCTATTAGACAGTTATTTTCTTTTAAAATGCATTCGCTGCAGACCGTATTTGAAATTTGTTCTGGAAACTTTTCTAGTAGCAGTGATTTGAATACTGTAAAAAACTCTTCTTTATCTATTGGGCATCCTGGAATATAATATTCTATTCTAACATACCTGTCTATTGGATTAGAGTACCATGTTTCTGAACCTGGAAATCTTTCAAGTATTTCCCCAACGTTGAAATCTCTTACAAGGAAGTTTCCTCCATGGCACGCGCATTCTCCCAACGCTACAAGAAACTTACTCATTCTTCTTATCTTTTTAAGCTCCATCTCTTCATCAATAGACATAACTGATCCTTCAACAAACGCTATATCATAAGATTCTGTCCTATTCTGTGTTCCTAGTATCCGACTTTCTATTTCAAATTTTTTTAGAAGATTAAGTAAAATGTCTTCAAGATTAAGGATCTGTACAATGCATCCTTCACATGAAGATAGGCTGAAGATTCCTATTCTGATTTTATTCAAAAATATCACCTAAACTGGTGTCTCAAGAAAGTTTTTCACTTCACTATAGTTGAATACTGGCCCTTCTCTGCAAACATATCTTCCTCCAGTCATGCACTTTCCGCAGAATCCCATTCCGCATTTCATGTTTCTTTCTAATGAAAAATATATTTTTTCAGGCTCCATTCTCATGCTTAATAACTGTCTTGTTACAAAGTGCATCATAATTGGTGGCCCACATTGTACTGAATATATGTTGTTTGATTCAAGTTTAAAGTTTTTGAATAGAACAGTTACGGGACCACTATGTCCACCCCAATCCTTTTCCGCAAAATCCACTGTAAGTTCCACATTAATATACTGTTTCCATATATCAAATAATTCTTTGTAGATTATATCTTTTGGTGTTTTAGCTCCATAAAATAGTATTACATTATTAAATAATCTTCTCTGCAAGATTATATATTCTATCAAAGGTTTTAGTGGAGCCAATCCTATACCCCCTCCAACAATTAGTATATCGTTTCCCTTAATTTTTTCAATAGGCCATCCTCTTCCAAACGGTCCTCTTACTCCAATAATATCTCCCTCCTTTAATCTAAATAGTCCTCTAGTAACATTACCCATTCTTCGCACTGTTATAGAAAAATTCTCGTGCTCATATGGAGAAGATGTGATAGAGAAGGGTGCTTCACCGTATCCAAAGACTGTTAATTCAACAAACTGTCCTGGTGTAAAATTAAAGCTGTTTCTCACTTTTTCGTCTAAGATTTTTATTTTAAAAGTTCTGGTGTCAACTGTCTCCTCTTTTATTGCCTCAATTTTAGCTAACTTTGGCAGATACGGATTTTCCACCAACAATCACCTCTTTTAATACATCCAATATATTGATTTTCGCCGGGCACACCTCAATGCATCTACCACATCCAACACAGGATATTGAACCTATTTCGTTTATTGAGTAAACAAATTTATGGTATATTCTCTGCTTAAACCTTGAAGGTCTATCTTTTCTGAAGACTTCTCCACTTGCAACTTTTGTGAAGCTTAAAAAGTGACATGAATCCCAGATTCTAAATCTTTTACCACTTTTAAGGTCAGGGTTTGGTTCATCTGATATGGTAAAGCATCTGCATGTTGGACATGTAAAATTACATTTTCCGCACGCTAGACATTTTCTACTGTAATCATCCCAAATCCTGTCCAGGAACCTTTCTACTAGAACCTTATCTATTGTAGCAAAATTTGGTAAACCCTTTTTCCTAATTTCCTCTTCAACCTCCAATAAAATCCTTTCCCTTTCTTTTATATCCTCGTTTTCTGCTTCATTGAATATGTCTAGATTGAATTTTGTAAGCTTCCACCCTTTTTCGCTTCCAACTTCAACAAGGTACATGTCCCCTAAATCTGAAAGGAGTAGGTCAAACCCTTTCTTTATTGAAGGCCCACTGCCAACATATGTGCAAAAGCAATATTCCTTTGGCTTATTGCATGTTAAACCCACAACCAGTGTGTTATTTCTTCTTGTAGTATAATATGGATCATTATATTCTCCGGTAAAAACCTTATCTAAAACGAGGAGGCTACTAATATCACATGGTTTAACACCAACTATAACACGCATCCCTTTGGAAACTTCTTCAAGAAAATCATATATTCTAAGATTTCCAGTCTCATCATATTCGTAAGCGAACATTTCCTCTATTGGTGGAAAAAAGAATTTTTTTGGAGGCAGTACAGTGTGGCCCAAATAGTCTAAATCTACCTTATCGCATTCTGAAACATACTCAAACGATACTCCCTTCTCGGTTTTCACAGGACCAATTAACTGATAATATTTCATTATTCTATCCAAAAAAATAGGCATGTTTCCCTTTATCTATTATCAGAAATTTCTCCATAACACAATTTTAAAAGCATTACCCTTTATAAATATTTTATCATTTTAAGCTAAAAATTTGTCTGTTTTCCAAAAGTTTATAGTCCCGGGGGGGTGATTTGAACACCCGACACTCCGGTTTCTGTAAGCCTGACAGGCTGAACAAGTTTGCCAGGGCAAACTTCTACAGCCGGAAGCTCTGCCAGGCTGAGCTACCCCGGGTCAATAGATTATGGACTAAATTTTCCATATATATTTTTATCGCTTCCTTGCTTCTCGTCTTATAATTTTATATTCTTGTTTTCTTTATGGTTTGGATATGTCTGTTTTGGCTGGTAGTGATGTTGCAAGGTTTATTGAAGGTGCTAGTGAAGGCCAGGTTCAGGTTAATGGTGTCGATCTGACTATTGACAAGATCTTTACTTTTAAAGGCTCTGGTGCCCTATTGAAGGATAGTGTACATCTTCCAGAATATGTTGAAGTATTATGTGATGATAGAGGACAATATTTCCTTGATAAGGGCATTTATGTTGTTCAGGTTAGAGAAAGGATTTCTATTCCACTTGACGCTGTTGGACTATGTTTTCCAAGGTCCTCTCTAGTTAGGATGGGTGTTTTTGTCGGCTCCGCCCTCTGGGATTCGGGCTACAGTGGTTTTTCAAAGGTCCTCTTGAAAGTAGAGAATCCTATCGTTATTGAGAAGGGTGCTAGGTTTGCTCAACTTGTTCTTGTTAGATGTGAAAAGAAGGCTTTAAAAGGGTATAAAGGTAGGTACCAGAACGAATAGACCTATTTTGTCTTTTTTGTCTAAAAATGTTCTTGTCTTAAACAATGTTTTTATAATAATTTCTATAATCCTAATCGACTCATTTGGTTAAGGGAAATATTGACGATCTTGACCTAGAAATTTTAAAGTTTCTTCAAAAAAATGCAAGGGCTCAATGTAATGAGATTGCTAAAAGTGTTGGTGTCTCTGATAGGACTGTTGCAAGGCGGATTAAAAGAATGGAGTCAAATGGCATAATAAGAGGCTACAGGGTTGAATTATGTGAGGAGATTGCTGAAAGGTTCTTTCCTTCTACTAAGGGGCTTACCAGTTCATCTATTGTCATGCCTGTTGAATGTTGGGATAATATTTTAAATGTTATAGTTGGAACTTTTGGTGTTGGTGGTGTTTTGATAGTTTTCAACATTGGCTTGTCTATTGGAAGAACCTATGGGGATATTTTGAAAAGGTTTTCAGATGAAAAGGAGAGTCTTATTTCAAGTTTCTGTAATCTTTTTAGGTCAAGTGGATGGGGAGAGATATCGTTCTCTAAAATGGATTATGAGGCAGGGTATGGTGTTGCTACAGTTTCAAGGGTGCATTTCAAAAACAATCTTTCAGAAAATCTGATAAAGGGCATTATTGCAGGATATTTTGAAAGGGTTTACAATAGAAAGTTTAATGTTAAACGTTCTGAAAATGTTATAAATGGTGTTAGAACATTTATAATAGAGGCTGGTGGAAAATGAGTTCTGAGATAAATCAAGTTCCTACTGGAATAGAAGAATTGGACCGAATATTAAATGGTGGATTTCCAAGAGGTTCAATAACTTTAATTGCAGGTGGACCTGGGACTGGAAAGACTTTAACAGCTTTACAGTTCCTTTATAATGGGGCTGTAAAGTTTTCTGAAAGGGGTGTGCTTATTATATTTAATGAGAATGCGCAAACTTTAAAGCAGTTTACTAAGACTATGGGCTGGGATTTTGATAGGCTTGAAGAAGAGAATATGATTAAGATTTTAGATTTTATTGTTGTTGAAAGGTCCAGTTTAGAAAGCATGTTAGACATGATCTTTGAAAGAGCCCTAGCTTTTTCTCCCCAAAGGCTTGTTATAGACTCCTTGACTGCCTTAACTATGTCTCTTGAAAGGAGGGATGAGATAAGGGTTGTGCTTTCAATAATGCACAGACTTCTTAGGAAGCTTGGTTGTACGAGTATTGTTATATCTGAAACTCCTTGGGGTGTCGAAAGTCTTGGTTCTGGTGTTGAAGAATTTGTTGTAGATGGGATAATAAAGTTGGAACTTTTGCCTGTTAAAGGTGAGTTGAAGAGGAGGCTTGCTGTGTTGAAAATGAGGGGTGTGGCTCATGAAATGAAGTTCTATCAATATTCCATAGTTCCTAAGGAAGGTATTGTTATAACCCCATATCCAGAGGTATTCTAATGAACAATCTTCAACTTTGGGAGAAATATTGCAGTTTTTATAGAAAAGAATTTGAACAACAGGTTGAATATAATAATTATCTTCTTCAAAAGCATTTGAGCCATTGGCTTAATACTTTTACTGCAAAGAAAATTTGTAAAGGTAAGAATGTAAGAAATGTTGATGAGTTGCCTATAACAGAATACAGTGATTACCCCATACTCGATAAGGTTACAGAAGTTTTAGAAGTTTGTGAAAAAACTGTTCCAGTAGCCGAAGGAGAAACATTGCATGACTATTATATGCGAATATTTGAGCAGAATATTCGTGGTCTTGTTGAAGGTTTTCTGCCTGATGACCCATATTTTTGTGTTAAAACAACTGGAACTACAGGTAAGCCCAAATACTTTGTTCACGGAAAAAACTTTTATGAAACTTTTATCTCAAGTAGCATGGCCCTTGTTCTTATAGCATTTTCTAAAGAGTGGGGTGAAAATGTCTTAGACAACAATACTAATGCTTTAAACCTTATTGCACCACCACCTTACATAAGTGGATGGGCTCTAAAGTTTTGGAGTAGTTTCCTAAATTTTGTCCCACCTATAGAGGTTGCTGACAAGATTAGGGATATGGGTAGAAAATTTTCTATAGCATTAAGGATGATTGAAAAGGGGTATAAGATACATATGGCTGGAGGCAGCGGTGCTCTACTTTATATGATTTGCAAATATTTTTCAGATCAAGAATACTTTTTAAAGGAATCTTACAGGATGTCCTCTAACTGGAATAAAAGGTTTCTAATACTCCTAAAACTTTTATTAACAAAATTAAGTGGCAGTAAAAGAAAGGATTTGAGGGAAATTATGCCTTTAAAGGGTGTTTTGATTGGAAGTACTGATGCTAAACTTTATGCTGATTTTTTTGAAAGAGAATTTGGTGTTCAACCTCTTAACTCATATGGTTCTACAGAGTTTGGTAGTGCGATGTTCGGTAGGCCTGATAGGAAAATGGATTTTATGCCTAATCTTAAGAGCCTCTATTTTGAATTTATTGATAAAGAAGGTAATGTTAATAAGCTTTATGAGTTGAAGAAGGGGGAATCTTATGAGCTTGTTGGCACCCCATTCTATACCATGCTTGTAAGATATAGGATTGGTGATATGTTTAAGGTTATAGACTTTTATGATGGCATGCCTGTTTTCTCTTTCGAAGGACGTGTTCAGACACTGCTTTCAGTATATGATTACTTTAGGGTTAATGAAAATATTATGGCTAGAGTTCTTGTTGAAGCAAACTTTAAGGCCTCTGATAGGTGGGTTGTATCAAAAATATTGTATCCTCGAGAAAAACTTTATATTCTTTTTGAAAGAGAGTGGCCTTTAAGTGAGGGTGAAGCTGAAAGAAGGATATTTGATGCCCTTAACAAAATACATCCAGAATTTAGAGACTATGTTAGAGACTTTAGGATAAGCGACCCCTCTGAAGCTGTTAAGGTTGAGTTTCTTTCTCGGGGAACGTTTACAAGGTATGCGATTAAACAGGCTAAGAAGAATGTGCCTTTGGGACAGTATAAGCCTCCTAAGATTATTCCTCCAGAAAAGTTTCAGATTTTAGAAGATTTAAGAGATTGTAGTAATAATGCTTGAGCCATTTTCTTTTAACTACATTTTTCTCTTAATAGAATATGTTTTTGGAGCTTTGGCAATAGTTTTTGCTATAATATCAACAGTGTACAAGTTAAAGTTGAACCAGGTTACAGTTTCTCTGGCTCTGTTTGGTTTCTCTATAGTTTTATGGGATTTACTTGTGTTTATTCATAGGACTGCCTCGACTGCCCAGTCTTCTATTCAAATATTTAAGGTGATAGGTGCTGTTCATCCATTTATTTTAGGTTTCTTTTTCTTAACATTCCTTAATATTTGGAGTGCCAGATTATTGAATCTTTTGTGTCTTGTTCCAAGCTTTATTGGAAGTATAATCTACACATTTTTTGTCGAGTACGAGGTGGTTGAAGGAGTCTTTGGATGGAGTTATCGTACACTTATTGCTCCGAACGCAACTTTTGTAATAAACTTTTTTACACCAATATATATGGCTTCAATAGTTTTTGTTCTTGTGTTTTTGTGGCTTAAGGCTGCATCAAAGTCTCTTAGAAGGAGGCTATTCTATATTCTAGTCTCTTTTATAATTTTTCAGGCTGTTGGTGTTACATTAACAAATATTATACTGCTTCAAGCGAATCCAGACTTTCCACCGTTGGGCGGTCTCTTTTATCTTGCAACTTTTACAGTAATATATTATGTATTGAATGCGCCTCAGAAGGATATGATTGCTCTGGTTCCATTAGGCTATTCTAGAATGGCTGAAGATTTTTCTAAGCTTTTGAAAGCCTTTATTGATAGTATGTCAGGTTTTCCTGAGCAACTTGGTATAAGGTATTTTAAAATATTGTCTTATTTGAATGGTAAGGGTTTAGGTGACATTTTATCCTTTGATAGTAAAGGTTCTAGAATACTTTTGAACATTAAAGGTGATTTTGAAGTGGGAAAGATTAGTGGGTTCATAGACCTTGCTCTATCGCTACTCGGGTCTGGTGAGCTTGATAAGAGGTTTGGAATTGTTCTTGTAGAATTTATAAACAAAAATTATAGTGTGCTTGGTGCTGAACTTGTTCATGTGCTTAAAAAGCATGAAAAGTATTTGAGGTCTGAAAGGCTTTTTGAGATTTTTTCTAAAGATTTAAAGCAGATGTTTTTGCCTAAAGGTTGTAGTTTAAACGATTTTGATTTATTCTCTAAAAATGTTGGTATAACACATGATGTTTTTAGGGTATCGAATTTTCTTTTAGAATTTTCTTCAGAATCCTATCTATCAAGGGTTTTAGATTTTGTGAAAGAATGTTTATGTAATGGTGAACCTGTTTATGTTTTTACACGGAAGGGTAGTGTTGTAGAAAATTTACTTAGCGAGTTTGAGAGCATAAAATTTGTTTACCTTTCTACAACTTATTCAAAGGTTTCGCGTTTGAGTGAAAGTATAAGTTTTGTTCCAGCGAATGATATTTCATCTATTCTGGGATTTTTCAATACCATCTGTAGGACTGGTGGAGGTATAGTTTTTGACAATATAAGTGATATCATTATTTTAACAAGTTTTGAGCAAGCGTATAAGATGGTTAGGCACGCTCTAGATATATTATCGGGCAGTTTTTCAAACTGTCTTTTCCTAATAAATAGAAATATTCATGGAAACAATATACTTTCTGCGTTCGAATCTCTTTTTAAGTACGTGTTAAGGTAGGTTCTCTCGCCCGAGTCTGTCCACTTCTTTTCCTTTTGAATCATACAAGTGTATAGATAATGGCATTCTACCCCATGCATGTGTTGCACAGCTTAGGCATGGATCAAATGCTCTTATTACAGCCTCAACTCTATTTAGCATTCCTTCATCCAATCTTTTTCCATTAACATATTTTTTAGCTACCTGTGTTATTGCCATATTATATGCTAGGTTATTGTTTTCTGTAGCTATTATTAGGTTTGTCCAAACAATTTTACCGTTTCTGTCAACTTTATAATGGTGTATTAGTGTTCCCCTTGGTGCTTCACAGACACCTACACCCTCTTCTCTTGAAGCATACGATTTTGCTTGAACATTTTCGTCTAGAATTCTTTCTTCTTCAAGCATTTCTTTAACCCTCTCTATACAATATAATATTTCTATTAGCCTAGCATAATGGTATAAGAATGTGCTTTCAACAACACCATTCCTACCAAGCTTCCTGTATTCTCTTAGTTCATTGTCAGCTAGGGGTGTTCCACATTTTTGGACAATATTTAATCTTGCCAGTGGACCTACACGGTATACTCCTGCAGGATATCCTTTTGGCTTATAGTATGGGAACTTCATGTAAGACCATGGTTCAACTGCCTCACCAATGTATTCAAAATACTTTGTTGGGTCAAGGTTGTCTGCAACAATTTCACCATCTGGTCCAACGATCCTTATCTTTCCATCATAGTGTTCTAGAAGTCCCTCCTTTGAAACTAGGCCAAGATAGTATGTTGGAAAGTTTCCGAAGTTATCTACTTCTTCCTTAAACCTTTCAATGTTTTTCTTAAACTCCTCTAATGTTACCTGAATCATTTTCAAAACATCAGGAACCTCTTTAAGGATCATTTCACGTTTTTCTTTTGAAAGTGGTGTTCTAACTCCGCCAGCTATTATCCATTCTCCTGAATGTATTCTTTTACCACTTAATCTTTCTATAATCTGTTGCCCAAACTTTCTTAGAAGTATCCCCCTCTTAGCTATTTCAGGATATTTCTCTATAAGCCCAAATATGTTCCTTTCTCCTGGATTGTAGTCCATTCCAAGTAGTAGGTCTGGAGAAGATAAATGGAAAAAGCTTAGTGCGTGAGACTGTATTATTTGCCCAAAGTGCATTAGTCTTCTTAGTCTTTCTGCGGCTTCTGGAATTATAACCGAAGCTATCTGATCACATGCTTTTGCTGAAGCAAGTAGGTGGCTTACTGGGCATATTCCACACACTCTTGACATAATAGACGGCATTTCATAAAATGGTCTTCCTTCACAGAACTTTTCAAATCCTCTAAAGTCTGTTACTTGAAAGTGTGCCTCTTTAACCTCATCTTTTTCGTCCAAGAATATTGTAACCTTCGCGTGTCCCTCAATTCTTGTCACAGGATTTATTACAATTTCCTTCATAAAACTTCACCTAACCATATTTGAACTTTCCCTCCATAGAGGGTGTTCTCCTCTCTAAAAGTTCTGTCATAACATAGTTTATGAGCTCCGCCGAAGGAGGGCATCCTGGTATGTACAAGTCCACCTTAACAATTTCGTTGAGCGAATGTGCTTTTTCTAAAAGTTTGGGAACCTGCACCGGATATTGTGGATTACATGTTACAGTTTCAACGTATGCTTTCTCAAGAACTTCCTTTACACTATCTTGGAAACCATTTCTTAGTGCAACAACGTTTCCTGTTACCGCACAGTCTCCAAATGCTATAAGAAGTTTTGTACGCTTTCTTATCAACTCTAGTAGGTGAAGTTGTTCATCGTTTGCCACAGCTCCTTCAACAAATGTTATGTCCACATTCTCTGGAAACTCTTTAATGTCGACTATCGGACTATATACCAGCTCTATTTTTTTAGACAATTCTATAAGCTTCTCGTCCTGGTCAAGGAATGACAT
>CALHLD010000002.1 GCA_938034445.1 uncultured archaeon | reverse complement strand
CATCACTTCCAGGTTTCATAGGCACCACTACGCTCAAGTACTATCTATTGCAAGAAGAATGGTTTAAAGCAAACATTTTCGTTTTAAATAGGTTTCCTGATATAGTATTTTTTCCAGGATTTTGGTAGAATACGGTATGCTAGTCGAACCTTCAGCCTTCGGCAGCCATCCTAAATGGAAAAAAGATGGTTTATGCGTTCACTATCCCTATTTTAGTAACATGATAACTTTATATATTAAACATTACTTGATAGGTGATTATTACCTTATAAGAAAAATTTATTAGAAGAGGAAAGAAAACTTTTTGATATGGCTAAAGCTTTACCGAATTGGTTGGTGGAGAAGTACTTTACTCTATTTTCATACTTCAACCTTATTCCTTTTACAGTAAAAGATGCTGAGGCAGTTTTAAATTCTAAAAAGGCTTCACTTTTCCTATATAAAATGGTTCATTATGGTTGGATTGATAAAGTGAAGAGGGGCGTATATAGGGTTGTACATCCGCTTATAGCTTTAATGGAAGTTTCAGGATTAGTGTGGAGGGATAGGATAAAACAGAGGGACAGACTGCCTGTGCTAGAGCTTGCTGTGGCAAAATTATTTGAAGTGTTTGGGCCTAAACTTGAGTCTATTGTATTATTTGGTTCGCTTTCTAAGGGTACAGCTAAGCCTGAAAGTGATATAGATTTGCTTGTTGTGGCTAGGGACTTGCCTAAAAATTATAGTGATAGGACGAGAATTATTCAAGATGTTGTGTCTTTTAAGTTGATGGATGATATTATAATTTATTTGTGGAAGAATTATGATATTTACGCAGACTTAGATATTCTGCTGATAGATAAAGAGGAAGCTAATGTTACGCATCCATTTTATCTGGATATGGCAAAAGAGGCTATAATAATATACGATAGGAATAATATTATGTTAAATAAGATAGAGGAAGTTAAGATAAAGCTTGAAAAAATTGGGGCTAAAAGATTTGAGGAACCTGATGGAAGCTGGTACTGGATTATAAGTCCGGTGCCTGAAAAGTCGAGGGAGATAGAGTTATGAAATTTGCAAGGCTGGCGGAGGACTATTTTAAGAGGGCTATGATTAGAGTTAAAAGTGCGGAACTAGCTTATTCGGAGCATTCATATCCTGATGTGGTTAGGTATAGTCAAGAATGTGTAGAACTTTCTTTAAAGGCAGCATTAAGGGCGGTTGGTGTAGAATATCCTAAGGAGCATGACATGAGTAGAATTTTAAAGGCTGTTAAGGACAGGTTTCCCGAATGGTTTAGAAGAGAGGCTGATAAGGTTGGCGAAATTTCAAGAGAGTTAGCGGATAAGAGAAGCCCAAGTCTTTATGGAATAGAATCAGTTGGCAAAACGGCTGCAGAAATATTCAATGAAAAAGATGCGGAAAAAGCGTTATCGGATGCAAAATATGTTTTAAATATTGTAAACAAGCTTCTTTCAGAATTAAGAATAGTATAGATAACTTTAAGGCTTACCATCTGCTTACGTTTTACTATTTCTTGTAAAGTATTTGTTTCATTTTTATAATTTACCAGAAAAGATATAACTTTGGAAAATTTTTATAGGAATGGAAAATATTCATAGACGCATTTCTTAGGGAAAGTAGGATTTTTGCTTTTTTGGTTAAAGCAAAACTTATATTACACATTATTGGATGGATAATCCATCCAATGGTGATAGTATGGAAAAAGTTTGCAAAAGAGACCCAGTAAAAGAATATAATAATTCCGAAAATTTTGAAGTTTACGAAAACGCTAATCGTTGCCCAGGCCCTACAGGCTTCTTTGCCTATGTAGCAGAAAAGGAGTTAATGAAATATCTTTTTCTAATATCTTCTGAGGCAGTTAAGATGCATTATGATGGTCTTATTTATATTCATAAGCTTCCACATTGTCTTTATATCCCATATTGTACTGGACATAGTTTGCAGAGGCTTCTGGAGATTGGGCTTAAGACTCCAACGATTGTTGCGAGACCCGCTAAACATTTGGACAGTTTTGTTGACCAAATTTCCAATTATCTTATCACTATGCAACACTATTTTAGTGGCGCGCAGGCTCTTTCGGGTGTTGAATTATATGCTGGACCTTTTGTTAGGGATGAGGGTGCAAGTTTAAGGCATGTCGAACAACAACTTCAGAGGCTGGTTTACAATTTAAACTTTCCTAGTAGGATTGGTATGCAGACTCCTTTTACAAACTTTACTATCCTATTGGATGCTGCTAGGAGGAAGCTTGGAGAGGAATGGGCTGTAGTTGGCGGGAAGAAGGTTGGATTATTAAATGAGTTTATTGATGAATCGAAACTTTTTGTTTTAGCTTTCGCTCATGTTCTTGGCAAAGGTGATGGCGTTGGTCAGCCATTCACTTTCCCAATACCTACTTTAATGGCCAATAGTAGGATACTTTATGAAGATTCTGAAGTTTTTGATGCAATATTTTCTACGGCCGCTAAGAAGGGTAGTTTTTATTGGCTTAATAGTAGGGTTATTGATCCTGATGCTACCTATGCGATGTGTTGTAGGCTTTCTATAGATATGAAGGAACTTAATCATATTAATGTGAGTGATGTTTTTGATTATAATTTTGTCGATTTAAGTAAAAGAGGGTTTGGTGGATTATGGTCTATACCTGATGCTACTGGTTCCATTGGAGTTATTACTGTTAACTTGCCGAGAATTGTATTAGAGGCTGGAAAAAATGATGAAATATTTTATGAGAAACTTGATGAGGTTTTGGAGCATATAAGAGTTTGTGGTAAATGGATGAGAGAACGTTATCTTAAACTGTTAAAGGATTTTCCCGGAATGTATTATATGATATTGGAGTATATGAGCGAGTTTCCCTTTCTACACTTTAATACTGTTGGGGTTTTAGGTTTGCCTGAGGCTGTAGCCATTCTTTATAATTCACCAAATTTATGGTTTAATGGAAGTAGCAGGGACTGGTTAAATGCTGCAAGTTGGATGAAGGAAGTTGTTGACCATATTGTTAAGAGGACAAAAGAGTGGACGATTGAGGATAGTATTCCATGGAATGTGGAAGAGGTTCCAGGGGAATCCGCTGCCGCAAAGCTTGCTGTAAATGATTCAATTAAGTACCCTGAAATTTTAGAATATTTTGTTGAGCCAAAAAATCCAGTATATTCTACAAGTATTGCACCATATTATGGGGAAATTGATTTAATCGATAGAATTGAGATTGAATCCAAAGTTCAGAGGAGCTTCACTGGCGGTGTCATGATGCACATCTTTTTAGGTGAGGAGCCCGATGCTGATGCTTTAGCTAAATTTAATAAGAGATTAGTGAATTCGGACCTCGTTTACTGGAGTTTTACTCCAGCAATTACCGTTTGTTTAAAGTGTGGTAAAGGCTTTGTTGGCATACTTGAAGGCTGTCCAGTTTGTGGGAGCGAGAAGGTTGAAGTTTGGAGTAGGATTATAGGATATTATAGACCTTTAAAGAATTGGAACCCTTATAGAAGAAGAGAGTTTCAGACAAGAAAACATTATCCTCTTTTATGAGAAGATTATTATGGATTCTAGTTACCTTGAAGACCTTAGTAAAATTGTGCTTTATGGGGCAGGGTGGAAGTCTATAAGTTTAGTTGACATTTTTAAAAAGGTTGCGTTCACGTTATGGCTATGTGGCTGTAACCTAAAATGTCCATTCTGCCACAATTACAGATTAGCTGAATCATGCCCAGAATTATGTAAAAATTTAGATGTAAACGCTTTAATTGGAAAGTTGAACGTTTCAAGTAGATATGTAGACTATTTCTTTGTATCCGGAGGGGAACCCCTTCTACAGTTTAGGGAACTAATCAAATTGCTGGCACATGTAAAACGTTTATTCGATGTTAGGATCGGCGTTAACACAAACTTAACTTTTCCAAAAGAAATTAGGGACCTGCTAGAACGAAATTTAATCGATTTTATAGCGATAGATGTAAAGGCACCACATTCTGAATTATATGGGCTTACTGGAAAAGAGTCAGAGAGGCTTTGGAAAGAGTACCTTAAAGGCTTAAAGATTGTTAGTGAGCGACAAATTTTGTTAGAAGTTAGAGTGCCAATATTAAAGGAAGTTGATGTTAAAGAGTTTAAATCTGAATTAAAGGATGCCCTTTACATACTTGAGGGGGCAGAATGCGAATATTATATCCGACTTAACCCAATCTTGGGACCACCTTACACTATCACAAGAAATAGTTTATGGGCGCAAAAACATTGCAATCCCTCGTCTAAAGACGTAGAAGTGGTACGTGGAATATTGGTCGAAATCGGTTTAGGTGATAAAATAGTTTAGACCATCTAATAATCTTAACGCTTGCGCTTTAACACCCTAATCTACTTGCATTTTAAATTCTTTATCATTTTGATAGAGGATTTCTAGAGTTTCCTTTAAATATCTTTTTTCTGAAGAAACCATCTTACCATCCCTTTCTTTGAATAAGTTCTTACCCAAATTTTTTTTAAGTATATTCTGTACTTTTCTTTTGGTCCTTAGCTAGCGGGTAGTGTAACCTATCTTATCTACTCCTCAACATATGTTTTTTACGTTACCAAAGATTTTAAAAAACCATTCTCTTCCTAGTTTTCTTTTGAGTTTGCTAACAGTTCTAGAAGTAGTTCCATATATAGTCGAGAAACTTTGAACGATTCCACGACTGATAATGCCAATATTATGTTAAATCTTTTAGGTCAAATACAATATAACCTTCTTTCCTTAACTTTTCTTTATTTTCTATTTCTTTGGCGATTACACCAAAATGTTCAGTTCTTTTATCTTTAAACCATCCGATCTCCTTACATGCTTTTTTAATTCTGTCAATTATTTTTAGGGCTTCTTCATCTCTCAACTTTGACCATTTAACTTCAAGAAAAGCCGCCTGCTTACCTTTTTCGTTTACCGCAATCAGGTCTATTTCTCTATCCTTATACCACCATTTACCAATTTTGGTGATGTTAAATGGAAGTATCCTTTTTTTGTAGAGAAGCTGCTGCACCATCTTTTCGAACACTATTCCAAGATACGAATTAAAGTTATTTTTAAAATTCTCTACAGCAACCTCTTGCATACCACTTTCTATCTCAGCCTGAAAAGGTGAAACAAATCTGAACCAAAAGTTAAAGTAATTATCGTCTATAATGTATAGGCCTCTTTTCACCCTTTTAGGTGAAAATATGGGCACTATTCTTTTTACAATTCCTAAAGAAGACAAAACCTTAAGATAGAAGAAGACGTCCTTAGGCTGTATAAATGCATAATCTGCTATTTCATTTATCCTATTATATCCTAGTCCTATTGCTTCTAAAACTTGAATGTATGTTGAATAGTCTCTTAATTCATCAGAAAGTAGTCTTAAAGCGTCTTCAAATAGAAAAGACGATGGGTCAAAGAAGTTTTTTATAATTTCTTCTTCAACATTTTTTCCACTAAAAAATTCCAGATATCTTGCAACACCATTTGTGGTGGAGTAAATTTTTACTATATCTTCATATGGTGTGTTTTGAAACCATAGTTTTAGAGTTAAGAAGTCGAATGGTTCAACTTTAATATATCTTGTGGCACGTCCATATAAAGGCGATTTATAGCCTAGCACACGTGTCTCCATCATACTAACACTTGAACCACATAGTATCAACATAATGTTTCTCCCCTTCAACTTTTCATCTACAATTTCTTGAAAATCTGAGAGTATGCCCGAATCCCTTCTTACAAGATATCCGAACTCGTCTATAACTATTATAGTCTTCTCCTTCACTTTACTTAATATTGCATCAAATGCATCTTGAAAACTGTTAAATGTGACGGATGGTATGTTTATGAATTGGCACACTTTCTCAGAAAATTTTTTTAAGTTATATGTAACCTTTCTGTTTGAACAGAGGAAATATAGTGATGTCTTATCCTTTATGAACTCTTTTAATAGTTCAGTCTTTCCAACCCTTCTTCTGCCAAAAACTACTATAAATTCGAACTTTTTGGACTGTAGGCACTCATTTAATATTTTTAACTCATCAACCCTGTCAATAAATATTCGATTCATAACTATTATAGTTATAACTCGAATATATAAACCTAGCATTCTTTAGTTTTCTACAAATTGTACAACAATATATTCAAGTTTTTATGGATTAAATAATTCTATAAGCGACTAAAATCGTTTCTAACATGGCAAGATTATTTAAGATGAAAAATTTTAAAATTGTTTTTACTTTTTCTAGCAAATGTTTGATGCCTTTATCAAGGCTTCTAAAGATACTTTTTCTAACATTTTTTAAGAATGTTTTGAATGTTGTTTGAATAGTTTAGGCCGTCTATTAATCTTAGTGTAAGTGCTTTGACTTCTTGATCTACTAGTGTCTTGAACTCTTTATCATTTTGGTAGAGGTTCTCTAATGTTTCCTTTAGGTATCTTTTGCCTGAAGGGTCTCTTAGGTTTAATGCTATAAAGGAATAATGTCTAAAGAAGTCGGCTCTACTATCCCTTTCCTTACATAAGCCTTTTCTCAAATTTTCTAAGTACATAGTGTATTTTTCCTTTAATCCTTTACTAGCAAATGGTGTACCCTGTTTTATTTGCTCTTCAATATATGTTTTGACGTCATCGAAAATTTTTTCAAAAATGTTCCTATATCCAGTTTCTTTTGAGCTTGCTAAAAGTTCGAGAAGTAGTTCCACATATATTCCTGAAATCTTATATTTTACACGACCTCCTGTCGCCCTAAGTATACAATCATATACTCCTTCACCTTTTCCAGTGTATGGTGTTAGGCCGCTTCCAGAATGTATAGAAAGCATGCATCCGTATCCGTATGCTATTGCAGACAAAAAGCTTAACCTATTTTCAAGTTCCTCTAGACTTCCTGTGTAGTCTTCTCTTTTCCTGAATCCAATATAGGGTGCTATAAAGTCTACATGCGCCTCCATAGATTTCCACATGTCCAAGTATAGAGCAAGCTCTTTACCAGTGTAGACGGGGATTTCATCTAAGGCTATTTCAAAACCAAAAGGTTTTCCATCCATTTTCTTTTCAATGTACGAGTAAAGCTGTTTTGTAGCCTTCAAGTTTTTGTCGAAGGCTAAAGCGATCTTCATTACTTCAACATCAGTGAAATGGACTTTGTACAGTTTACTGTTTATCCAGCTAAAGAGTAAGTTTTTGTTTGCATACTTTTTCAGCAGCTCTTTACCTTCTTTTATTCCTTCCTCAAATAGTTCGTACACTTTTTCTTTAGGATATTCCATTACTTTATAGTCTATTAGGCTTGTCGCATCTATGGTGAAGGTGTTAACGTAGCCTGTTGCTATAGCTTCATCTATTGCGCTCCTATTATATTCCATAGAGGATTCGATTATTTCATTATCCAGAGATAGGCTTTCACGTGCTTCGTAAAGTCTTTGGACTGCTTGCAAAGATGAGCCTATTATCAAATGGTCTGCTTCAATTTCTACAACAACATTCTTTTTTCTTGCTGCATAAACACTTTCCATAATATATTCTTTTATGGATACACCAGTGTGACCTAAGGTTATATCATAGGTTCCAGGTTTAGATTCTATCACATACTGTGGGGCTGTTTCCCTACCATATGATAGCATTAGTCCTCCTGCTGTGTTTCGTTCTTTAAATGCTGTGAGTATGCCTTCCAGGAAAATTTTTGGCATGCGAACACCTATGGAGGGATGAGGTATGGAACCAAGATATCTTGGAGTTTCTATCATACAAGTCATTTATGTATGAGGGTACATATTTTTAATCCTTTTCCACTAAACTTGGGAACGTTTTAAGAAAGTATTATAATTTATGCTACAGTTTTTTAGGAAAAACAAAATTTTCTTCTTGACATTAAATTTTTTATTAACATTGGAATTGGATTTGTGGACTAATTTGTCGAGTTCTGTTATGGTTTTGCTTTCGGATAAGAGCCTAGGATCTTTACAAAAAGTGACTTACTTTTCAAACCTTCTATAGCATTCCTGCACCTTTCTTCACTAATATGTCCTTCGAAGTCTAGGTAAAAGTTGTATTCCCATGGAGCGATTCTTGTAGGCCTAGACTCGATCTTTGTCAAGTTAATGTTTCTTACAGCAAACTCTTCAAGAGCGTGATAGAGGGCTCCAGGAACATGTTTTACCGAAAACACTATTGAGGTTTTATCGTCTCCTGTTGGAGGGGAATCGTGTTTTGAGAGGACAAAGAATCTTGTATAGTTGTTTGGTTGATCTTCTATCCCCTCTAGCAGGACCTTCATTTGATATATTTCTGCAGCTCTCTTTCCTGCTATTGCTGCAGCATCATAGATATTTTCTTCCTTTATCATTTTGACACTGCCTGCTGTATCAAAGTAGGGCACAACTTTAAAACCTAATTTTTTTAGAAAATTTTTGCATTGCGCTAGAGCTTGTGGATGCGAGTATACGACCTTTATAGAGTTAATGTCTGCTGTAGGATGGCCTATTAGGCAGTGTACTATTCTCAATATTATTTCTCCACAAATTTTGAGTGAAGAGGATAGTAGTAGATCGTATGTTTGGTTAACTATTCCTTCCAAGGAATTTTCTACTGGAACAATACCGTAATCGCTTTCACTGGAGTCGACACTTTCAAAGACCTCTGAAAATTCTTTGCAAGGTTTTAGTTTAATTTTGTTCCCGAAAAACTTGTAGGCCGCTTCTTCACTGTATGCGCCTCTTTCTCCTTGAAATGAGACTTTAACTTCATCTAGGTTGTAGTAAAAGTTTTTGCCGCTCATTTTCCAGCCTCCTTCCTTAAAAGATTAATTAGACCTCCCTCTTTAAGAATGTCGAGCATGAATTTTGGAAGTGGTTGAGCGCTAACTTTAACATTTTTATCTGATACTGTAAGGGTTCCAGTTTCAAGATCTACTTCAACCATGTTACCTTCTTGAACCTTATCCCAGATGTTTTCGCATTCAACCAGTGGAAGACCTATGTTTATAGCATTTCTATAAAATATTCTTGCAAACGATTTTGCAACCACGCACTTAACTCCAGCATGCTTTAGTGCTAGTGGGGCCTGTTCTCTGCTTGAACCACATCCAAAATTTTCTCCTGCCACAATTATGGAATCCTTACACTTTTTAGTAAATGAGGGGTCTATACCTTCCATTGCATGCTTTGCCATTTCCTGTGGATCTGTTAGGGTCAGGTATTTTCCTGGTATAATTAGGTCTGTGTTAATGTTGTCACCATATTTGATAACCTTTCCAGAAATTTTCAAGTAGACCACCTTAATGTTGTTGGATCCTTTATCTTACCCTCTAGAGCTGATGCGGCGGCAGTTGCGGGAGAAGCTAGATAGACTTTAGACTTAGGGCTTCCCATTCTCCCAACAAAGTTCCTGTTAGTTGTGCTAACACACACTTCATCTGAGGCGAGTACACCTATGTGGCCTCCGTAGCATGCACCACATGTGGGATTCGCTACAATTGCACCTGAGGATATAAATGTTTCAATCAAGCCTTCCTTGAGTGCTTCAAGATAGACTTCCTGTGATGCTGGAACAATTACTAGTCTGGTTCCTTCCTTCACCTTTCGCCCCTTTAATATTTTTGCAGCAATCTTTAGATCTTCAAGCCTACCATTAGTGCACGAGCCTATAAACACTTGATCCACTTCAACACCCTCAACTTCAGAGACTGGTTTAACATTGGCAACAGAACCCGGACACGCTATAAGAGGTTCAAGGTTTGATACATCTATTTCTAGAGAACGCTCATAGGAGTTGTCATCATCACCCTTTATTATTTGGAAGCTCTTATTTACTCTACCTTTTAGATATGCCAATGTTTTATCGTCTGCTTCAACGATACCAGTTTTTGCACCAACTTCTATAGCCATATTACATACAGTCATCCGCTCATGTACACTCATACTTTCTACTGTTGGTCCTCTAAATTCTAGACCCCTATAGTTTGCACCATTTTCGCCCAAAATTTCTGCAACCTTTAAGAAGAGGTCTTTTGCTGTAACATATTCTTTAAAACTTCCTTTCACAGCCACTCTAATCACCTTCGGAACCTTGAACCAAAGTTTCCCCTTCACAAAAACGGCAGCCATTTCAGTTGAACCTATTCCTGTAGCAAATGCTCCAAGGGCACCATATGTGCATGTGTGTGAGTCAGCGCCTACTATAACATTCCCTGGAACAACATGCCCCTTTTCAACCATAATCTGATGAGCTATGCCACCAAATCCAATATCATAAAAATATTTTATATTTTGTGCTTTAGCAAACCTTCTCATTATCTTATGAAGTTCTGCTGCTTCGACGCTTGCTGCAGGCACCGTGTGGTCGATTACCATGACTATCTTGTCAGGGTTCCAAACCCTTTCCACGCCAAGCTCTTGAATATATTTTATTGTTAGATGGCCTGTTATTTCGTTTACCATTGCGCAGTCTATGTTTGCTTCCACTATTTCTCCTGGAACAACTTCCCTTTTACCAGAAGCGTTGGCTAAAATCTTTTCAATAACGTTCATTTAGTAACACTATTCGCTTATACTAGTTTGCATCCTCTTCCTTTTCCTAAGTATTTCGTTTATACCGTTTATCATTGCCTCGACACTTGCTATAACAATATCTTCTCCAGCAGCCCTTGCTGACATAACATTTCCATCCCTATCTTCAACCTTTACAATAACTTCAGCAAGAGCATCAGATCCTCCTGTAATTGCTTCAAGACGATATTCCTTTAATCTTATATTTGCTAGACTATCTGTAACCTTTTGTATTGCTTTCACTGCAGCATCAACAGGACCTACTCCTGTTTCAGCTGCAATATACTCTTTTCCTTCAAGAACAAGCTTAACTGAAGCTGTTGGAACAACTTTAAAACCTGTCATGACAGCCAAATCTAGAAGGTCTATCACCTTCTCTTCAGAACCTCTTCCTATTATTGACCTTGCGATCGCGGAGAGGTCTGTGTCTGTAACAGTTTTACCCTTATCACCTAACTCTTTAACCCTATTCGTTATCTCCTTCAACTGTTCTTCTGTAGGCTGCCAGCCCATTTCCTGTAACTTTGCAAGGATACCGTGGGCGCCCGCATGCTTTCCAGCCTGAATCCATCTCCTCCTGCCCACAACTTCTGGACTTATAGGCTCATATGTGAGAGGCATAGAAAGTATACCGTGTGTGTGGATTCCGGACTCGTGTCCAAAAGCGTTTTCTCCAACAATCGCCTTGTTAGGTTGGATCATTACTCCAGTAAGCTGTGAAACAAGCTTTGACGTTGCATATATTAGTTGTGTGTTTATCCTAGTTTTTATACCATAGAGTGAATGAAGTGCCATAACAACTTCCTCTAGGGCAGCGTTTCCAGCACGCTCCCCTATCCCGTTTACTGTCACATGAGCTCTTTTTGCACCAGCTTCTATTGCTGCAAGGGTATTTGCTACAGCTAACCCGAAGTCGTTATGACAATGTACACTTATTGGGACATCAACAACACTTTTAACTTCTCTAACTATATTCGACATCTTTAAAGGTGTCATTACACCTACGGTATCTGGTATGTCAACCCTATTCGCCCCAGCTTCAACTACACTCTTATACACTTTTTTGAGATAGTCTAGATCAGATCTTGTAGCATCTTCTGCAGAAAACTCTATATTCAGTCCATGACTTTTAGCATACTCAACGCCTTCGACAGCCTTCTGTAAAGCCTGCTCTCGTGAAAGTTTTAGCTTGTAATTTAAATGGATGTCCGAAGTTGCTATGAACAGGTGTATGTTTTTAACATCACATGAAAGGACTGCATCGATATCGTTTTTGTTTACCCTTGAGAGGGCATAGACTTCAGCATTTAAACCTTCTTTAACAATAAGCTTAACCGCATCCCTTTCCCCTTGAGAGGCAATAGGGAATCCGGCTTCTATAGCATTTACACCAAGCTTATCAAGTTGCTTAGCTATTTCAAGCTTTTCTTGAGGGGTTAAGGATACCCCTGGAGTCTGTTCACCATCCCTTAATGTTGTATCAAAAATTTCAACATATTCAAAAGAGCTCATTTTTCGATCCCAGCCATTCTCCTTATCAGCTTTCCAACCCTTTCTATATCATATTTTGAAACATCTTCCATTAAAGAGTTAAGCCTACGGCGACTTTCCTCAGGCGCTCCAACCCATTCTTTAGCAAAATCGCCACTTTGAATCGCCTTCAGAACCTTCTTCATATTCTCTTTCACATGCTCGTCTATAACCTTTGGGCCGACCGTTATGCCACCATATTTCGCTGTATCCGATATACCTTTTAACATGCCAATAAAACCACTTTGATAGACAAGATCCATTATAAGTTTCATTTCATTGCAAACTTCAAAGTATGCTAGCTCAGGCTGGTAACCTTCTTCTACTAGAACTTGGAATCCTGTATTTATTAGGCTCATAAGGCCGCCAACAAGTACAGCCTGCTCTCCAAATAGATCTGTTTCAGTTTCTTCCTTAAAGGATGTTTCAAGAACGCCTGCCCTAGTGCACCCTAGTCCCCTACATATTGCTAGAGCTGTTTCTTTTCCTCTACCACTAAAGTCTTGTTCAACGGCGATAAGTGCTGGTACACCAAAGCCTTTCAAGAAAGCGTCTCGCATACTCTTTCCCGGACTTTTAGGCGCGACCATGATAACATCAACATATGGTGGAGGAACAATAAGCTTGTAATGTATATTGAAACCATGAGAAAATGCCAGCGTTTTCCCCTCCTTTAACACTGGAGCAATCTGGGTACTGTAAACATGAGGTTGCTCTAGGTCCGGTATAAGCATGTGCACTATGTCCCCTTCTTCTGCAGCCGCTCTTATTGGATACGGTTTAAAACCATCTTCTATAGCCTTCTTCCAAGAAGACCCATTTTCTCTTAACCCTAGTATTACATTTACTCCTGAATCTCTTAGGTTTAGGGCTTGTGCACGACCTTGACTTCCATAGCCTATTATAGCAACCTTCTTCCCTTCCAAGACTTTTAAATCAGCATCACAATCATAGTATATTTTAGCCAATTCAACCACCTCTCTCCAAAGCTGTTAATCCTGTTCTAGCCATCTCCTTAATTCCAAAAGATAAAGCAATCTTTATGAAAGCGTTTATCTTATCAGGTGTGCCTACAACTTCAACAGTCATGGCATCTTCTGTAGTGTCAACTATCTTGCCTTTAAAAATTTGAGCATAATTTAGTATATCAGATCTAGCTCTAGAATCTTTAGCGTACAGTTTAATTAGAGCAAGTTCCCTTAAAATCGTATTCTTTGGATTAAGAAGAGATATTTTTACCACATCTATTATCTTAGCCAGCTGCTTAACCAACTGCTCGACAGTTGCATCATCACCATTTAAAGTTATCGTCATCCTCGAAAACTCTCTCTTCTCCGTAGGACCTACTGAGATACTTTCTATGTTAAAGTTTCTGCGTCTAAAAAGGTTTGAGACCCTATATAGGACACCCGGCTTGTTTTCTACAAGTATGGACACAATATAATTTTCTCCTTTATCATTTACAGAAAGCATTTAATCCATCATCTCCTTCAGACGTTCAGACCTTTTTGCTAAGGCAGAAGATGTTTTAAGAGCACCATATATCATCGCCTTCAAGCCTTTTCCAGGAGGAACCATTGGGAAAACATCCTCTTCTGGTGAAATTGGAACATCTATAACTGTTGTAACCTCGCTTTTTAACGCTTGTCCAATAGCATTTTTTAACTCTTCCAAAGAACCAATACGAACGCCCATTGCACCACATGCTTCAGCAATCTTAACGAAGTCAGGATTAACTAACTTTACTGCAGAATATCTTCTACCATAAAATAGTCTCTGCCACTGTGCAACCATACCAAGCATAGAATTATTTAAAATAACGACCATTACAGGAATGTTTTCATTAACAGAAGTTACAAGCATGTTTGATGTCATCATAAAACTTCCATCTCCAGCAATATCTAAAACAGGGGTATCCGGTTTTGCAACCTTTGCACCAAGAGATGCTGGAAAACCGAATCCCATTGTACCAAGGCCTCCTGATGTAATAAATGTTCTAGGCTTTAATACTTTAAAATACAGGGATGCCCACATCTGATTTTGGCCCACTTCTGTGGTAACTATAGCATCATATGGCAGTATTTCCCTAAGTTCCTTCAAAATTTTTATAGGTGATAGGTTACTTTCTTGAATACTACTGTAAACATTTTCACTCTCGCTTCTAATCTCCTCTATCCTCTTTAGCCAAAGGCTTTTTTCCTTCCTACACAAGCTTTTAACAATCATATCATAAATTTTTGAAAGAGTTTCACCGGCATCACCTACTATTGGGACATCGACCTTCCTATTTTTGCCTATTTCAGAGGCATCAACATCAACATGTATTATTTTTGCGTCTGGACAAAACTCTGAAACATTACATGTTGTCCTATCAGAAAATCTGCACCCTACAGCAAGTAGGACATCAGCTTCAAGAATAGTCTTGTTTGCTTCATAGGTTCCGTGCATGCCGACCACACCTAGGGAAAGTGGATGATTTTCAGGAAAACATCCTTTGCCCATTAATGTGGTGGCAACAGGGACCATTAGAAGTTCAGCCAAGGCAAGAAGCTGTTGCCAAGCATTCGAGATTATTACACCACCTCCTGCCAGAATAACGGGTCTTTCAGCATTCAAGAGCATGGATGCAGCCTTTTCTACCTGCAATGGATGTGGCACAATATTATGCTTTAATCTAGAAAAACCAATATTTTCTGTGAACGATATTTCGTCAACTTCCGTTTGAACGTCTCTTGACAAGTCTATTAGTATAGGACCAGGCCTTCCTGATGACGCAAGCTGAAAGGCCAGCCTAACAACCTTTGGAACTTCAGAAGCAGTCCTCGGTTGAAAATTATATTTTGTTATAGAAGTGGTGATGCCCATTATGTCCGCTTCTTGAAAGGCGTCTTTTCCTATCATCGCCTTAGCGACTTGCCCGGTTACGGCTATTAGTGGGGAAGAATCCATGTAAGCTGTAGCTATTCCAGTAACAAGGTTAGTTGCACCAGGTCCAGAAGTGGCCATACAGATTCCTGGCCTGCCACTCACTCTTGCATAACCATCAGCCATGTGGGCAGCAGATTGTTCATGCTTTACAAGAACATGTCTTATATTCGAATCATAAAGGACATCGTATACTGGTAGTATTGCTCCACCAGGTAAACCAAATATTACTTCAACACCCTCTTTCTTGAGGGACTCGATGAGGGCCTGGGCGCCAGAGAGTTTGGCTATTGAAATCACCTCCCTAAAGAATAATAATTTGTAAAAGGTCTACTACAAGTAGACCTAACATATACACAACAATATTATTTGAGATAGCGAAATTGCCCATGTTGTTGGCATGTGGAGAATACACATGGGTTAATAAACTTTTCGGCCAACATATTATGGCTATAAAAAAATTAACAATTTCTACTAAAAATTTAGGAATTTAAAAATTGTAAGGTTATATTCACCTGTCCATCATATTTTTAAATAACCTTTGTGAAACTGTTGCCGGTGAATATGGGCGACCAATTCCAATATCCATAGAACCTCTATCTTCCCTTACAGGGGATGATAGAGCAATTATTGCAAAGCTTTTTGAAAAGGCTTTGAACAAAAATCAGGCGCTTATATTACGTTTGGTTTCTAAAAACGCTGATCTTACTGCATCATCCTTTCTAAAGATGGTTTCTAAAAAGACGGGCATACCGCTTTCAACCTTAAAGTTGAACCTTAAAATTTTGAGAGAAAAAGGTTTAGTTTCATATGGCAAAATTGGTGATCCTAAACCGGTAAAGCTCACTGGAGCAGGAGAGATCGTTCTACAGATTCTTTCTTCAGAAATAAATGATAGACCGGTAGACTGTTCGACGTATGTTTTAAGTGAAAATGATAAAAAATTTGTGCAAAATGTTAGATCAAAAATACTTTTACAAGCATACAGTTCTAAAACTGGACACCTGCCTTCTTCCCTTTCTTCAGCAAACATAATTTTAGCGGTATTCAGGGTTTTTAGACCAAACCTTGTAGGTTCTGAAAACTCTTTTGTCTTAAGCAAAGGACATGCTTCACTTGCACTATACGCTGTATTAGTAGATGAGGGTATTATAGAAGAAAATGAGCTTCCTTACTTTTGTGAGCTTGGGTCCAGACTTCAAGGACATCCTGACAAAAGGTTTATCAAAGAAACATTAGTTTCTACAGGCTCTCTTGGACAGGGTTTATCGATAGGTGTAGGCGTAGCCCTTGGAAAAAAGTTGAAGAATAGTAATGGCAAAGTTATAGTCTTACTTGGAGACGGCGAACTTGATGAGGGGCAGGTTTGGGAGGCTGCAATGAGTGCATCAACATATAAGTTAGATAATTTGATAGCTATAGTCGACAGAAACTTCTATCAAATGAATGGTGCTACAGAGGAAATAAAATGTTTAGAGCCTTTAAAGGAGAAGTGGATTTCTTTTGGATGGGACACGGTTGAAGTCGATGGAAAAAGGTTTGAAGAATTAGTTTCCATTCTTCAAGAGATAAAGGTTTACCAGAAAAGGCCGACAGTGATAATTGCCTCCACTGAAAGAAACGGTGGAATAGAGTATATTGACAAAAAAATATTCCATTACATTCCAAGTCAAGAAGATTATAATAAAATGGTGGGAAATAATGGTTAATTTGATAAGTGCAAGAGAAACGTTTGGAGAAACTTTGATTGAAATAGGAGCAGAAAACGATAATGTAATTGTGTTAGATTCTGATGTCAGTGCTTCCACTAAAACATTCCTATTTAGGAACATGTTTCCTAACAGGTTTATTAATGTAGGAATAAGTGAGCAGGATATGGCGGGTATAGCTGCTGGTTTAGCGCTTGAGGGGTTTATTCCAATAATCACAGGATTTTCTATGTTTATTTTAAGGGCTTGGGAGCAGATAAGAAATACTATTGCAAGAGACAGTCTTAATGTTAAAATTGTTGCAACACATTCGGGGTTAAGCGATTTTGCTGACGGATCTTCTCACCAGTGTTTAGAAGATATTGCGTTAATGAGAGTTTTGCCTGGAATGAATGTTGTTGTGCCATCAGACCCGATTTCAATAAGAAGTCTACTAAAACAGCTTATTCGCTTGAATGGCCCCTGTTACATGAGGCTCGGAAGAGATTATGCGCCAAAAATATATGAAGGTGAGAAGGATATTGTCTTTGGTAAAGCAAATATTTTAGAAGAAGGATCGGACTTAACAATTATAGCATGTGGTCTAATGGTACACATTTCACTTGAAGTTAGAAGGAAACTTCTTGAATATGGCTTTCAGGCCTCTGTAGTGGACCTTCACACAATTAAACCCCTGGACAAGGAGCTCAAGAAAGTCTGTGAAAAATCCGACAAGGTTGTCACAATCGAAGAACATAATATAATTGGTGGAATGGGTTCAGCTGTTTGTGAAATGCTTTCTGAGAAAGGTTTTAGGGTTAAAAGGTTAGGTGTGCCTGATATGTTCGGCGAATCTTCTAGAAACTATCTACAACTTCTTGAAAAATATGGGTTAAATGTGGGAGCTTTAACTAAAAATATTTTAAGTTTCGTTAAAGGGTGAGTCCTCATGAACCTTAAACTTGTCCTCGAAAAAAAGGATAGAATAGTAGAGGTTGATGATGTTGTCTTTGGTAGGAAATTTGTTGTAATCGCTGGTCCATGTGCTGTAGAGTCTAGGGAACAATTTTCCAAGACAGCAAAATTTCTCAAAGAAAGTGGAGTGGATGTACTTCGTGCAATGGTTTTTAAGCCTAGGACGTCACCGTATTCCTTTCAGGGACTGGGTGTCGAAGGTTTAAGGATTGTAAAGGAAGTTAAGGAGGAAGTAAAAATGCCTGTTGTTACTGAAGTTGTGGACGAACACAGCTTAGAAGAAGTTTGTAAGGTATCAGATATATTGCAAATTGGTGCAAGAAACATGCAAAATTATACACTCCTCAAAAAAGTTGGTAGAGCGAATAAACCTGTAATTTTAAAAAGAGGATTCAGCTCAACTATAGAGGAATGGCTGTGTGCAGCAGAATACATAATGTGTGAAGGAAATGAGAAAGTTATACTATGTGAGAGGGGGATAAGAACCTTCGTTAACGAGACGAGGTTCACATTAGATTTAGCTTCGGTGCCAATAGTTAAAGAGCTTACAAGCATTCCAGTTATAGTGGACCCATCACATGCAGCAGGTTCTAGAAAACTTGTACTACCTTTAGCTAAAGCTTCAAAGGCTGTAGGATGTGATGGAATAATGGTTGAAGTTCACCCTGAACCTGATAAGGCATTAAGTGATGGAAAACAGCAGCTTGACTTTAAAATGTTCAACCAAATGATGTGCGAATTACGTGAAGTAAGATGATTTTAGAGGGAAAACTGGGACACATAATTGTTGAGAGAAACGCATTAAGCCATCTTAAGGAGGAAGTTAAGAGGCTAAACCCTTTTAAAGTATGTGTTGTTACGGACAGAAATGTTGGAAAAATTTGGTTTGAAGAGGTCTCTAAAAAAATTGGTTTAGGAGAAAAGGTTGAAAAATTTGAGATAGAGAATGGGGAAAAGGGAAAAAGCCTTAGCACAGCAAAAAGGCTATGGAAGAAGCTTATCGAAGAAAAGTATACCAGAAAAAGTCTTATGCTAGCGTTAGGGGGTGGAGTAGTAGGCGATGTCACAGGATTTGTAGCCTCAACCTTTATGAGAGGCATATATTTTGCACAAATACCTACAACACTACTTGCTCAAGTCGATTCAAGCATAGGTGGAAAGAATGGTATAAATTTTCATGGTAAAAATATGATAGGGACATTTTACCAACCTTCATTTACAATAGTCGACACAAAGTTTATCGAAACTTTACCAGAAGACGAGTTTTTAAATGGAATGGCTGAGGTTATCAAGTACGGAATAATATGTGATAGAAAATTTTTCGATTTTATAGAAGAGAATGTTGAAGTTTTAAGGAAAAGAGAGGCTAAAGTCTTGCAAGATGTGATTGAAAAATGTGTGAAGATGAAGGTGGATATAGTGAGCAGGGATGAGAGGGAAGAAGGTTTGAGGAGAATCTTGAACTTTGGACACACATTCGGACATTCTATAGAGAGGCTGTCAAATTATAGAATAAAACATGGATTCGCTGTCTCAATAGGAATGGTCTTAGCGTGTAAGGTTGCAGAAAAAATAACAGGTTTTGAGCAAACTAGAGATGTGATAGAACTTTTGAAGAAGATGGGGTTGCCTACTTTAACAAAAATAAATTTGTATAGGATTGTGGAGGAAATGGAGAAAGATAAAAAGGCATGGTACGGCAGGACAGCCCTTGTACTGCCAGAGGAAATAGGAAAAGTGAGCGTTCTAGAAGTAGAAAGGGAGAAGATTTTGGATGCATTAAAGAATGGTGTATAGTTAAATGCAGAAACCAAAAGTTTGCACAGTACTCACAAAATTTGATGAAAGATATGTTAAAGTGGCAAACAGCTCCGACCTTGTTGAAGTCAGAATAGACATGATAGGAGATTCTTGGACAGCGCTTGCGAAGATGATAGAAAAGCCTTGGATAGCATGCAATAGACGAAAGGATGAGGGAGGATTATGGAACTTTGATGAAGAAAGTAGAGTTAAAGAGCTTTTGAGGGCAATAAATTTTGGAGCAGAATACATTGACATAGAGCTTAAGTCATCGAACATTAAAAAAGTTGTTAAAAATGTAAGGGAAGTTGGCACTAAAGTCTTAATTTCTTATCACAATTTTGACAGAACACCACCTTTAAAAGAACTAAAGAAAATATTTGAGAACGAGGTTGAATTGGGTGCAGACGTATGTAAAATAGTTACCACTGCAAAAAGTTTTGAAGACAATCTTACAATATTAAGGCTTATTAGAGAATGTTATAAAATTGCGCCAGTAGTCGCCTTCTGCATGGGTGAAGCAGGTGTTTTAAGTAGAATACTTTCGCCATTTTTTGGGGGAATGTTCACGTATGCTTCAATTGGACATGGTCTAGAGTCAGCAAAGGGACAGGTTGATTTCGAAAAACTTGAAGACTTCTACAGTATGCTCAATGAAATATTTTACTAGATTGGTGAGAAGCCTATGACCTATAATGTGAGTGTCTGTTGTCTAATAGGAGACCCAATAGAGCACACAGTTTCCCCAATAATACATAACACCGCTTTCCAAGCACTTGGATTAAACTACTACTATCTAGCATTTAAGGTTAAGAAAGATATGCTAAAAAAAGCGATTGAAGGCATTAGAGCGTTAAATGTAAAAGGATTAAATGTTACAATCCCTCATAAGATAGAAGTTCTTAAGTATTTAGATGAAGTTGATGAAGTTGCTGAAAAGATTGGTGCTGTAAATACAATATTAAACGACAATGGAATACTTAAGGGATACAATACAGACGGAGAAGGCGCTTTAATGGCAATAAAGAAAAGGGGCTTTGACCTAAAGGACAGGGTCGTAGTAATAGTAGGTGCCGGTGGTGCGGCGAAGGCAATAGCATACTATATTGCTTTAGAAAAACCTAACAAGATAACGATATTAAATAGGACACCAGAAAACGCAGCAAAACTCGCAAAAAGTTTAAGAAGAGAGACAAAAGTTTATTGTGAAGCTAAAATTTTGGATACTATCCAACTAGAGGAAACCTTAATGGATGCAGACTTGCTTATAAATTGTACGCCATTAGGAATGTATCCGAACATAGAAAAAACACCTGTCCCCAAAAACTGTTTAAGAAAAAATATGGTGATCATGGACATAGTCTATAATCCTCTCCAAACAAGACTCTTAAAAGATGCAACAGAAGTTGGCTGTAAAACTATAAATGGCCTAGACATGCTCGTTAATCAGGCAGCACTTTCCTTTAAAATTTGGACAGGAGTAGAAGCACCCTTAGAGGTTATGAGAAAAGCTGCTCTAGAAGTGCTAGAGAAGGAAAGGTCGTGATGAACATAGTTTTCATAGGCTTTATGGCTACAGGAAAAACTTCTATTGCAAAGGAAGTGGCAAAAATGCTAAGAAAAAGGTATATGAGCACAGATGAAATGATAGTTGAAAAGTGTAGAAAGAGTATACCCAGAATCTTTGAAGAGTATGGAGAGCTCTTTTTCAGGAAAATTGAAAAGGAAGTCGTGAATGAAGTGTCTAAAATGGACGGTGTGGTAATAGATTGCGGCGGTGGAGTCGTACTTGACAAATGTAATGTTAAAGCACTTAAAGAAAATGGAATAATATTTCTTTTGCAGGCAACACCTGAAACAATTTACCAAAGAAGCTTAAAAGATAAAGGTACAAGACCATTACTTGGCCCAAACTATAGCATAAAACATGTTGAGGAACTGTTATCGAAAAGGATACCCTACTACCTTGAGGCAGCAGACTATATAATTGATACCACAGGAAAAAGTGTTGAAGAGGTAGTGAATAGGGTTATAGAGATTTTAGGTGATAAAATTGAAGGCTTTGATAGGGAAGGGCGAAGTTAGTGGATCATTGAAGGCACCGCCTTCCAAAAGCGTAACACATAGGGCTTTGGTGTGCTCAAGCCTAGCGGAGGGAAAAAGTCTTATAATTTCACCACTACTATGTGATGATACAGAGGCTACAATTGAAGCACTTCAACTTCTTGGCATAAACATGTTAAAGGAAGAGGATAAAATTTTTGTGGAAGGAAACATCCTAAAAAAGCCTGAAAGAGAAATATTTTGCAGGAATTCTGGAACAACACTAAGGTTTATTACAGCAGTAGCATCTCTGGTAGGAGAGGAATGCAAGATTACAGGAAGTAGTAGCTTAATGCAGAGGCCAATAGAACCACTACTGGAGGCTTTAAGAAGCCTAGGAGTTAAGTGCCAAAAAATTGGAGACACCATTTCTGTCAAGGGAAAGCCTGTTGGTGGAGAAGTGAAAATTGAAGGAAACATAAGCTCACAGTTCATTTCAGCCTTACTCCTAATTTCACCAATGATTGAAAAAAATGTTTCAATAAGATGTGATAATATTGAGTCAAAACCTTATGTTAACTTAACAGTGGATATTCAAAGAAAATTTGGTGTTAAAGTATCTTGGGCAAACGGATTTGAGATGTTCCCACAAAAATATGTTCCTACAAAATTTGAAGTTGAAGGAGACTGGAGTTCAGCATCAAATATTCTGGTTGCGGGCGCATTATGTGGTAAAGTTGAGGTTGAGGGATTAAATTTAGAGAGCATGCAAGCTGATAGAAAAATTGTAGAAGTACTTAAAGCAATGGGTGCAAAGGTTTGGGCAAATGGAAACATGGTTATGGTTGAAAAGTCAAGTTTAGAGCCAATAGAATTTGATATTTCAGATTGTCCAGACCTATTTCCACCCTTATGTGTACTCTGTTCACAAGCTAAAGGTAAAAGTATAATTTATGGTGTGAAAAGACTAAAATTTAAGGAAAGCAATAGAGTGTATGTGATGAAAGAGAATCTTGAAAGGATGGGTATAAGAAGTGAGGTTGGAGAAAACTTTTTCAAAATTTTTGGCTCAAAAGCTTATGGTGCAAAAATAGATCCAGCTAACGATCACAGAATTGCGATGGCACTAGCAACTTTAGCTCTTGTAGCTGAAGGAGAAACAACAATGTTAAGTGCAGAGTGTGTGAGAAAATCTTTTCCAGAATTCTGGAAAGTAATGATAGGGTTAGGTGCGAATGTTAAGGTGATTGGTTGACTGGAAACAGTATAGGAGACAGTTTTAAAGTCACAAGTTTTGGAGAAAGCCATGGAAAGTGCATAGGCGTCGTCGTAGACGGATGTCCAGCAGGACTAAAACTTTCTGAAGAGATGATTCAAAGGGAACTAGATAGAAGGAAGCCGGTCCAAGAAATTTTTTCAACAAGCAGGAGCGAAGAGGATAGGGTGGAAATCCTTTCCGGAGTATTTAACGGCTACACTACAGGAGCACCAATATGCATGGTTATATGGAATAAGGAATTCGATTCAACATCATATGAGAGGATAAAGTTTGTTCCAAGACCAGGACATGCTGACTATACAGCGTATATAAAATATGGTGGCTTCAACGACTACAGAGGTGGTGGAAGGTTTTCGGGAAGAATCACCGCCGGCTTCGTTATGGCTGGAGCTGTGGCAAAAAGAATATTGAAGCTACTTAATATTGAAGTTTTAGCTTATACATTAGAAATAGGCGGGATCAGAATGAAACAAATGGATTTAAACGAAATTAGAGAACATGTTGAGAAGAGCCCAGTTAGATGTCCAGACTTGGAGGCGTCAGAAAAAATATTGGAAATGATTGAAAATGTTAAAATTGAGGGGGACAGTTTGGGTGGAGTAATAGAATGTTTAGCATTAAACGTTCCAGCAGGGTTAGGTATGCCAGTTTTCGATACACTAGAAGGGGACATTTCTAAAGCATTATATGCAATACCAGCTGTAAAGGGTGTAGAGTTTGGTAGAGGATTTAATGTTGCCAAACTAAGGGGTTCAGAGAACAATGACCAGTATACGATAGAGGATGGAAAAGTTGTTACAATAACAAACAATTCAGGAGGAATACTTGGTGGAATAAGTAGTGGGATGCCAATACTGTGTAGGGTCGCGATAAAGCCACCTTCCTCAATTTCTAAAGAACAATATTCTATAGACCTAGTAAAAATGGAAAAAAGGACATTAGTTGTCGAAGGAAAACATGATGTATGCATAGTTCCAAGGGCTGTGCCTGTTGTTGAAAGCATGGTCGCAATAGTTCTTGCAGACCACGCCATGAAAGCAGGAATCGTTCCAAAGGTTGTAAAAGACGTGATAGAATGAGCGAAGACATTAAGGCTATAAGGAAGAGGATAGACTACATTGATGAGGAAATAGTCAAACTTTTAGCTGAAAGGGTTAAGGCTGCAAAGGATATAGGAAGACTAAAAAAGGAAAAAGGTTTACCGATAATAGATTTCAAAAGGGAAAATGAAATTTATAGTAGAGTAAGGAGTTTAGCGATAGAAAATGGTTTAAGCCCAGAAGATTGCGAAAAAATATTTAAAGAGATTATACAAATGTGCAGGAAAATACAATAGGAGACTAAAAATTTTGCAATTGAACTGCTATAATTTTAGATAAAATAAAGCCATTCACTGTAGTTGTTATCATATCCTCTGACTATATCAAAAAATTTTTGCTGCAAACTTCTTGTTATAGGCCCAACCCTACCATCGCCGATAAGCCTATGATCAACTTCAACAATAGGAGTTATTTCAGCAGCAGTGCCAGTGAAGAAAAGTTCATCGGCAAGAAAAAGTTCCTCTTTCGAGATATCCTTTTCAACGAGCCTATAACCCATATCTTTAGCTATCTTTATAACACTATCACGAGTTATACCCAACAATATTGAGGAATTTGTTGAAGGAGTATATATTGTCTTATCCTTAATCATAAAAAGGTTTTCACCAGAACCCTCTGAAACAAAACCTCTAGAATCCAACATTATGGCCTCATCGAAACCCTTAAGATGAGCTTCAGTACAAGCTAGAATAGAGTTTATATACTGTCCAGTAGCTTTAGCCATCATAGGAATCATACTATTTTGAACCCTAACCCATGAGGAAATGGTGCATCTGACCCCCTTCTCGCGCACACCTTCACCCAAATATTCGCCCCAAGGCCATACTGCAACAGCAACATGAACACTATTATTTCGTGGATCAAGGGAAAAGCCGCCTAAGCCTCTAAAGGCAATAGGCCTAATATAGCATTCTTCAAGATTATTTAATCTAATCAAGCTTTTTATAACATTTGTAAGCTCATCGATAGAATATGGAATCTTCATAAAATATATTTTTGCAGAATTATAGAATCTTTCAAGATGTTCTCTAAGCCTGAATATTGCTGAACCCTTACAAGTTTTATAGCATCTGATGCCCTCAAAAACACCTGAACCATAATGTAGTCCATGGACAAGAACATGAACCTTAGCGTCATCCCAGTTAACAAACTTTCCATCCAACCATATTTTTTCCGTCTTGTAGCTCAAGCTACTCGATCGCATCAAGGGAATAATGGTAAGATATAAAAAGGTTTATCTTACACATTTGTTTAGATAAGACTTTCCTAAAATCTTATATAATCTTATAATCAACCCTTTTAGCACAACATGCAAGAAAAATTGAAAAGTAGTATTATAAAATATGGTGCAGAGAGAGCGCCTCACAGATCTCTTTTGAAAGCTGTTGGAGTAACAGACAACGAGCTTGAAAAACCTTTCATTGCAATAGTAAACAGTTACACAAATATTGTGCCAGGTCATATCCATTTAAATACTTTAGCCGATGCAATAAAAGCTGGTGTCAGAAACGCAGGAGGAGTACCTTTCGAATTCAATACCATAGCAATATGTGATGGAATAGCGATGGGCCATAGTGGAATGAAGTATTCCCTACCTTCCAGAGAGCTTATAGCAGATTCAATAGAGGCTATGATAGAGGCACATAAGTTTGATGGAATGGTTATGCTAACAAACTGTGATAAGATAACACCTGGAATGTTGATTGCCGCTGCAAGACTAGACATTCCAACAATATTTGTTACAGGAGGACCAATGCTTGCAGGCTTCTATGAAGGAAGAAAGGTTGGACTAATTTCAGTCTTTGAGGCTGTTGGAGACTATAGTATTGGAAGAATAGGCGAGGAGGAGCTTAAAAGGTTGGAGGATGTTGCGTGCCCAACATGTGGCTCATGCAGTGGCCTCTTCACAGCCAACACAATGAGCTGTTTAACCGAAGCACTTGGAATGTCACTCCCCTACTGTGCTACAACACCGGCCACAAGTTCTCTAAAGATTAGAATAGCGAAGGAGTCTGGAGAAAGAATCGTTAAAATGGTTTACGAAAACCTAAGGCCATCAGATATTATGAAAAGGAAGTCTTTTGAGAACGCTATAGCCGTCGACATGGCTTTAGGAGGCTCAACAAACACAATCCTGCACTTGACAGCTGTAGCAAGGGAGCTTGGAATAGAAATAGATCTTTCAGTTTTTGATGAAATAAGCAGGAAGGTTCCACACGTATGTGACGTTTACCCTGGAGGAAAGTATATGCTTGAAGACCTAGATAGGGCAGGAGGAATACCGGCTATTATGAAAAACATAAGCAAATTTCTTGACTTAGACCAGTTAACTGTTACAGGAAAAACTGTTAAAGAAAATATATTGGAGGCTAAAATTTTAGACACACAAGTTATTCGACCACTAGAAAATCCTTTACACAATGAAGGGGGAATAGCTGTTTTGAAAGGAAACCTTGCACCAAATGGAGCTGTTATAAAAACTGCAGCCCTATCTGAAAAGAATTTTTACTTTAAAGGCCCAGCTATAGTTTTCGATTCTGAAGAGGAATGTGCAAAAGCCATCTTTGGTGGGAGAATAGAAAAGGGGCAGGTGATAGTAATAAGGTATGAGGGGCCAAAGGGTGGACCTGGGATGAGAGAAATGCTTTCACCTACTTCAGCTATAGTTGGAATGGGTTTAAGTGATTCAGTAGCATTAGTTACAGATGGTAGGTTTTCTGGAGGAACAAGAGGACCATGTATTGGACATGTTTCACCAGAAGCCTTTGATGGTGGACCAATAGCCGTTTTACAAAATGGAGATATTATTGAAATAGATATTAGGAAACGTGTTTTAAATGTTAAACTTTCAAGCGAAGAAATTAGGGAACGATTAAAGTACTGGAGACGTCCAGAACATAAGATAAAGGCCACAAGCTACCTTAGAAGATATGCGAAGTTGGTTAGTTCAGCGGATAAAGGATGTGTTATAGAATAATTTTCTAAAAATTGAATTCTTCAATATGGTGACTTTTACAATAAAATGCTTTAACGTTCAAATAATAACAATAACGATTTAAAAATAGTGTATAGAATTTTGGAAGTCAAAATTTAAACAAAGATATATTTAAAAGCTATGAGAAAGAGTTAACCACTTATAGTAGGTGGGAGAAAAGCTTGAAAATCGCAGTAGTTGGAGCTGGGAAGATGGGAAGATGGTTTATTAGATTTTTCCTCAAAGAAGGATATAGTGTTGAAGTTATTGAGAAGGATGAGAGAAAATTTCTTGCAATAAAAGGTGAATTTGGACTCGATCCTACCAAAGATTATAGTGTTTTAAAAAATGTTGATAGAGTAATGCTTGCTGTACCATTAGACAGTTTTGAGGAAGCAGTAAAATCAATATGTCCCTATATTGGTCGCCAGCATGTTGTAATGGACATTTGTTCCATTAAGGAGAAACCCGTCAATATTATGCACAAGTACATAAAATTTGGTACGATACTTGGAACACATCCGCTATTTGGGCCTGGAGCAAAAAGTATAAGTGGACAGAATATTGTATTAACTCCTGTAAGACATAAGGAGAAAAGATTTGCTGAAGAATTTAGAAAGTGGCTTGAAGAAAAAGGCGCTAGTGTCCATATAATGAGTCCAAAGAAACATGATAAGCTTATGTCAATGGTGCTTTACTTGCCACACATTATAGGTCTACTAGTATGCGATACACTATTAGAACAAAAATTTTATGTTGAGGCAAAGAAGGTTTCAGGCACAAGCTACAGACTACTTATAACATTAGCGGAATCCATTGTTTCAGAAGAGCCTGAATTTTATGCAACATTACACACAAGCATACCAGATAATGAAAAAATTAGCTTAGTACTTTTAGAGAAGCTAACACAGTGGGTTGACATAGTTAAAAGAAAGGATAGAGTTACATTTGCAAAAAGGATGGTGGATATTAAAAATAGGATTGAAAAAATCAACACAGACTACACTAAATCTTATGAGAGCATGTATGATATGCTAGAAAACATGCAGGATAAAATGATGACCTGACTGGTAGGTATTAAAAACATTTAAAACAATTTACGGTAAAACCGACAGTATGCACGAATGGGCTTTGGCTGAAGCGATAATATATACTGTAACAGAGATTGCTGAAAGAGAGCAGTTCAAAGAAGTTTCAAGAGTTAATGTAAAAGTTGGTGAACTACAACAGGTGGATTTAGAGATAATAAAATTTGCACTTACACAATTAAAGAGAGGAAAATTGAAAAACACAGAATTTAGAATAGAGCCAGTTAGGGCAAGGTTAAAGTGTAGAATCTGCGAATATGTCTGGGACTTCAATAAAAACGAGCTGGACGAGGAAGTAGCTGAAGCAATACATTTTGTTCCAGAGGTCGCACACTCCTTTATAAAATGCCCTAACTGTGGAGCACAGGATTTCGAGTTTGTAGAAGGTAGAAGAATGTATATTGAAAGTGTGAGTGGAGTAAGATGATGTTAGATCCGAGGATTAAGGCCATAGAACATAGACTTTCCCAAGTAAAGAATATAATTGCAGTTTCAAGTGGAAAAGGTGGTGTTGGAAAGAGTGTCGTATCATCAATATTAGCTCTAATTTTATCGAAAAAAGGTTATAAGGTTGGGCTTATGGATTTAGACTTTACGAGCCCTTCAACACATCTAATCTTAGGTATAAAGGGACTGTTTCCTGAAGAAAAGGAGGGTATTATTCCACCAACTTTCGAGGATATAAAATTTATGTCAATCGTATATTTTTCTAAAGACAAAGCCCTCTCCTTAAGAGGACAAGATTTTTCAGATTCTTTTATAGAAATTTTGGCTATCACAAAATGGAATAAATTGGATTATCTAATTTTAGACATGCCCCCTGGAATAAATGATGCAACCCTAGATGTTATCCGTTACATGAGAAAAGTTAAATTTATTATTGTTACAACACCATCGATTCTCTCGTTTTCGACAGTCAAAAAACTTATTGATACATTAAACACTTTAAAGATTGAAATTATTGGAGTCATAGAAAATATGAAGTCTGATCAAACATATTCTATTGGAGAAGAACTTGGTGAAGTGAAAGCAAAATTTTTAGGGGAAATCCCGTTTGACCCGGAACTAGAAAAATGTTTTGGAAATACTAAGATGCTTTTAACAACAAAATTTTCAAGGGAATTAGAAAAAATAGTTAACGAGATTCGAATGTGATAAAGTAGATGGTAGATGAAAGCAGGCTAAATGATGTTTTGAAATTAAAAATCAGCAGTAGGGAACATTATAACGCACTCGCAAAGGGATATGATGAACTCTATGGGGAAGAACAGAAAATAAAAATAGATTTTATACTTAAAAAAATCGATTTAGAGGATAAGAATATAGTTTTAGATATTGGATGCGGAACAGGAATTCTCTTCGAAACAATGTATGATAAAAATAAGATGTTCATTGGAGTAGACATATCTGAAAGAATGTTGAAGGAGGGGTGGAGAAAGTTTAAGGGTGAAGCAAACGTACAGTTTGTTCAAGCAGACGCTGATCATCTTCCATTCCGAGGCAAAGTTTTTGAAACAATATTTGCTATAACGTTAATCCAAAATTTGCCTCACCCTAAAGTGACTTTACAAGAGATTAAAAGAATATCTAAAAAAGGAGCGCTTGTAATAGCAAGTGGATTAAAAAGAAAGTATGGGGTAGATGAATTTAAGTCCATATTCGAGGAAATCGATTTGAAAAAATTATATGATATCGAAAATCTAAACGATTACATTATATATGGGGTAGTCTAAAAAGTGACCTCTTTACAATAGCCTGAATTTTCTTCAAATTTAATGTTTATTAAGAGAAAAATTAGTATTTATGCCTATGAAACCAAAAATTTTAACCACATTAGAGTTGCCCGATAACGCACTCGAAAAGCTTAGAGAATATTTTATAGTTGAAGGAGGACTTGAACTAGTAAAAGATAGGGTAAACTTATTAAATAGTCTCAATGACAAAGTTGGTTTACTCACTGCACCCCATATAAAGGTTGATAGAGAACTTTTTGAACACGCACCAAAATTAAAGGTTGTAAGCACATATAGTGTAGGCTATGATCATATAGATGTTCCAGAAGCTACAAGAAGAGGAGTCTACGTATGCTATACACCAGGTGTATTAAGTGATTGTGTAGCAGAAGTAACATGGGGACTTATCATCTCAACCTATAAGAGAATTTCTGAGGCTGAACGTATTGTTAGAGCAAGAAAGTGGGTTAAAGGTATTTACAAGGAGCCTTTAGGAAGGGACTTAAAGGGAAAAACCTTGGGAATAATTGGTTTAGGAAGAATCGGTAGAAGAGTAGCTGAAATAGGAAGATGCTTCGGAATGCGTGTGATATACTATGATATCATAAAACCGCCGGATGCAGACAAACTTGACTTCGAATACTGTGACCTTGAAACACTCTTAAAAAATGCTGACGTTGTTAGTATTCATGTTCCACTTCAAAAAGAAACCTACCATTTAATAGATGAAAACAAGCTTAGATTGATGAAGAAGGATGCGATAATCGTTAATACTTCAAGAGGAGCGGTTATCGATGAAAAGGCACTAATTAAGGCATTGAAAGAAGGGTGGATAATGGGTGCCGGATTGGATGTTTTTGAAACCGAACCACTTCCACTTGACAGTGAACTATTAGATATGGAAAATGTTGTTCTATCACCTCATAGGGGTTCTGCATCAATTGAAACAAGAACGGCTATGCTGAATTTGGCGATAAACAACTTGATTTCAGTTCTAAAAGGTGAAATGCCACCAGCATTACTAAATTCTGACGTAATAAAAATTAGACCACTAAATGAAACAAAAGTTATATGAGAGACGGTTGACTTCTTATACTTTTGCACCAACAGATTTCCAATCAATCTTAAAACTTAATAATTATATTCTCTAACATTTTTTGTGATGGAAATGTCAAATAAGCCTAAAATCTGTGTTATATCAAAATCATTTGGACAATATTGTAGAGAAGCACTAGAAATTTTAAAGACATTTTCTGAAGTCGAGGTTAAAAGTGTTAAAGAATATAAAGAAATAGTCGATATAGTGAAGAATTTTGATGGCATTATAGTAGGAAACGAGAAGATAAACAGGGAAGTCATAAATAATGCAGTAAGATTAAAGATTATTGCAAGACATGGCGTCGGCATAGATAACATAGACATTGAGGCTGCAACAGAAAAGGGAATTGTTGTAACCTACACACCTCAAGCTAACTCTGATTCGGTTGCAGAATATGCAATCGCACTAATCTTAAACATTATGAGAATGATACCTAAACTCCATAATCTTACGATTAATGGTGGATGGAATAGAATCTTGGGATATGAGTTGATGGGGAAAACGGTTGGAATCATAGGCTTTGGGGGAATAGGTAGAAGAGTTGCAAAAAAGCTTGGAGGCTTCGATGTAAAAATATTGGTATATGACCCTTACGTCAAAGAAGATGATATTAGAAAAATCGGTGCAATCCCCTCAAAATTAGATGAACTTTTGAAAACATCGGACATCGTAACATTGCATGTGGCATTAACTCCTGAAACTAAACATTTGATAAATCGGGAAAAATTAAAGTTAATGAAAAGTACAGCATATCTTATAAACACTTCAAGAGGGGCGGTAATCGACGAAAAAGCATTATACGAGGCATTAAAGAAAAAATGGATAGCTGGAGCCGCTTTAGATGTTTTCGAAGAGGAGCCAATAAATCCAAAAAATCCACTACTTACACTAGACAATATAATAGTAACACCACATAATGCAAACTTTACATTAGAAGCTTTACAGAGAACAGATTTGATGAACGCTGAAGATTTAAGAAGATTCTTTAATGGGCAAAGGCCCATTTATGTAGCGAACCCACAAGTTTATGTTAAATAAAAAAGGAGAAAAGAAAAATGGTTTGCTGTTTAATAGATTAGTTCTTCAGTCTTTTTATCGAAAACATGCAGTTTTGCTGGATCAAATGTGAGATACAATTTTTGGCCTATATCAAATTTTTCTCCAACGTAACTCATTACTACAGCCTTGAAAATCTGATCATCCATTTTTAGGTCTAAGACCATTTCGTCACCCAAAGGTTCACTAATGTATAGTTCTGCTGTAAGATACATTTCTGTATCCGGCTTTTTATCTGAAACGATAAGGTCTCTCGGCCTTATACCAAATATTATTTCGCTTACACCCTTTGATTTTATTGCCTCAACAGCAGCATCAGGGAGTCTAAACTTTATAGCACCACCGTCAAAGTAGCCCTTACCGTCTTTTTCAACAAATGTTCCAGGAGCCATATTTGTAGGTGGGCTTCCGATAAATCCTGCAACAAAGACGTTCGCAGGCCTATTGAACACTTCATCTGGTGAGGCATACTGTTGTAGTAAGCCTTTATTCATTACAGCAATACGGTCGCCCATTGTCATTGCTTCAGCCTGGTCGTGTGTCACGTATACGGTTGTTATCGCAAGCTCTTTTTGCAGACGTTTTAATTCAGCTCTCATGTAAAGTCTAAGCTTTGCGTCTAGGTTGCTGAGAGGCTCGTCCATAAGCCAGACCTTAGGCTCTCTAACAATAGACCTACCTAATGCTACACGCTGTGCTTGACCACCACTAAGCTGCTTAGGCTTCCTGTCCAGAAGCTCTGAAATTTGCAAAAGTTTAGCCACTTCTTTAACCTTCTTGTCTATTTCACTTTTTGGAAGTTTCCTAATTTTTAAAGGAAAAGCGATGTTATCGTATACGGTCATGTGGGGGTAGAGTGCGTAGCTTTGGAAGACCATTGCGATATCTCTATCTTTTGGGGGAAGGTCGTTGACCAGAGTGTCACCAATATATATTTCTCCAGAATCGGGTGTTTCAAGTCCAGCAATACACCGTAGTGTTGTAGTCTTACCACAACCGCTAGGCCCAAGGAGTACGACAAACTCCTTGTCCTTTATTTCAAGGTTCAAGTTGTTTACGGCTAGCGTTGAACCGAACCTTTTTACGAGATTTTTTATTAATACTTTTGCCATTTTATACCATCCAGAATACTCCTTAGTGAGTAAATAAAGTTTACGTTAAATAAAAGTGAAAGAATGAAGTATAGTTTATTAAGATTTTATTATGAAACTTAGGACCTTAGCCTTAAAATCATTGTACGCGTTCGTGAACTCTGTTTTGGTTTTTATTACAGCACCGAACTTCGGCCAATCTTCAGGTTTAATGCCTCTTTCTCCTACATCTACGTCTATACCGACTTCTTTAAAGAAACTTTTAAGTTCAGGCGTAAGTTCTAGGGCGAGTCTACAGTCTTCTTTTATATCATATAATTCGGTTAAGCGATAAATCGATTCTTTATCAACCATTAGATTAATTACAGCATTATCATACATTTTAATATCAAAGCCTTCTTTTAAACTTTCCAACATTACATTAGTTTGATGGTTTGGAAATTCTGTGTTAGTCATATTATTTGGAGATAGGGTTAGAAGAGTTTCTCTCGGCTTCCTCTTTGACGCTGGAAGCACATGTATGCCGTCTAGTACCTCATTTGCTTGACTATCATTTAACCCATACTTTTGTTTAATATAATTGAACCATTTACTTCTACTTTCTGGTGTAAAGAAGAGTCTGAAGAGTATTTGGCTTACAGCAATGCCGGCTTTTCCAATATCGTCCTCCAGCATTTCTAAATATCGGATAATATCCTTTTCAGAGGAGCCTAAGATTTTTGAAGCCAAAATTATTTTAACAAAGTTTTCATTAGTTAAACTGCCTAGATACTTACGGTCACTTAAGGTTCTAATAAGGGTGTCCTTTGACATAGTTTCAAATCCTTGAAGACCAAAAGCTTTAGCCAACTCCATTACTAGAAACTTGCCTGACTCACAGGCCCACACCCTATTAAGTAACATTTCAGCTTGAAGTTCACGTAGATGATCATTTAATCTGCCACACATTGTAGTCTCGTAGGATGTTGTAACATGGAAACCTTTTTTTACAGCCTTCGCCCTACCATCAATCTTTGATATTATAAGGTATGCTTCCTGTGAAACTGTATAGGTTTCAGTATTGTTTGTTCCAATACCTAGACTTTCCAGCATACATGTTATCTCTATTGCAGCAGAATTGTTTCCCGGAACCTTGAAAACAAGGTTCGGACGTCCTATTTCAACATCCCTATTTTTGTATCCCCAAAGCAGGTAAGAATCATATTTTTTTAGGAACTCGTAGGCGTCAGAATATATTTGTAGCGCATCCTTTAAGCTTCCTTCAACACTTGCACTAACGTGTGGATTAAGCTGATAGCTCACCATACCATGTTCAAAGTTTGATGCAATAGCTATGGGTCTAAATACTGCAAGGTTGGGGAAGACTGAAACCTCTGTAGCCTTCATCGTCATCTCGTCAGCGTAAGTTTCGGGTGAGGCAACCCATTTTGGATTCTCATCAACTACTGTTTTAAAGTCTGCACAAAAACTTTCACCACAATATCCTTCCCATAAGCTTTCATCATCAACATATGCTGCGGCTGCAAGCACAGGGTTTGTTGAAACTTGAACAAAACCTAAGTGCCTTAGCCATCTTAATCCTAAAGCATAATCGTTTCCAAACCTATTGTTACTTAAACTTAAACGATAGTATATATTTTTCTGAATCTCATCCTTTGACGCCTTCAAAAAACTGTATAAGATATTTTCTTCATCAAGTTTCTTTTCAATCGATTCAGCCATCTTAGATATCATGGAGCCGGGAGCCCTATAGAACTTTGACATGACAATTTTCATATCAGACAAAATCCTATTAACAGCCACTTTAGCTGTAGGAGAAGAGAACATTTTCTTTTCAGACGACTCTAACTCTGACAGGGTTTGGAAAACGTAGTCAAGTGATCGGTTAACTTCATATTCATTGAAACCAACAATTATTCTTTCATAACCGAAAAGGTTTAATGCAATTTGTGCTAAGACATTATAGATTTTAAATCTATTAAGCTGAGATTCTTGGGGACCAAAATTTTTACTTGCATAAAATTCTAGTGAAAGTCTTCTCGCTATACTTCCAACTGTAGAATCCAATGATCCAATCATTTCCTTGTTTAATAAATGGTCTGCAGCAAGCTTGTCATGACCATTTAATGCAAGCTTTACCACATGATCCACGTGGTCAGTGCTGTCGATTGGAAATGACAAACTTTTAGGCCTAATATTCATGAATTCTAAAACACTTGTCATAGTTCTTCGCCTGTGCATTAGATTAAAATATCAAAATATTTATTTATTTTCCTAAAATCTAACATAAACTTATACTCTAAAAATTTAGAATAATACTCAAAAGTTCCAAAAATATTATCATTTATGATTAAAAGAAATTAGAATATTTTAAAGCCCGTTTGTAAATCATTTACTTGTGTAAAAGATTTTACTCCAATCATAGTCTGCAGTTACTAGAATGTACACCTCTTCCCAAAAGTCAGGCCTATTAACTATAAGTGATTCTAAAATTTTGGCGCGCACAGGCCTAGATGCAACAGAATTGAATAACTCATATGGCCTTAATCCGAATAGGCCGACTTGATTATCTTCTGAGACACTAATAAGTAACCCAACCTTACTGTATAGGGGTACATCTGATGGGGGAATGCTGTAAGTGTTGTCTGAATATGATTTTATAGAATCCTTTTTCGAAGCTAAAACTGCAAAGATCATGTATTCGGTCATATCCTCACCGTCTGGTGAAACAATTTTGTTTATGCATTTACTTAAATGATAGTTTGAAAACTTGTTGAGATTAGCATTAAGTGATTTTATCCAGGAGAGAGGTAATATCTTTCCTGTTACGGTATTCAAGTCTCTTGCAGCATTAAAGTATATGACAGTTTCTGGTATTGGAGACTTGTGCTTGTCAAGAGAAACAATCCAGCCTTTAAATTTCTTTTCTCCAGTCGAAGACATATGCATCATCTTTAATATAATATACTAGCACTTTTAAGCTTTTAACCCAAATAGACTTTAAAAGTATATATTATTAGATATTTTAAAAATCGATACGATTGATATGGTTGTCGCATATGAAAATATTGTGAGAATTGTGAAAGGGACAATTTTAAGAACAAATTATGGAACCTTAGGCGCTTCAACTTCTACATTAATATATGATAATGGAAAAAATATTCTTGTTGATGTTGGCCATTATGGTACCAGGCTCAGGTTAGAGGAGAGTTTAAAAAATGTTGGCCTAAGCCCAAGTGATATAGATTATGTGATACTAACACACATAAACTGGGACCATTGTGCAAACATAGACCTTTTTGAAAAAAGTGAAGTCTTTCTTCACAAGAGAGAATTGGAAAACGGGAACCTTTTCGGTAAAGAAGATTTAGCTACAAAGGTGTTCAAACAATCATTACTGGATAAAATGAAATTGAACCCCATAGGTACTGATATGTTTAAAGTGACCGAAAACGTTTATACATTAAATACATTCGGGCATACTATTGGACATGTTTCAGTGCTTGTTAAAACGGAGAAAGGAAATGTCATAGTTTCTGGAGATGCAATCCCCTACTATAGGACTATAAAAAAGGGATATCCTGATATAATATTTTATGACAAAGAGGAGGCTAAAAAGAGTGTAACCAAAGTTAAGGAACTGAAACCTGCAATAATAATTCCAGGACACAGTCCACCGTTTAATGAAAACGGGTACGTGGAAAAGGATGAGATTGAAATTAGACTCGTTGGAGATGATGGTGAAGATCTAGTTTTCAAACTTAATCGGGTCGGAGAAGGAGTAGCGACAGGCCCCTTTGGATAAAAATGCTATTGGGACAAAAATCGTCTACGCACTAGAACTTTAAAATATTTGCAATTTTTTATAATTAAAAATTAAAAAAGTAAAGTATTAATAGTATGTGCTATAAAATAGGACTGATACACTTATGCACACTATAGTCGATAAGGTTCAACTTACAGAAGGCATATTCAAGATGATTATTAAAGCACCTCATGTAGCAAAAAGTTGGAAACCAGGACAGTTTGTGGTGCTAATGGTTAATGAAAACGGTGAACGTATTCCTTTGACAATAGTTGATGGAAACTTCTATGATGGAACAATTTCACTGATATTCCAAGTTGTTGGAAAGACAACTGCATTACTTGCTTCAAAAAATGTTGGAGAGCAAATTTATTCTATTGCAGGCCCACTAGGCAAACCGTCAGAGATTAAAAGATATGGGAAGGTTGCTCTAGTTGGTGGAGGGGTTGGGGTTGCTGAAATCTTACCTCAGATAAGAGCTTTAAAGCAAGTAGGAAACGATGTCATTGCTATTATTGGAGCAAGAAGTTTAAACAAGCTTATACTTGTAGAAGAAGTCAAATCTATTTGTAATGAAGTTTATGTTTGTACAGACGACGGTTCATATGGATTTAAAGGTTTTGTTTCAGATGCTCTAAAAAAGCTTATCGAGGAGGGGCGTGAAATAAATTATGTATATGCGGTTGGCCCTGTGCCCATGATGAAGGCTGTCAGCAAAGTTACGCGTGCACATAATATTAAGACAGTTGTTAGTGCAAATCCTATAATGATAGATGGAACAGGTATGTGTGGAGTCTGTAGAGTTATAGTTGGCGGAGAAATAAAGTTTGCGTGTGTAGATGGACCTGATTTTGATGCACATTTACTTGACTTTGACACACTTGAGTCAAGATTAAAAACTTACATAAAGTATGAGAAAAAAGCTTTCGAAGATTTTACGAGGTGCCAATGTCATGTTTAGGGAAGAGAAAAGTTTAAGGGAAGCCCCACAACTTTTACCGATAGAAGAGAGAATAAGTACATTTAAGGAAGTGAACCTGGGATTAACAGAGGAGCAGGTTAAGAGGGAGGCGTCCCGATGTTTGCAATGTGCTAAAGCATACTGTGTGGCAGGGTGCCCAGCAAACGTGAAAATTCCAAATTTTATAAAAGCAATAAGAGAGGGGGACTATAAAAAGGCTATAGAGATAATTTGTGAAACAAACAGTTTACCAGCTGTTACTGGAAGAGTATGTCAAGTTGAAATGCAGTGTGAAAAGGCATGCATTTTGGGTAGAAGAGGAGTTCCAATTTCCATCGGATTGCTTGAAAGATTTGTTGCAGACCTTGCTTTAAAGAAGGGGTGGAAAAGGTTTGCATGTAAAGCTTTTAATGGTAAAAAGGTTGCAGTCGTCGGCTCCGGCCCCGCAGGCTTAACAGTTGCTGGAGACCTGATTAAACTAGGCTATGAGGTTACAGTTTTTGAAGCTCTTCATAAACCTGGGGGTGTTCTAATTTATGGAATACCAGAGTTTAGATTACCAAAAGATGTTGTCGAAAAAGAGATAAAAACGTTAGAAGATAGTGGTGTTAAGATTCGTACAAACTTTTGTATTGGAAAGAGTGTGAGCCTAAAAGAGATTTTTGATGATGGATACGATGCAGTTTTTTTAGGCATAGGTGCTGGTGCACCAGTAGTTTTAGAAGTACCTGGAGTAAATTTGGGAGGCATATACACGGCAAACGAATTTCTTGTAAGAACCGTTTTAATGAAAGCCTATCTTTTCCCAAGATACGATACACCAATAGATGTTGGAAAAAAAGTTATCGTCATAGGGGGAGGCAATACGGCAGTAGATTCTGCAAGAGTTGCAGTAAGAATGGGTGTTGAAGAAGTAAAAATCGCTTATAGAAGAAGTGAAGACGATATGCCTGCAAGAAGAGAGGAAGTATTGCGTGCTAAAGAAGAGGGTGTCAAGATTTTACCATTAGTAAACCCTGTTAGATTCATTGGTGATGAAAATAATCATGTTATTAAGGTTGAGCTAGTAAAAAATCAGCTAACCTACATTGATGAAACAGGAAGATCTGTTCCTGTCCCAATAGAGGGTTCAAACTTTTCCATTGATGGAGACATGATCATTTTAGCGATAGGACAAAAAGCTAATAAAGTTTTTACTCAAACTGTTCCCGAACTAAAATTGGACAAAGATGGATATATTGTAGTCGATTATGAGGCAAGAACTTCTCTAGAAAGGGTTTGGGCTGGAGGAGACATTATTAGGGGATCTGCAACGGTAATCCAAGCTATAGGAGACGGAAAAAGAGCGGCTGCAAGCATAAATAAGACTTTGATGAGTAAGAGCATTTAGGGTAAGATAAAAGCATATGGGCACAGAAGACTTACATAATGGAAAAGAAAGTGAGCTGGAAATCGTTAGGATAGCTTCTGAAATATTAAACATAGGGTATGTATGTAATATATGCCTTGGAAGAACCTTCTCCAAACTATTGTATGGAAAAACAAATGAGGATAAAGGTAAGATTGTAAGAGATTTTATAGCATTATTGTTAGATAGTGGTCTAAATATTAATGTGAAGATGGAAAATTTTCAAGAATATAATTTTAGAAGGTTAGAAAAGGTTCAATCAAATAAAAGTGTATGCAGTGTTTGCGAAAATATTTTTACAGAAATTATTCCAAAACTTGTCAAGGAAGCTATTAAAAAGGTTAGAGCCTACGAGTTCGAAAACTTTTTGGTAGGAACAGTCTTAAACAAAACACTCTATGAAAAAGATCAAATGATACTTAAGATTTCTCCAGACTACAGTGAATCCATTAAAGATGAGATAAATAGGATTGTAGGTAAAAGTGTAGGTGAAAAAACCGGTAAAAGCGTAAATTATAGTGATCCACAACTTCAAATACTTGTTAACCTTAAAAAACTAAAAATCGAGGTAAAATCAAAAAGCCTTTACATTTACGGAGGGTACAAGAAACTTGTTAGAGGCATACCTCAAACAACATGGTATTGCAAAAGATGTAAGGGTAAAGGGTGCAAAAAATGTAATTGGAGAGGAAAAATGTATAGAAGTTCAGTCCAACAGATAATCGAGAAACCACTTATTAAGATGACGAAGGGGAAAAAATCTAGCTTCCATGGTTCAGGAAGAGAAGATATTGACGTAAGATGCTTAGACTATAGGCCGTTTGTTATAGAAATTGTTGACCCAAAAGTTAGGAGTATAGATTTAGATAAGGTTAAGACAGAAATTAATAGGTCAAAGTATGTTCAAGTCAGTGACCTAAAATTTGCTTCAAAAGAGGATGTTATAGCTGTAAAGGAGGCGAAGAATGATAAAGTGTATAAGGCAATAGTCACGTTCAACAAAAAACTGGATAAAAAAGAATTAGAAAAATTGTCGAATATAAAAAGTGTCAGAATCCTTCAAAAGACGCCGATAAGAGTTTTACATAGAAGAGCTGACCTTCTAAGAGAAAGAGTCGTTAAAAATGTAGAATATAGGATATTGGGTAAAAGAAGATTGGAGCTTATAATTGAATGTGATGCAGGAACATATGTGAAAGAATTCATACATGGAGACAATGGTAGAACAAAACCTTCAATAGCAGAAATTTTACAAAACAATGTTAGAAAAATAATTTTAGATGTTATAGGAATTAGAAAGTAGCTTTCTCACGTTCACTATAGCCTTTAAAGAAAGCGTAAGAAATGATTAACATTAGTATAAGTATTATTATAGAGAGCCATATGAGCTGTAAACCGTATTCACCACTTCCAAAGACTATTGGAAAAGGGCCAATAAATATTATACCACCAGTAGAGATGTTGCCACCTGCACCAGTAATTGGAGCAATAGAGGCAAAAAGGATTACTACAAAACCTATAAGGCATAACAATATTCCAGCAAATATAAATAGGGTTGGAATGTTCTTCTTCATTAGATAAGCCACCTACCAAAAATTATGTAAACTATCATTAAAGCTAACATAAGAACAAGCGCTATAACCACCCATTTACCACTCGTGCCAAATGCTATTGGTATAGGTCCAATTAACACTACACCACCACCTTCAACCTTAGCTTCTCCAGCACCAACCTTACTAAAAATCGATAAAATAATACCTATAAATATTAATATGAAACCTAATATAAAAAAGGTTAACCCTAACTCTATAGGCAACATAGGTGAAGGTTCTAAAAAATAAAATTTAAGCATTATTTACATAAAATTTTGTTGTTGAGAAATAGCTTTAAAATTTAAGAGATGTATGAGATTAGAGAAGAATATTTGGGGCAGTCTTTAGAAAATTGGCATACACCCTTAACTCTGCAATAGGTAATTTCAATAGAATATTTTGGCACATAATTTTCGCATTCATCCCATGGTTCTATAATACCCTTTCCATAAAAGCAAAGCCTCCTTCTTAAGAGCATTTTTAAGTTAACTGGTTCTTTAGCAACCCATTCCCAAGAACGAATATATGCTCTTCTATTTTCAAAAACCACTTCTATATACTCATCTTTTTTTGGAACCTTTCTAACATCAACCGGCACCTTCTTAGACGCTTTATCCCAATACTTACATGAAAAACAGCATTTCATATCATAAATTGTGTGATAAGGCTATTTTTATTAACTTTACTCATTTATTTGATAAAAATCAAATTTTTCAACTTCATTTTATTTTTTTAACTTTTAAATATTCAAATTTTAAAGCTTAAGCGGATGTCTGAAGGGTTAACATGGTTTAGATGGGAGGAGCTTGCTGATAAAGCCTACAAGATTGTCGAGTCAGCTGAAAAGAATAGCATCATTTTGAGAAATTTAGGCTCACTCGCCTACAGAATACACTGTAGTAAGTTTGGTTACATTCAAGACGAACTTGGTAGAAAGTTTTCAGATATAGATTTTGCATCATATAGTAGGTTTAGGGCTGATGTTAGAAAACTTTATGCAAACAATGGCTGGATTGAAGACCAGTATTTTACAAGAATATTTGGTCATAAAAGACTACTATACTATTATGGTTCAGACAAGAAGATACATTCAGACATATTTTTTGATAGACTCGAATTTAACCATGTAATAGAATTTGGTGGAAGGTTAGAGGTTGATAGGCCTACAATTCCATTAGCGGAACTTTTTCTTGAGAAAATGCAGATTGTCATGTTAAATGAAAAGGATGTAATTGACACTATAATGCTATTAAGGGAACATGAGGTTGGAGAAGGTGATGGAGAGCAAATAAATGCACCTTATATTGCAAAGGTTCTTGCTGTTGACTGGGGGTTCTGGAAAACTGTTACACAGAACATGGAGAAGGTAAAAAACTATACAGCCAACAGTTCTAAGTTGAGTGAAGAGGACAAGAAGGTTGTTATTGAAAGGATAGAGAAACTTTCAAATGTAATAGATAGGGAGGAGAAATCATTAAGCTGGAAACTTAGGGCTAAGGTTGGGGAAAAGAAGAAATGGTACAAGGATGTTGAGGAAGTCTATAGATAAAACAAGACCATATGATAATGATCTATGCTTACCAATTATAGTAATAGAATTCGGTATTCTTTGTGGTGGATGGAAATATTTCTGAAATCTAAATTTTTAGCTAAAGATTATGCTGTGCTTCTACAAACTAAAGTTTTAGGTTCCATTAACTTTTTGTAAATTAATTACCATTTTTATCCCATTCCACCTTTCTTCAATCTCACAAGAGATAACCTTCACCATTTCGTCAGTTATATGTTGAAAACGTCCTTGAACCTTTAAATACTCTTGTACAGGTTTTCGTGCACCTTCTTCTATAAGATTCTTGCTTGGACCGGTAAGCTTTAAAACACCATTTTCTATTTCATAAAGGATCCATGCACCCGTTCCTACAGCTAAACGGCCAACTTCTATAGTCTTTTCAGATGGAAAACGCCATCCCGTTGGACATGGAGCGTGCAGGTGGATATATTTGAAGCCTTTAATTTTTAATGCCTTTTTAACCTTTTCTATAAAGTCGATTGGATACGCTATCGACGCTGTTGCAACATATGGTATATTATGTGAAGCCATAATCTTTGGCACATCCTTTTTCTTTTCTTGTTTACCCTTTAATGTTGTAGTTGTCCAGGCACCATAGGGTGTAGTACTACTCCTCTGAATACCCGTGTTCTGATATGCTTCATTATCATAGCATATGTATATTATGTTCTCGTTTCTTTCCGCTGAACCCGATAGGGCCTGTAACCCAATATCAGCTGTACCACCGTCACCAGCATAAACGATTACAGGATAATTTTTACCTTTAATTTCAAGTGCAGCAGAAACACCTGATGCGGCAGCAGCTGAAGTTGCAAACGCAATATTTAATGTGGGTAAGGTTATGGCAGTATGAGGATATACGCCATGTATTATTGTCATGCAACTTGCGGGAATAACAATAATAGCGTTCTTTCCTACAGCTTTACCGATCAGCCTAAATCCTATGCTTGCAGGACAGCCTGGACATGACGAATTACCTGATAAGATATATTCTTCCCTATCTAAATCTTTTATATTCATAAGCTTGTCGCCTCCAAATTTATGCTAAACCATTCCATATCACTATCTCCCTTTCTATAGGATTCAAGGGTTTTCTCGAATATTTTTATGTAATCTTCTACAGTTATGTCTTTTCCTCCTAGGCCAGCTAAGTATCCTTTTATAAAGGGTCTGTTCTTTAAACTGTAAAGGGAGCTTTTCACCTTTTCCAATATTATGCCACCATTTCCTGGTGAAAGGTTTCTGTCAACAACGGCTACGGCTTCAACCTTTGAGAGAATGTCAGAAACTTCTTTTGCAGGAAACGGGTTTATCAGCCTTACCCTTAAAACACCGGCTGCAATCCCTCTTTTTCTTAAATATTTTGCAGCTTCTTTAGCGTCGCCAGCTGAAGAACCTATAGTTAAAATTATAACTTTCGCATCATCACACATGAAATTGTCAAGTAGACTGTAGCATCTTCCAAAAATCTTATACCATTCATCATCAACTTCTAAAACAACTTTTCTAGCATTCTCCATTGCAGTATGTTGCATAAACTTAAGTTTCATATGATGTGATGGATATGCGAGGTTTCCCAATGTGAATGGATTTGATGGATCAAGGACATATGGTACATTGGCTCTTGGTGGCAAAAATTTTTTAACCAAATCCATTTCTGGAACGTCTACAGGTTCAGAAGTGTGGGATAACGTGAATGCGTCAAGACCGACCATTACAGGCAATAGGATACGTTCGTCTTCAGCTATCTTATATGCTTGCACTATTGTATCCAAAACTTCTTGATTAGATTCTGCGAAAAACTGTATCCATCCATAGTCTCTAACAAGAAGCATGTCCGTATGCTCGTTCCATATGTTCCATGGTGGAGCAAGAGTTCTACAGACAACAGGCATAACTATAGGAAGCCTAGCCGCAGAAGCCCAATAGACCATTTCGCTCATATAAAGTAGTCCCTGAGAGGATGTTGCAGTAAATGTTCTTGCGCCAGCTGAAGATGCGCCAATGCAGACAGCCATTGCACTATGCTCTGATTCAACACGAACGTACCTTGCCTTCAACTTTCCTGTTTCAACAAATTCAGCTATCTTCTCAACAATTTGAGTTTGTGGTGTAATAGGGTATGCTGAAACTACTTCAACATTAGATAATAGTGCAGCATAAGCTGCTGAATGGTTTCCGGTTAAAACTTGAATCATATTTTACTCTTCCTCCATTGTTATAGCCTTTGTTGGACACTCGTTCGAGCAAACACCACATCCCTTACAGTATTCGTAGTCAATTTCTACGCTATCATCCTCTTTTCTTAAAATGGTCCCTTCAGGACAATATATCCAGCATATGAGGCACCTTACACACTTGTTCCTGTCGAGGATTGGTTTCCTAACCCGCCATATCCCTGTCTTTCCAGCAACACCCTTTGATGGAAAAGATATTGCAGCAACCTTTTTCATAAAACGGTCGCCTCCTCATAAGCCCTTCTCGCAGCCTCAGCATTAATTTCACCAACTCTTTCGGGCCAATTATTTCTAATAGCGTTCATTATACTTTCTACCTTTACCAATGGCACAGCCTTTACAATAGCGCCTAACATTGCAGTATTTACTATAACCCACCCTGCAACAGATAATCCCAAGGAAACAGCAATCTTTGTCGCATCAACAACACATATTCTAAAGTTACGTAATGATTCTTTTGAAAATAATCCTGAGGAATTTATTACCAATACACCATCTTCCTTGAGACCGTCTGTAACATCAACGGCTTCCATTATTTTTTTATCGAGAACCACAATAATGTTAGGCTCCGTTATTTGAGAGTGTAGAAAATGTTTTTCTTCAGAAATTCTAGCAAAAGCTACCACTGGAGCACCTCTCCTTTCTGCACCAAAGAATGGGAATGATTGCCCCCATTTGCCTTCAGCTACAGCGGCTTTAACTAGTAGTTCAGCTGCAGTTACTGTACCCTGACCTCCTCTACCATGAAATCTTATTTCATAAATCATAATTGTTCAACATTTAATATTTGATTAATGATATAAAAGGTTTTATTTAAAAGAGAAAATTTTATATAAAATTACATATGTTAACTTACATGGTGTAGGATATTGGTTGTAGTAAAAGTGTGTGAGGACATTTTTTGGGTAGGCGTTGACGATAAGAGGAACATACTTTTTGAAGGATTATGGCCTATTCCTGATGGAGTATCATACAACTCTTATATTGTCAAGGGTTCTGAAAAGATAGCTTTAATAGATACTGTTGACAAGTTCTATTCAAAAGAATTTTCCTCTAACATAGAGGAAATAGTGAAATTTTCTGAAATCGATTACATAATTTTAAATCATCTTGAACCGGACCATAGCGGTGCTATTGAAGAAGTTGTTAAAAAGGCGACTAAAGCAAAAATTGTGAGCTCGCAAAGGGGTATTAATTTTGCAAAAGCATATTATGGAGAAGATTTTGAAACTTTAGCTGTAAAGGATGGTGATATAATAAATTTAGGTGGACATAGTTTAAAATTTATTACGGCACCCTGGCTACATTGGCCAGAAACAATCTTCACATATGATATAGATAGTGGTACACTTTTTTCAGGCGACGCCTTCGGCACATTCGGTGCACTCAACGGAAAAATATTTGATGATGAAACAGATGTTAGAAAGTATGAAAGTGAAATGAAAAGATATTTTGCGGACATAGTTTCACATTATTCACAGTTTGTGCTTAAGGCTGCGGAAAAAATAAAGGACTTACCGATTAAAATTCTTTGCACCACACATGGACCCGTATATAGGAGGGATCCAAAGTATCCTATAGAATTATATCTCAAATGGAGTAGTGGAGTTGATGAAGAAAAGGTTTTAATCATTTATGGAAGCATGTACGAACATACTGCAGAAGTTGCAGAATATTTAGCAGAAAAGATTAAACAACAAGGTATCGAAGTAAAATCTTTCAACCTTTGTAAGGTACACCCAAGCTTCATTTTACCTGAAATCATTGACGCAAAGGTTGTATTACTTGGTTCACCAACATATGAGGGTACAATATATCCTCCGGTCACAAACTTTATGGAATATGTTAGAATAAAAAATATTAGACCAAAAACTTTTGGAATATTCGTAAATTACACTTGGGGCAGCAACATTAGTGAACAGATAAAAAACAAGTTAAGCGAAAACGGGATGAAGATAATAGAACCAGTACTTTCTGTTAAAGGAAAATTAACAGAAGAAGACAAAAGGAAGGCTGATAGTTTAGTCGAAAACATAATTAAAATAATATAGAAAATAGGAGGCATAAGAATAAAACGTTATTTAAAGAAAACAATATATAACACAATTACACCAGTTAAGCCGATTTATATGAAGATGCCAGCAATGGAGGCGGCTGTGAAAATATTAGAGGACGAAGGTGTAGAGGTAATCTTTGGAATACCTGGTGCTGGAATACTTCCATTCTATAAGGCCTTAGCAAATTCGAAGAGGATAAAACATTATACGGTAAGACATGAGGAGGGGGGAGTGCATGCTGCGGACGGCTATGCTAGGGCAAGTGGTAAGGTTGGAGTTTGTGTGGGTACATCTGGGCCTGCTGGAACAAACATGGTAACAGGACTTTATGCTGCGAAAGTTGATGCTGTGCCAATCGTTGCAATAACAGGCCAAAATGTGAGAGCTCAGCTTGGAAAGGATGCTTTTCAGGCAACTGAAATTGCTGAAATAGTGAAGCCTATAACGAAAAAGAGCTGGTGTGTAATGGAGCCATCGCACATTCCCATGATCTTTCGCGAAGCATTCAGGATTGCTAGAGAGGGTAGACCTGGCCCGGTTCTCATTGATTTGCCTTTAGATGTTCAAAGGACTGAAATAGAATATGATCCAGAAGGAGACCGTTCGCTTGAAGTGTTTAAGCCTAGGCCCAGCTGGAGACAGATTAGGAAGGCTGTTGATATGATACTTGCAGCTGAACGGCCAGTGTTCCTATTGGGTGGTGGAGTCATTATAGCTGATGCGACAAGAGAGTTTATTGAACTTGCAGAATTCTTGCAGGTTCCTATTGTTACAAGCTTGATGGGTAAGGGTGGTGTACCAGCTGACCATCCACTCTATGCAGGCCAGGTTGGAGTAATATGTAATACACCATTAGGAAATAAAGTGTTTTTAGAATCAGATCTAGTTTTTGCTGTAGGATGTAGATTTTCTGACAGACATACTGGGGACTTAGAGGTATATCGTAGGGGAAGAAAGTTTATTCATGTAGACATTGAGCCAACCCAAATTGGTAGAATATTTTCTCCAGACCTTAGGATTGTTGGAGACGCAAAAATAACTTTACAGATGATGCTTGAGGAGGTAAAACGGAGGGCTGAGGAGGTTTCACCGAATCCAGGACATTCTATTCTCTTATCGATCGTCCAACAGAGAAAATCTTCGCAGTGGGTTAAGAGCATTCCAGAGCTGCGTGTTAAGATGGCTAGGAAAATGGACTATGAACAGATTCCTATAAAGCCGCAGAGGGTGATGAAGGAAATAAACGAATTCTTTCCAAAAGACACAATATTTGTTACCACAATAGGCTTGAATCAAATATGGTCTTCTCAAATGCAGGAAATATTCTATCCAAGACACTATCTTGTTCCAGGTGGAGCGGGACCATTAGGCTGGGATCTGCCTGCAGCTATAGGCGCAAAAATTGCTAGACCAGATAAGCTTGTAGTTGCAGTAACAGGAGATTATGGCTTCGGCTTCTGCTGTGAAGAGTTCGCAGTAGCATGCCAGTATAATATACCATTTATCATAATTATTATAAACAATGGGTACCTTTCACTAATTAGACAGCAGGAAAAGTACCTCTACAACTTTGAGTTCGCCGTTGACATATGGTACGATGGACAGATGGCGGATTTTGTAAAGTTTGCTGAAGCATTCGGTGCGGCCGGAAGAAGGGTTACAAGGATAGAGGAGATAAAGGAGACATTCAAGTGGGCTGTAGAATATTCTGAGACAAATAGAAGGCCTGCTGTAGTCGATATTATTGTAGATAGATACGCTGATGCATCAATGGGTACAGCATTAGATAAAGTAATTGAAAGAGAATAGGAATAACAGTTTAACCCTTTACATACTTTTTTATTTTTCTCTAGAAAATGTTTAAAAGTATGTGAACAGTATTCTTATCATTTTTTCGGGGAAGATTTATGAAAGTATATGTTGGATGCTGCGGCACACCCGGGGGACTAAAAAGGTACTCGGAAGAGTTTAAGGTTACAGAAATAAATTCAACATTTTACAGAATACCGAAGACTGAGACAGTTCAAAGATGGAGGCAAACTGTTCCAGACAATTTCATTTTTACCGTAAAATGTCATCAGGCAATAACACATCCAATCACCTCACCAACATGGAAAAGAAGTGGAATAAAGGATTTTAAAGAATTAAAGGATAAGGTTGGATTCCTAAATCCTACTCAAGAGGTTTTAGAATATTGGAGAAGGACGGTTGAAGTCTGCAAAATATTGAAATCACCACTATGTGTGATACAGTTACCGGTAAGCTTTAAAGAGAATGAGAAAAATATTGGAAACATTAAGAAATTTTTTTCGAAAATTGAAAGAGAAGGACTGGATATTGCTTTAGAGCTTAGGGGATGGAGTAGGGAAACATTCAGACAAGTATGTGAAGAATTTGACCTAATTTCCTGTGTCGACCCCCTAAGAGAAGAACCTTTGCATTTTTCCAAAAGAAAGATTGGATACTATAGACTACATGGAAGTTACGAGGGGGATAGAATCAATTACAGATACAAGTATACCATTGAAGATTTTAACAATCTAAAATCGATGATAGAAAAATATGATTGCAATATAGTGTACGTAATGTTCAATAATGTTTACATGAGAGAAGATGCAAGAAAGTTTATGGAACTCTTATCAAGATAAAAAGTTAATAAAAATATGTACTCAATAGCAAGAATAGTGGGAAAAAGAACATTATAAGCCAAACCCTTTTATTCCATGCAAAAATCTTCTTACCATCCAATACACCCAATGGAATAAGATTGAATAATGCAATCCATAGATTTAGTAGGCAGATTGCATTTAAAACATTAGAAAATGGTACTGTAAACCTAAGCGGGTACAAAATTGAACCTATAACTATATTTGTTAATGGACCGAACAAGGAAACCTTCCCCATAGTCCTTAAATCAAAATAGCCTAAAATAACAACAGAACCCGGCGCAATAATCTTAAGAGGAGAGAAGGTGCTAATAAATGTTAGAATAATTCCAACAGTATCAAGTTTAAAGAATGCAATAAGACCCTCTCTTACAGCGGAAATTTTGTGAGCAATTTCATGAGCTAAAAACGATAATGCAAAGGCGATTAAGGCAAAAAATAGTTCAAAAACATTAAGAGACCAGCCTAGAAAGGACATACCGACAAGGCTGACGATTATGGCTGCAAAGGTTAACTCTAACTTTTCACGAGAACTAAAACTTACACCAAACCTTTTATATGAAAATCTTGGTAAAGAAGTTTCAAACCTAGGCCTATAAATTTCCTTCCTTTTTGACGGCGAAGTTGCTAAAAAAATTTTTTCACAAGAATGAGCTTCTGGAAGACGATGGTCTACACAGAAAAATTTCCCACAATATGGGCACTTGAAAGGCAAAGGCTCCTCTTGACCACAATATTCACATTTCATACAATTTACACTCTTTTATAATTCTTATAAAGTTTCCATCACCCTAGAGGCAGTACAGCTTTAGTACCCTTTATACTATAATAAAACTAGGATTATTTAAAAAATTAGCCTTAAGATAAAGTATGTATATATAGACATCCACATAGTATAATGATAAAGAATGGAAGAATATGCTTTCTTCCATTCGAATATGATAATGTTTATTATCTTCGAAGTCTAAGTATAAAGATGGTGTATTAATTTTTGCCATTTTGTCCAAAATGTGGCCAAGAAGTTCCTGATGACGCAGTCTATTGTCCTAAGTGTGGAACAAAAATAGG
>CALHLD010000001.1 GCA_938034445.1 uncultured archaeon | reverse complement strand
GGAGTAAATAGTAGAGGACAAAGTATGAGGTCAAGTGGATGGGGTTGGATTATTGGTGACGAGGGAAGCGCATACTGGATTGCGGTAAAGGCATTAAATGCAGTTTCAAAAGCATATGATGGTAGAGGAAAGGAAACACTTTTATCAAAAATGATCATGGAATACTTTAAAGTGGAGGAGGAGCTTGACATATTACATAAAATTTACAAGGAGTTAAATGGTGATCCTACAGAAATTTCTAAACTTGCTAAAATTGTTGATAAAGCTGCATGTGAAGGAGACGATGTTGCAAGAAAAATACTTGAGGAAGCAGGAAACGAGTTGGCTTTAGCGATAGCATGTATAGTCAAAAGACTTGGAATGGAAGGTGAAAAAATAATTGTAGGCGGTTTAGGTGGAGTGTTTAGATCAAATGTTGTTAAAGAATCTTTTATGTGTGCAATTAAAGAGTTTGTACCTAACGCTATAGTGAGAGATCCGTTGATAGGGGATAAGGCTATATTGGGGCCAATAATTATTGCATACAGAAGACTTGGTTTTAAGATTTCAGAGGAAAGTATAAGATTGATTTTAAATAAATTGGAAGGATGATTTTTTTAAAAGAAAACAGTTCCCTTAAGGTATCGTGTTCCAACAATCTTTAGATAAACGAATATTACTGTAAGAGATATTATTTGCAGAATAGACGCTTCAGCGGCAACAAAGCCAAGCATTCCAGCATGTGATATGTCATCAAAAACCTTTACGGGAGCGGTTAGAATACCAGTAGGACCTGCAAGCAAGAAAGCGGTTATGAACTCGTTAAAGGATAATACGAAAGTTAAAAGTATACCAGATGTTATACCTGGGCCGATTAGTGGTAAGACTATGTATATGAATCTTTTTAGGCCTGTTGCACCCAAACATGCTGCAGCTTCCTCATACGAGATTTCTAGTCTCCTAAAGGCGACTATAGAAGAAAGTAGCATCATAGGAAGAAAGCCAGTGGTATATGTTACAATGAATCCTAAAATACTAAGACACTGCTTGTATATTAGATAAAATGAAAGTATAAGCGATAACGCATAGGCTATACCTGGAACATACCATACACCAATCAATGTAAGCAATATTGGTCTCTTCCCCCTAAACTCGTATCTTGTTAAAGCATAGGCAGCAGGGATAGCGATTATCAAGTCTAAGACTACAGTTATCAGCGAAAGTTGAAGACTTAACCAAACTCTAGGCCAAAAAACACCTGCCATACTAAAATAGTTTGATAAGCCAAGCTGTCCATCAGGAGTCCATAGAGAACGCCAAAATGATATCATAAAGGGTATAAAGATTAGAATAGAAACAAAAACTATGTATATGTATGATATTATTGTTGAAAAGTCAATGTTCCTATTCAAATCAAAACACCCCTTGAAACTTTAAGGGAAATGAATGTGAAGACTAATGATATTATCACTAGAGCGGAGGCGAGGGCTGCTGCAAGGCCATAGTTCATCATTAGGAGACCGACCATTCTAATCTGTATGGATAAAACCCTCTGGCCTACTATAACGCCACCCATCAAATATGGTATTGCATAAGCACCAATATTCCATCCAAAGGCCATAAACCAGCCGCTCATAATGCCGGGCAAACTTAACGGTAAGAGGATGTGAACGAACCTTTTTAGCCTATTTGCACCAAGACAACTAGATGCTTCCTCAAGAACAGGATCTATTTGGCTGATGTTTATACCCATCTGCAGTACAGCAAAAGGTAAAGTGTATATTGCTAGAGCTAATGCCGCGGTAACAGGAGTATATAATATTGCAAAAGGTGATATGCCGATTGCTTCAAGAAAAGATGAAAAAGGATCCTTCGGTAGAAACAACCACCAGAAGCCGTAGGCAATATAAAGTTCTCCAAGCAATGGAACCATCAAAATAGACCTAAAAAAATCTGAAAGAAACTTTATCTTCCTCAACAAGAGGTAAGCGTAAGGGTATCCCACAATAACATCTAAAGTAGCAGATAATCCAGCTAACATTAAGGTGTTCCTAAAATCTGGAATATAGTTTGTTGCAATTTTAAGATAATTTTCTAAAGTAAATATTGGCTGGAAAAAATAGGTTGAGCCTCGAGTAAAACTCACATAGAATAGAAGTATAAATGGTATTATAAAGAAAAGTACGGCGAACATTAAAGCAGGTAAAATAAACAGTATTGGTTTTATTTTATCAAAATATTCATTCATAGAATTCTACCCAAAAAAATTGGGAGGGGGAGACAGAAGCTAACCACCTATAAGCTTCTGATAATATAATACCCATTCTTCAGCATGTGAGTTAATGTATTCCCAGTCTAGAACTTTTATAGAAGGATAGATTTTCGCCTTATATTCGTCTAGTGTTGGAAAGACCTTATAGAAACCTTCTTTGCCACCCCACCAGTCTGGTATAAACTGCTCATAATATGGACCAAGTGGTCCCTCGATCATGCCAGCCCAAAGCTTCTTGGCTTCTGTGGGATTTAGTTCCTTAAAGCCGGGAGCATTTATGTCGGGGAACTGGAACTCTTTACTTAGTAGCCAATCAACGTATATTTGGGCTAATACAGGGTGCTGAGCCTTCTTTGGTATCCATACAACACCAGGCAGGTTGGGCATAAAGGGTTCAAGAAGCTTTGGACCAAGCCACCTATTTCCAGCGGCCTGCTCCATTTCATAGCTACAGCACCAGTATGCTGTAATCCATGTAACATTTTTTTCAGACAATTCTATAATTTCAGCCTCATCACTTGTATACTTTAGAACGTTGGGATGAATATTCTTAGCAACCCATTCTATAGCCTTCTTCATCTGATCAGGATTCTTGTAATCGTAACCTAATGCAGTTGCAACCGTGGCCAAGAAGGCCCAGAAACCATTGTCTGACAGAGACCATAATGTAATCTTCCCTTTAAGTCTTGGATCGGCTAAGTCAAGCCAACTTTTAACAAAATCTGTTTTCTCAAGATTAAATACAGGTGTTACCATCGCATGTTGCTGGAATTGAACACCATATGGTGCAAATATGAAAACAGGGTCAACAAAGGCTAGGTTGGGGACGAGGGGGGAGGGCAAAAATGGTTCAGCAACATCCTTAGCCTTAGCTTCTTCAAAGAAATTGATTTCAATATGCATTGCATCATAGGGTGCTGGCAGTCCAGCTTGATATGCAGAATAGAGCTGGTACATGAAACCACCTTTAGCTTCTTGGGTTCCAACGAACTTTACTTCAATATCGACACCATACTTACTTTTTACATAATTCTTAAACGATGGTATAAAGTAGGTGTCCACCAGGCCCCAGTATGTCCAGTCAGCAATTGTTATAGACCCTTCCTTCTTTATTTCTGCTACAACTTCTTCATATGTCATATACTTGTTTAATATTGGAATCCAGACTTTACCTTCATATGGCCATGGCGCTCCACCAGCTTGCGTAACAGTCTTAGTTACAGTTGTTACACCAGCTGCTGGTGAAGTAAGCAAGTAGACAGTGCTTCCAAGAAAAATTAATGCCAAAAGTGTTGAAACAAGGAAGAGGTTTTTCCAATTCATATAATTCACCGTCAAAGAATATTAATAAGAATGTTATTTAAATTTTTCTTTACTTTAGGCTAGCTAATGAAAAAAATTAAAATTGAAACAAAATTCTTATATAAAATAATAAAATTATGATTATGGTAAAAATGTTGAGGATAAACTTTTTATGAGATTAGGTTTTCTTAATTATTGTAAAACGTCTTACATGGAAATTGGTGGAAACGGCGGTATCAATTATCTTAAATCTTTCAGGACCATACAAGTCAACTTTAAGAATTCTATTACCGAGAGCAATTAATAGTCTCGTGTTAGTTCCTAAAAACGTTGACCGTTCAACTTTTGCTTCAAAGGAATTTTCCTTAATCGTCAAATTCCCTAAAAGTTCGATGTCTTCTGGTCTAATGCTAACAATAACGTTATCATTAACCTTATATTCTTGAACATTAGGCATAACCTCGGAAACCAAAATAAGTCCATCGTTAACTTTAATTTTTAGCCTATTTTCATATATTTCTGATATGGTTCCTTCTAGAAAATTTGAGGTGCCAATAAAGTCTGCTACAAAATCAGATTTAGGATTAAGATAGAGTTCAATAGGAGTTCCAACTTGCTGCACTTGCCCATGATTCATAACATACACCCTATCTGAGATTGCAAAGGCTTCAGCCTGATCATGTGTAACATAAATTGCAGTTTTACCAGTCTCCTTTTGAATACGTCTAATTTCATATTTTAGATCATCCCTCAATTTTGCATCAAGATGACCTAAAGGTTCGTCGAAAAGGAGAACTTCAGGGTCTATTGCTAAAACCCTTGCAATATCAATACGCTGAACTTGGCCTCCACTTAACTGGGAAGGCATTCTTTCTTCAAATCCTTCCATGCGTACAATTTTAAGAACTTCCTTAACCCTCTTGTCAATTTCATTTTTTGGAAACTTTTTCATTTTAAGTCCAAAAGAAACGTTTTTGTAGACATTCATGTGTGGAAAAAGTGCAACCTTCTGGAAGACAAAACCAATGTTCCTTTTATGTGGTGGAACATTAGTTACATTCTTTTCTCCAAAATAGACTTCTCCAGTGTCGGGTTTAACTAGTCCAGAAATTATTCTTAATGTTGTTGTCTTCCCACAACCACTAGGTCCAAGTAATGTTATAAGCTCTCTATCTCTTGCTTCAATATTAACGTGGTTGACAGCCAAGAAATCTCCAAAACGTTTAGAAATATCGACAGCTCTAACGCTAACCATACAGTCCATTCATAAAATAAAGGCTTATAAATTTTTTACATCATGAATACTGAAGGTTTTCTAGAAGGTTTATAAAATCTTTCTCCAATATCCTATTTTCTAGACACCAAGCTAGATATTTAGAGAAAGTTTCGTAAAAGTCGTTAGAATATCTTTCATATACACAATTTTTGTAACATTCACGGAATACTTCTTCCTCATTTACTAGTAGAAGGTTATCAGAAATGTATGATATATTCTTTATTGGTGGAAAGAATCCAATTCTAACTAACTCTTTTATAAACTCGTTCAAGTAAAATGATTCTAAAAATTTTATAGAATAATCTTTATTCTTTGAAAACTTTGATATACCGAAAGCTAGGGATATATCCAATTGAAGTTGAGGATAGGGAATTAGATGGTATAGGTGATACTCCAAAATTATTTATTGTAAAGTTTTCTGATAGAAGAGGTATCGCATAATTCCATTGTATCATAAGTGGAAACTTATCCTTAACAAACAAGTCGTTTAAGACGGAAAACTCAAAATATAAGGTTTCAGGGGGAGAAATTTCTTCTTCAACCAGAAAACGGTAAATACTTATTAGATTTCCTAGCGTTTGGTTTGACAGAAGTTTTACTGTCGAATTAGAAACCAGAACCTGTCCACCAAGTGTTTCATAAAGAGATTGAAATATGAGAGCAGAATGTCTACCTTGTAGGGAATATATTGCAAGACCATATTCTGTAAAAGATTCTTGATTATGTTTCCTAGAAAAATTTTTTGCAAAGGTTAATAGTTGGTCAAACGATTTTGGAGGGGAAATAATGTAGGTTTTATCATAGAATAGAAGAGGGAATGATGCATGAAATGGTACAGCATAAATTTGTCCATTTTCATAAAATGGTTCAACTGCCTTTTCATAAAATCGTTCTGTTAAAAAGTTTAAAGGGACAAGATATGGAAACATTTTTTTAAAATTAAAATTCGATACGACAACAATATCCACACTAGAGTTCTCTGATGATAAAAGAAACTGTAGTGCAGACTCCTTATCAATATCCAACACACTTACACAGAAACCCATTTTTTGAAAATATGAATTCCATTTATTAACCAAGCTTTTAAATAAAATAAAATCTGGTGCAAGGTAATGCGATAAAAAGGCAATTTTAATAGCGACAGGCTTACTAAAATATTCTGGATACCCATAATATAATATGAAAGGCGTTAATATTAAAATTATCACAACTATAACTATTATTCTAAAAACTTTTGAAGAGCGCATTATACGTTACTATTTTCTATCTAGTTACAAATATAAGGTTTAAAAATTAAAAGTAGCAAAACAATAGGGTTCCATGATGATAAAATGGTGGCAATTAAATTCGAAAAAATAAAGGAAAAAGTAGCTGAATTCAATGCATTCGTTAAAGAAAAAAGGAACATTGAGGGGCATGTTGACGGTGAAACTATAAATTTCGATAACCTTGATAGAGATGACGCAAGACTTCTAATTAAAAAGTTTCTTCACAAGATTGGGGAAAAAGACTATAGGATTATGTCAAAAATGGGAGTTTTAACTGTAGTAGAGAAGAAAAAATTTAAAGTTTGAATGTTAGATTTTTAAACCAGAAAGGATAGAATAAGGAAATGGTACATGCCCTTTAGAGCGCTGAAGAAAGAAGTAAGAGAATTGATTGAAAAAGCGTTGAAGGAGCTAGGCTATCCTACAGTAGATTTTCTAATCCAGGAACCACCATCATTAGAATTCGGTGAACTTTCATCCAACATTGCATTCGAAACCGCTAAAAAAATGGGAAAAAACCCTTATGAAATAGCCTCAGAAATTGCTTCAAAAATAATGTTGTTTGAAAAAAATCTTGTGAAAGAAGTTTCAGTGGCACAGCCAGGATACTTAAATTTTAGAATAGATGAGTATAGATACTTTAAAACTACAATACATCATTTACTTAATGAAAAACCCGGTTACACGGATATAGGTAAAGGTAAGAGGGTTATCGTTGAACATACAAGCGTTAACCCAAACAAGGCACTACACATTGGACATCTTAGGAACGTTGTAATAGGGGATGTAATACATCGTCTACTAAAGTACACTAACCATGAAGTAATAGTTTTAAATTATATCGATGATTCAGGAGCACAGGTTGCAGATATAATCGTAGGATTTAAATTCCTCGGATTTCCAGTAAATCCGCCAGAACCTAACATAAAATTTGACCAATACTGTGGAGATTATGTTTATGTCAAAGTAAACCAAACTTATTCACAAGACCCGAGAACGGAAAGCTATAGAAGAGTTGTTTTAAAAGAGTTAGAAAATCCTGAATCTGAAATTTACAAGTTCGCAAGAAATATGATAGAAAAGGTTTTAATTGAACAATTGAAAACCTGCTCCGAAGTTAACGCATACTATGACTGCTTAAACTTTGAATCGCACATTATATTTTCTAACACATGGAAAAAAATTTTTGAACAATTAAGAGAAAAAAATCTAATATCATATGCAAGTGAAGGAAAAAACGTTGGATGCTGGGTTTATAAAGATGAAAGCGGCCAAGAAAAAGTTATCATAAGAAGTGATGGCACAGCAACCTATATTGCAAAAGACATATTGTATGCTGCATGGAAACTTGGACTAGTTGAAGACTTCTTCAATTACGAAAAGTTTTTTGTGCAAAAAAATGGTAAAATGTTATGGAGGACAACAACTTCTGAGGGAGAAAAGGATCATCCAATATTCAATAACGCAGAAATGGCAATAAATGTTATAGACATTAGACAAGCATGGTTACAGAATATAATTTCAGAAATTTTAAGAAAATTTGTCGGCAAAGAATCAGATAAAAAGTATATTCATTTAGGATATGAGGTTGTCTCTTTAAGCAGGGACACTGCTAAAGAAATAGGTTTAGAGGTTGGAGATAAAGAATTTGTCCACATGTCAGGTAGAAGTGGAATGTACATTAATGCGGACACAGTTTTAGAAAAATTGTATAAACTCTCATATGAGGAAACGAGGAAAAGAAACCCTGAAGCTGACGAGAAATGGTTAAAAGATGTAGCCCATTCGATAGCTGTTTCAGCCATAAGATACAGTTTAATTAGACAAGATTTAGGAAAGATTTTAGTCTTTGATTTAAAAGAGGCTTTGAAACTGGAAGGTGATACAGGACCATACCTACAATATACTTATGCAAGGGCATACAATATTATAGAAAAGTATGGAAAAATCCCAGAAAAGGTTGAGGTGCTCGATAAACTGGTCGAAGATGAAGAGTACACCCTTTTAATTGAACTATCAAAGATTGGTGAAAAAATAGAGGAGGCAACCATCAAACTGCAACCAAATAAGATTGCTGAATATGCACATAAACTGTGCTTATACTTTAACACATTTTACGAAAAACATCCAGTAATACATGAGAAGGATGAGTCAAAACGGGAGCAGAGAATACTGCTTGTTTACTCCTTTACAAAGGCGCTCAAAACACTTATGGAATTACTTGGAATAGAGGCTCATAAAAGGATATAGCATACTATAAGCTTTTATAACGCCTCCAATTAGATAAGCAAATGATATGAACAATTATGACATGAGCTTAGAGGATAGTGGCTTAATTCCACAAGAGAAAATTGAAGGGTTGAAAAAAGAAAATATCCGTACATGTCTCCAACTACTATTTGCACCATATGACATTATAAAAAAATATTTTAATGAAGAGGAAGAGGAAGAAATTTTCCCAAAACTTGAAGAACTCTTTAAGGGCATATACAGGTTTAGGAAAATTGAACATGAGATAATAGCAGTTCCCACTCTGGTAAGCGAATTAGATGATAGGATAGGGGGAATAAGTTCAGGCCAAATAACTGAAGTATGTAGTGAAAAAAGATACTTGAGAACTCTGTTTTCATATAATTTGATACTAAACTTTATCAAAACTTTCGAAAACCATTTAATAATATATAATGATTCAAACCAGATTTTTAGGCCTGAAAAATTATGTGAACTAGCAAAATATAGGGGAATAAAAGAGTACTCGTTCCTAGATAAAATTATAGTTTTTAAACCATATACAATTAAACACCAAATAGAAATACTTGAGGAAATAGAAAAAAATTTTGACAACCATTCCAAAAAACTTTTCGTAATTGATGAAATTGGAAACTTTTTTAAACCAAATTCAAAGAAAAAGAACATAATATACTATAATTACCGCATGCTTGAAAACTTTATGTTAAGGATAAACCAGCTTTCAATAAAACATAACATTATTACCCTACTTTTAAATAGCCTAATAAAGAAAATAGAAACAGACACATATGAATCAGAGTACAATTCTATTACAGAAAACATAATTGGAACTAGAATATTTTTAATAGAAGAAGATAAACTTGTAAAAACCAAAATTATAATAGGAGATAAGATAGAGGAGTTTAGGATAAGCGTATCAGATTATGGTATAAGTGATGTAATTTGATAGAAAATTTAGAAAATATAATAGATTGTTTAGAAAAGGAAGAATGGGATGAAGCAAAAAATATGGCAAAAAATTCTATTGGAGCAACGTTTGCAATAAATGCAATAAAATATTTACAAAAAAATAGGGAAATTGAAAAGGAGATTGAGAAAATAAGACGTTTAAAAGAAAATTTTTTAAAACTAGTTGAAGGTCACTGGTTACAGGAGATTGACATAGACTATTTTACAGTGTTATTCGCATACTTTGAACGACAGGAAAAAAGGTTACAGGAAACCGCTTACGTGAAGAGTATAGTAAAAGATCCAGATAAACAGTGATAGCATTATATAAGTTCCTATCCCTGTTGTGAAAAGTGAGGAGTTGCTTACATTTTTTTCAGAAAATATATAATATTTTCCTATGAGATAGGATAATAAGTAGAATAGTATGATGGTAAGTACACCAAACAATGCGGATTCGTTACTAAAATTCATTATCCCAGAAAATAGGCCTGCAAAAATTGCAAAAACAACCCTTAACCAAAAGAGTTTATTTGTGTCTGTCAACATATCTGGTTGACCTCCATGGAAGAGCGGACATTGAACAACATAGAACTATTTCACCAATCAAGATGGTTAAACGGCAATCTTAAAGATTATTATGTTAATAATGTTTACTGGGCAATAGTGAATAGAACACTTGTCATAAGACTTCATCATCCAATGTATCCTGAAAAAAGACTGGTTATAGATAATGGTAGAGCAATTTGGGTTACTGAAATAAAGTTAGAGGAAGAAGGGTCAGACCCCCTACTGAGACAGTTTAGAAACTTTCTTGCTAGAGGAAAGATTTCTAAAATAACACAACTTGGCACAGAAAGGATAATTGATATCGAGTTTATTGGAAGCTTAGCCAAACATCTTATAGCAGAATTTTTTAGTAGAGGAAACATTATCTTAGTTGACGAAAAAAACGTCATTTTAACAGCATTAGAATATTACCAAACAAGACATAGAACAATTGCGGTTGGAAAAGAATATTTAACACCTCCTGAAAGAGGATTAGATCCTCTTAAAGTTGATTTTATACATCTTAGACCATTACTAAAATATGAAGATGATTTTAGAAGATGGATTGGAAAAAATTTAGCCTTACCAAAAAAGTATATTGATATTCTACCAAAAATGTTAGAAGTAAAAGAAGGAACCAAGGGAAACGAATTAGACGAGGAAAAAATTTTAAAAATGTTAGAGAAAATAAAAGAATTTTTTAGAGAAGAAAACATCAGTCCAGTAATTTATTTATCAGACAACGAGGTAGTTGATTTCTCCATAACTCCAATACCTGTTAATGGGCTAGTGCACCAAAGTATACAAAATCTGAATGAAGCATTAGACAAAATCTTTACTAAAATAGTTTTACATGAAAAGGAGAAAGAAGCATTATATCCTCTAATTAGAGAAAAGGAGAAAAAAAGAAAAGCAATAGACGAACTCATTAATAAAAGAGACGAGATGTTAGAAGACAAAAATTTTTTAACCAAGTTAGCGGACAAGATAAAAGAAAATCTACAACTATTATACCAAGATTATGGAGAGTTTAAAAAGACACTTTTACCAGCAAAAATTGAAAAAGATGAAGATGGATTGGAAAAGATTGTTTACAAAAGATATGGTTTCGAATTTGATAAAAATAAGCCGCTAAAAACATGCTCAGAAATATATGATGTTGCAAAAAGGTTAGTAGAGGATGCAAAGAAGATAGGGGAATCAATAAATGGGATGCAAAAAGAAATTGGGAAGATTGAGAAGAAGATTATAGTAAAGGAAAAAACAATTTCAAGAGAATGTAAAAAGGCCCGTGAAAGAGAATGGTTTGAAAAATACAGATGGTTTTATACCTCAGAAAATATGCTTGCAGTAGGAGGAAGAGACGCATCTTCTAATGAGGCAATAATCAAAAAATATTTAGAAGATGAAGATATTGTATTTCATGCTGAAATAGTTGGCGCACCATTCTTTATACTAAAGAATGGTATAAAGGCTGGAGAAAGTAGCTTAAAAGAAGTTGCTATTGCAGCAGTCTCATTCAGCAACTTTTGGAAGATGGGCGCATCAGCTGGAGAAGCATATTGGGTGTATAAGCATCAGATTTCAAAACAGGCACCCTCCGGCCAATATATGGGTAAGGGGGCGTTCATGATTAGTGGAAAAAGAAATTATATTAGAAATGTGCCCATAGAACTTGCTTTAGGAGTTGTTAAAGTAAAAGAACATTATTCAGTAGTATGTGGGCCTGTAGAGGCTTTAAAGAAGTATTGCGAAAACTATTTAGTTATTATACCAGGAAATGAGGATAAAAACTCTATTGCTAAAAAGATTGTTAGATATTTTTATGATAGAATTGGTGAGGTGGTAAAGGATATACCTTTCGAGGAATTTATTCAAGCATTACCTCCAGGAGGATGTAAATTAAAGAGCTTGAAATTAAATGTATGAGAGAGCTTAGAATTTTTTCATGATTTAACAAATATTAGCAGTAGACTCAATGGAAATATTTTTTTACTTCTATCTTTTAACCAGATAACGATAGAATGGCTGTAGAAACAAAGGGTACAAATCCTGCAAATTTAATGGTAAGACAGGTAATGAATAGTCCAGTTATTACTGGAAAACCTGATGAAACTGTGAGAGAAATAGCTAAAAAGATGACAGAAAACGAGGTAGGAAGCATAGTAATTGTAGAGGATGGAAAACCAGTAGGCATGGTTACAGATGGTGATATAATCGATAGAGTAGTAACTAAAGGATTAAACCCTGATGAAGTTAAAGCTAGGGATATAATGAGTACGCCAATATTGACAGTAGACTCTGAGGCAACTATAGTTGAAGCTGCAAGGTATATGAGAAAAAATAGGGTTAAACGTGTTGGTGTAACATATAAGGGTAGAATTGAGGGAATACTATCAATTTGGGACATAATATCAGTAACCCCCGAGATAGTTGAAATATTCTCAGAAAAACTTAATATTCAATCATCAATATTACAGTCTCAAAAGGAGTCAGTATATTTTGCAGGATACTGTGATGTCTGTTCAAGATGGTCAGACCTACTAGTTGAAACTGATGGAAAATATATTTGTGAAGAATGTAGAAGTGATTAATTAGATAAGTTGAACAAAAAGATTTTTAACAAGTTTTTATAAAAGTTATGCTAGTGAAAATTTGCCTACCGTAAAAGATTATATGTCAAAAGAAGTTTTTGTTGTTAAACCCACCGACACTTTAGCTCGTGCAAAAAATTTGATGCTCTCTAAAAAGATTGGAAGACTAGTAGTAGTTGAAGATGATACAGTCGTTGGTATAATAACAAGAGAAGATGTTGCAAAAGCAATCCTATCATCCAAACCTTCAATAAAAACGAGACCAATAGACCAACTTCTAGTAGCACATTTTATGAAAAAACAGATTTTAACAATACAGCAAACATCAGAAATAAATGAGGCAGCCAAGAGCATGCTTGAGAACAATATAGGAGGATTACCGGTTACAAGTGGAAAAAAGTTAGTTGGAATAATAACAACACATGACATTACAAAATATGTTGCACAACTACCTTTAGACGATGTACCCGTAAAAGATTACATGTGTAAGAATGTAGCGTTTGTTTCACAATTTCACAGCATAAGTCATGTTGCAGACCTCATATTCAGAACACCCGCAAACAGGGTAATAGTATTGGATGCAGAAAAGAAGCCAATAGGCATAATTACGCCATCAAATCTCACCTTCGTAAAATTTACTCCATTCAAACCAGTAACCTCCAAACGTTCAACCATAAGAGGGGGAGAAGCCACACACAAGAAAATAAGTTATGTTGCAATAGCAACAGCCGAAGACGTGATGACAACACCACTAATTATAGTACATGAAGATGATAGTGTAAAATTTGCTACTTCAATAATGGTGGAAAGGGATATAGGCGCGTTGCCAGTTCTTAATATAGAAGGAAATGTTAGTGGAATTTTATCCAAAAAGGAGGTTTTGAAGATTGCTTCAGAGAAATAATAAACTAAAATCAATACCATTACAAAAGGTTGGAATAGTTTCAAAGTCAGATAAAATGCCTATGATGTTTTATGAATTGAAGAGGACTAAACTAGATAGGGTGATAGTTAAGGATGGAGAGAAACTTGTGGGTGTAGTAACTTTAAGAGATGTTTTTACAAAACTTGCTTCCAAAAAGTTTAGTAACATTTCTCCAAAGTCTCTAAGCATAGCTTCCTTTATGAGCGAGAAACTAGTCTATGCGTCAGAAAACGAAACAATAGATAATGCAATAAAAATCATGATTGAAAAGAATGTAAGCGGCCTCCCAGTTTTAGATAGTAAAAATAATGTGCTTGGAATGGTGACAAAAAACCATATATTGAACTTGTTATCGAATGAATTAAAGGGCAATGTTATAGAGTATGTTGTAAGAACAGGGTACAGGATTCTAGAGGGAACTAGCCTTGCAACATTATCAAATGAAATACTAAAGGATGTAGACATGAGAGAATTTGTTGTCGTCCACGATAGTAGACCTCTAGGTATTGTAGGCGAAAAAGAACTTGCAATTTTCCTATTCAATTACCTTTCTGACGATAATATAGTGAATATGAGGAACGCATTACAAAATTATGTTGTAAACGATATACTAACATTTGTAAATGAGATATTAAGGCCTAATGATCCAGTACAGCGTGCAGCAAAACTTTTCTCTAACACAAATCTTGTAATCTATCCAGTTATAGAAGACGATAAATTTTTTGGAGTTATAAGAAGAAGAGAGTTGTTCAACCAACTTTACAGGTAGTCCAGGTTGCTTACTCGGATAGTTAATGGAAGAATATGGAAGGGTGGAAATATACTAGAAAAAGATATTCTTATCGAAGATGATAAGATAGTAGATTTGATAAGAAAAAGTCAAAAAGTTCAAGTTGACAGAATTTTAGACGCCGAAGGAGCCCTGATATTACCTGGACTAATAGATGCTCACACTCATTTAAGGGATTCAAAGATTTCTTATAAAGAAGATTTCGTTAGTGGAACATCAGCTGCTGTAGCAGGAGGGTTTACAGCTGTTTTAGATATGCCTAACACCGAACCACCCATAACAAGCCCAGAGAGATTAAAGGATAGAATATCTTCAGCTGAAAAAAAGATATTATGTGACGTAGGATTTTATGCAATGCCATTGTATGCGGATAAGATATGTGACTTAGTAAAGGCAGGATGTATTGGATTCAAGATTTTTACACACAAAAGTTTTGAGAACATTAATTTTTTTGAAGATGAAATGATAGAATTGATTTTGAAGACTATAGAGAAGACTGGACTAATTCTTTCTATTCACGCAGAAGACCCTTCAAAGATAGAGCATTTAGGAGAAAAATATGATGCAATAGAACACGCAAAAGCACATTCTATAGAAGCAGAAGTTAGTATGATAAAAAGAATACTTAGTACAGCTAAAAAATATCATTCGAAGATAAGATTTTGTCACATTTCAACAGCAGAGGGGATAAAAATTGTTGCCGAGGAAAAAAAATATAGCTTAAATTATTTCGTAGAAGTGACACCAGCACACCTAACATTAGATGAAAGCATCCTACAAAAATGCGGGAAAATATGTGTAGTTGAGCCTCCTCTAAGAGGAAAAGACAATGTAATATTTCTAAGGAACATGTTTTGGGATGGAGTGATAGATATTGTTGGAACAGACCATGCACCACATACATTAGAGGAGAAACTTTGTGACAAACCTGCATCCGGATTTCCAAGCCTTGAAACAACTGTACCAATCTTGTTTACGCTAGCTAAAAAGGGATTCATACCATTTTCAAAACTGATTGAAAGTTTAACATCCAATCCAGCAAGAATATTTAACCTTAAGGGATACGGCACAATAGATAAAGGTAATATTTCAAACCTAACCTTCATAAAATTTGTACCAGAATATGGGATCAGTGGCTCAAAATTTTACTCAAAAGCAAAGTTCACACCATTTGAGGGGTTTAAGGCTGAGGTAGTAGTAGCAAGAACAATCGTAAGAGGGGAAACAGTTTACGAGAAAAAAATAGGTGTAATCGATGAGAGAAGAGGAAAGGTTATCAAACATTAGATTCATTGTCGACTGTATGCATGGAAAACTTGCTAGAAAAATGAGGATATATGGTTTCGATACAAAATATGATATAACATTAGACGATAACAGGATTATTGAGATTGCAAAAGAGGAAGGTAGAACAATTATAACATCGGATGAGGAACTGGTTAATAGGGCAAAAGCAGAAAATTTGCAAGTAATAAGGGTATCTCCTGATGATGACCTGCCGAGAATGATTGAAATATTTAGTGCACTAAGAATTTCGCCTGAAATAGACCCAAAAAGGTCTCGTTGCCCAAACTGTAACAGCCCATTAACTATAGTCGACAAAAAAGAAATACAAAATATCCCCGAAAAGGTTTTGAAGAAAAAAAGAGTATTCTATAAGTGCAATGGATGCGGAAAAGTTTACTGGTACGGTTCACACTGGAAAAAGATTAGAGAGTTTGAGAAAACACTTAAGAAGAGATTAAAAGAATTAAAAGAAGGGGAGAAAATTGAATTTAACCGATGAAGATGGAAGATTGTTGGTGGAGCTCGCTCGAAAAGCTATAGAAGAGTATGTCGTAAACAGGAGAAAATATGATCCTCCAGAAGATGTTAAAAAAAGGTTTTCTGAGAAAGCAGGAGTCTTTGTGACCATAAACCGTGTTATAGGAGGGGAAAAGGAGCTAAGGGGATGCATTGGCTTTCCAGAAGCAATTTTACCATTACATGAGGCAGTAGTAGAGGCGGCGATAGCGGCGGCGACAGAGGACCCGAGATTCGAACCATTAAGCAAAAGGGAACTCGATGAAATTTTAGTTGAAGTAAGCGTTCTTACTCCACTTCAACTAATAAAGGTTGATTCACCACTACAATATCCTGAGAAGATAAAGGTTGGAGAAGATGGATTAATGCTTAAATGGGTTTGGGGTTCAGGACTACTCCTCCCACAGGTTGCAGTAGAATATGGATGGAATGCTAGAGAATTTCTTGAAAACCTTTGTCTCAAGGCTGGTATAACACCAGATTCATGGCTGAGAAAGGATGTTAAAATTTACAAGTTTCAATGCCTGATATGGGAGGAGAAGAAAAAAGGTGAGGTTGTCAGAAAAAATTTAAAAAAATAAATAATAGCATAACATCAAATTTTTGAAGATTCTTGAAATCGTACAGAAATTTTATAGAGGGTTCTGAGCTACATAGTCCTTGATAGACATATGTAGCTCTTGGGATTCATCAGCCTTATCCCCTGGGTGAACTCACTCCACCCCTTCATAAGCTCATTAAAGAGTTTCGGAGATGGGGGAAGTCCTTCATCTGAAGGTACAGGTTTATTGAAGCGTTTACCTGTCTATCTATCCCCAACTCACAACTACATTCTTAGATCCTCCTTTCGGGGCATTTACCATCCCACATCTGGAGCACCTCTTGCTCAAATTATATGGGTTGAGGTTTTGAACTCTGGATTTGTAGCTCATTAACAAAAGATTTTCTAATCTTCTTCCTCACTAATAAGATTAGAAAACGAGCTTAAGAGCAAATGGTAGAAGGAAAGAAAACGAGTGTTTTGAGGAAGATTTTAGGGAAAAACTTTGAATAAAACACCACAAAATTTTTAAATTGATATAAATTGGATAGATTGCGAATTGAGCACAAGATTTAAGGTTGGAGGTAGAACCCACACAATAAGGGAACTGTTTAATGAAAATAGTGAGTTAGACACATGCATACTTGGATGGATACAGAACAAGAGCAGGGTCGGTGGCGTTATATTTTTAACAATAAGAGATGGTTCAGGATACATTCAGACTACATTCAAAAAAGATAATGTTTCAAGCGAAGTTTTTGATAAAGTGAAGGAGGCTACAGTCGAGTCAGCAGTTAAAATTGTTGGTAGAACAAAGCAGGATAAAAGAGCACCTGGAGGATTAGAAATTGTTGGAAAAGATTTTGAGACAATAGCAAAAGCTGAACCATGGCCCATAGTCAAAAGTGCTGTTAAATCCCCTTCTTTCCTATACGATATTAGACACCTTTCAATAAGAGGGAAAAAAGCATCATCGGTGATAAAGATTAGGTCTAAGGTTATAGAGGCAGCTGCAGACTACTTTTTCAAAAACGGATTTTATCTAATAAGTGCACCAACCATTGTACAATCAGCATGCGAAGGTGGAGCAACTTTGTTTGAAGTAAACTATTTTGGTGAAAAAGCATTTTTAACACAAAGCGCGCAACTGTATGAGGAGGCGGCGATAGCAGCTTTAGAGAGAGTTTGGACAGTGGAACCATGTTTTAGAGCTGAAAAATCGAAAACATCAAAACATCTTACAGAATTTTGGATGATAGAGGCAGAAGTGGCCTTCGCAACACACGATGATATCATGAATCTAGAAGAGGAGCTGGTTGTTGAAATTACAAACAGGGTTGCCCAAGAATGTGCAAATGAATTAAACATTTTAGGACGAAAATTTAAACCTCCAGAACCACCCTTCCATAGGATAACATATGATGAGGCAAGAGAATTAATAATGAAGAAGGGAGTATACTTTGAGTGGGGAGAGGATATTCCAACAGAAGGAGAAAAGATCATTTCTAACGAATTTGATAAACCAGTTTTTATAAAAGAGTTTCCACTTTCTGCAAGAAGCTTCTATCACATGACAAAACCAGATAATGATAAGGTAACACTATCATCCGATTTAATAGCACCAGAAGGCTACGGTGAAATAACTACAGGTGGACAAAGGTTAAGTGACTACAAAGAACTTGAGAAACGTGTAATGCAACAAGAACTTCCAAGAGAAAGTTTTGAATGGTACCTTGAACTGAGAAAATATGGGATGCCACCCCATTCGGGTTTCGGGTTAGGGGTTGAGAGAACCGTTAGATGGATTGCTGGATTAAAGCATATTAGAGCTGCATCACTCTTTCCAAGAACATTAACACGTCTCAACCCATAAAAGTAGAGGTTTAAAAGCAACCCATAACATACCCATATATGGTCAAGTTGGTTAAGGAAGAAGAATTAGAGGATGAACTGGATGTAGAAAATATAGAGGGAGTCGGACCCGCAACTAGAGACAAATTTTATGCAGCAGGAATCTACGACATAAGACAAATTCTCACATTCAGCCCCCAAGACTTAGTTGAAATTTTGGGAATAAGCTATGATAAGGCCGTAGAGATTTCGAACAAAGCTAGAAAAAAGTTGACAGAACTCGGTTTAATGGAAAGCTCATTTTCAGTAGCGAGTGAGGTGCTGAAAAGGAGGCTTACGATAGACAGGATAACAACAGGCTCAAACAACCTAGACAATCTACTTGGAGGGGGCATAGAAGTTGGAGCGTTAACAGAATTTTATGGAGAATTTGGAAGTGGGAAGACACAAATATGCCACACACTCTGTGTTACAGTACAGCTTCCAAGAGAGAAAAAGGGACTTGATGCTGGAGCAGTATACATTGATACAGAAAATACTTTTAGGCCAGAAAGAATAGAGAGTATAGCAAAGTTTAGGGGATTAAATCCAGAAAACGTTTTAAAAAGAATATTTGTTGGAAAAGTGTATAACGCGAGCCACCAAGAACTATTAACAAGAGAAATTCCAAACTATATTGAGAGAGAAAATTGTAGGCTTGTAATAGTTGATTCGGCGATGACACACTTTAGGGCAGAATATGTTGGAAGGTCAATGCTGTCAGAAAGGCAGCAGAAACTTAATAGATATCTACATACACTATTAAGACTTGCAGAAATTTATAAGGTTGCAGTTGTTATAACAAACCAAGTCCAGGCGGCACCAGATGTTTTCTTCGGAGACCCAACTAAAGCTTCAGGAGGACACGTTATGGCACACGCAAGCACATACAGGATATATTTGAGAAAATCTGGAAAGAATAGGATAGCGAGAATAGTGGATAGCCCATATCATGCGGAAGCTGACGCAATATTCACACTAACAGATGCAGGGATAGGAGATCCAGAAGAAAACACTAAAAAATAGTTTAACAAAGTAAATTGTATATATAGAATATCTTATGTAGGTTATGGTATGGTAAGAAAGGCTATAGCTTTAATCATACTTGCTACACTAGTACTATCAACATTATCATTATCATCACACGCAACAGAATCTACAGAATATTATGAGAATATTACATTATATGTTGTTGGAAAAAATGTTCTCATAAGATACAATTTTACTGGAACAGATATTGGGATAATAGATTCACAAATTTTAAGAGAAAAATTTTCTGGCATAGATTATTTTAGACTTTATATAAGCCAATTCGACACACTTCCAACAGAAATCGCATACTTTAATGAGCTAGGATACAATATACTCTTATGTAATAGCATGACCCCGAAACTTGCAACATTATATATACACTCAAAAACATTAAAGGAAGCAAGTGGGTTTGCAGAAGAAATTGAGAGCCTTACAGGACTTTCCTTCATTCCCTATGGAAAGGATGGGGAAATGTTTTTATTTATTTCACCAGCCTCATTTGAGGAGGTTCTAGAAAATTTTGTATGGAAAAAGGTTCCAGCCTCTTACGGCGGCTTCACAAACATATTAAACAAAAAGGACATACTATCCTCAAAAATAAAGGAATTCGGTATTATAGGAAAAATTGTAAATGGAAGACTCTACCAAGATATAGTAATTGACACCCTAAAGACAAACATTTATTCAGGAAACATGCTTAGAAGTGGATTAGACCTATTCCACACAACTAGAGTAAATAGTTCAACCTACTCCAAGTTAAGCAGCTTAAAGATAATATCTTATGGACAGGTTATTGAAAATAGTGACGCAGGATATATTAGACGAGAAACTGTCAAAAAGGTTTCCGAACTCACATTAACTGTTTCAGGAAACAGTGTTTTACACTTTCCAAACATAACATTGGCTACAGCTACACCAAGCATTATAGTGCAAAGAGAAATTTCGAAAACGGCCTTAAAATTTGATGACGAATTTGAGGTACAGGTAAAATTAAGAAATATTGGAGCATATAGTGCAGAAGACATAAAATTCGAGGACGAATGGTGGATCGAAAGCGGAAAATTCGAGTTTATGATTGGAAAATATTATGATCAGATAAGTAGGCTGAACCCAGGAGAAAACTACACCACAGTATATAGGTTAAAAGTTCAATCCAAAAATGCTGATAGCATACATTTGAAACCATTAGAAGTGGTGTACTTTTGGAATGTTGGAGGGGAAAAGGTAGGCTTTAGATCTTACTCCAATGACGCATATATTCTCTTGAACAAAGATGGAGCATCAGTATATGTTCTCGCTACAACAGGTTCTTCCCAAACAAACTTTGGAACCGATAGAGAAACCGTTCTTGAGATAAAGAATGGAGGCAGTTTAACAGCCTTCGACATAATGGTAGGTGGAGAAAAGATAGCAAATTTACCTCCACAAGAAAAAATACGAATGATAGTTAGGTTTAATCTAGATAATGTAAGCCAACCATTCAAAGAAGAAGTTATCCAATGCCAATGGGGTGATGGAAAAGAAATAAAAAGTTCAGTATCAAATAATATAATGTTAACAAACGCTTACGGTAAATTGGGAATCACAACCTTAAGCCTGGAAAGGGATATTAAACAAATTTCTTTAGACAACAGGATTTTATTGAATTTAACATTGAATGTTAAAAGTTATGGAGCGAAAGATGTGTACAATATTACTATCGTAGATAAGGTGCCAAAAGGATTAAAATATGTTAACGGAACCTTCACTTTAAAAGATGATAGAATGTATCATTTTGAGGAAAAGATTGCTGCAAATAGCTCGAAAGCGTACACAAACCTTCTTGAGGTGGAAGATTACGGTAAAAATTATGTTCTAGAACCAGCATATGCGGAATATATTGTAGGCAACCAAAAATATGTTAGTTTAAGCACATTAAATGGAATTCCAATAGGATTAAAGATAATATTATTTTTAGAAGAAAACAATATCTTCCAAAACTATAATTTAAGCGGATATTATAGTATAAATAATTTTGGAGACAAGAACATATACATGGTTTCATCCGAACTCGTTTACAGTCCCCTATTAAACATTACAACAGCAAGCTCATTAAATAGGACTGTAATAAAATCTGGTTCACAAGAAAGGGTAGACTTTAAAGTAAATGGAAGACAAGTGGGCTTAAACAACAGCATTTTCGTGAAAACAAGATATTTCTTTGGAGGAAAACAGTATACGGCTAACTCGACCAAAGCTTACATTAACGTGTACCAGCTTCCAAAAATAGTCTTTTCAACAGAAGGAGAGACTGTTGAAGGTAAAACCTTTGAATTTAAGATAGTTGTGGAAAACAATACACCAATAAAAATTGAGGGAATAAAATTTAATATTACAGTACCAGCACAAATTAAAATTATAGAAAACCTTTCACCGTCCAAAGCAAAAGTTGAGGATAACATTATAGAAATTGCAATCGGAGCTCTGGAAGGTGGAAGGGAAGCTATAGTTTTAAAAATGTTAAGCAGTAGTGCAAGAGAGTATACTATGAGCACTTCAGAGATACTATTCAATTATAAGGGAGAGGTTCTTAGGACAGGGCCGCAAACTATTAAATTAAGAGTTTCAGACGATTTACTTTCAAGGTATATTATACCTCTTCTAATAGCAATTATAATAATGGTAGCTGGAAAGATAGCGATAGGAATTGTTAGAAAAAGATAAACTTATGCACTTTTAAGTGGAATAGAAAAAGTCTCCTCAATTTTCGGCCTATGAAGTGTGTTCATGCTACAGAAGGGAATTATTCTACCGTCTGGGGTAGCATAGTGTATTCCACATCTTTCAACCCTTTCAAGGTCAAAATTATATGGGTCCATAAAATGCATATCGCCAACCATAACAATTTTTCTCATAAACTTGCCAAGCGAATGATATGAGCCATTTGAAAGGAAAGTGCTAACCAAAGACGATAATGTACCTAAACCCACATACCTTAAAGCAGCTGCAGCCTTAAGCTTACCCCTAGTCTTCTTTCCAGAAGACATTGTTTCAGCAGCATTAGACAAGGCTTGAACAAACTTTTCAACGTCAGCATGCTTAGTTATTGGAGCATAATCGTTCTTTTCCTTATCAATTACAAGAAATGTTGCGGCACCACAGTTTTGATGCATAGTAAAAGTTGGCTGAGGCGAACCCTTTAAGCCAGCTAGAAAGTCAGAGATAGGCGCTACAAACGGGATAGGGTACCAGTCCTCCATTTTTATCTTACCATTAGTTTGCTTTTCGGCATTATTGATTACGTCAGATGTGGTAATCCTATATTCGAGAAGCTTTGAGGTATCTATTCTACCAGCGAATGATACTGGCTGAAAGTTTACACATCTAACAACATCACTGTTTCTTACACCAAACTCTATAAGTGCCCCGATCTCGTTATCATTTATACCTTTAACCACAGTTGGAACAAGAACAAGACTTTCATGCCCAAGAGACCTCAGATTTTCTATAGCCTTAAGCTTAAGGTCGAGCAAGTCAGCACCCTTCATCTTAATATACGCTTCTCTGGTTAGACTATCAAATGATAGGTAGAAGGTGCTGACACCTGCCTTAATCAATTCCTTCAAATAGTCTATGTCCCTCGCTATACGCACACCATTGGTATTCACTTCAACATGTTTTATTCCAATCTTTTTAGCATACCTTACAATTTCAGGAAGATCGTCTCTTAAAGTTGGTTCACCGCCACTCAATTGTACAGCATAAGTGGGAACAGGCTTATTGTTATACATATTATCTAACATTTCTTTCACCTTTTCAAGAGAAGGTTGATAAAGGTATCCGACCGCGGCAGCGTTCGCAAAACATATTGGACAGCGAAGATTACATGCGTTTGTAACGTCCACTATACCCAATACGGTATGACTTTTATGTTCATTGCATATTCCACAATCAAATGGACATCCGATAGTTCTTTTTGTTCTAGGATTTTCCAAACCGTTCCCAAGCCTTTCATACTGTTGGGCACGCTTATACCATCTATAATCTGACATGTAAATGTCCTTAAAATCACCATGCTCCCCACAACTTTTCCTCATGTAAACAACATTATTTTCGACGTATATTTCTGCTGGAATCACCTTATAACATACTGGGCAAAGACTTCTCGTATACTTAATATGCTCCAAATTACATCATCTAAAGTGAGAAAAGTGCTTCTATAAAAAATTTGTTTTTATAAAAATTATGTTAATAAGATAGAATAATTTTTGTGCAATAAAATTTGAGTTCACCATGTAATGGCTTTGATTTCTTTAGCTTTTTTCTTAATGTCGTTTGATTCTATTATGGCCCTTGCTACAATAAGGTAATCTGAGCCAGCACGAACAGCTTCCTTAGGATCACCACCTTGTACAAAAACACCAGGAGAAAATATTGGAATCGTCTTAACTTTATTCTTAACATACTTTATGATTGCAGGGTTAGTTGCACCAACAACAAGACCATCAACATTCCATCTCACAGCCCTTTCAACGAAAATGTCATACATTTTTAGGGGTTTACCTTCAATTAAAACATCCAAGCCGTAGCCTTCAACCGCACCCCTATGGCTCATGTAAGTTAAAGTAATTACACCTCTGCCAAGTAAATGAGCACTTTCAATACACGGACCCAAAGCTTCTTCAAAACCTACAAATGGGTTACATATTACAGCATCAAAACCAATATTCCATAATATGTCAGTAGCAGTAATATTTGTTGAATAAATATCATTCAACTTTAAGTCAGCTATAGATAAAAGTCCGAAATCGTGAGCTCTATCAACTATAGCCTTTAATTCCCTAAACCCTAGTGGTATTATGAGATGAAGATTTACCTTTATACCACAAACTTCGTCTTTAACTTCATCTATTATCTTCAACGCTCTAGTAAGTAGATTTTCAGGCTGATCAGGTTTAAGGTCAAGGCCTAAAACAATGCGACTCCCTTTTTCTAAACTAGCTTTTTTTATTCTTTCAGGAAAGGCCATCTTCTACCACTTCCAACCTCATATTTCACCTTTATAATCTTTGCATAAACGAATCCAGATTCATCAACATTATTTGTGTAGTCTAGAAAATTTTTTTCTGAAGAATATTTTATAAAATTTTTGTCAATAGATTTTGTTTTAACATAATATACTTTTATAGGAAAACCTTCACCATAACTTAAAATTGTGAAAAGTGCACCCAGTTTGCCATTATAAATGTGAAATAGTGGCAAAACTGATTCTTCATAAAACATTTTGTAGGTTGCAACCCTAACAATACTACCAATATCCTCTAACTCTATAAAAGAGTTTCTCTTAAAAGGAAAAGTTTTATGCTTGAACCAGTCTGCTGGAGGATTCTTCAAAAAAATTATTGGAGCATATATGTATGATGCATTCTGGATCGTGGAGAAAAATTCAACAATCTCTGTACCATATATGTTTTTGTATCCAAGATATGGGCCAACCTTTTCTGTAGCAGCGTACATATAGTCAATTTTTTTCTCATTAACCTGATATTGGACAAAAACATGCCAGTATCCACCCTTATTAAATGCGAATACTGGCTGTGGAACATGCTCAAAAGCACAAACCAGCCTTGCAAAATCTTTGATCGAATACAGCTCAAGGACCATATTAGCCACTAAATCCCCTTGTATAACCTAATAAAAAATTTTAAACGGCATTAAACACAGAATTCGGGACATGCAAAGAATACAAAAAATTATGGCGCACATAAATAGTGCACTAGAGGCTATAAAAAGTTTGGAAAAGAATGTCATTTCAAGAAATTCTTTGTTGGAATTTGATAACCTAATATGGGAAGCATACAAAAACTGTGAAGCAGCAATATTTTTAATAAAGATAGAAATAGAATCTGTTGACGAATTTGATGATTCAAAGCTTTTGTTCGACCAAAGCTACATCGACTATAACATATTTGTGGCAGAAGAGTGTGTTGACAAAGCATTATCACTCATAGAGGATGGGAAATTAAGGGAGGCTTTAAACGAGCTTAGGAACGGTAGAAATATTCTAGCAGAGCTCTTTGCTCAAGCAAGAAAAGAGAAAATTAATAGGATACAAGCAAATTTTAAACACAAAAACACTAATGTTTAAAAAACTTTTATTCAATAGATTATCTGGGAAAAGGGTGCGTCTAATTTGGATAGGAGGTTCTGGATTGCAAAAGAAGATGAAATCAAAAATGCTGAAACGACAGACGTCTATTTTTCTTACACAAAAAAGGTTTTGGAAAGGTATGGATTACATAGGAGAGTTATAATGGAAGTTTATGCAAGAAACTTGCCATTTGAAGGAAACTGGGGTGTACTTTTAGGCGTTCATGATTGTATAAAATTGTTGGAGGGGCTACCTGTCAGCGTTAAAAGCTTGCGCGAGGGAGAAATATTTCAAGTGAATCCAAAGTCTATTGTATATGAGCCTGTTATGCAAATTGAATGTTATTACGATGATTTCTGCCTATACGAGAACCCTCTACTAGGTTTTCTAGCGCAAAATACAGGTATAGCATCTAAAGCAGCAAGATATAGGCTTATAGCAGGGAATAAGATACTGTTCAGTTTCGGCTCAAGACGTATACATCCAGTTCTAGCACCAGCTTCAGAAAGGGCAATATATATTGCAGGTTTTGATGGTGTCTCAAATATGCTTGCAGCAAAATTGATTGGAATAAAACCTGTTGGAACAATGCCTCATGCACTAATACAGGTTTTTGAGGACCAGAAAAGGGCGTGGAAAGCATTTGACTCCACATTATCAAATGATGTACCACGAATAGCCTTAATAGACACCTTTTATGATGAGAAGGCTGAGGCAATAATGGCTTTAGAAACATTAGGTGAAAAACTTTCTGGTGTAAGACTGGACACACCACGCTCTAGAAGGGGAGAATGGCGAAAGATAATTGAGGAAGTTAGGTGGGAGTTAAATGTTCGAGGAGGAAAAAATGTTAGGATATTTGTTAGCGGAAGCATAGATGAAAAAATGATTAAGGAACTTAGTGATTTAGTAGACGGTTTTGGTATAGGCGCGTCGGTGAGTGCAGCACCACCAGTAGATTTTAGTGCAAAAATTGTTGCAGTTGAAGTTGATGGGAAAATGAAGCCTATAGCTAAAAGAGGGGATATTGGTGGTGCAAAAAACGTTTTCAGAGACTGGGACACTTTCACAGACTATGTTACATTAAAAGGGGGTAGGCCGCCTTCAGAAAAATTTACACCATTACTTGAAGATGCTATTGTTAATGGAAAGGTAGTTACAGAATTTGAGGATACAAAGAGTATAAGGGATCAGGTTTTAAAGAAGATTGCTAGGCTAAGGGAAGTTGAGCCAAAGATCGTTTATGAAATATAGTACCCGTACAAGTGTGAGAGTGCAATAGGGGTTTTGAAAAAGTTTTTTGAAATGTCCTTGATAATAGTTTTTGGAACACTCTATGCTGTTGTAGGATACTTTACCTTCTTTGGAATAAATTTTTATGGAGTAAGATTTTGGCCTGCAGTTGTTATTCCGGCTACAGCCGCAGTCCTATTTGGTGGAAAGGTTGGAGGAGCTTCAGCAGCCTTAGGAATATTTGTCTCAGACGTTCTCTCACATGGAATAGTCATATTAAGTCTAACTGTGGGTGTACCATCAAATTTTATAGCATTCTATATTATAGGAAGATTTTGTAGAAGATACAGTTTGAAAAGATATATTGTTTCAGCAACTTTAGGGTTATTGGTTGGTTCAATTATAATAGGTTTGGGACTATTCTTGTGGAGTCAAGCCTTCCCCCTACCCTTTACTACAAACATAACACCCTTAGCGCTCGAGGCAATATTTTCTATTTCACTCTGGACCTTTGTTTCTGAAATACCCTTCCTATATCTATTAGTACCACCGTTAGTTAAGGCAATAAAGGGAAGAGCAGGGGAAATAATTTGATGCTTGTAGCGGGACTAGATATTGGTGGAAGTGTTACAAAAGGAGTTCTTATGGAAAGCGAGAATATTTTAGCATACTCAGAGGTTCAGGCTTCAGATCCAATAACATCAGCATTAGGATGTCTTGGAAGATTGTTGGCTGATAGGGGCATGAAAATTAGAGACTTAAGTAGAGTAGCACTAACGGGCTCGGTAACAAGAAGATTAAAATTGGACATGATTGAGGTAGACTATAAGATTGTTGATGAAATCGAGGCTATAGGATTAGGTGGGCTGTATCTTTCAGGAAAAAAGGAGGCGATAGTTGTAAGTGTTGGAACAGGTACAGCAATAGTATATGCTAGAAGAAACACAAATGAACATTATGTTGAACATTTAGGTGGAACAGGAGTTGGTGGAGGAACTATAGCAGGTTTGGGAAAACTTCTACTCAAAAAGGAGTACCCTTCAAGCATATTTAAAGAGGCTTTAGGGGGAGAGCTTTCAAGAGTTAATTTGCAGGTTAAAGATATAGTCGGTGGACCAATAGGAAGGATTCCAGCAGAGGCAACAGCATCCAATTTTGGAAAAGTGGGAGACGATACCAGGCCAGAGGATATCGCTTTAGGACTGATCACTATGATTGCTGAAGTTGTTGCGACAGTAGCATATTTTGCTGCAAAACAGAAGAAATTAGAGGAAAATATAATATTTGTTGGAAAACTGCCCTCTCAAGAAATCTTTTCAAAAAGATTATTGGATACATTATCTATTCTTGGTGGAACAGCGAGTATACCAAAAAATGCAGAATATGCTACAGCAATAGGTGCAGCAAAAGCGTTAGGAAAAACTTAAGTTAATATTGTTTGCTTATATTTTTCGATGTCATCGTAAACGATGTTTCCTACAACAATCGTCGCATACTTGCCCATAATTTCAGCCTTCTCCCTACTATCTATTCCGCCACCATAGAACAGGTGTGAGTTTACCATATTCTCTTTAACTGCCCTAACAACATTAGGGTCTCCAAATTTTCCACTATATTCAATATAGACTATTGGCGCATGCATAATTCTATCGGCAAAAACAGCATGGGATACAATTTGTTCTAAAGTCAAGTCAGTAATACTTTTTGTTAATTTTGCGACAGCGCATTCTGGATTAAGGACAATATAAGCTTCTATAACAATCTTTTCCCAAGGAATTTTGTCGAAATCACCAAATACATTTTTCATACTATTAATCCAAGCAATATGTGCGCCACCAGACCACCACCTTTCTTGAGTATTCAATATTAGTGGAACAAAAAAGTAATCAAATGAGAAGTCAACAGCCTCAGATTTTGATGGCTCGAGCACTATCGGAACATTTGCATCCTTAAGCATACTTTTAAGACGCCTAACCTTATCTAAAGTTATACCCTGTGTACCGCCAACCAATATAGCGTCAGTGCCATTTTGGAGCACCGCCTTAACTATCTCTTCAGAATTATTTTTGTCTGGGTCAAGCTTTGTCACGTGCTTCCACTTTTTCCACGGATAATCAAGTTGGCGCATATTTTCACATCAAACCAAATATTTTTAAATAGTTAAACTTTTAAACTTAATTTAAGAAGATTAGAATAAGCATTTTGGCCTACGGTCGTAATCATGGAAAAAAATGATATAATATCACCACATAGGATCAGAAGAGAGTTGGAGGATAGTGGAATATCTTTTAGAGGAAAGTTTTCTTCAATCTGCATATACTGTAGGGGAGGGAGAAACTTATGTGGGAAAGCGGTCTGTCCAATAACATTAAAGGCTATAGCGCTCCTTAAAATTTCTAAACCTATAAAGATACAAAATATTTATGGATCATCTCCACCATCCGTTTTCGTTGGAAGATTCGGATACCCTAAAGTTTATGTTGGCCCAATGGTTCCACCATTTTTAGGAGACACAACAGTAATGGACTTGCCTGAAGCATGGATAGGGATGCCAGTAGAAAAGATTGTAGAATATAGGTATACACTTCTCAGAGGAAAGAGTTTAGTTCCTGTAGACGAAGCATGGAAAGGGAGCCGTCTAATAGAATCGTTGCATGAGCTTACATTGAGCGAAAAGTCAGTTGATGCAGAAGTTGAGTTTGAGAAGCCGCCTTCGGGAAACATTTACTTGGACGACAACTCTCAACCCTTTGGACCAAGTGCGCCAATGAAAAGGTTTAAAGTATACAGTATCCCTTCATCAAATAGGAAGATAGAAAAGTTCTATTATGATACTGACCTACTCTCATATAAGGCTGTCTGGGAACTATATCAGTCTGGTGTAGAGGTAAGTAAAATCCAGAGAGCGTTTAGTGTAGGCATGTTCGGTTTAAAAAAGAATAGAAGACTGGTTCCAACAAGATGGAGCATAACAGCAGTAGATAGTATAATTTCAGCACAGTTGATAGAAAGGATTAAGAATTATAATACTGTAGACAAGTATTTGGTTTATAATTATAATTACATGAATAACATATTTGTATCACTACTTTTTCCACAAAAATGGAGTTTCGAGTGGATGGAGGCATGGTTTCCAGGTACATTTTGGAACCAAAACACACTCCAAGTAGACGTTGGAGGAGACTTTGAAGGATACTGGGGAAGAACAACTTACCCAAGCATTGGGGGATGCTATTTTGCTTCAAGACTAGCTACTGCCGAATTCTTGGAGAGGATAAGAAGGCAGGCGACAGCACTAGTTTTAAGAGAAATACATCCAGAATTCCCTCTACCCCTCGGAGTATGGTTTGTTAGAGAATGTGTAAGAAGAATGTTTGCACAAAAACCTAAAGTTTTTGAAGACTTAAAAAGTGCAATGGAATGGCTTCCAAACATATTAACTGTTCCATTAAAAAGTTGGATAGAGAAGAGCGAAATTTTAAGAGAAAACCTTTTCCAGAAAAGGATAACAGAATATTAGCCGAATCTTTTTCTAAAGAAGTACATGATAAAAAGTGTTTAGATACTTCCATTAAAATAAAAGAGAATAGTAGCATTATAACAAGAATATAATGGGCAAATAAACTGTTGTAAACTTGCTTAAAAAAGAAAATTTTTAAATTTATGCAAAAAAAATTTGCTTGCAATTGAGCCCAAACTATGGTATAGTAAAATGTAGAAGTGCAATTTCCAAAAGTAACCTTCCAGGACTAGATTATACTATAAACCCATACATTGGATGTGAGCATGGATGCATATACTGTTACGTTCCAGACGTGATAAGGAAAAAAGAGTTTCTAAACAATTGGGGGGAGTTAGTGTATGCAAAAGAAAATTTTGTTGAAACTCTTTTAAAGGAAGTTAGGCGCATAAAACCTGGAGTTGTAGGATACAGTACTATAACAGACCCGTACCAACCTTACGAGGAGAGAATGTGTTTTGCTAGGAAAATTATTGAGATACTATTGCAACACAATTTTAGGATTTCGTTTCAGACGAAATCATCGCTAATTCTTAGGGATATAGACATAATAGAAGGGGATATGGTGGATGTTGGATTAACTATAACATCACTGGATAGAGAGTTCGCTAGAAAATTTGAACCACATTCATCACCTCCAGAAGAGAGAGTACAGGCTCTAGAAACCTTTTCTGAAAAGAAAGTGAAAACATGGATATTTTATGGGCCAATAATATGTGGGTTTAATGATGACGATGAAACTGTTAAAAATATAGTGTCTTTAGCAAAAAGGACTGGAAGTTATTTAATGTACGATAAACTGAGACTTAAACCTATTCTTTCCAAAAGGATGGAGAAGTATTTGGGAGAAGATTTTGAAAAAATTAGAAGACATATGATGGAAGACGATTTTAGGAAAGTATATTATAAGGTTATTAAATTGGGTAGAGAATATAATGTTAAAGTTGAACCCGCATTCACGTGAGAGTGTCCAATTTGGGTAGGAGAAGTGGAAGATATAAGGTGGTTGTTATAAATCCTTTAGTCCTAGCACTCTTACCACAGCTTTTAGTACATTATATTGATAAAAGGAACCTAGCATTTTCTTTAACAAGAGACAATATAATGGGATTATTTGGAATCCTTTTTATCGGATTATGGATATTTTTAGGAACTTTGTTTATGAAATATTTATGGATATTTTCTTACATAATCTTTTTCATCTACATAGGATCATTTGGTACACTAATATTGTTTAACACATATGTTATGGGTATCATTTTTATAAGGAAAGAATGCTACAATTGCAAGTTTAGGAAGATGATAATAGATCACGAAAGCATACATTTGGAAGCAAATTTTACAGAGAAGGAGGTGTGGGATAAGTTAAAAAATGTTTATACGGCACAACAGTTCGGGGTCTACGACAATGGTAAAATATGCGACCATTGCCCAATTCCAGCACACTTGATAGAAGAGTAATAGTTGGTGAATAGAAAATGGTTCATAGAATAGCGGTAATAGATAAGGAATTATGTAATCCAAAAAAATGTCCTTTCATTTGTGTAAATGTGTGCCCAATAAATAGGATGCGTAAAGAGACGGTTAAAAAGGGAGATGACGGTTTTCCAGTTATCAGTGAAATTCTGTGCACAGGATGTGGAATATGTGTTAAAAGATGTCCCTTTCAAGCAATATCTATAGTGAACTTGGCTGAAGAGTTGTCAGAAGAAAAGATTCACCAGTATGGTCCAAACAGTTATCGCCTCTATCGTTTACCAGTACCTAGAGAGAAAACGGTTATAGGCCTATTAGGAAGAAATGGAGTTGGTAAATCAACAGTCATAAACATATTATCAGGTTTACTTAAACCAAATCTAGGACGAACACAGGAACCCTCATGGGATGAGGTAATAGAATATTTTAAGGGAACAGCGTTAAAGGAACATTTCGAAAAGGTTGTAGCAAATGAACTTAAGGTGAGTGTTAAACCTCAGGCAGTATACAATCTAGTAAATGTCTGGTCAGGTGACGGCTTAACACTTTTGCACATGATGGACCAACGTGGAATAATGAGAGAACTGGTTTCAAAACTGGGTCTAGAAAATTCGATAAATAAACCTGTTTCACAATTAAGTGGAGGAGAACTTCAAAGACTTGCCATCGCTGTCGCAGCCGTAAAAGATGCTGACATATACTTTTTCGATGAACCCTCATCATATAATGACGTTTACCAAAGGCTCGCAGTCGCTGAAGTTATAATGGATGTTGCGAGGACTGGAAAATGTGTTTTCGTTGTAGAACATGACTTAACGATTCTAGACTACCTATGTGACCAAGTTCACATACTATATGGAGAGCCTGGAGTATATGGTATAGTATCGGGTGTCATGTCTACAAGGGCTGGAATAAATGCATTTTTAGACGGATATCTTCCAGAAGAAAATGTTAGATTTAGAGAAAAGAAGATAAACTTTGATGTATACGCACCAAAACAGGAGAGTATAGAAAGTGAAACTCTACTCGAATACAGTGAACTAGAAAAAAATTATGGAAGGTTTAGATTAACTGTTTCTAAAGGAAAACTAAGGTTAGGCGAGGTTGTAGGTGTTGTTGGAGCGAATGCTTTAGGAAAGACGACATTTATAAAAATGTTAGCTGGAGTGGAAAAGCCGGATAATGGAACAATTTCCTCTTCTTCAAAAATCTCGTATAAGCCTCAATACATATCGCCTCCAAAAGGATTTCAGTATGTTAAGGAACTTTTAGACCGCGTATGCGGAAACGATGTAACATCAGTCCCCGAATTCAATGAAATAATAGTACCCTTACATGTAGACAAACTTTTTGAGAAAGAGATTTCAAAATTAAGTGGAGGGGAACTTCAGAAAGTGGCTGTAGTCGCAGCACTTTTACAAGAGGCAGACGTTTACGCTTTAGATGAACCATCAGCATTCATTGACGCAGAAGACAGAGTTGAACTTGCAAAAATTATACAAAGATATATTCGTTTAAAAAATAAGACGGCAATAGTTGTAGACCATGACGTTCAATTAATTGACATAATATCGGATCGAATGATAATATTTAGAGGAGAACCATCCCTTTCAGGCCACGCAGAAAGCCCATCAAACAAAGAGGATGGAATGAACAAATTTCTCAAGGACCTAAGAATAACCTATAGAAGAGACCTTACAACGGGCAGGCCTAGGATAAACAAACCAGGCAGTAAACTGGACAGACAACAGAAAGAGGAGGGAAGATACTATTATCTTACAAGATTGGAGGAAAAAGAATGACCTCTTCACAGCTTAAGTTTGGGCCTCCAGCGTTCAGGGTAAATTTTACACTAATTCCCCTCATTTGCTGGCTTGAGGAGTTCACATCTATTTTATCTCATACCTTTCTTTAAGGTATAGGCTAATCGTGGATCAAATTCGGATGAAACTCATCCATCTATATTGGACACGTTCCAAGAATGTATCCAATTTTTAACATATCTAAAAATTGCCCATTTATCCAAGAGCTGAGGTTCTAGGCTTTCTTGATATCCATGATATAAGTTTATACAAAACTTTATAAACATTAAATTTGCTCGAAAAGCTAAAGTGTAAAATTAGTTGAGTCGACTCATTAAAAAAATTTTGGCAGATAAACTTTCCCCAGAAGAGTTGAACGATGTTATTTCAGGCTTTGATGTTATAGGAGATATTGCAATCTTGAAAATTCCAGACAAGCTTTTACCAAAAAAATATTTGATAGCTAAAACATTACTAGAAAATGTTAAGAGCATAAGATGTGTGTTTAGACAGGCTTCCCCAATCTCTGGCGAATATAGAATTATGGAGCTTGAACATTTAGCAGGCGAGGATAGAACGTACACGGAATATAGGGAAAGTGGATGTAGGTTCTATGTTGATATTGCAAAAGTCTACTTTTCTCCAAGATTGTCTGGGGAAAGATTACGCATCACAAATCTAGTAAAAGATAATGAGGTGATTGTTAACATGTTTGCTGGAGTGGGAACATTTTCTATAATTATAGCCAAAAAACGTAAGACAACAAAACATCATGTAATAGACATAAACCCAGACGCATACCAGCTTATTTTAAAAAACGTGTTCTTGAATAAAGTTGATGATAGGGTAAAAGCGTATTTAGGGGATGCTGGAAGAATAATAGAGTACCAGTTATCAGGGTGTGCTGATAGAGTTCTAATGCCTTATCCTGAAATTGCAATAGAATATTTTCCTTTTGCACTGAAAGCATTAAAAGATCAAGGTGGAACAATACACATGTATCTTCACGTAAAAAGTAAGCCAATAAAAGAGGTGATTGATGAAGTTTTACCCAAACTCGATTTTGGAGAAAGGTTTATTTTAGAAGATATAAAGGGAAGAGTTGTAAGAGAAGTGGGTCCAAAAATAGATCAAATAGTATTAGATATTAAGCTGAAAGCTTTAAAAAATTAAGTTTAAAGAAAATTTATAAACATGAGCTTTATAGGGTTTCTGGATTTTAGGTGAAAAAATTATGTCAACAACAGCAATACCAGCAGTAACCTCGTCTGGCCAACCTGTACTCATACTAAAAGAGGGTACAGCCCAGACAAGAGGAAGAGAAGCACAAAGAAATAATATTCTTGCAGCAAAACTTGTCGGAGAAATTGTTAGAACATCACTAGGACCTCGTGGGATGGACAAAATGCTTGTCGACAGCCTAGGAGATGTGACAGTCACAAATGACGGTGCGACTATATTGAAAGAAATTGACGTTCAACATCCGGCTGCAAAGGCTATGGTTGAAATCTCCAAGGCTACTGACAATGAGGTTGGAGACGGAACAACATCCGCTGTCGTGCTAGCATCATCACTTTTAGAGAAGGCTGAAGAACTTTTAGACAAGGATGTACATCCAACGGTAATTGTCGACGGCTACAAGAAAGCGGCCGAGAAGGCAAAAGAAGTCCTTTCATCAATAGCTATAAAAGTTGATCCAAAGGATAAGGAGTGGTTAAATAAAATTGCCAGAACAAGCATGGCTACAAAGCTCGTAGCATCAGAAGGAAAATATTTGGCAACACTAGTAGTTGATGCACTACTTTTGGTAGCGGAAGAACAGAATGGAAAACTTAAAGTTGAAATTGATGATGTTAAAGTCGAGAAGAAGCCGGGGGGAAGCATAACAGACAGTAAACTAATACAGGGAATAGTTCTAGATAAGGAGGTTGTTCACAGTGGTATGCCCAAGAGGGTTACCAACGCTAAGATTGCTCTACTCAATTCTCCGCTTGAAATTGAGAAGACTGAGTTTGATGCAAAGATAAACATTAACAACCCAGAGCAGATCAAAATGTTCCTTGAAGAAGAAAACAGGATGTTAAAGGAAATGGTTGACAAAATTGCTTCAACTGGAGCCAACGTTGTCATATGCCAGAAGGGTATAGATGATATAGCGCAACATTATCTAGCCAAGGCAGGAATACTTGCAGTGAGGAGAGCAAAAGAAAGCGACATGACAAAACTTGCAAAGGCAACAGGAGGAAGAGTTGTAACAAGCCTAGAAGAACTTAGCCCAAGCGACCTAGGATACGCTGAACTCGTAGAAGAAAGAAGGATAGAGGAAGACAAGTGGGTTTTTGTTGAAGGATGTAAGAATCCCAAGGCAGTAACAATATTCTTAAGAGGTGGAACACAGAGAATAGTTGATGAATGTGAAAGGTCAGTGCATGATGCATTATGTGTGGTTAGAGATGTTATGCACAAGCCATTCATTGTAGTAGGAGCAGGTGCACCAGAGGCAGAAGTAGCTGCAAAACTATTCGATTGGGCACAAACATTGTCTGGAAGAGAACAGTTGGCAGTACAAAAGTTTGCTGAAGCGGTAGAATCAATACCATTAGCCCTAGCAGAAAACGCTGGCATGGATCCAATAGACACCTTAGTAGAGTTAAGAGCAAGACATAGTAAGGGAGAGAAAACAGTTGGAGTGAATGCGCTTGAAGGAAAGATAGAGGATGCAACAAAGTTTGAAGTATATGAGCCTTTGATTGTTAAGGAACAGGTGCTTTCAGCTGCAACAGAGGCTGCGACAATGATATTAAGAATAGACGATATTATAGCTGCAAGTAGAATGAAGGAACCGCCTAGAGGAAGAGGCGGAGAAGGCGGAGAAATGCCGCCGATGGAGTAAATCTCCTCCTTTCCCAATTTTTTTAAAAATTTATTAGTTTAGAAAATTTTTTAAGAGCAAGTTTATGATCAAGTAAGGATGAATTCGGAAAAATATGATACTGTAGTCGTAGGTGCAGGTACAGCCGGAGCACTTGCTTCACTAACTTTAGCTGAGAAGGGAGCCAAAGTACTTTTAATTGATTCCAAAACTAAAGATTTAATTGGAAAAAAAGTTTGTGGAGACGCTTTAGGTGCACATCATATAAGTAGTGTAGGAATACCGTTTCCACCAAAGGAAACTTATAAGGGTAAATTTGATGCAGTTCGAGTATATTCTCCGTCAAAAAAGTATTCGGTAAAGGTTGAAGGTGAAGGCCTTGCATTAAATAGGCATGCTTTTGGACAGTGGCTTCTAAAATTAGCACTAGACAAGGGTGTAGAACTATGGGATAACACTAGAGCAGAAGTTCTAAACTTTGAGAATGGTAGAGCAAAAGAGTTAAGGGTAGTCGAGCAGAAGAGTGGGAACAAGTATTATGTTAGTGGAAGATACTTTATTGATGCTTCAGGGTTCTATGGCCTTTTAAGGAGACAGGTTCCAGAAACATTAGGTTTAGAAAAGGAGATACCGTTAGAGGATTTAAGCGTAACATATAGGGAGATTAGGAGGGTGGAGAAGGTTGAAGATTTATGTGTTGCAAAAATATTTTTAGATGAACAGGTTGCACCTGGAGGTTATTGGTGGTATTTTCCACAGGACAGGACAACAGTTAACATAGGTGTCGGTGTTCAAGGGGGGAAAAACGTGAACCCAAAAAAGAACTTTTACAAGATAATAGAGGAAAATGAGGCATTAAAAAATTCTGAAGTTTTGGAACAGGGAGGAGGAATAGTTCCAACAAGAAGAAGCTTATACACGCTTTTAGTAGGAAATGTGCTTTTCGCCGGAGACGCGGCTTGCACGGCAAACCCAATACATGGAGGGGGAATAGGGCCTTCCATGCTTTCTGGAAAATTGTGTGGAGAGGCAGTAGCAGACGCATTAGAGGACCCTGATAGAGAGAAAGAGAAACTTTGGCAGGTGAATAAAAGGTATGTGAACGCCTACGGTGCAAAAGCAGCTGGACTAGACATTTTTAGAATATTCTTACAAAGTCTTACAAATGATGAGATAGAGTTTGGTATGAGTAAGGGGCTTGTTAATGACGAAGATATAACAGATATAGGCTATGGTAAAGCAGATTTTACGGTAAGAGAGAAGGCTTTGATAATAATTAGAGGAATAACAAGACCGACAATGCTAAAGCATTTGGCTGATACAGCAAAGTACATGAAGATTGTTAGGCAAGAGTATCTAAAGTATCCAGACTATAACATGTTCCCATCTTGGGTTGAAAAAATAGAAAAAATATTCCAAGAGTATAAGAAGATTATTGAAAAAAGTTGAGAGGGGGAAAAGGCACTTAAAACCTATTCTCCCGGCAAGATGATATCGTGGGGCTTAAGCTCCTCCATTCCAGAAAATGTTACAAGACCGAATCTAGCCTTCTCCCACAAGTCCTTAATATTTCTTGCCCCAGCATAGCCAAACGAAGCCTTTAAACCTAAAGAAAATTCTTCGATAACAATTTGTGCATCACCACGATATGGTACATAGCCTTCAACACCTTCAGCAATACCCTTAGCCATAGTAGCATACCTGTCAACAACAAAACGCTTCTGTCTAGCTGAAAGACTTCCCATGCCACGCAATGGCTTATAATATTTTCCACCAATCTTGATAAGCTCACCTGGAGACTCACTACATCCAGCAAAGACCATACCCATCATCACAGTTGACGCGCCTGCAGCAAGAGCCAACATTGCGTCACCAGGACTCCTAACACCTCCATCAGCAATAATTGGGACATTTAAATTAAGTTCATCAAGCGCGTCAGCAACTTCAGATACTGCAAAAAGTGTTGGAGCGGCAGCTTTAGTGACCAATGAGGTAATACACGTTGAACCGGAACCGATACCTACACGGACACCCTCAAACCTTTCAACAACTTCAACGGAATCCTTTAAAGCTTCACCTGTACCAATGTTTCCGATAACAAAGTCAGCTGAAACCTCCTTAACAAGCCTTTTAGTTGCATTCAAAATATTGGCATTATGAAAGTGTGCTACATCACATACAAGCGCGTCCACATGTCTGTCCAAAGCCTTAGCTCTATCAAAATCAAATGGAGAAATTGCAGCCGCAACCCTTAACCTTCCCTCAGAATCTCGAGTCGCATTAACATACTTTTCCCTCGAATAAATGTCTTTTATAGTTATTAAACCCATAAGACGTCTCCCCTTATCAACTACAGGAAGCTTTTCAATCCTGTGGTCGTGCATAATCTTTTTAGCCTCCTCAACAGTCACATCTGGAGAAGCTGTTACAACATCTTTTGTCATAACATCCTTAACACTACAATTTGGGTCAGCGAAAGCAACATCCCTTTTAGTAAGTATACCAACAAGCTTATCGCCTTCGACAACAGGCAGGCCAGAAATATTATACCTTTTCATGATAGAAATTGCTTCGCCAACAGTAGACTCAAGCCCTATTGTGTAAACATCTTTAATTATAAAAGATTCTGCCCTCTTAACCCTCTTAACCTCTTCAACCTGCTCTTCGACAGTCATATTACGATGTATAACACCAATACCACCAAGACGGGCAATCGCAATAGCCATATCACTGCCAGTAACAGTATCCATTGGACTTGAAACAAAAGGCAGAGAAACACTAATATTTTTAGTAAAATATGATCTCAAATCTATTTGAGAAGGCTCGACCTCAGACTTACGGGGTAAGATTATAAAGTCTTTAAAAGTAAAGACATTAGTTGCTTCAACCAATTTTTTATAAAAGTTGTATGGCAAGGACACTACCCCCTTGCCACATTATTAGATATTTATGTGGTAATTAACTCTTTTGCTTAAGCCTTTTCAAGCATCTTTTCAAAAGTCCAGGTAACAAGATTCAATATTTCCTTCAACCTACTCTTTGTTCTATAATTTTCGATGAGAATCTTTCTAATCGTACCATCAGAGTCTTCATCGACCAGAAACTTTAGGACCTCCTCATCCTTTAACACACCACTTTTAACTTGAGCCTTATCCACTTCAACCATCTGAGGAAGCTTTTTACCAACAAGATAAGAAGCAAACGGCGGAGTCGAAGTCTTCAACTTTATCGAAGACACAGGAACAATTGTAACATTCTTTGCAGAAACGTATGCTGTAGCCAAAATCCTACCATCCTTAGCCTTTAAAGGCAAAACTTCTTCTGCAACAGTTTCTTTAACTTCCTCCTTAACTTCAACAGCATGCTTAATTTCTTCAGCCGGCTTAAACCCCTTCTGTAAAAGGAAACTGTCTATAACAGCAAGAGTTTCACGCAACGCTTCAATTTCCCTTTCTAGAGACTTTATTCTTTCTTCAATCCAAAGTTTTGTTTCAGCAACCTTTTTAATTTCCTCTTCACTCAAGGATTCTCACATATAACATGCTATAGAGCATATATAACATTTTTGTTTAAAAAGACAGCCTATGCCCAACATACTTTTCTAAAGCCATGATAAGAAGAAATGAGCCAAAAGTTGCGATAGAACGCTCATAAAGCATTTGAGGAAAAATTACCAGCAACCGCTCATCCGCCAAATGATACAATAGTATTGCAAACAATGTTCCAGTAGAATGCTGCACAAATGTTGAAGAAAAAGAACTCAAAAAAATTCTAAATCTTTCTCCAACCAAATAATACAAGAGAGAAGAGAAAGCGGCTAGAATATGGGGTATAATAAACCACCAAACTTTAATATAATTTATAGTAAAAAAGATAACAAAAGAAAGGATAAATGAGAAGGATAAGAAGGATAGCCTCCTACGGTTTAAACCAGCGAACAAGGCGCCTGATAAAGGCACTAGAGGAGTAAGTATACCAAAAAACGATACGGGATTAAAGAAAAAGTATATGGTTGAACCAATTAACATCGATAATGAACCATAAAATGGGCCGAGGAGCCAGCCTACAGTAGGTGGCAGTATGATAGATAGAGAAAAAAAACCAGTTCCACCAACAAGAGTAGTGCCTATTGGCATAAAAGATAATACAACATAGAGTGAAGAAAACGTTATCGCCAAAGAAAATTTTCTGACATCAATTGATGCAAAACCCATATTCACCAAGACAAAAAGTAAATTATATAAGCCTTAAAATTTTATTATAAACTAAAAATTTTTGTCAAGTGAAAGAACTTGTTTGAACAAAGGTATGTTTACGGAGTATATGTTAATATAAAAAACTATACAGTTAAAGAAGAAATTCATACACTTGATACCAGACTAAACCATTTCCTCAGCAATGGATTGAAGACAACAATATACAATGCAGTAGATGAAAAAGGTTACATGCTATTTGAGAGTAAGATGAGGGAAATGAATAAAAGCCTTTACAATTTATTAGGAAAAAGTCCACTAAAACATGCAGTAAAACGTGCACACACATTTGGACTAAATTCTTGGGTACAAGTAAACCCATTTAAGGTAGCAAAAAGGGATGTGGAACCATACACCAAATATCTTATTAAAGACGTAGACAATAGTGCTTTAATCGAACGTACAGAAGAACAAGCAAACTATTTTCTCTCAGCAGCCTATGAGGAGGTTGGTGAAATTGTTTTTAGAACAGTTTCTGAAATTTTAGAAGACTGTGAAGCAGACGGTATAATATTGGAAGAAACATTTGGATATCCAAAAATAAGTCCATACGATTTTTCAGAAGGAGCGTACAGGAATTTTGCAAAGTTTCTAAAAGAAAAATATGACATATCCTTTTTCCTGTGGCCAAACGATGTATTTGAGGGAAGGAAATATCATTCACATTATCTAGAGTGGAAAAATATTATGGTACAGGAAATAATGGAATATTTAAGAAAGAGTGTGAGAGAACGTTTTGGCAATATACCTATAGCGGTACTTGCCAAAAGAGAGGCAGGGTGGCCTAGGAAACTGGAATCCGGTTTAAGGGATATGGCAAGAAGAAGACTTTTCGACTACCTTCTAACAGACTTCGTTAACGAATACAATTTTAAAGAAGTCAGTAAAATGCTAAGAAAAATTTTTAGCATATTTAAGGAAACAAGTATTTTGATAGTTTCTATTATTGGATACAGTGGAAGAGGTTTGGATAAAAAGTATTTGTGGGATGAGGCTCTAAAAGAGGCTTTGACAGGAGGCTCTAATGGGATAATCCTTTTTGACGACGAAAACATTTACAAGGACAATGCATGGGAAAAGATTAAAATTTTACTATAGCTTTGGAGGATCAAAATTTTTTACTTAAGTTTTTAAAGAACATAAAAGTATGGTTTATGGAAGATAAATGTCCCTAAAATACTTTTTTGAGCCATCATCGATAGCTGTAGTTGGAGCATCCCCCTTGACAAACAAGGTAGGTGGAGTTATCGCACACACGCTAATAACTAATATGCAGAAGGGGGTTTTAAAAGCAAAAGTTTTCCCCATAAACCCAAAATATGATACCATTTTTGGAGTAAAATGCTATAAAACATTAAGTGAAGTAGGAGAAAAAATTGACCTTATTGTTATAGCAATACCAGCCCCATTAGTGCCACAAGTTATAATGGAGGCGGGAGAAATTGGAGTAAAAGCATGTATAATAATTTCCTCCGGGTTTAAAGAAGTTGGAAACACTCAACTACAAGATGAAGTAGAGAATGTTGCTAAAAAGTATGGTATAAGAATTATAGGTCCAAACTGTTTAGGAGTATTTGACCCATTCACTGGAGTGGACACACTATTCTTACCCGAATTTAAACAGCTTTCCACTGGAAAGGAGGTTCTTGCAACACCAAGACCATTACCAGGTTCTATTGTTCTAATAAGTCAAAGTGGCGCTCTTGGCGCTGCAGCATTAGATTATATGGCTGGAATAAACATGGGCTTAAGATGCTTTGTAAGCCTAGGAAATAGAGTTGATGTAGACGAATCAGAATTGTTAGAATATTTTATGAATGATAGAATGACTAAAGTTATTCTATTATATATTGAGGCGGTAGCGGAAGGTAGAAGATTTCTTGAGGCGGCAAAAAAGACAAGCATGAAAAAGCCGATAGTAGCTTTAAAAGTTGGAAGATCTAAAGCTGGTGCAAGGGGAGCAGCATCACATACAGGATCTCTTGCAGGATTAGATCAGATTTATCAAGCAGCGTTTGAAGAATGTGGAGTTGTTAGGGCAAACACATTAGAAGAACTTTTTGACATGGGAAGGGCATTAACATATCAACCGCCAGCATTGGGTACAGGTGTTGCTGTACTAACTAACGCAGGCGGACCTGGAATATTGGCAGCGGACGCTTGTGAGGCATCAGGTTTAGAGCTTGTGGAACTTTCAGAGACTACAAAGAAGGCTTTTGAAGAAGGTATAAGAAAGGGAATCTTTCCACCAATAATGACCTACAGCAATCCAGTAGACTTGTCAGCACAGGTAACAAGTGACGCTTTTCAGGAGGCGCTTAAGATCCTATTAGACGACCCTAAAGTTAACGGCATCATAGTTATAACATTACATCATACACCGTTCGTGATGGATGATGTTGTAAGAAAAATCGCGGCTCCAGCGTATGAGAAGAGGAAGCCTGTGATTGCTGTAGATATTGGGGCTACAGAAATGGCGCAAGAGATTAGGGCTAGATTTGAAAAGTTTAGGGTACCAGCTTTTAATGCACCAGAAAGGGCTGCTAGAGCAATGTATGCGCTTGCATACTATGGAAGGTTTTTAAAAGAGCATTTAGTAGAGGATGTGTAAGCTCTAATATGATTGAAAATTTGGAACAATATGATAAAATTGTAATGTTAAAGGATGGTTCCAGGGTACTGATAAGGCCTGTTAGGGCTAACGATGCAGAAGATTTATTAAAAATGTTCACAACCTTATCTCCTGAAACAGTATATAACCGATTTTTTAAACTTAGAAGACCTTTCACGATAGAAGAAGTTGAGAAGATGACTTCAATAAACTTTGATGAAGAATTTGCTCTGGTAGCAACACCATTACAGGAGACAGAGCTAAAGATTATAGGTGATGCAAGATACTATGTTGAAGATAAAACAGGAGCTGAAATAGCTATTGTTGTACAAGACAAGTGGCAGCTAAAGGGTCTTGGGACGGCAATGCTTCAGCATCTAATAAACATTGGTAGAGAAAAGGGTATTAGAGAATATTACATTTACGTTTTAAGTGATAATGCAGTCATGATTCATGTGGCTAAAAAGCTTGGGTTCAAATTAAAGTCACAATCTTATGGCATAAGTAGATTCGATTTAATACTTTAATGTGCTTTAAGAATAACCCTTGCATCGACTATAAGAAAACCAGTTTCATAAACTATTACAGGATTTAAGTCCATCTGGTCTACTTCTGGAATTTCTACACCTATCTTTGAAACATTCGATATAAGCTCTGCAAGAGAATTTATGTCCAAAGGCTTTGAGCCTCTAAAACCAGAGAGAAGAGGATATCCTTTAATCTTTTTTATCATCTCTAACGCCTCTTCTTTAGTTATAGGCGCAATTCTAAATACAACATCTTTCATCAACTCTACAAAAACACCTCCAAGCCCAAACATTATCGTCGGACCAAATGTTGGATCACGTAACATTCCAACAACAACTTCAACAGATTTTGGAGCCATTTCTACAACAAGTACACCTAAAATTCGAGCGTTTGGAGCGTTCCTTTTAACATCGTTCATTAAAGTTTCATATGCCTCCCTTAAATGATTATCATTTAAAATGTTAACCTTAACACCACCGACATCACTTTTATGTATAATGTCAGGGGAAACAATCTTTAAAACAACAGGGTAGCCTATCTCCTTTGCAGCATTCAAAGCGTCTTCCAACGATGACACCATTTTATGCCTACACACAGGTATATTATAGGCTGAAAGAAGATTGTATGCTTCAGGTTCCAATAAAATAGTTCTTCCCTCAGATAAAGCTTTAAAAACAATATTTTTGGCCAACCAGTCTTCCCCAGCAAAGTCTTTACAATACAACATATTTATTTTTATCACATTATATCTTATCGTATCAGCATTAGCTCTCCACTCCAGATACACCTTTACCAAGTTCTAGCTCACGCAACAACCTTCTCAAAATCTTTCCACTTCTAGTCTTAGGCAAAGATGTGAGAGCTACAACTTCCGAGGGCACAGCCATTTGTCCAACATCCTCTATAATCCTCCTTTTAATTTCCTCTACAAGAATGTCATCGAAAACCCATCCTTCTCTCAATACAACAAAAACTTTTATGACATCACTACCAGAAGGAGAAGGCTTACCAATAGCTGCAGCATCGAGAACCGCTGGATGAGAGAGCACAGCCCTTTCAATTTCAGCGGTTCCTATTCTATAACCCGCAACTTTAATCACATCATCAGACCTACCTTTAATCCAAAAGTACCCGTCTTCGTCAACAGACGCTATATCGCCAGTAATGTACCAGCCTTCAACAATATCCCAGTAATCAACATATTTTCTTGGATCCTGATAAACTGTATCCATCATTCCAGGCCAAGGTCCACCTATTGCAAGCATACCCTTCTCATTTTCCTTCAAAATTTCACCTGTAGGAGAAAGTATGGCAGCCTTTACTGTTGGAAAAGGTTTACCGGCAGAACCAGGTTTAAGTGGCATAGATGGAAAGTTTGTTATGAGGATTATTCCAGTTTCAGTCTGCCACCACGTGTCAAGTAAGGGACAGCGGCTTCTTCCAACCTTTTCATAAAACCATTTCCAAGTTGATGGGTCAATGGGCTCTCCAACTGTAGCCAAAAGTCTTAAAGATTCTAGGGAATAGTTTTTAAGCTCTCTTTCTGCTGACATGAAGCTTCTAATGTATGTTGGAATTGTGTAAAATATTGTTACACGATATTCATCTATTAGCTTAGCCCATCTTGTTGGAATAGGATAACCTAGATCACCTTCATAAATTAATATTGTCCCACCGTTAAGAAGGGGACCATAGACCACGTACGTGTGGCCAGTAATCCATCCTGGAGAAGCAGTACACCAGTAAACGTCATCATCTTTTATGTCGAAAACAAGCTTTGTTGTCAGGTAGGCGCCCACCATATACCCGCCATGGGAATGTATAATACCCTTAGGTTTTCCAGCTGTACCTGAAGTATATATTATGAAGAGTGGGTCACTGGAGTCCATCGGCTCACATTCGGAAACATCAGGGGCATTGTTGACAACCTCATCCCAGTATACAAATTTTGGAAATTCTTTAGAAAGTTTAGGCAGTGCAGAAAAAACTGGAAGATCTATCCTCTTCTTTATTAGAACATACTTTAAGGATGGACATTGGCTTGCATATGGTATAATTCCCGAAACAGGTGTAAGTGTGCCACCATAATATGCTGCATTAGATGTGATAAGGACCTTCGATGAAGTTTCTATAAGCCTCTCCCTTAAAACCCTACCACCATACCCATAATATACTACATTGTGTACAGCACCAATTTTTGCACACGCTAGCATAGAAATTATAAGCTCAGGGAGAATTGGCATGTATACTGTTACAAAATCACCTTTACGGACACCAAGCTTCTTTAAGGTGTTTGAGAGCTTGTTAACCTGCCTATAAAGTTGACCGTAAGTTAAAACTTCTCTTTCCCCAGGCTCACCCTCCCAATAAACTGCAACCTTATTTTTTCTCCATGAAGAAGCATGCCTGTCAAGAGCATTATGCACAATATTACATTTTCCATTAATAAACCATCTTGCATAAGGATAATTCCATTCAAGAACACGATCCCAGACCTTAAACCATTCAAGTTCACGTGCAGCCTGAGACCAGAAACCTTCAACATCATTTAAAGAATTCTTATACAAACTATCATAGTCTCTTAAGTAGACCTTTTCTAGAACACTTTCACTTGGGTAATATATTTCTGAATTCAAGACCATATCCTCCAAAAGGAGATAGGTATAGGGCTAAATAAATTAATTATTGACGATTATAAAATACTAAACTTTATTAAGACAGATTCGAATATTTTGAACCAGATATGAGAAAATTAACTATTGGTAATAATGAGGAGGTTGACGCACTAGGATATGGTACATGGCTTATTGGTGGAAACAGTAGCCCAGACTACTCGAAGGACGATTACTATGTTAAAGTCTTGAAGACAGCATTTGAATTAGGGTACAGGCTGATTGATACAGCAGAATATTATGGTGGAGGACACACAGAGGAGCTTGTTGGCAGAGCATTAAAGGATTTTGATAGAAAAGAATTTTTTATAATTTCAAAGGTTTGGCCAACAAACTTACATTACGATGACACACTTAAGGCAGCAGAGGGTAGCCTAAAAAGACTTGGTTTAAAATGTATAGACTTATACCTCATACATTGGCCGAATCCAGATATTCCTATAAATGAAACCATTTCTGCACTAGAAAGGCTTGTTGACTTAGGGAAAATCAGATACATTGGTGTAAGCAACTTTTCAGCCCAACAGTTAAAGGAGGCAATGGAGGCTACAAAAAAATACGATATTGTAGCTAATGAGGTAAAATATAGTGTCTTTGACAGGAGAGTTGAAGACGAACTGTTACCATTTGCTAGAAGGAATAATGTTAGGATAATAGCCTATACACCTTTAGAGAGGGGAAAAATTTACAGGACAACAGTATTAGAGGAGATGGCGAAAAAATACGGTAAAACAGTAAACCAGATAGCCTTAAATTATCTAATTTCAATGGAGACTATTCCAATACCGAAGGCTGAAAAAAGAGAGCATATGATAGAAAATCTTGGATCACTGGGATGGAAACTTGAGGAAAAAGATCTGGAGACGATAAGAAGAAGTCTGTGAAGGAAATGGAGGATTTTTAGATGGGGTTTGCGACCACATTCTTTATAATCTTAGCACTGATAGTGCTCTTGTTTGCAGTTAGAATTAGAAGAGTTACAATAGCAATAGCATTAATATTCTTATGCCTTATTGCTGGACTAATTTTTAGAACAATTTCTGGACTTGCCGAAATTTTTACAATTACAATAATTTTAGCAATATTTTTACTTTATATGCTTTTAAGAAAAAAATAGAGGGAAAAATTAGTTTATAGACCAAGCTTCTTCTTTAATACAGCATCGACATTAGAAAGGCCAAGCTTCTTAAGTGTCTCGCTTGTTGGCACACCCCTTTCGTCCCAGCCAACAGCCTTATAGTATTCGCTTTTCATCTTCTCAACATCTTCTAGCTTTGGAGCCTTACCCTTACATGGACCTGTAGGTAACGGTTCATAGAAGCGTGGCGGATTAACATCCGACTCAAACCATTTTGCATCAGGACCGCCTATTAGAAGCGCAGCCCTCTGTATGGCTATAATCCTGTTTGCAGTCTCATTATACCATTCTTCAAACGAAATATTGAATCCTGTAACGGCGTTCAAAAAGTCTATCTGGAACTGTGGTGTTACAGAGAAGCTGTTAAACATACAGTATACTCCAGAATCCATTAACATTGTTGTATGCTCGCTGCTTGGATGTGTTATTGGAATATATGCTACGGAGGTGTGATCGCCTCCTTGAGCACCACACGCGTATGAATGTAGTTGTGGATAGTCTAGTCCACTTCTAATACCATGCGCGCCTATACCAATGCCCTTTGCCTGAACTGCATACTCGAGTAGGTTCATGTTCTTGATTTTACCAAGCTTTAAGGCGGCACGATACGTTCCTTCAGCAAGTATGTCGCCTAAACCTTTCCTGTACGCAATCATTTCAGCAACCTTAGCAAAAGCTTTTGCATCACCCCACTTCAATTCTACACCATCAAGTTCCTCTTTAGTAATGATGCCTCTCTGATATAGTTCTGCAGCAAAACCTAGAATGTTACCAACCTGTATACCACAGAAGCCAAGATCTTCTATCACAGAGTTAAGGTAAACGTTCGCTTCTGGAGTAAATACGGCAAGGTTTGTGCCCATGTAGGCTTGAGTCTCATAATCGGGGTTATCTGTTATAGCACCCTTGAAGTCACCACACCTTACTACAGAAAGCTTTTCACAAGCTATTGGACAGCCAAAGTCAGCCCAATACCTTTTAACCCACACCCTACTCTCGAACTGGTCTACAGCAAAAGATTTTTCATCATGCCACTCCTCCTGCCAATTTTTGACAGGCTCAGAACTTTGGACATTACCGACATAATAGCCTAGGTAGCCTGTACCCCACCTCCTCCACACATCATTTGCTATTGAAGCCTTCCTAACCTGATCTAGGAGTTCAAGCATCCTAGTTTGATCATAAACTTCTGGAAGAGGACCTGTTCCCTTAACTAAAACGGCTTTAAGATTCTTTGAACCCATTACTGCACCATATCCACCATATCCGGCTCCATGAGCCCACTTAGACTGAACTCCAGCAACTCTACACTTGTTTTCTCCAGCAGGACCAATGTACACCATCGCGGGCTCACGCCATAGTCTACCCCTATATTTTTTGTCAAATTCTTCTCTAACCTCTTTAGAGAGTGTTAGAAGGGTTCGCTTGCCATCCTTTCCCCAAACATGTGTTGCATCCCTAATCTCTATTGACGAATCTTTCACAAGAATATACGATGGCCTCTTTGCCTTACCAGTTATTATTAAGCCATCCCATCCAGCACACTTTAGTTCAACAGGGAACTCTCCAGCCACAGTACTACCAGTTATACCATTACTTTGGGGAGATTTTCCAGAAATACACAGTCGCCCTCCTGGGTAGAAGCCGGTCATTGGACCACTTAGAAGTAATAGTATGTTTTCTGGACCGAGTGGGTCAACTTCATCCCATCTTTCTCCAAGCCTATCCCAAAGTATTTTTGCAGCAAGACCTCGGCCGCCAATATAGCTTCTCAAAGTTGATTCATCGAATCTTACTTCTGTAACTTTTTCTTCAGTCAAGTTTATTTCTGCAAATTTTCCAGCATAGCCTCTCATTCACACTACACCTCCATCTTTTCTCCAAACACAAGTTCAGTAAGACCTTCTGCAATATCCTTAGGATGCCTAGCGTATACTCTATAGTTTAATGCTTCACCCTGTCCCTTATCATATTCTATAACGTTTAGACAATTAAATCCTGCTTCCCTACATACTTTTACGCACTGAGGGTCACCATTGCATAGGTCACATATTGTTGCCTTGTTGTCTTTAGGATGTAGGAAGGGCACATGCCCTGGACAAGCACGTATACAGTTACCGCATGAAATACATTTTTCTCTGTCAACGATTATAGCGCCTGTTCTTTCGTCAACAGACAAGGCTTTAGGTTCGGTTGGACAGGCATCAACACACGGATGATCATGGCACTGTGCACACAAGTGTGGAAATTCTATACCCGGAGCGTACATGAAAACTCTTATCCTAGAAGCTTCAGGCCAAATCTTACCTTCGTGATAGAGGGAGCAAGAGATTTCGCATAGGCGGCAGCCACTGCATCTTAAAAAGTCTCTTGTAATCCAAACTTGCTTACTTGACATAAATCTAGATTATTTTTTAAGGTTAATAAATATTTCTAAAAAATTTTCTTATCAAGGCTAATATATTATATCAAAGGTCTTATATTTGCCACAGTATTCGAGCCATTCAACTTTAACATCTTCTACAACAGCATAGGGAGGACCTACTTTACACCATTCAATAAGCTTTTTAATAGAATCTTCTTCACCTTCTGCAAAAATTTGAACCCTACCGTCAGGTAAATTTTTAACCCATCCAGTTAATCCAAGAGATCTAGCCTTACTTCTAGTATATGCTCTGAAGAATACACCTTGAACTATTCCACTAACGTAAATGTTAACGCTAACAAGCTTAACCATAACTTATATTATTTTAAGCCATTTTATTAAAAATTTTATGTAATAAAAAATTTTTTGGGGTTATGTTAAGGAAACCCTTAACTGTACTTCCTCAGGCATCTTTAAACGCATAAACTGTCTCAACGTTCTTTCATCCTGGTCTATTTCAACATATCTTCTATGTATCCTTAGTTCCCATTTGTCAAATGTGTGTGTTCCTTCACCACATGGAGACTTTCTTGTAACCACTCTTCTTTTCTTAGTCGGTAATGGGACGGGGCCCTTCATTTTTACTCCAGTCTTTTCAGTAATTTCCTTTATCTGATTGCATACGTCTTCCAACAGTTTTAAATTGGTGCTCGTTAGTATTATTTTGGCCTTTTTTGCCAATCAAGGTACACCAGCTTAGGGTTTCGTCATCCTATTTTTAGCCTTTTACGGTTACCTCCTTAACTATTCCAGCGCCTATTGTTGTACCCATATCACGAATTGCAAACCGTCCTAACTGTGGAATTACACTATACGGCTCTATACAAAGGGGTCTTAATGGAGCGAGTCTAACAAGCGCGCTATCGCCTGTCTTTAGAGACTTAGGCTTTTCTTCAACTATTTGACCACTTCTTGGATCAATTTTTGCGATAAGCTCCTTGAATGTTGTTGCAACCTGTGCAGTGTGCGCATGGAGTACTGGTGTATATCCAGCGGATATTGCGGATGGATGATATATTACTATTATTTGTGCTATGAACTCCTTTGCTACTGTTGGCGGATTGTCAGCTGGACCTATCACATAACCTCTTTTGATATCCTGTTTCGAGACACCCCTAAGGTTTATGCCAATGTTGTCTCCTGGAATAGCCTTCTCTATAGGCGTATGATGCATTTCAATAGATTTAACTTCAGCTTTAAGGTTAGCTGGAGCTATTACTACCTTGTCACCGACCTTAACAACACCTGTTTCAACCCTTCCAACTGGAACTGTGCCAACACCTGTGATAGAGTAAACATCCTGTACAGGAAGACGGAATGGTTTATCGATTGGCTTCGGAGGCTCTGAAACCATGTCAAGAGCTTCAATTAAAGTTGGACCCTTATACCATGGCATGTTCGGAGACCTTGTTGTCAGATTGTCGCCAGCCCAACCGGATACTGGAATGAACGGTATTTTTGTTACATCATAGCCTACCATTCTAAGAAGCTTCTCGAACTCAGCCTTTACAGCCTTATACCTTTCTTCAGAATATTTCACTGTCGGATCATCCATTTTATTTATTACTGGAATCACCTGTGTTACACCAAGTGTTCTTAGTAGGAAAGCATGTTCTCTCGTCTGGCCTCCAAATCCTACACCAACTTCGGTTTCACCAGGTTTTGCTGATAGGACTATTATTGCGACGTCGGCTTGGCTTGCACCAGTAATCATGTTTTTAACAAAGTCTCTATGTCCTGGAGCATCTATCAGTGTATAATAGTATTTTTTGGTTTCGAACTTTTGGAAGGCAAGGTCTATGGTTACACCACGTTCACGTTCATCCTTTAACCTATCGAGAACCCAAGCATATTTGAACGTGTCTCCTGCACCAAACTTTTCAGATTCTTTTGCATACTCTTCTATAGTACGTTGGTCGATTGCGCCAATCTGTACTAGGAAGTGGCCCATTGTAGTCGACTTTCCATGGTCTACGTGTCCTGTTACTACTAGGTTGAGATGAGGTTTAGTAGACATTTTCTACACCTTGCACCAATTTTGAACTTCAACCTTATTATATAAGGTTTAGGGTTTTTAAATTTTTATCTTGAGGATAAAGCTATACGTTCCTGCTCATTCTTCTTTTTGATTGCATAACTGTTTTGGTCATTGTTAGCTGCAAGAATTAATTCTTCAGCCAATGCTTCTTCAACAGAAATCATTTTATTAAAGGTCGCTTCCCTCACACCTTCTGAAATGAACCTTAATGCGAGGTCCAAGCGCCTTTGAGGTGAAATGTCGACTGCAACATGATACACTACACCACCATACATTATTCTTGTAGTGTCCTCGTTTGGTGCAGCATTCTCTAACGCTCTAACGAGCACTTGAATAGGATTCATTCCAGTCCTCAATTGTATTATTTCGAAAGCTGATCTCACAATTTTTAGGGCATGATATTTCTTACCACCCATTCTACCAGTATTCTTTGCATACTTTTTACCAAAATGCATAAGGTCGTTAGCTAAACGTTCAACAACATTCACTTTAGATTTCGCGAACTTTTGATGCTCATGTCTTCCAAAAGAATGGGGCAAAAGTACAGGTTTAAGGTCTATAACACTTTTTAAACCGATATCATTCACCTTAACATCCTTAAAACTCCATTTACCGAATAGAAGCAGATGCTGATACTCTGGCTTAGACGACATCCTACAGGCTACCTCCTAGGCTTCTCCTTACGACCAAGAACAAGCATCTGAAGAGAAATACCGTTTACTTTAAAAACTTTATACCTTACACCTGGAATGTCTCCCATCGAACGGCCTAAAGTACCGCCAATACCCTCAACATGAACTTCATCATGTTCGTCCACATAGTTTAAGGCACCATCGCCAGGCAAGAAGGCTGTAATCTGCTTATTATTTTTAATAAGCTGCACACGAACACAGTTTCCAGTCAAAATATTGTTGGCAAAGAAATTGTGAGCTTCGCTCGCTGTTGTCACATCATAAAGTTCAATATTAAGCTTTAGCGGATTAACTGATCTAACTTGCTCCCATACAAGGCCTGAGGAAAGGCCTAACGTGCTCTCTTTAACCCACTTATCAAATGGTATAAAACGTTGTGTAGTATTTAGTTTATTTAAATCAACATTCCTCGATAACCAATATTGTACAATGCCCTTATTTATCCAAGTATAGCCTTGAGTCTGTAAAGTTTCAGCTATTTTCGCTAAAGATAGGCCGTTAGATTTTAACCTTAATGCAATATTATATGCTTCTTTTGTTGCTTCTATCCTTTGTTTTCTCAACCTTAAATATTGGTAGGCATAACGGGCTCTAACCTTCCTCATACTATTATACTCATATCCTATCTTCCCGTACAAATTAATAAGATTGTCTATATTCGATGCAATATATACTATAATCTTGTAAGTTGATGAACCATCACTCCTTTTAACTCCATTTAAGACCTTAATACTTGAAACTTTTACATCAAATTCTTTAAGCAATTCTTTTAATTCGTTAACAAACCTTAACCCACTATCTAGTAGCTCAGACCTTTTACTTATAGCAAAAGATGGTGGATAAAATGTTGATACATTAACTCTGGGTGACTCCAGTTCACTTCCAAAGAAGGATGCTAAAAATTCTCTTTTTATCCAAAGTGGAGCATTCACGACCCATTTAGGTAAACTATACTCTACATCACTTTTTGAGCCAACCGGCACGCCTAAGGCCTTAAAGAACGTGAAAAGGGCTATAGAGTTACATTGGACTGCATGATAATTTCCTCGAATAAGAAGCTGCCCTGAACCATAGTCAACAACACTTTCTGAGTATCCTCTATAGATGGGCGAGCAGTGAAAACCTAAGGATTCAATATCACTTTTAATATCATCTAAGTCTTCAAAATTTCCTGAGACGACAACCTTTCCACTCATTCCTGTGCCTGATTTAGAGTGGCTTAGTGAACCGTCACCGAAGAGGTGGCCAACAAGTTTCACTATCTTTGTAATATTTGGATTACTGTATTTTAATGGTATAAGACCTTTTTCTTTAAGCACAGCTAAAATTCTATCTTTATTGCTTTTTTCCGGTGCAACATTCAATATATCCTCTTCATTTAAAATCACATCATCCCTTTCTTCTTTAAATGGCGGCTCGGAAGGTAAAACTATAACTTTATCACCTACTTTAACTTCCCTTAAATTTACTATACCTCTAGCTGTATAAATTGGATGGTCTCCGCTTCCAATCAGCCTTCTACCAGTTTCTGTAATAAGTTCATACAAACCAAGCTCCTCAACTTCCCAATCCTTTATAGAAAAATAGTCAACTAAATTCGTCGGCTCAATCTTTTTGTCATGATAATTATATGAAAGTATTCTCGTATCAGACCATTTATTAGACAGATCTTTTATCCGTAGTACACCGTCTTCCAACATTATTTTTGTGTCGGGTGCAACACATTTTCTTATAGCTGAGTTAGGCTGCTTTGATTCTACACCAACCTTTTCCAGCACTATGCCTCTTGCTTGAGGAGCGCCTTCGAGTGGATCGAATCTTTCTTTTATCCTTAGTGCACGTTTAATATACCTTTTACTAGACCATCTAAACTTTTGTCTTTTCTCTATCAGTTTGCGTGCTGCAAATTCTCCTACAGGCGATTTTTTCCCCATACTATCAGCAAGAAGGCGGACTTATTGCTCTTATATAACTATTTCTTTTTATGTTTGGGCAACAATTCTTACGTCCGCTATGTCAAAGTATCTTCTTACAAGAAGACGTGCTTTTTCTGCATGCTTTCCACCAAGGCCTACAACTGCACCTTGAAACTTGGGGCTTGTTAAAACCACTACAGCAATTTTACTTCCATCCATTCTTTCACTTAAACGTATTTCGCTAATATATTTTGGGTTAAGCGTGTTTTTTATAAGTTGTATGGGATCATCTGAGTAGGCTACAATTTCAACAGGTTTCTTGATAATGTTTTCTAACGCTTTAACACAAGAGCCTTTCCTCCCTATTGCGAGACCGATTTCGCTAGGGTTTACTAGGAAAATTACACGATTCATTTTATTGTCTATAACACAATCCCTTGCGGTTACACCACTAATTTTTTGGAAAAGTGAAAGAAGTTCAAGTTCTTGTGTTGACCATGTTATTTTGTCAGGCATGATAATCAACTTTTAGTTTCCGACAAAATTTGTTTTAAATCTAATCCTCCAGTAGATTTTATTGAAAGGACGGAGATTCTAAAGTTTTTTCCCAACGCCCTAGCTAAATCTATTGATGAACCATCGTATTCGATTACAGGTATAGAGTTCTTTTTACAGTCTCTTAAGAGCTTCTGCCTAACTTCTGGCTTAACAGATTTAGAGACTATAACAGCCTTTGAACCCCTAAGCTCTTCCATAACTTCATTAGCACCATACACTATTTTACCCTTTTTTGTGACTTGCTCAAGTAGTGCTTCAATTTGGCTTCTGTTCAACATTCTCACCTTGTGTTATGAACAGGTCAACCATTCCAGTACCAACAGGAATGGGAAGGCCTACTATAACACTTTCGGTTACACCCTTTAACTGCTCAATTTCACCTTTTACTGCAGCTTCAGCCAATGTGGGAACTGTTATTTCGAATGCAGCTCTTGCTAGAACACTCGCCTTCCCTCCGACAACACCATGGCGGCCGACCTGCTTTAGCGTTCCTGTTACAGTCATTAAGTCCGCTACCAAATATATGTGTCGCATATCTACCTCCAAACCTTGCTCTTCCATCGTTTTACTTATTTCCCTAACAAGAGCAGCTCTAGCAGCTTCGATCCCAAGTGTGGTCCATATTTCGTATATATCGTTAGTTATGGTTCTTGTTGGATCAACACCTTCGATCCTTAAAACTTTTGAAAGATTTGAGCCTTTTGTTTGAATAACCCACTCTGAACCTTCTTTAACAACCGTGGCTTCAGTGATTCCCGGAATACCCTTAAGTCGGCTGTTCAAAATCTTGTTCCTCATTCTCTGGAGTGAGACAGGGTCGGCTCCTTCAACCATTAATATTATAGTGTCCTCGTTAACTATCTCTGGTTTTCTTTTACCAGTTTCTATTTGTGAGGCAACATATTCTGGGGTGACAACAAGTTCTTCCATAGCCTCCTTATCCAGCACAAATGTTATCTGACCACTTGGGTCGATTTCACTACTTTTCACAACATCTCCAATCTTTGAGAACCTGATTTCTGCAGCAATCTTTCTTGCAAAGTTAAGGTCTTCAGCAAATTCTGGGAGCAAGTATATGTCCATTGCAGGTGTAGATGGTTGCCTTCTAGCGTCTACAAGCTCAATAAGTCTTGGTAGACCTAAAGTGATATCTCTTTCTCTAACACCTGCAAAGTGGAAGGTTCTTAAAGTCATCTGAGTACTTGGCTCACCTATAGATTGGGCTGCGACAACACCTACAGCTTCACCAGGTTCAATTAAAGCTTGTTCAAAAAGTTCTACAGTCCTCTTTAGCACATTCTCTACATTAGGTTTAGGAAGCTTCGATTTACTCAAAGAAGTCTTCAATTCCTGAACCAGTTTAGGATTGAGCTTATGAGCATACTCTTTAAGTAGGTTTTCAAGCTCATCAGGTTCAATCGGCTTTCCTTGTGCAACAAGCTGTTCTGCTTCAATAAGTCTTTGAACATTAACAGCTTTACCATGGTCACTCTTAGATGGATCCACACCATCTTCACCATAAAGGAATTGTATTATTGCACCCTCTGGATCTCTGACAGTCCGGTCATATTCAACTCTAAGATGTTCCATAGCGTTAACCAAACGCCTCTGCATATACCCACTTTGTTGAGTCCTTACAGCCGTATCGACTAGACCTTCCCTGCCACCCATGGCGTGGAAAAAGAATTCTAGTGGATTAAGGCCGTCCCTATAATTTGATTTTATAAAGCCTCTTGCATCGGGATTAGGGTCATTTGGTTTAAAGTGGCATAAGACCCTGTTTTCATATCCTCTCATTATTCGTTTTCCACGTATAGACTGTTGTCCTAAAGCTGCAGCCATATGGCCGATATTAAGTGGTGAGCCTCTTGCACCCGTTCTAGCCATTATAACAGCACTATTATCGTCACTCAAGTGTTTTTCAGCAACCTTTCCAGCGTCATCACGAGCTTTAGAAAGTTCGTTAACTATGTAAAGCTCCAAAGCTTCTTCGGGAGAAAGACCTCTCATTAGAGGTAAGGTACCCTCTTCATACTGCCTCTGAAGTTCCTTTATGCGATCGTAGGCTTCAGCAATTGCTTGGTTTACAGCCTTTCTAGCACTTGGTGGAAGCCAAAAGTCATCATATCCTATGGTGAAACCTTTTGATGTAATATATGCCTTAATAACCCTAAAGATTGAGTTCAAAAAGTTTCTTGCAACGTCACTACCATATTCTTTGACAATCCTATGAAGGATACTGTCAGGCTTTTCTGCGCCAATTGATGCCTTGTCGATAACACCGGAAACAAGCACACCATCCTTTATAACAACCTGTTTTCCACGCCAGCTTGCTCTAAGGGTGTAATTGAAACCTTTTGAAAGAAACAGTGAGAAGAGTTGTTTTCCTAGATAAAGTTCTTTTGGCTCCTTTATTGCAGGCTCAGGTAGTGGACCAGTAAATCCTCCGATGTTTGCAAGATTAGTAAACTCTTCTTTTGTAAGATATGTATCATCTTTTGTTAGAAGGTATGCTCCTGTAAGGAAATCTCTTATTGCACCAATAATTGGTCCACCATATCTTGGCGAGAGAATCTGATCTTGAACCCTCATTAAGAGTTCAGCTTCACATCTAGCTTCCTCACCCTGTGGAACGTGAAGGTTCATTTCATCGCCATCGAAGTCAGCATTATATGGTGGACAAACTGCAGGATGAAGTCTGAACGTTCTACCAGGTAAAACTTTAGCATGATGAGCCATAATCGACATTCTATGAAGTGAAGGTTGTCTGTTAAATAGTACTATGTCACCGTCAACAAGGTGTCTTTCGACAATATATCCTGGGGCTAATGCGGCGGCAACAGCCTTCCTATCTTGAACATAATCTAATCTAATCTTTACACCATCAGGTCTTATGATATAGTTTGCACCAGGATAATTGTCACCATTAATAACAAGTTGTCTTAGCCTTTCAATGTTCCAGTTTGTAACCTTCTCTGGAATTGTAAGCTTTTTAGCAACCTCTATAGGAATGCCCACTTCATTTATGTCAAGGTTCGGGTCAGGAGAGATGACAGTCCTACTTGAAAAGTCAACACGCTTTCCTGAAAGGTTTCCTCTAAACCTACCCTCTTTACCCTTAAGCCTCTGGCTTAAAGTTCTTAGAGGACGACCTGAACGGTGGTGAGCTTGTGGAATACCACTTACCTCATTATCAAAATATGTTGTAACATGGTACTGCACAAGGTCTACAAGGTCTTGGACTATAAGAGGGGGTGAACCCGACTCCTTACTCTCCTTAACCCTTTGATTAGTTCTAAGAATGTCGACAAGCTTGTGTGTTAAATCATCTTCAGAACGTATTCCAGTCTCAAGTATGATTGAAGGACGTACTGTAACAGGCGGTACAGGCAGAACTTGTAAAACAAACCATTCAGGCCTCACCCTTTCAAGATCATATCCTAACAATATGAGATTTTTATCGTTTATATCCTCAAGCCATGCTCTAATCGAGCTCGCGAGAAGACGTGATGGACCCTCTTCCCTTATTTCATAGAATGTAGTAGGCTTGACAAGCTGAATCTCATATTTTACACTACCACAATGTGGACATTGTCTAACCTTTTTAGCTTTAGACTTAATTTCTCTAGAAATATTTTCATAAACTTCAGGGGTAACATATTTTCTGTCTTCTAAAATCTTTTTATATTCGTTAATAGCTTCATCACTTAATATTAGCTTATGACAAACCCTACAAGTAGACTGCAGTATGGCGTAGATGTCGTCTACAAACGCCACATGTATTATAGGCTCCGCTAACTCAATGTGCCCAAAGTGGCCTGGACATTTTGCTGAAGTATTACCGCATGTAGCACACTTTTGCCCAGGTTCAAGTGTTCCAAGCCTCGGGTCCATTAATCCTCCAGGAACAGGTAAACCATCTCTATCGTAAGTTTCTGGAGCTGTGATTTCTACAACACTATAAGCCCTAATAAGTTGTGGAGAGAAGACAGAAAACTTTATTCCACCAATATTTTTCTGAATTTCTTGAACAGACATTTTCATATCCACCTCAAATCTTATCCTTTAAAATCAGGCGAGGTAATATGTTCAAACTCATCATTTCCTGTACAAGCAATTTGAAAGCATATGCCATGGAAACCGTGGCTATCTTTGCGTTAGTGCCACAAACCCTGCAAGTATACTTTCTAGTTTTAGCGTCAAAATATGCTATCAGCCCACAGTTTTCACATACGTGAACATCAGTCTTGTCGGACTCATCTAATAGCCTATCCTTTAAAACCATTGATGTTCCATAGGCGATTAGACAGTCACGTTCCATTTCACCAAACCTTAGACCACCACCTCTTGAACGCCCTTCTGTAGGCTGTTTAGTTAACATCTGAACCTGCCCCCTAGCTCTAGCGTGAATCTTGTCGGCAACCATATGATGTAGCTTCTGATAATAGACTACGCCTACGAATATGTCGGCAACATATCTTTCACCAGTTTTGCCATCATACATTACTTCCTTACCAGTCTTAACGAAACCAAATTCTTCAAGCTGCCTTTCAAGTGAGGCTACCGTTTCTCCACAGAATGTTGTTCCGTCAACAGGCTTACCCCTGAGGGCGCCAACCTTACCTGCAATAGATTCTATAAACTGTCCAACAGTCATTCTTGATGGAAAAGCATGTGGGTTTATTATTAGGTCGGGGACGATTCCATCTTCGGTGTAGGGCAGATCCTCTGGGTTGGCAAGTAAGCCGACAACACCCTTCTGACCATGTCTTGAAGCAAACTTGTCACCCAATTCTGGTATACGAAGGTCTCTAACCTTAACCTTATACATTTTACCGCCTTCGACATTAATTGACATAATGACGGAGTCAACCACACCTGTTTCAGATGGACGGACCGCTACAGAAGTATCACGCATGTATGGGCCTCCAGCTTCAATTTCACGATATTCTTCAGTAAACCTGGGAGGACTCACTTTTCCAATCAGAACATCACCGCCCGAAACATTTGCTTCTGGGAAGACTACACCATCAGGTTCAAGAAGTCTATAGAATTTGTCACCCCTATACCCTTTAACATTAGAGTCGGGGTTAGGTATTTCAAACCTATCCTTCATCCCACCAAGGTAAAGTTGAGCTTCAGCCTCATAAAGTCTGAAGAAGAAGGTTCTACCAAACCCTCTTTCCACAGAAGCCCTATTCAATACAATAGCATCCTCAATATTATAGCAGTCGTAGGAGAGAACTGCTACAACGGCATTTTGGCCAATAGGCCTCTTATCCAGATTAAGCATTTCAAAAGAGCCTGTAGTAACCATCGGAGTCTGAGGATACAAAAGAAGATGTGACCTAACATTCATTAAATGTTTGTAAACTGGTGTTGGAAAACCAAGAGCCTGCTTAGCCATAGCACTCTCATAAGTGTTTCTTGGTGACTGATTATGTTCTGCGTAAGGTATTATTGAGGCTACAGCACCAAGCATTCCAGTCATAGAAATTTCTAAGTGGGTATGTTCTGGTGTGAGCTCGTAAATGCTTGTTGCAATATAACAGTTTTCTTCCTCGTTAGCATCAATAAGCTCAAGCTCACCTCTCTTTAAAAGCTCCCTCCACGACATCTTATCCTTTATTACAAGGTCCATATCCTCCTTTCTCAGCTGTGGAACACCATCCTTTACTATGATCAAAGGCCTAAGAACCCTTCCAGCGTAAGTGTTAATGTATATTCTTGTTTCAGCATTCGGGTTAGGTGGAACCTTAAGGTAAATGCTTACATCACTGGGAATAAGCCCGATCCTTCTCATGTTCCTAAACTCTTTACAGAACCCTTCTGGGTCTATAACATAGCCTACAACACCACCATCCAAGAACACCCTAGCACCATTCATCTTAACCTCTCTTGGAGCATCCTTGTAGGGTATTAATCCAATTTGTGTAATAATGTTCATTATCTCTTTAGGATCTGAGGCTACAGAAATTATTGCTGAAAGGGCGAGATTCTTAACAAGACCACAGTTTGAACCTTCAGGAGTTTCACATGGGCAGACCCTTCCAAAATGTGTAGGATGAAGATCTCTTGCTTCAAAGTTAGGCTGACTTCTTGAAAGTGGTGACTGAATTCTTCTAAGATGGCTTATTGTAGAAAGATAGTTTGTCCTATCCAAGAGCTGTGTTATACCAACCTTACCCCTACCCCAATTTCCCGTAGCAATAGCATTCCTCAGCTTATCAGTTATAATTCCCGGTCTTATGGCTACATTTACTACACCAATACCACGCTTTTGGCCAGAATGTTCAAGCTGATACTTCATGTCCTTAACAAGGTTCCTAAAGCATGTCCTGAAAAGGTCTGCGAGAAGCTGTCCAGCCAATCTTATAACCTTATTTCCATAATGGTCTTTATCGTCAGCATGAATCCATCCAAGCTTATATTCTAGAAGCTTACATACAGCTTCACCAATAAACAGAGCCTTACTTAGTCTATCTTCAGGATTCTTTCCAAGATGAGGCAATAGACCCCAATCCAGAACATTTTCAGCACGTTTAACACGATATTCTTCCTGAAGACCGTGAGCAACCCTATTTCCAATATATACTAGCGCATCATTTGCAGTAACAACTTCAGCACATTTATCAAAGGTGGGTCCAAGAAGATCCTGTATTTCAGGCTTAAGTGAGACAGCTTCAACTATTTCTCTATCCGATTCCAATCCTAGAGCACGCATCAGAACAACAACAGGAATGTCTGTTGGAAGATTAGAGAAGCGAGCATATATTACACCATCCTGGTGCATTGAAATTTCAAGCTTAGAACGGTAGCCTATTACAGAAGAGTAGACTGTTACATTATATAATGTTGCACCACCCTGCTTTTTAACTTCGACAAGCATTTTGTTTGGTGCAAGATCTTCTAATCCAACGATAACACGTTCAGAACCATTTATTATAAAATATCCTCCTGGATCAAGGTAGTCTTCACCTTCTTCAATAAGCTCATCTATAGACTTTTTAGATAGAGAGCATAGGTCTGACTTAACCATTACCGGAAGGTCTCCAATGTATAGGTATTGCGAGTCCGTTACTATACCATTTTGGACAATCTTCATCTCCAATTCTATTGGAGCAGAATATGTTAGATTTCTCATTCTAGCTTCCATGGGTGTTACAAGAGTTTTTGAAGCATCATGCTCTGTAACACGGGGGAAGCCTACACGTATTTTACCAAATTCCACCGTATAAGGGTTCGTTAATGTTTCAACATCAATCTTCCCAACTTCGTCGACAATAGCCTGTAAACCATATCTTACAAACTCGTTATAGGAGTTAATATGCTGCCTCGCAACACCCTCTTCTTCAATAATAGCTTTCAGCAGAGGCCAAAAATCTGAAGCCTTCTTTTCAACCAAAACCATTTTCACCCCTCAATAACGTACCTGTAATAGTATGATACACCAGCAACATCACTCTTCCTAGTAATCTTTATTATGTCACCCGGCTTAGCACCTAACACCTTAACTACAGGATCGGATGACAAAATGTAGGGAAGTTGATGCGGCTTAACACGATATGTTTCTAAAACATTTTTAGCTTCCTCTGGAGAAAGAATTTCATGCTTTGGAACAAGAAAGTGGTCCAGTATAGAAAATTCTTTCTGAGAAGTCTTCTTATCCATAGAAGAACACCTCTATAACAGTTACTTGACAAAAAACTGTCATAATAAACGCCTAAAAAACCCTAAAATGACGGTTATTTAAACATTACCATAACCTTTTCATTGACATCAGAGAACACCGAATAAACTATACAGATTAGACTATAATGTACAGTACAGTAGGTGATAAGTTAGAAGAGTTTAACAGCGCCAGAACTTTCCACACCCCTAGTATTAAGATGCGATAAAGTTGAAAGTCTATAGTCTCTAACAAGCATCGTGAGCTCACCAAATTCTTTAGGATCCATTCTATCACCGTAAAGAAGATATTTGCATGAAAGTTTTATCATATCAAACCTTCCAATTCTAAGATTTTCCCTCATATCATCCTCATACCTTTCAAGGAATGAGAGGAGACGGTCAAAATCTATTGAAACACTCTTGTCACCGAAATCGATCCTCTTCCAAAGCCTATTAAGCTTAGGTTTACTAACACTAGCACCATAGGGAAACTGGTGAATTATATTCTGTGAAAGACGACCATTGTCTGGGTCAGCACAGTCCTTTCTCAAATCGATACCAGCACTTTCAAACGCTTCAACAAAGGCTCTCCAATCATCGAGCTCTACTGGAATACTTTCTCCAGAATCATCAGAATAGTACCATGGAAAGACATCACTACCAAAAGCCCACTCATAAATGTATCCCTCTGACGTGGAACCCAAAGGACGGGTAACGTGAGCGTAATGGTAGACACCCTTCCTAAAAAAATAGTCTTCAAGCTTCTTGATTATAGCATGCTTAAGAAAAAGTCTATGTCCAACATTTGGTGAAGAAGAAAATTCCCTCCTAAAGGCAACAGGTATAGCCTGGTAAGTGTATATGGTTCCACCAATACCTGGAAAAACACGTCTTAACTCGACATCGATTTCAGCTTCACTACCAAAACCACCTTTACAAATGAACTCGACATCCAATGACATCCGCTACCACGATAAAGATAATAGCGTATAATGCTTTTAAGACTTATTGCTATGATCACACTTTAGAATACACCACTTTTATACGTTTTATAAAAAAGAAATTCTTTGCTAAAATTATTAAAAAATTTACAAATTAATAATGTTAACAATAAATTTAAATAGTGATTTCCGTAAAAATTTGATACGGTGACAAATGTCCACCGATAAAGAGTTTAGGGGAGTAGAAGATATACCAGAACCTTTTAAAGTTACAAGATTCAGAGACATAATAGGATTTCTTATAGGACCGGCAATAATTTCCGTTTCAGTTGGAATAGGAACAGGAGAAGTTATATCTGGACCTCTAGCAATCTTGTCATATGGACCTACAATACTATGGTTTGCACTAATTTCAATATTTTTCCAAACAGTAAGTGGTATAGCTGGAACAAGATATACGATGGCCACAGGAGAACCACTAATAAGTGGTATTTCAAGACTTTGGATTGGAAAGAAGGCTTGGGCCATAATCTGGACGATTTCGGACTTTGTTAGATTAATGTGGCCATATTACATGGTTTTAACAGGAACGACATTTGCGTATATAGCACTTGGTAGACCTCCAGAGGCGCCTGAACAGTATCTTGTTGGTGCGTTAGGTGTTGTAGGCCTACTTATAGGAATCGCGCCATTATTGTTTGGTGAGAAAATACAGAAGACGCTAGGATTGCTTTCATGGTGGGACGTGGTTGTTGAGGTTGGCATAATCGTTATACTTACACTCTTAATAGTGCCAGCAAATGTGCTGTTCGAGGTTTTTGCAGGATTTTTTGCATTTGGATCCTTGCCTTCTGGTGTCAACTGGGCTATCATTGCTGCAATAGCGGGATATGCTGGAAATTATGCTGCAAATGCTATAATGATGACCAACTATTATAGGGATACAGAATGGGGTATGACAAAGAAGACTGGTTTCATTCCAGCTGTTGTTGGAGGTAAGGCAGTACCATTTTTGAGTAAAGGATACTTGCCAAAAACAGACCCAGAAAATGTTAGGAGATACAATGGGTGGATGAAGTATGTGCATCTAGAGCTATGGATTGTCTTCTTCTTCGGAAGCTTCATAACCTTATGGTTCCCTGTAGCATTAGCCTATCATCTTGTACCAAGGGGTGCGGAAATACCTAGTGGCTGGGCTTTCCCTGTAGCATTAGCAAACTATATGCCAATTCCTGCATTGGTTGTTTTAATGACAATATTGCTACTTGCACTGTATATTACAAACACAGTCAATGTTGTCGACCAGCTTCCAAGAGAGTTTACAAACATTTGGTGGACAGCGTTCCCAAGCCTTGAGAAGAGGTTTAAGGGTGACGCTAAGAAACTCTATTACACCATATTAGCTGTACTCTCTGTTATATGGATTATTCTGATGTTCGTTGGAGTACAGCCTGCATGGCAGGCTGTGTTGGCTGGAGCTTTTGCTAACCTTATTGGCGTCTTCTGCTATATTGGACTTCTTGGAGTAAATTTTGTGCTACTTCCAAAAGAGTATAGAATGAAATGGTGGGAGATCCTTGTTATTGTCGTTGGACTTATCTTCTATACAATAATATTTGTAGCATTTGTACTAAATAACTTCTTTGGAATAAAAATATAGATTATAAAAACCCCCCTTTTCTTTTTTTTAAAAAAAATTCTAATATCTAAGCTAGAAAAATAGTTTTTAAACTTGTTCAGCTTTTTTCTGCCATATAGTTTGTTTGACACAAAATTTTAAGATTACATAATGGCAACCTTTATCCTATAACTTGTGATATGAAAATTGGATGTTGATGCGGGCCTGCCGGGATTCGGACCCGGGACCCTCGGGTTAAAAGCCCGATACTCTACCTGGCTGAGCTACAGGCCCTTTTCTCGCTTTGGGCTATATTTTGCCCATAATTATCTTTTTTTCTCTTTTTTGTTGTATATAAAAATTTTTATGTAGTTTAGTATTGTTATTGAGGTTAGTATGAATGTGATGATTGCTGCTGTTGTAGTGTTTATTTTTTCGTATATTATTAGGAGTATTGTTGCTGTAAGTAGTCCTAGGTAGAGTGTTATTGTTTCGTTTATGTTTTGTGTCATTTATTGCCCCTTTGTGTAGTATGCTATGATTTTTTTGTCTGATTTTAGGTATATGGTTTTTTGTTTGTCTATTGGTTTTCTTATTTCGAGTATGGCTACTGAGTTTGGTGGTATAGTGTTTTCTTTGCATATGCTCATGTTTGAATATTTTAGGGTAAAGGGTGTGCTGTCGTTTTCTAGTAGGGTTTCCGTTATTTTTATTGATACTGGGTTTGGGTTGTAGAGTATAAGTTGTGATGTTGAACCATTTACTGTTTGTAATATTTCAATGTTGTATACTGTTTCTGGAGAATATGTTATGCTGCCAAACGTTTGTGTGTAAGTTGAGTATAGTATTGTTGATGTTATGATAGTTAATGTTAATATTATCAGTGGTGTTGTTGCAGAGGATAATGCTTTAGCCAACTATACCACCCTAAAATTTTCTCCAAACTCACTTACTAAAGTTAGATAATATAGTTGCGATATATTCGCTGGCAAAAACATTATAGTAGCCTCATATGGTTTTAGGCATAAGGGTTGAGGCAAAAAATATTCCATATTGTTTAAAATAAGTTTTGAAATATTATGTTCAAGAAAACTGTTGTTCTTCAAAAGTATTATAGTATATTTGTCAGAGTTAAGGTAGCCTAAGAATTCTATTTGAAGAACGTTTGATTGACTTTCAAAAGTAGGTATATTGATAACCGTTAATGGCGAAAGTAATAATGTCAAAGTAATTAGACACAATATTTCGTCAAACACGCACTTCAAATTATATCAAAGGATATTATGATGGTATTGGATAAAAGCGCCAACATAAGTTAGCTTAAAAATTTCTGTAAACAAGAGTTTTCTTGCATGAAAACAAAAAGATTGTTTAATAAGAGGAAAGGTTTAAGCCGAGTCCTCACAGAAATAATATTCCTACTGCTAGCAACGACCACAGCAATAGGAGCCTACACAATATACAACGACTACAGTTCAAACATGAGTGGGACAGCAAAAATTGTGATAGAGCAAGTAGATATTATAGCATCACAAAATAAGGCATATGTTACCATAAAAAATGTGGGCACAACAGTTATACAAAAAATAAAAATAGCAATAGCAGAGAAAGAGGGTGATTTTACAAATATTTTGATAACGCCTGGTCATGTTAGAACCCTTACAATAGACTTAACCGGTACAACAATTGATCCAGGCAAACAGTATACAATAGTTGCTAAAGTATTGGATGACAAAAATTCAACAATATACACAACCACATACGTGACAACAGCTAAACTATAAGGTGAAGTACATGAAAAAGAGGAGGGCTCTTTCTCGTGTTCTGACAGAAGTCATATTCCTAATTTTGGGTCTCACTACAGCAGTTGGAGTATATTCGATGTATAATAATGCTATCTTGTCACCAAGTCAGGTTGCAAAGATCGTTTGCACTGACACAATTATAACTGCTGGATCACAGGAAGTGAATGTTATGGTAAAAAATATTGGAAATGTGGCTGTCAAAGTTTATGTTGAAGCAGTAAGTGAATATGGAAGTGGTAAAAATCTGAGCAAGGTAGAAGGA